>JBCCSC010000003.1:0-210592 GCA_039200705.1 Chloroflexota bacterium
ATTTTACGATGCTAATGATACAATTTTGTATCAAAGAACCTGCACTTGGATTCCAAGCAACAATCAATGTACCAATACCCAATTTGGTAATTATCCTTACACTGCTTTACCTATTGATGGCGTGCGTCGTATGACACAATCTATCACCACAACGATTAATGCAAGCTACTATCAATCGTATGTCAGTATGTTCGATAACATCCGCATCGAAACTGACCAAGTGACAGACCTTAACCCTATAATCTGTCCTTCAGGTAACATCGCACAACCACAAAACGGCGCACAAACCAACAATGGTGATAGTTGCCCTAATCCAACACCAGCCCCCAGTTGTTTTGTAGACCCAATAGGAAATCGCTCCTTCCGCATTAATACAGATTTAGAGGAGCAAAGCAGAATCTTAATTATTGGTGATAACGGAGTATTATTTGATGGTGAAGGTATTGTTACAACAAAATATGATTTCCCAGATCAATGGAACGTTGTTCCAGGTGGTAATCCCGACGATTGGATAGCTGGTATAACACGAACAAGAATGACAGCAACCTCATGGTATCAAAACCCTAGTGATAACTCTGTATGGATAGGGATACAGTTGGAAAATCTGACAGATAGCTCAGTCACTCCTATCAATGGTTACATGGTACAACGTTTGAGTTCTAATGACCCAGATGCACTCGTTCTCTCATGTTCTGAAACGAGTTTACCTGGTTACGCTGGTCCACCGCCAACACCAACAATCGGACCTTCTCCTACGCCCAATCCACTGTACTGGTATGTTATATGCACCCTAAGACCAAATGAGCAACCACCTATAGAGGTAAACGTAAGAAATAGTCCTTCCAGTCAAGGTCAAATCATTCAAATCTTAGGATCGGGTGAAAGAGTACAACGCTTATCACTAAATCCAAATGATGAGGTTAATGTTGGAAATGGCATCATTTACGTACAAGTTGTTAATGAATGGACAAATGACCCAAATACAGAAGCATGGGTAGCACGCTCAGATTCACTTGGTGCTTTACTAGAGCCTCAAAGAGCACAGAATTGTCCACCGCTAGAGCCAACACCTACAATAGCACCACCGACATCTACTCCAGACCCAAGCATTCCTTTAGTTAATCCAGGACAATTTGCTAACCAGAGTACAAATGGACGCAACGTTGTCTTTGATTCGGTATTTCCTGAAGACTTAGCAACAGTTGGGAATCTTGGTTTTCATGCACCACCAGATATAATTGACTATCAATATAACTCGCGTGGATTGATCCTAGATATAATGCCAAGATCTGAAGAGCGAAATGTGGATACAGATTTCAGTTATGTACCAAATGAAATTACGATTTACAGTCCTGTAAGTGGTGCATTAGTACCATGTGATGATGTAATCACACTAATCATCAATGATGAACCCTATACATTTACCTATAATCAAGGGGCAATAACTGTCACCGATGTACGACGAGAAATTATTTTATCTCACGTCAATCCAAATCCAGAATTTGTACAGTGTGATTGGAATGCTGTATCAGCAGGTGATCCAATAGGAACTCTTGATGTTGATACAGATGGTGATGGTCCTGACCGAGCTCCACTATTAGAACATGTTGCATTCCAGTTGAGAGTAATCAACGCAGATGGTCAGACTTTTATACCTAATCCTGATGAACTTCTTGGTGTCATCACAGCAGGTGGGAGATGTATCTATGATGATTGGGTAAACCGAGAACCACCAATAGCCTATGACAGTCTACCTGCCAATGATCCTTTATTGAATGAACGCATACAAGCCTGTCCAGAGTCAAATTAAGGAGGAACAGAGATGAAGAGCAAATGGTTTATCGCACTCACTACCATAATCTTGTTGCTGGTTGTTCATATATCCATTGCCCAAGAATCCAGTTCGCATAGATACGCCTATGCTACTCAGAATAATTCTCAGAATCTTACTTTGCATTTGGTGAATCCAACAACGCTACAAGAATCTACGTTGATTGTACCGTTTAATAATAGACTCTATGATGCAATACCATCTCCCGATGGTGAATGGGTCGCATTCCTACCCGAGTTTGACCCTGTATCTCAGCAAATCACATTGTTTAATGTTGCATCAGGCAACATACAAACAATTGATGTCACTATGAGCTTAATTAGCGACCTCCCTTTTAACTATTTGGGAGAGCTAAATTCATTTGCATGGAAACCAGACAGTCAATCAGTTGCTTTCATTAATATAAATAATGAACAGGCTGATGTTTTCACATACAATTTACAATCTCAAGTGTCACAAAACATCACAAATGACCAAGCAGGTCATGGTACACTGACATGGAGTGAAGATGGTCAGTTTCTGGCATTTGCGACAGAGGTTTGTGGCTTTCTTGGCTGTGATATCAGTGTTGAGATTTTTAATACACTTACGAATACTATCACCAATAGCTTATCAGTTCCTGAAACTCATAACTCCATTGCTTCTGGTGGCTTTTGTAACCTGAGCCTCTCTCCCGATATGGCATATTTTGTATTTTCACGTTTTTGCGCATCGCAACCCTATCAAACGAGAAAAGAGCTATTTCTGGGAAACATAAACTCAGGTAACATCATTCCACTAACATCTTTCACAGAAACCGCTGTGCCTTTTCCCAATGCACCTGCCTCCGATACTGGATGGCGTTTCGGTGCATATACACCCATTTGGACAGACAACAACACACTTGTGGTGGGGAAAGCCCTTACTGTCAATCAACCTGGTACGACGCAACAAGAGACTTTAATCTTTGATATTGAACCAAGCATTTCATCCACTACACTCATTGCTTCTGACATGGTTAGAGAATGGGTGGTTAACCCTGCAAGTCAAGAGGTAGCCTATTTATTAACGGATGGATACGACACGAGTGTACAAGCCTCTGTTAACGTATCGCAATTTCAGAATGACAGCTTTGTGAACACGCAAACATACACACCAGGGTGTGACTTGGCTTGGTCACCAAATGGAGTATATCTAGGATATGCGCTACACGGCAGTAACTTCCAAAATTGTGATAACACTAACGCAACCGATGTTCAAATTGTGAACTTGGCAAATAACACGCAAACCAGTTTAGCGATGACATCCGCAGACATAAAAATTCCAGTTGGGTGGGTTTCAATTGCTTCGGTTGTAGCTCCAACGCCAACCCCTCAGCCAACTATAGGCGATTTCAACGTTATAGCGCGGATTGATGGACAAGATGATAATCAACAATCAATCTTCGCCTATACCTTGACCAACACCAGTAGCACACCACAGTCCAACATGGATATGTATGTGTTCTTCACAGTCGATAATGGTCGTTTGGCAGATGATTATGTCATGCAAACCTACTATGATTCGTCGAATGCCCTCAGCATCGCAGGTCCTTTCCAGTGGGATGCCAATAATCACTACTTCATCCTCGATTATGTGGGGTCAACACTTGCACCCAATGCCTCTTATCAGTTCCAAGGAGTCATTCGTCTGTCAGATTTCAGTCTGGATTTCAGTTCTGACAATGATTGGTGGCATACAGGTATTCTCGACTTCCAAGATAGTCAAACCGATTATCTACCTATCTATGTTGATGGTACCCTCAACACAGGGCTTGAACCCAATGGCACAATATCGCCGACGAGTACACCATCACCGACAAGTACACCATCGCCAACCAGCACACCGAATGGCACAGCATCACTGCAAATCGAAAGTCGCATTGATGGTAACGATGATAATCAACAAGCAGGCTTGCGCTATCAAATCCGCAATATCAGCACACAACCGCAAGGGAATATCAGCGCACGTTTGTACTTTACCCTCGATGGCAGTCAAGTAGCGAGTGATTATGTGTTGGATACCTACTATGATCAATCAGGTATAGCAACAGTATCACAACCGATTTTTACCAATGGTAATACCTACTATTTTGAGATTGGCTATGGCGCGACCACCCTTCAACCGAATGCCACATGGCAATTTCAAGGTGCGATGCGTCTCAGTGACTACGCACCGAATTTTGACAGTAGCAACGATTGGTGGCATACAGGCATCAATAATGTGCTAACTATCACCGATTATATTCCGCTCTACATCGACGATAGCCTTACAGTTGGCATTGAACCATAAGTGAGCAATTGAAAAGAGTCTACTCAATGAGTAGGTTCTTTTTCTCCTCTCAATTGGCTGAAACTTATCAAATATCTGCGAAGAACCTGTGAACTATTACCGAATGTATTGCGATTTTCTGAGTGTAGTATTAAAATTAGCATCAAACGTGCTTCATCATAACGCTACATGATTCCACATTGAGGCACGCAATACCTATTAAGTTACAGGAGTAACATTTTATGAATAAAGTGTTTCGTATTGTCGCACTCGCGATGGTGACAATCCTAGTTTTGGGTTTGCTCATCCCTGCGATGGCACAAGATGACATAATGGATTTTTCGTCTATAGAAGCAGGCTGTGAATACGGTGGTAACATCAGTTCCATCGAAGCCGTAGACGAATTAACCGTTGTTTTCACCCTCTGCAACCCCGACCCTGCTTTCCCATCTAAAGCAGCGTTCGCAGCATTGGGTATCCATCCATCAGAATATCTCGTCGCGACAGGCGGCGGTGGTCCAGAATTATTTGAAAATCCAATTGGTACAGGTCCTTACATGCTTGAAGAATGGGACAAAGGTAACCAAATCGTGATGACCCGTAATGATAATTACTGGGGCGAACCAGCCGTTGAAGGTACACTCATTTTCCGTTGGAACAGTGAAGCTAGTGTTCGTACACTCGAACTGCAAGCTGGTGAAGCAGATGCAATTGATAACCCAGGTGTCGATGACTTCGCATTACTCGAAGCAGATGACAGCACTGTTCTCCTCGAACGCCCAGGAACAAATATTTTCTATGTCGGTATCAACAACACTATCGCACCATTCGATAACGTTCTGGTGCGTCAAGCGGTTGCTCATGCGATTGACCGTCAACGCTTGGTTGATAATTTCTATCCACCAGGAAGCTCCGCAGCAAGCCAATTCATGCCACCAAGCATCTTTGGTTTCACACCAGAAGTTGAAGCATTCCCATACGACCCAGACCGTGCTCGTGAATTGTTAGCCGAAGCTGGTGTCGAATTACCAATCGAAACTACCATCAGCTATCGTGATGTTGTTCGTAGTTATCTGCCAACACCAGGCTTGGTCGCAGTAGATATTCAAGCACAATTGGCAGAAGTCGGTATCAACGTCGAAATTATGGAAATGGAATCAGGCGCGTTCCTTGATGCAGCCGATGCAGGCGAACTCAGCTTGCATTTACTCGGTTGGGGTGCAGATTATCCTGATGCAACCAACTTCCTTGACTTCCACTTTGGTGCAGGCGCAAGTGACCAATTTGGCGATAAATTCGACGAAATCACAGGTCCTTTAACGCAAGGCGCACAAATTGCTGACCAAGATGCACGTTATGACATCTATATCGAAGCCAATACCGCTATCCGTGACCTCGTACCAATGGTGCCGATTGCACACGGTGGTAGTGGTGTCGCGTATCGTGCAGAGATCGAAAATGCGAACGTCAGCCCACTCGGTAACGAAGTTTTCGCTGTTGTCAGTGACCCAAGTGACGATGAATTTGTCTGGGTACAAAATGCAGAACCAAATGGTCTCTACTGTGCAGACGAAACTGATGGTGAATCCCTCCGTGCATGTGAACAAATCGTAGAAGCATTGCTCGCATACGAAGTGGGTGGCACAGCCGTCATCCCTGCCCTCGCAACTGACTGGAGCGGTAACGAAGATAGCACCGTCTGGACATTCAACTTGCGCGAAGGTGTCACATTCCATGATGGTAGTGCATTCGATGCTCAAGATGTGGTCGCAAGCTACGCCGTTCAATTGGATGCAGGTAGCCCACTCCATGTTGGACGTAATGGTAGCTTCACTTACTTTAGTGCATTCTTCAATGGGTTCTTGAACGCCCCAGAAGAATAATCGCTCAGATATGATGGATTCGTCCGTCATATCCTATGTGTAATAACACGGAACGGGGTCAGGAAATGACCTCGTTCTTTGCTTCATGTGATAATTTTATGATGTAGTGAAAGCTATACAGGATGACAAAATTTCTCATTCGGCGACTTGTATTGTCGATTCCTGTTTTATTCGGTATTTTGTTGGTGACATTCTCACTTGGGCGTTTAATTCCTGGTGACCCATGCCTCGCACAATTAGGGGAACGTGCTACCGACGAAATCTGTGATGCCTTTGATAGACGCTACGGGCTTGACCAGCCGATTCCGATTCAATTTGGTATTTACATTCAAAATGTGGTGCGTGGTGACCTTGGACTATCTTTGAGTTTCCAAGTGCCTGTGACCGATTTGCTGGCAGAACGTCTCCCAACGACCATTGAATTGACCCTTGCTGCTATTATTTTTGCAACGATTATCGGCATCCCACTGGGGATTTTATCGGCGTATCGCCATAATACGTGGGTTGATGTGCTGACAATGATTATTTCCAATATTGGCGTGTCGATGCCTGTGTTTTGGCTTGGTATCATCTTGATTATTATTTTTAGTGTGCAGATGCAAGATGTGATGATTTTCGGCACGCCCATAGAAGAAACGCCCCTCAGTTTTCTCGTGTTGCCGAGTGGTCGTCCGCCATCGGTGCGCTTTGATGACCGATTCTATGCCGTGTATAACCTTGTCACAGACGATAGCGAAGTTGTGCCTTGGATGGAGTTTATCTCGCGCTTTACGCTACTCAATGCAGCGATTACGGGCAATTGGGAACTCTTCATTGAAGCCTTCCGTCACTTGATTTTGCCAGCCGTTGCTGTCGGAACGATTCCACTCTCGATTATTGCACGAATGACACGCAGTAGCCTCCTCGAATCACTCAATCAAGATTATGTACGGACAGCACGTGCGAAGGGACTCAAGGAACGGCGTGTGGTGATGCGACACGCGGTGCGTAATGCACTCTTGCCTGTCGTGACAATCATTGGCTTGAACTTTGGCTTTTTAATCAGTGGCGCAGTCTTGACCGAAACGATTTTCCGTTTAACAGGCATCGGCAAAACTTTGTTCGAGGCGATTACAGCGCGTGATTATACCGTTGTGCAAGGCGTAACCTTAGTAACAGCGATAGCCTTCGTCTTCATCAATATGATTGTCGATATTTTATACGGGTATCTTGACCCGCGTGTACGCTTGGAGTGAGGTGCTACTATGGCTGATAATGTCGCTAAATTGAAAAACAACACCTCTGCTGTGCGTCCAAATGAAAATTTATTCATCGAGACACTCAAGCGTTTGTTACGCAATAATAGTGCGCGTGCTGGCTTGGTGATTTTAGGCTTTTTATTGTTCATTTTCATCTTTGCACCTCAACTCGCACCGTATGAACCGAACGAAATTTTGCTAGATCGTCCCAATGGCATTATTCCACGCCTACCGCCCTGCTCAGCGATTTTTGGTTGTACCGATGGTCCTCAATTTTTGATGGGCTTAGATGGCAACGGACGTGATATTTACAGTCGCGTGCTCTATGGGTCGCGTTTATCCTTGCCAGTGGGCTTAGCTGCGGTCTCGATTTCGATTTTTTTCGGCTCAGTGATTGGGTTGGTCTCAGGCTTTTATGGGGCTTGGGTCGATAACATCATCATGCGGATTATGGATGTGCTGATGGCGTTTCCGTCGCTCTTGCTAGCGATTGCAATTGTGACGGTACTCGGACCAGGTTTGATTAATGCGCTGATTGCGATTGCGATTGTGGCGATACCCACGTATGCGCGTCTGGTGCGTGCCAGTGTGCTATCGCTCAAAGAGCAAGAATTTATCCTTGCGGAGCGAGCATTAGGCGCAAGCAATCGTCGTATTATGTTCACTCAAATTTTGCCAAATAGCCTAACACCGATTGTCGTGCAAGGCACATTAGGGATTGGCACGGCAGTCTTAGATGCAGCAGCACTCTCATTTTTGGGCTTGGGAGCACAACCTCCTGCTGCTGAATGGGGACGGATGCTCGGCGATGCAATCGACTTTTTCCGTGCTGCCCCTCACATGGCAATATTCCCTGGAATAGCGATTATGCTAACTGTGCTAGGCTTTAATCTGTTGGGGGATGGCTTGCGTGATGCACTTGACCCACGCCTTAAGAAAAGCTAATCTCTAAAGTGTATCGTGAAGACCATCTGCTACAGGTGGTCTTTTGGGTTAATGAACAAACGAAGGGGAACAACAAACTATGCAACAGATTGGCGTGACACAACTAAATAACGGACAGCATCGCTTTACTGTATGGGCAAAAAATGCAGAGACAGTCGAATTACACCTACTAAAATCTGATAGCTACATCTCGATGCAAAGCGATGAACGGGGCTATTTCTCCTGTGAGGTTGAGGGTGTATCTGTTGGTGATACCTATCTCTACCGCATTGATGGCGATAAAGAACGCCCTGACCCTGCATCGCGTCATCAACCAGAAGGTGTGCATGGTGCATCGGCTGTGATTGACGAGACTTTCAACTGGACAGATGAGGGCTTCAATCCGCCGACCTTACGCAATACCATTATCTACGAATTACACGTCGGCACATTTACGCCCGAAGGCACATTCGAGGCAATTATCCCCTATTTAGACTATCTGCTTAAACTTGGTATCACCACCATTGAATTGATGCCCATTGCGGAATTTCCGAGTAATCGTAATTGGGGTTACGATGGTGTGCAATTGTTCGCAGCACATAGTGCTTATGGCAGTGTCGATGGCTTACGCAACTTGGTCAATGCCACGCACGAAAAAGGCATCGCTATCTACTTAGATGTGGTCTACAACCATCTCGGACCTGAAGGCAATTATCTCTGGGATTACGCGCCTTACTTCACACAGAAATATAGCGGTGTCTGGGGTGATAGCCTCAATTTTGATGATGCTTATAGCGCGGAAGTGCGTAATTTCTTCATCCAGAATGCGCTTTACTGGCTAGAGGTGTGTCATATAGATGGTTTCCGTCTGGATGCGACCCATGCACTCGTCGATTTTTCGCCTGTGCCCATTTTAGAAGAACTCACACAAGCGATTCATGAATGGGGAGACCGCAACAGCAAGCGAGTTCATGTTATCGCTGAAAATGATACCTCTGACAGACGCAATCTTTTACCGCACGAAGCAAATGGTGTTGGCTTAGACGGCGTTTGGTTAGATGATTTGCACCATGTCATGCACACACAACTGACTGGTGAATTAGATGGTTATTATGCCTCATTTGGTGACTTTGCAGATATGGTGAAAGTATTGCGCGAAGGCTTTGTGAAGTCAGGTCAAGTTGGTGCAGATGGTCGTAAGCGCGGTACATATTCGGGTGATATTCCGACTGACCGTTTCGTTGTGTGTAGTCAAAATCATGACCAAATCGGTAATCGCATGAAAGGTGAACGCTTGGAGCATCTTATCTCGTGGGATGGGGCAAAATTGGCGGCAGGATTCTGTTTACTATCACCGTATGTGCCTTTGTTGTTCATGGGCGAAGAATACGCCGAGAGTAATCCATTCTTGTATTTTACCTCGCATGGTGACCCTGCACTCATTGAAGGGGTACGTCAGGGACGGCTAGAAGAATTTGCATACTTTGCTGAACAAGGCACACCGCCTGACCCTCAAGCTGAATCGACCTTTGATGCGAGTAAATTACAACACCATCTGCGCGATTCAGGCAAGCACAAGCGGATGCTCACTTTCTATCAAGATTTGATTCGTTTGCGTAAGACACATCCTGCCTTAACGTCACCTCATCGGCACGATACTCAAGTGCTAGCAGACATCGGACTTAAGTTAATTTGGCTAGTGCGACACTATCAAGACGATGTGGTGGTGATTGGCTTCAATTGGCATCATCGTGAACCTGTTCAGACTGCCCTGCCTGATACAGGTCAACAATTGAGCCGATTACTATCCTCAACCGATGTGCAATACAGTGGAGAACGAAAAATCATGAAACCTAAAACTCTCGACCTCGTGGATGGTGGCATGATTGAGATTTCGCCACTCTCGTTTGTTGTGTATGGCATAGAACACTAGCTCATCAGTCACTTATTTTGCCATGTTGACCCGTCCCTAAGGATAAGTGATAAGCTAGTCACATCGTTAAAATGAAACAGAATGGTGCTTGAGTCATATGTCGAAACTGCTATTCACAATTGGTGATGTCGCCGAACTCGTTGGCATCACAGCAAAAACAATTCGTCACTATCACAAAATTGGTCTATTGCCTGAGCCTATCCGCGACAGTAACAATTATCGCATGTACAACATGGCGCAATTAGAAACACTCCAGCACATCATGCGCCTGAAGCAATTTGGCTTATCGCTCAAACAAATTAAGGTGATATTGGATTCCGACCAACCTGACGCAGTGGCGAAACTTGTTCTCAAGCAACATGAACAACGACTACAACGTGATATTCAAGCGATGCAGTCACAACTCAGCGATATTCAGCTTTATCTCGTTAACGATGAACCATTCGACGAACCACGCACAACACCTACAACTTCAGCGATAACGATTTTGTCCGATACAGTTAGACGACAATCCACAGGTTTATCAGATGCCTTAGTTGCTCTCGAAGCTGATGCTTTGAGACTAGTTGATAATTACGAATGGTCAGATGGCTACGAGGCATTTTGGCATTATGCTAGCGACTTTGTTGTGGATTACACACGCAATCGAGAGCGCATAATTATCTTCTGGCTAGAACGCTACTTTGCTTTGCGCGATATGGAAATTGATGATTTGCAGGGTCAAGCATGGATAAACGAAATTGAGCACAGTCAAGCCCGTTTGATGCTAGCGCGTGCCTTTAGTCCACCACCCTCTCCAATATTTTCTCAGAAAGATCAAGAACGACTGGTTCAGATGGTTCCGATGTTATTGTTTGAACAAGCATCACCTCTACAAAAAGTATTTTTGCAGAAGTTGTTAGCTGGCTAGGTCACATCTGATTTTGACACCATACTCGCAGAAACAAAAGTTTCCCTTTGGATGTCATATATTTTAGGTTGGCATTATGTTTGTGATGATGTGTTCAATGCACTTATGATTAGGCTAACATAATTTGATGGGCTAGTGTTGTGCATATGAGCGGTCATATGTTCGGGATTTAAGTTTAAACCGCAAAGACGCTGAGAACGCCAAGACAATCATAAACACATCCATAGTTTTATCCTATGCTATATGAATCTACTCATCAAGGATGATTCCAGATTCCGTCATCATATCTTTAATAATAGGAGGAGCATCAGGATCTAAACTCCATTCTGCGCCTATTTTCACTGTTTCATGACGTATAGATGCCAAGAATTTGTTTAGACGTTTAGTATGACAATTTGCTAACTCACTATTATCATAAGGCTGATTATATTTAATCCGTTTACTAAGTGCCTCTCCTCGATCAAGTAAGTCATACACATGAGGAAACCAGATGTCTGAGTGCAACGTAACAAGCAAAACAAACCAATTTTCGGCAATCATACCGTTTTTAACAGGCAGAAACTGACATCCCAATCGTATTGGTGGCGCATCCGACATATATTTAGAACTGTGCGTTAAACTCAATGCTTCTGAACGTGTTTGTCTGAGAATTTGACCCGCATTATCAATAGATTTTGTCTCAACGTCGCCAAGATCATTGTAGTAGCAAATTTTTGATACGATTGAATTCTTTGATAATGTAGAATGATGTGTATTAAATAATGGAAAAAGTTCATATTTTTGAACGACTTCTTCAACGTAATCCATATAATCATAGTCACTGCGTTCATGAAAATCTTCAATATGACCATGTAGTCCAGGTGTAGCTTTTAACTCAGCTATTTGGAATTTACGCGAGTAATCAACTAACTTCGCAACAAATGATTTTAAGGTCTCAACACTTATGTCAAGATGGTAGAACTGTATCGTCCATGTAGCATAATCGACTGAATTGTTTGAAACCCAATAATTCTTCATCGTTAGTTCAACATTAGTGAGACAAATATAGACTACCATTATGTCAAGGTAATAAGCTGTGGTCAATCATTTCTGCATGATGTAAATTTGCGTCAACTGTTGCTCAGAACTTACTCATCAAGAAATGGATATTCGTGCATGTGTTCAGAATTTTTCAATATCGACGAGGTACAAAAGCCTCCAAGATATAGATGTTTACACTACCTTCTTGATAATTCTTCGTGTTTTTCGTGTCATCGTGGCAATTTAAAGTTGATATTGTTTCCACAATATTATTCAGTAATTTCACCCGTTTCGCGGTCATAATTGACGATGTTTGCCCATTCACCTGCATCGGAGCGTGCGACAACCGCCACAACCTCATCATCACCAATGTTGAAGACTTCGTGCGGTATCCCTGGCTGGATGAAGATAAAATCGCCAGCTTCATTATCGAGGACTTCTTTGCAATGGTCGCCAAATTCGTGACGCACTTTGCCTTGTAGAATGTAGAGCATCACTTCAAAATCGACATGAATATGAGCATACGCCACGCCACCCACAGGAATCGTTGCCACATTCATCGACAATTTTTCTGCGCCAACATTTTTAGCGGACATCCCCTGTTTATAGCGAATATTGTTCCATTCGCGTTTGAGGTCACCGCCTCCACGAATTGTCACAATACCATCGTAGTCTTCGACACCTTGTTTTAAATTATGTTTCTCAGTCATGTTATCCTCTTATAAAATGTTTTATCACTGTTCAGAGCCAGATTATAGCAAAACGCTGGATGTAACTCACGGGATTGACTAAGAACAGCAGCGTTTGTTAAGTATTCTCTGAGTGAGCGTAAGTCTGTACGATGTCAGATAGTCTAATAGGCTCATAAAATACGTCTAAAATCGGAGACTTATGACTATTCTCATTACAGGTAGCACAAGTGGCATCGGCTATGCTTTAGCGCAACAACTCGCTCAAGATGGCGCAGACTTAATTTTACTCGGACGACGCAACCCATCCGAATTAGAGTCGTCATTTTTTACGGATGACCGTTATATCCAAGTAGATTTAGCGCATCCTCGTGCTTCCGAAACTGTGGTGACTGAACTCGATAAACGTGGTGTTCAACAGATTAATATACTGATTCACAATGCAGGTACAGGGTATTTTGGCGATATTGCCACACAATCCCCACAAAGCATCGCCACCGTGATAGATGTCAACTTGACTGCGCCTGTTTTGCTCACTCATGCACTGTTGTCTAAATTGACAGTCGCAAAAGGCAAAATCGTGTTGATTAGTTCTGTGGTGGCAAACTTACCTGCCCCTGACTATGCTGTATATGCTGCCAGTAAAGCTGCATTGGATGAATTCTGTGATAATCTCCGCATTGAGTTAAAAGCACAGGGTATCACTGTGCAAGTGATTCATCCTGGGGCAACCCAAACAGATATGCACAGCAAACTCGGCATTCCAGCAGAGCGCATGGATACCAGTAAATTCCCTTCAGCCGAGACTGTTGCTGGACAGATTATCGCCACAATCAACAGCAAGCAATCGCAAGCGACAATCGGCATTCCAAATAAACTAATGCGTTTTGCGGGCAAACACGCCGCAGGTTTAATTGACTTTGCTATGAAACGGAGTAAGGCATGACGATTCTCATCACAGGAGCAGCCGCAGGCATCGGCAAAGCAATTGCAACACAATACATTGAAGATGGGCATCAGGTGATTGGCATTGATTACAACCAAGCTCGTGCCGACCAAACTCGCGCAGAACTAGGGGATAACTTGCGCTTCATCATCGCAGATTTATCCAAGCATCAAGTACTTGAGAGTGTGATTCAGCAGATTAATACGCCACTCGATGTGGTGATTCATAACGCAGGTATCAGTGAAGTTGGTTACTTTCAGGCAACAAATCCCGATAATCAACGGCGCGTAATTGACATTAACCTGATTGCACCGATGATTCTAACACGTCATTTGCTGGCTCATAAATTGCTGACTGAACGCGCATCAGTGGTGTTTGTATCCTCGCTATCGCATTATGTCAGTTATCCAGGGGCAAGCGTCTATGGGGCAACCAAGACAGGCTTAGCATCTTATGCACGGACGCTCTCAGTAGCCTATCCTCATTTGCATGTGCTGACCGTCTACCCAGGACCCACACGCACAGAACACGCCCGTCAATACAGCCCTGATAACAGCCGAGAAGACACACGGATGTCACCTGATGTACTCGCAGAGAAAATCGTTGGCGCAATTGAATCGCGTGACCGCATCTTGATTCCAAGCCCTGCGAATTGGGTCTTTGCTATTTTAGGACGTATTGCGCCAGCCCTAACCAACTTTGCCATGCGAAAAACTGTGTTGGAGAAGTTTCCTAAGCCAACATCTTAGTTATATGAATGAGGTGTGATAATGTGCTCACACCTCTATATTTTTATAGTGCTCAAGCGACGATTTTCAACGGTATTGGTTGTGACCCTAAGCGGAATGTTTTCCAACCGATGATAAAATTGAAGAAGATAAGTGCAAACACTGCCCCTGCTGCTATTAATGACTCTGGGGCAATCATCGCACCGATGGCTGCCAACAGTCCAATACTCCCTAAGCCAACAGTTATCCCTGCATAAAGTTTTCCGAAGCGGTCATCGGCAGACATAGCAACACCTAATCCAGCAATACCAAATGGCACTAACAAAAGACCTGCAATCAGTAAGGCATCCAGTATGCCCCATGTGGCTTGCCACATCAGCGCAATGGAACGTTGGTCGGCGGTATTCATATCAGGGAGTTGCGATAACATATAGAGTGGATTTACAGCGACGTGTGTCAATGCCCCTGCTATCATAATTGTTAAACCTACAATGCTGATAACACTGCCAAAGAGTGCTAGTGGCAGATGAGCGCGACGCAGAGCATACGCTAAGGCAAGCATATGGGGTATCCAAATCACCAGCACAAACAGATATAAACCATTCTCAAAAAGACGTGCTGTGTAAATATCTGGGAAGCGCGTCACCCACCCTTCTATATTAGCTGGGTCGTCCCCAACGAATACACCCACTATCACAAAAACGACGATAAAAACGATACTACCGAGCATCCCTGCTAAGCCACCCCAGCGTAAAACAGATTGTTCCTGTTGCATATGTTCCCTCCAATATGTGTAGTTAATCCATCTATCTTACGCATGTGCGATATGAAAAGTTGCGACCAACACAAAAGAGGTGTGACCGTTATCAACCACACCTGTAAATTACACGTCAATACAATAGTTAATCAGATGGGATGCGTTTATTATTTACATAAGCAATACCAGTTTGACCGATTCGCATTATGGACAGAGGAAATTCATGCCTGTTATCAATAATGTTAGATATAGGGATGGGCTTTCGATGTGAACTGAAGTTCACACGGTCTCGAATTTCAGGTCTAGCCAGTAATTCACAATAGACATCTAACTTTTTGGCATATTCAACAAATCCTTTGCTAATTGCATACAACATGGACAGTGGTGGCAGATACTGATGTTCACGCCCAAATGTTGGCGCATCAAAATTATCTGTAATCTGAATTTGGAAGTCAAAATCTTCTGGTTGTTCCCAAAAGCGTTGATCTTCTGGTTGTCGATAATTGTAGCCAATTACAACTAGGTAACGTAGAGCCAGCATGTAACTGGCAAAATCACTTGATAATTGGCTAAATGCTATGGTTGAGTGCTTATCTATTGCAATTTGCTTGATGTCTGATGAGAGGGAAGCCGTATCTTTAATACCAAATCCCATACCTAACCAACCATCGACTATATAACGAGCATCACTAACGCTGTGAGCAAGTAAATCATATGGCGACATTTCCAACCACTTATCTAAGTTATTCAAATCATAAGATTCATAAATCACGATTCATCCCGTGCTATTTTCGCTATCTATACTATGAGTTTACACGAAGACTTGCCTTTCAGGAGCAAACGAGTAAACACAAAAAAGGCGTGACCGTTATCGACCGCGCCTTTTGACTATCGCTTTATATCACTTGAAATTGCTTAGCCTTCGGTAGTCATGCCACCACACTGTACACCTTGACTCTCTGCGTCACTCAGTAAGCCACTTTCGACAGCATCTGCTAAAATCAACTCAAAGGCTGTGATACCACGCCCTTTCGACCATAGGTTACGGTCAAAGGCATAGACACGGTTGTTAACAACAGCATCAAACGCCTGCCATAAGTCACCATCGATCAAATTATCTAAAAATTCTGTATCTGCTGGATTGCACAGAATCACAATCGTGCTAGGATTGACCGATGCGAAACCTTCCATATCCAGTAGGTATTGTGTTTCACCTTCCAACGGTTCAAGTGCATTCACACGCCCTAGATCTTCCAAAAATGACCCCATAAAGCTCTCATCAGAATGTGCTGTGAAACCACCTGACCAGAGGACACCAATCACAAACTCGTCAGCATCAGCATTGGTGAGGGCTAGTGTCGTATCAAAATTCTCTTGATAGTTTGCTAGAATTTCTGCACCTTCTTCGGATTTATCCAGAATTTCTGCGATGATGCTGAATTGCTCAAGTTGATCGTCGTAACTACCGCGTAGACTGTTGAAAATGACTGTCGGAGCAATTAGACTCAAATCATCATAAATTTCTTCATGACGGCGCAAGTCAGCGATGATGAGGTCAGGGCTGAGTTCAAGGATAGCTTCAAGATTGGGTTCTGCTCGTGTGCCAACTTCGACTGCCCCAAGGTCAGAGGTATAGGCATAGATGTATTCAGGTGGTGCATCAACAGCAAAACCTACAGGCACAACACCTAATGTGCCAAGATGATCCGCGTAGGAATATTCAAGCACGACAATCCGCTCAGGAACAGTCTCAAGCACTGTCGTACCGACTTCATGCTCAATTGTTAATGGGAAGCTAGTAGCTGAGGCTTCCATATCTTCGTCTGCCATTGCCATCGACCCAAAGTCACCGACATTTTCGACACCATTACTGAGAATCTCATCAATTTGACGTAATACTTCTATCTCTGCAAAGACAAGATGGTATGTCCATAAATTAGAATCAACGCGATAGATTTGTTCAGCCTGACCAGTAGGTGTCGCATTTAAAAGTGTCATCAATTGCTCATTGAGGGGTGCGTTGTCATATCGTCCGACAAAGAGCAAATCTGCTGTGTAGTCACCGACTACTTCCAATGAAACCTGAGCATAACCAAAGTTCTCATCATAGCCAAAGCCTTCAGCTAGAGCATTAACCATGTTTTCGGATGGTGTGATGCCTAAATCTAGCATAACAGCGTTATATGCAAATGTGGGAAATCTCTCGATGCTATACATATGCGGTTGGAAATTATCGCCAGTATCTAAGAAACTCCACTCTAGATCAGCAAGTGCATCGCCATGACGTTCTAATACATCGTCAAGGAGTGCTTCATACTCAGCAATTTGCTCATCTAGTTCAGCTTCAAGACCAACAATTGAAGCAAATAGGCGTTGTTTGGCGTAACGTTCCACATCTGGACCTGGCACTGCCCCATACTCGCCCGCAAAGGCATCTGTTCTGGGATTGAATCCAAGTGTTGGGGCAATTTGTTGTAGTTGTTCTATGATTTCGGAATTATCCCACCATAGAATGAGGTCAGGTTCAATTTCTAGGATTGTTTCCAAATTTGGTTCATTAGCGTTCCCAACATTGATGATATCACTTAAATCATCCATGTTGCTACCAAGACTTGCTAGGGCTTCGATTTGAGCATTACCTGTAAAACCCATTGCATATGGCACATAGCCAAGTGAGGTGACCATTGAGGCATGTTCAGCACTTGCAAATACCACGCGCTGTGGGTTCGTCGGTATTTCTATTGCTCTTTCAAGGTCGTCAGTGATGGTAACTGTGGCATCATCTTGTGCGGTAATCGGAACAATGCTAACCAGCAAGAGTGCTAGTAGCGTCAGAACGGTAAACTTACGAAAGTGCATTATATTTCCCCTCTAAACTAGAAAATGTTTGTGCCTGATTGCACATGAGTACGAGATTAACGGAAATCATCTGGTATCTCTACACACAAGGTTACAGAGTAAATTTCAGAGGGGCATAGACCTAATTGATGCATGTTAAATTGTATTTAATTCCTTTAAAGAATTAACAATAGCATGAGATTAAAAAGGCGTGACCGTTATCGACCACGCCTGTGTATTGCTTGCTGGATGTGCCACTTATTCGTTCGTTGACTATAATTCTAAAGAAAACTTTTTACATCAGTAAATGTATCTTACCTTGATTAATACATAGGAGGTTGGTAACAAGAGAATAGTCATAAATATGGTATCGATTAAATGGTTGACTCTAGCTACAAGACAATAGTCACTAACAGCATAAGTAAGCCAGATAATGCGAATATATTTGAAATGATTAAGTCCATTGATATTCACGCTATTTCATTATTCAGATACAAACGTCTTGATAGTCTTAAGAATATGAAGTTGTGCATCAGAAGGCTCTTCTGAATCCAATAAATCAGCATCAAGTGCGACTTTTTTGTAAATACCATAATCCTCTATTAAGATAAAATGATACGGTGACCCAGTCGGAAATGTGACTAGACAATTGCATTTTAGTAATTTGCATAAGTTTCCGATAAAACCGTACTTATCTTGTGGAATCAGACTTAAGTCCATAAAAATCAGTTCAAGCATTATCGGAAAGTCACCTCTGTATTTGAATTTGCCACAAACAATCTTGATATGATTATCTACAGTATCGAGTGTTAGTTGTTCACTTTGTAGAATTATTAGCTCTTGGGAGGTCAGTAGTAACTTAGCTAAACTACTCTTGATTTCCTCGTCTGTGACTTTCTTATTTATCCAGATTGATTCCCACGACATCGTTTATTTCTCAATCCACTCACGGTATAATTAATATAACACAAAAGAGGCATGACCGTTATCGATCACGCCTTTGGATTGCTTGATGGATGTGAACCTTATTCGTCGCCCATCATCATATCGTCAACTTCGATGGTGACTTGGATGACCGATGCAACGGCTGGATAGTCGAAACCATCACCACTATCGCTTACGAGAACAACTGTGCCCATTTCGTCATCACCTGTGTCTGCACCTGCTTGACGTGGGGCTTGATTCGTGCCTTCACCTGGGGCTTCATTGACTTCTGTACCAGCGTCCCAGAGTTCAACATAGCGGGTAACATCACCTGTAATGGGTGACCCCATATCATCGAAGAGTGGAATCCCTGCTTCGCTTGGTGCAAAGAACAAATCATTGGATTGAACGAACATTGTCACAAATGTGAGGGCTTCGCCAGCAGTCGCTTCGATTGTGAAAGTGTAACCACTACCTGGGAGTGCTGGACCTGCTTCTTCTGCACCGAGAGGAATCGGTGACACACCACTGCTTGCATAGTTACTTGTTGCGTATTCACCCAATGCTGCTGGGCTACCATCTTCTGCGACAGCTTCAAGACCATTACCTCGGTCAGCTTCGCCAGTGGTGAAGAAGATACCACCGTCCATCATATTATCATGAACTGCATAGACAATTGGTGTGATTGGAGTTTCAAAACCGCCACCTGCAACAACTGCACCCAAGGTTGCTGGATTACCATCTTCGGCGACAGCTTCTAAGCCTTGACCATAGTCAGGTTCGCCTGTGGTGAAGAAAACACCATGTGTAGCCATCATATCGTCAGCCATCTCATCCATGTCGTCTTCCATCATCATGTCATCGCCACCATGCACAACCCACACGACAGGGGTCACAGGACCAGCGATTGCGAGGTCACCTGAAATATTGGTGATGGTGAGGGTGAATGCACCGTTTTCACCAGCTTCAAGGTTGACTGTGATGTAATCACTGGTTGCTGGATAGTCAAAACCGTCATCAAGTGCGCTGACAGGAAGGACAACACCGTTTTCGTCATCGCCTGTGTTCGGACCTGCTTGACGTGGGGCTTGTTGGTCGCCTTCACCCAATGCTTGATTGACTTCTGTACCAGCATCCCAAAGCAAGACTTGGTCGGTGACATCACCACTCACAGGATTGCCTTCTTCATCAAACAATGGGATACCGATTTCATCAGGGGCAAAGAATAAATCGTTGGATTGTGCCAGCATGGTCACGAATGAGAGGTATTGACCAGCTTCGGCATTGAATTCAACCACGTAGCCACTGTCAGGGAGTGCTGGACCTGCTTCTGTGCCACCAATTGGAATAGCGGAGACACCTGCATTATCGTATAAACCAAGTCCTGAAATATTTTCGATGGTGACGATGAAGGTGGTAGTTTCACCCATATCATCATCTTGGGCTTGGGCGACGATGCCAAGTGCTAACAATAGCACGGCAACCAGTGAAAAACGTTTAATCATGTGAACTTCTCCTATAGTGTGTGAACAGTTTGTTTAAGTCATTACACGCACACTATAGGGAGGTCTCATGTCAGCCAGCTAACGCAAATATGTCATTAAAATTACAGTTGATAATCTGCCTCAATGACCTAATTTTATAATAGCCCTGCGCTTTTCGCCCCCGACTTTAGAAACTGAATGCCTTCTGAGGCAAGAACTTTCGACCCTTGATTCGGGGGTCGCCAGAGACAGGTCGCAGCCGCCAAATCAGGGTTGATAGCTGCAAAAGATTCTAGAACGAGGTGCCCATCAAAGTTGATAGCTTTCAATGCCTCCCAAACTTGTTCCCAATTGACTGTACCAGAGCCAACAAGTCCACGATGGCTTTCACTCATATGGATGTAATCCAGCACATCAGCCGTTGCGACAATAGGTTTATAGAAGCCTTCTTCTTCAATATTCATGTGATAGGTATCGGCATGGAGTTTAAGATTATCGACACCCACAGCCAAAACCGTATCGCGCGTATCCTCTAGCGAATTATAGAGGTACGTTTCGTAGCGATTACAGGCTTCTAGGGCGAGTGTGATGTTTCGTTGTTGAGCTTCTACAGCAAGTTTTTTCAGCACCTCAATGACAGTCGCACGTTCGGCTTCTGTTGGTGGTTTTCCTGTTAATGTGCCAAGAGAATAAGCTATACATCCCCCAAGATAATGTGATCCCAAAGCGTGCATCACGTCCAATGCCGAAACAAGGAAAGCGAAGGCTTTATCAGGTTCATCGGGCATATGAGCATCTTTTGGTAAAACCAATGAACACGTTGCATAGATGCCAGCATCTTCAAGGGTTTGCTTGTGACTTCCGACATCGAATTCTTGGGGTTTTAGCAAGGGAATTTCAATAAAATCGAAGCCTTCTGCACCTGCTTGAGCAATGGCATGATTGCCATCCTCAGTATTCCAATCGCCTATCCAAACGAAAGCGTGTGCGCCAAACTTGACCATCATATTCTCCTAATAGTAATTTTTAAAAATCTTAACCGTGAACTTTTATACGATAAATCCCTGTGTTATGTAAGCCTACATATAGACTACTCACTTCTGATTATTAAACACCTGCCCCAAGGCTTCGGGTGGATTACTACGTAAGATACCACGTAAGCGTCGTTGCCAATGTAGCGGTAGCATCTGTAACAGACGGTCAATCACGCCCCCACTGACCAATGCCAGCGTGACAATCATCAGTATCCAAGGCAAATTGTTGAGCAAAACCACAGGGATGTCGATATTCGGGTCACGTTGGATGATGGAGACCAGCGAGCGCAATATCGCAAAGAGATATGCACCAAAAACAACTCGCGCAGGATGCCATCCACCAAAAATGACAATTGCAAGTGCAATCCAACCATCACCATTCATAGCAGGGGTCGCTTGCCAGCCCGCTTTCACCCCCAGTGAATAGGCTGCGCCAGCCAATCCTACTAATGCACCACCGATAATCGTATACAGATATTGTTGCGTCGTGACATTAACCCCACGCGAAAACGCCGCCTCAGGACGTTCGCCAACAGCGCGTAAACTCAAACCAGCGCGTGACCGAAACATGAATATCCATACCACAGCCAACAGCACAAAGCTGAAATAGACGAAGGCATCATGCTCAAAGAAGATACCCCCTAGTATAGGAATATCCGACAATAGCGGAATCGTAATTTCACGGGCGACAGGTCCTTCAATATTTTGGAAATCTGTGCCAAGAAATTGCGCCAAATCAGCTGTAAGGAGCGTCAAGACAAAACCAATCGCCACTTGGTCTTGTTTGAGGGTCAGTGAGCCGAAAGCGACTAAGAAAGCAATCACTGCCCCAATCAGCATCGCAATTAGTATACCAAGCCAGAGTGAACTCGTCACAGTTGCCACTGCAAATCCAGCCATCGCCGATAGAAGAATTGAGCCATTGAGCGAGAGATTAATCACACCAGCGCGTTCGGTGATGGTTTCGCCGAGACTTGCAATAATCAGAGGGGTTGCCGAGGCGATGATACTATTCAGCGTGTTGATGAGTGCATCATTCATGGATATTAGCCTTCCGTGCTTTATCGCGTGCGAACCATCGTTCACGAATACCATTGAAATATAGAATCATCAGCACGAGCAAGCCTTGTAATACACCCACCAGCGAACTATCACCGACGAGTTCAGGACGGATTCGTTGCAATGCCTGTAAACGGGTACTACCAGCGAGTAAACCAGCGAGTACAAATCCCACAAAGGGCATCCAAATAATACGAAAACCAACCAATAGCACCAACAATAATCCGAGGAAGCCTATGCCACCACTCACTAAAGGACGCAACGAAGCATAAAAATGAAGCACACGATGCGCTCCTGCTAAACCAGCAAATGCTCCTCCGAGAGCTAATGCCATCAAGGAGACGCGCTCCGTGCGAACCCCTAATAACAGGGCTGACCGAGCATTTTTACCAACGGCTTTGAGTTCCAAGCCCCACCGTGTGAAATACAGTAAGAATCCCACAATGACCAAGCCAACAATCGTGATAACGAGCAAAACCGTCGGCACAGGGAAATCAACCGAGAACGTTGGTAATAAAGCATTTTCAGGGAATGGAGCAGTTGATTGTGCGCTACCCCCTTCGGGCGGTTCCCAAGGTCCTGCAATCAAGAAAATCGCAATGTTATTGGCAATTGCATTCAGCGCAACACCACCAAATATCTCATGAACGCCGAGGCGCGTTTTGAGGATACCGACTAACACACCCCACAATAATCCGCCGATGGTTGCTAAAACAAGATTAATTGGAATCAGCAGTATCGGAGGCAAATCAAGAAAGAGTGCACCCCAACTGGCAAAGACTGCGCCCATCACCATCTGCCCTTCCACGCCGATGTTCCATAAGCCAGCCGTGAAGGTCACCACCAAGCCGATGCTGACTAATGTTAGCGGAATCCATACATTGAGAACACGCGCAACTGTCGTTTGGTCTTGGAAGGCACTTTCGTAGAGTGTGCTATAGACACTAATAGGGTCGCCACCCAATAAGAGAATGAGTCCCGCCGTAGCAAGAATCGACAAAATAATCGGAATGAGAGTCAAGCCAAGACGAATGCTAAAATCACGGATTGTCATCGCTGAAATTCGCCTCCAATCATATGACCGAGTTGCGTGCTGGTGATGGTGCTAGGGTCATCAACTAAGTAGGTTTCCCCTGCATAACACACAAGGATTCGGTCACTGTAAGTCAAGATTTCGTCTAATTCGGGCGAGCTAAAAATCAATACCGAACCATTCGCACAACGCTCTAATAATTTTTCCCAAATGCCTGATGCCGAATCAACATCGAGTCCGCGTGTGGGTTGCTCTAGGAGCATCAATTTAGGATGTTGTTCAATCAGCGACATCAAGACCCGTTGTTGATTACCCCCAGAGAGTTGCTCAATGGTATCGTTGTGTTGTCCACGCACATCATAATTTTCAATTTTGTCGGTGGTTGAGGTACGTGCGCGTTGCCAATCAATCCGCATTCCTGTGCCTTGTGTGAGTGCAACATGTTCGGTCAACGTCAAGCCAGCAATCAATCCCTCTTCAATACGACCAGCCGCACAGTAAACGACACCTCTATCGTATAAATAATGATAAGTTTTATTGGTCACATCTGTATTGTTGAATACGCGCCTACCCTGCTCTACAGGATGCAAACCAGCAATCGTCCGCATCAGTAAATCTTGTCCGCTACCATCTAGCCCAGCCAGACCAATCACTTCCCCTGCCCTGACAGATAAGTGAATATCGTGCATCTGTAATCGCCCTGATGATGCACTCAGATTATCCAATTCTAAGACGATAGCTTGCCTATCTAAGTTTTTATGCTGGCGTTGTGGCGTTGGCAAATCTTCACCAAACATCAGTGTCACAAGTTCAGCTTTGGTCGCTGGCATTTCGCGTTCACCAACTATTGCACCTGTCCGTAAGACAGCCACTTGGTCACAGAGTGCAATCACATCTTCTAATTTGTGTGAGACCAATAAAATCGTCATGCCATCGTTTGCCATCTCGCGCAGAATCGAAAATAGCAATTCTTTTTGGTCAGCCGAAATGCCTGTGGTCGGTTCATCGAGAATCAGCGTTTGCACATTTTGGGCTAGCAGACGCACAATTTCGAGTTGTTGCCGTTGGGCGATAGATAACTCGCTGATGAGCATCTCAGGGTCGAGTTTGAAGCCAAAATTTGCTGTAATGCTATGCAATTGCTCACGCGCAGACGATTTATTGTGAAACCATCGGTCTATGAGACTGGCAGGTTCGCGCCCAAAGACAAAATTTTCTAACACAGTGAACGCCCCAACATCCAAGGGGTCTTGTTGCAACATCCCGATACCGTTAGCAATTGCTGCTAAAGGACCTGTGTAATCGACTTTTTGACCGTCAATCAGAATATTGCCACTGGAGGCAGGTTGATAACCCGATAGAATCTTCATCAGTGTTGATTTTCCTGCGCCATTTTCCCCTAAAATGCCAACGATGCGTCCTTCAGGAAATGTGAGACTGATGTCTTTATTGGCATGAACCGCGCCAAAATGTTTATTGATGTTCTGCAATTCAATTTGCATGGTATCACCTAGTAAAACAATAGAGGCGCAGATGTCTACGCCCCTACTAGAGTATCGTATTTCAGTCGAATTTACTCGCTTGCGCCGACCATACCATCGAGCAATTGTGGCAGGTACCAGATGTCATTTTCTGATACGAACTCACCTTCTTCGGCGAGAACTGTGCCATCTTGCAAGCTCAAAGGACCTTCCCAGAGGAACATGCGTCCTTCGTTGGCTTCGTCAGTTGCAAAGGCAACGACTTCATCAATGAAACTTTCGAGCGTTTCAAGATGTTCTTCTGGTAGACCAGAGCCAATTTCAAAGCCTGTAATGCTGGTGGCTGGGTCGTTGATGTTGTCCCAGTTAGGACCTTCCCAGTTCCATTCTTGTTCCCATTCGCCTGCTACAACATCTTCAACGATAGCGAGGTACGCAGGACCCCAATTGTAGAATGGCACGCCGAGGCAACTATCTTCGCCAACACCACATCCTGACGGTGAGTTATACGGCATACTGAAAACAGTTTCACCTTCTTCGGTGCGGTTTTGTGCAACGGTTACCATTTCGGTGGTGTCGATACCACTCATGACCACATCGAAGCCACGGTCAAAGAAAGCATTGCTTTCTTCGGTAGCATCAAGGGTAACACCTGGAATTGGAAACCAGAAGCCAATCCATGTCACTTCAAAGGTCAGTGGGGTTGATTCTGCTAATGGATTGAAGTTTTCGTAGCAGTATGATGCACCAAGATAGGCACTACTGCTCACACGACGGGTTTCGGCATTAATCAGGGGACCAAGATAGCCAACTTGCCCTGTTTCGGTGGTGAGACCAGCCGCACAACCTGCAATCAAGCGAGGCCATTCGATTTGTGCCATGACATTACCGAGGTTATCAGGTGCAGTCCCTTGGAGCACATCATCGCCTGATACATTGATGAAGGTAATATCAGGGAAATCACCTGCGAGTGCCGACGTATCTTCTTCAAAAGCATCACTAGTGGTGAAGATGACTTGTGCGCCTTCTTCTGCAAAAATTTCGACCACATCGCGCAAGGTGACTTCTGGGGTATCTGCAGGATTCAGGCTTTCAAAGACTAGCATCCGTGCACCATCCAGATTTTCTTCAATATATTGCCCACCTTCAAAATGAGCCTGACTCCAACCACGGTCATCTTGTGGACCAACGAGAACCATGCCGAAAATAATTTCATCCTGAGCCGATACCATGCTGAATGCACCAATTAGCAAACTCAGAATACCAACAATTTTAAGAACAACGTTTGTCTTCATCGTAGGAGAATACTCCCTCATAGTGTTTAGCATCGGCGCAAGTTTAGCGGATGCTGTTTGATTGGCAAGTGTAACTTAGCCTATGCTTAACATGCTTCTGATTGTGAAATTTAACCAAAAGCATCGAAATGCCTCACCTACAAACATCTTGTCGTAGGGGCGTAGCTGTGTCTGCGCCCATTCGGGACGACACACAGATCGTCCCCTACAATGAATTTTATTACATAGGGCATAAAAGCTATCAATTTGCTATGACTTTAGGTTGAGGCAAGGATGACAAATCTATGCTTGAAGTGTAATAAATAGATTTTTATTAAGAATTAGTTAAGAAATCGTTGGTCACGGGCAAAAACCGTGATGAGCTTACTTTTATAGATATAGGATGCGAATGGAGGCATCACAATTATGACTTTAGGATATTTCGTGTTCCGCCTCAAGATTGGGGACACAGAGGCATGGAATGATTTAAAATCGTCCCAACACGACCTATTGCTCCAAGCAACACGGAGTGATTTGCTCAATCGCAATTTACCACCAGGTTTATTGAATCCTGTGGTCAGCGAAACGTGGAAACGCGCACCTAAGCGCATTAGCAAATTCCGTGTCAGAGAAGATATGACAAAATATCATCTGTTCACTGAATTCTTGCTCCCAATTGCCCGTGAAATTGAAGATAAACTCGTCACAGTCTATCATGATGTAGACTCTGAGCCGTTTGTTTATCTCTTGCGTCGTCCGCGCAAATCAGATTCGCGTGATGACCATAATTGGGCATGGCAATACTTAATTGATTGCTACGAAACTAATTTTAAACGAACCATCTATGCCGTTTTAGCGACAGGCATCGCCCACACCGATAATGATGTCGATGAAATTTGTCAACGCGCATACATCAAGATACAAGATGGTCTCGAACGCTTTGTATCACGCGGTCAAGGCGCACTTATCAGTTGGATGCACCGCTACATGCAATTTGAAGCACATAACTTCGGACGTAGCCGTGTTGCCAAAGAACACAAGAAAATTGATAATATCGACGATAAAGAATATTTACTGGGCGAAGCCTTTGAAGACCCCTTCGATAGCGAAACCCTCCAAAAGCAAGAAATGATGCAACGGTATCATGATGCTATTTTTACAATTATCGACGATTTGCCACACCGCCCTATTTGTGATGATGAAAACCTATCGATTGACCAACAACGCTTTATCATCATCCGACGCTTTACCAATGATTTCGACAAACCTGCTATGATTGCAAACGCCCTAGCAATGGATATTCATATCATCTACAAAATTGGCAAGAACGTGAAACGTCGGCTTGCGAAAGATGCACGCCTGCTAGAGTTCTTTGAGAATCTACATGATGACGATGATGAGGACGAGACGCTCATTCAATGAGCAACTTGCTCAATCAGGGACACTGACAGGCACAGTTTATTAAGTAAGTCAAACAATGACACGATGATACTCAGGAGTATCTTATGACTGGTGATAACAAAATAAGAAAAATCGATTATGTTGCAGGCGTGGATGAGCTGCTGGAACGTATTCAAAAATTATCAACACAATTAACATCTTACAAAGATGCGGAATTATTTGCATCGTATCTTCGTCGGCGACAAAAAGCACATGATATTACGGTAGACAACCTTGCAAATGAGCTTAACTGCCCCACTGTCTATCTCAACTTGTTGTTACAGGCAAAAATCCCTGCGATGAAAATTGACCGCATCTTCTTAGAAACCGTTGCCGAAGTTTTTCAAGATGATATTGCGATGGTCTTTAGCTTGGTCGGACAATTATATTATTCTGAAGACACACGGGATGATGTGATTTATGCCAACCAGAAATTTTCAGAATATATCTTGAGCGAAGTCAACAATATTTTATTTGCGACGATTGATGAACGATACGCTGATGACAATACTGCACCTGAAACTTACGATAAAGTGATTACCGAGTTACAGCGTATTATTGCACGTCAACGGCGTGATTTACGCTTCATCGAGGGCTTGCTAGAAGGCTTGGAAAATCCAGCATTATCACAGATGTTAAGCAAAGAATTGACTAACTTCACAATTGACCCAGCCGAACGAACCTTAGCCCATGTCAGAAGAAATCTAGAGCGTATTGTCAGTTACCTCAATGGAGATGAACCACATATCGAACCCAGTGATGATATTGACCGTGATACCATCACACGGATTGTGGTTGCTATGTTAGGTGGACGATTGCCACAAAAATCAAAACGGAAACCAGTTTCACCGAATAACATCAATGATAATAACGAACGCGTGTCTTAACATCATCTTGAGGTCGCAGTTGCGGTTGGCATAACTATCACTGTACTATGGTGGTGATAGTCGCGCCCAACATAGAAAGCCTACCAAGATGAGCAATCTCGTAATTTTAGATGATAGTGTCACTGCTTTTACTGACCCAACCCAACTACAAGGTGTCTATGGAACATTTTGGAATGAAGGATTGCCGACCACAATTGCCATTGCCCCGATGGCACTCGGCACATCGGGTATTCCGAGCATTCCATTAGCTAAGCAAGATAGCAACGGACGATATCGTATTTCAGAGAATAAGACACTCTGTGATTATCTGGGTGTAATGGCAGAACAGCGACTTGTAGAAATTTGTCAGTATGGCTTTCATGGCACAATCGATGAATTTGCAATAGAAGATGACCTCCTACTTCAGCAAAAAATTGAAGAAGGTCAAGCGGAACTCCAGAGAGCCTTCCCTCATGTGGATTCACAGACTGTTTGTGTACCGCCACGACACATCTCACAGATTGCTATCCAGTTATTGAGTGAATATAACTTCAATATTGTGGCATTTAACGATGATGCAACTAGGGTGCAACATCGCAAAGCCCTCAACGACTCGCGGGCACTCTTTTACTATGGTGATCGCTTTTTCAGCCAAGCTAATGCAAGCCTTGCTGAAAAGGTCATCAAACATTTAGCAACGAGTGATTACGTCATTCTTCGTATGAGTTATACTACATTTTTTGACGCAAATATGCCAACCCCAGCCCTCGCAGAATGGCAAGCCTTCTGCAAAGCCATCCTTGCTGTTCGCGATATTACGATTGATACTATCGCTTACATTTAAGTACAGTTGAAAATTTTTGGGTTCTAATGGGGAGAGTAAAATAGATACAAATAAACTCATCGGGCGCAGACACAGCTACGCCACTACGATTGTTTAAGTCTGGTTTTCAGTTTTCCATAAGTATTTGTTCGTCAATATTGGACAAAATCAATCAATATTAGATGATTAGCTAGTCAACGTTGTAATGGAGAGTTTTAAACTCTCCATTACATATAGTCAAAGTTTGTCGGCTGCAAATTTCAAGGATTTACAAGATAGAGCATATACATCTTCATCTCATAAAGTATCGTTTTGAGATTCAGTGTTACGCTTCAACCATCTGAGGATGTTCCCCGACGTATTCTTCAAAGAGCCACTGAATATCCTCTTTATCGCCAATGATGGTGATGCGGTCTCCGACTTGTAATTCTGTTTGACCGCGCGGAATCAAGATTTCGCTACCACGTCGGATTAAGGCGACCAATGTGCCTTCTGGCAAGTCTAGGTCACGCATGGTCTTACCAACGAGTGGCGCAGTACGTCCACTACTGTCTAGCCATAGGGTCAGCAAGCGTTCACTATGGAGTAAGATTTCTTTGATTTCTTGCTCGTCTTTGGCGATTTCCCATGTATGAACAAAATCATCGGTCTCAACGTGATTAATCACCTCAGCGATAATCCGCAGATGTTGCCCTGAGCGATCTTCTGGACTAATGGTGAAGAAGAAAGCATGGATACGTTCTTTATCGGTTAATGCGTTACCATCATGGTCAACTAAGATGCCTTCTTTACTACGCATGATGACCATTTCAGTGTGGCTGACATGCTTAGAACGCACATTCGGAATCACTGCCCCTTGAGGTGCAAGCACATAGGTATTGTTGATACTATTGATAAAATCGACAGCAATACGGTCACGGTCTAGCATCGGTGATTTATGCGAGAAGTAATTGGTCGCTTCTTGCACGACATCCACCCACGACGCGCCATTGTGCAAATCAATCACAGTTGCGCGTGTAATCACTTCCATGAAGGGGTCTTCATCGCGCACACCTTTTTCACGCAAGATGGTGTGAAGTTCATCTTCCAAGCCTTGATAACGATTCTCACCGAGTTGTGCAAACCAGTGGAAAATCGCGCCGTAGCGTTCGACACGCTTATAAGCATAAACATAGAACCAAACGAGTGTCAGACCAATCACCACAAGTGTCAAGACCAGCGCATCAGTGCCGATATAGGTCAGCAAGAAGACTGACGCGACAATCCCTGCAATTTGCATCCAAGGATAAAGTGGCGAGCGATAAATGGGATCGTAAAATTCGATTTTACTCTCGCGCATGACAATGACAGCTAAATTAACCAGCATAAAAATCAACAACTGGAAGGTACTGGCGACTTTCGCAATCGCAGATTCATCTAGTGCCACAATCGCAAAAATCATCAGCGCAGAGGTAAATACAATCGAGAAAACAGGGGTGCTGGTGCGACTATTCACCCGTGAAAAATTCTCAGGTAAGAGATGGTCACGTCCCATTGCTAGTGGATAACGCGATGCTGCCAAAATCCCTGCATTACCTGTTGAAGCAAATGCTGCTGTAGCCGAAACCACTACGAGAATGACACCAATATCACCAGGCAACCAACCCATCGCTGCCCCTGCTGCATCTGCTACAGGCGTTAAACTGCTCTGGAATTGGTCTGGAGGTAGAACGGCTGTCATCACCAAAATACCAATCACGTAAATCGCAGTGGTTGACACAATTGAGAGAATCATCCCCAGAGGAATATTACGCCCAGGATTCTTGACTTCTTCCGAGACACTGGCGATTTTGGTCAGCCCTGCATAAGAGACTAATACAAAACCGACTGTTCCAAGCAAGCCAGCAATGCCATTCGAGAAGAAGGGGTCAAAGTTACTACCCACACCTGATGATGTGATGTCCATGCCAGCAACATTAGCAATACCACCAACAATGTAAACTGCCATCACACCCACGAGTACTGTCACCAACAAGCGTTGCAAACCTGTTGTTTCCTTCGCGCCGAAGATATTCAAAAACATGAATACAAGCGTTAAAGTAATTGCAACAAATTGAATATTCAAATCGAAGAAAATCGAGAGATACGCTCCCATACCGATGAGCGCGAAAGCACTCTTCAGCGTTAGTGCGAGGTAAGTTCCTGTTCCACCGAGTGTTCCGACTAGAGGACCCATCGCACGGTCAAGGAAGTAATAATCACCCCCAGCACGAGGCATTGCGGTGCTTAGTTCCGCCATGCTGAACATTGCAGGGAGCATCAAAATCCCTGCGATAAAATATGCTAACGCTACAGATGAGCCTGTTTGTGCTGCTGCTAAGCCTGGTAACAAGAAAAAACCTGAACTGAACATCGCGCCTGTACAGATTGCATAGACATCGAATAAGCCGAGATCCTTTTTTAGTTTGCCTTTTTCGCTTGATTCGCCCCCATCGACGGGCATTGTTGCAGATGGTGTCGCCATCATCACCTCCCCTTTTGAAAGATATAGTCAATCCAATGTACACTGTAATGAAGATAAGTGTCTTTTTAATTAGTGACTGCTAATCTTTACATTAATGTATGAAGGAAACACTCTGGCTGAGATGATATAATTCTTTGCAGATTGTATTCGCACGAAAGGTGTGTCCTATCAACGGTAAGCAGAAATCTATCGCAGAAGGTATTTTATTCACCGACCAATACCAGTTGACGATGGCACAATTGTATTTTCGTCACGGGATTCATGAGCAAAATGCGCTTTTTGACCATTTCTTTCGGAGCTATCCAAACTATGGCAATCACCAAGCAGGCTATGCCATTAATGCTGGCTTAGAATGGTTGCTAGAGTGGATGCGCGAAGCACGCTTCCATGATGCAGAATTAGATTATCTGCGCTCAATGACAGGGCGCGATGGTTCGCGTGTGTTCCACGATGATTTTTTGGCATGGTTAAAAGAGAATGGCAATTTCAGTGGCTTAACCGTCCATGCTATTCCTGAAGGGCGTGTGATTCATCCCAATGTGCCGATTACGATTGTGCAAGGACCGCTTGCCCAAGCTCAATTGCTTGAAACACAACTACTGAACACCCTCAATTATCAAACGCTAATTGCGACTAAAGCAGCGCGGATTCATCAAGCAGGGCGTGGCGGTTTGGTACTGGAATTTGGCGCACGTCGCGCACAAGGACCTGCGGCACTGGCAGGGGCACGGGCTGCTCTCATTGGTGGTGCGGATTTCACATCTAATGCAGGGATTTCGCATGTGTTAGGCTATCCACCCAAAGGCACACATGCCCATAGCATGATTCAAGTATTCATGGCGATGGGTGGTACAGAACTCGATGCGTTTCGTGCTTATGCTGATGTCTACCCTGATGATTGCCTCTTACTCGTCGATACAATCGACACACTCAACAGTGGCATCCCAAATGCAATTCGCGTGTTTGAGGAATTGCGCCAAAAAGGACACGAGCCAGTGGGCATCCGTTTAGATTCGGGCGATTTAGCGCACCTCAGTGTCTTATCCGCGAAAATGCTGGATGATGCGAGTTTCCCTGATACGAGCATTGTCTTATCGAACAATTTGGATGAGCTAGTCTTACTGCAAATTATCACGCAAATTCAAGAAGAAGCCCCTCATTATGATGTTGACCCACTGTCGGTGATTAATCGCTTGACTTATGGTGTTGGCACACGGTTGATTACATCGAGTGGGGATGCAGCCTTGGATGGAGTCTATAAATTGGTCGCTGTCTGCCAAGATGATGCGTGGCGACCTGCAATGAAAATCAGTGAATCACCCGAAAAAATTCTGAACCCAGGACATAAGCAAGCGTATCGCATCCATGACCAACGCGGACGGGCTTCTGCGGATTTGATTGCACTTGCCGACGAAACTATTACGAATGATAGCACCGTGACACTACGCCATCCCTCACGCGCTTCAATGATGCGGACAATTGATGCAGAGGACATCGACAGTGTTGAAAATTTACATCTGGAAGTGGTCAAAGATGGCAACATCATCTACGAGTCACCCTCCATTGATGAGATGCGGATTGTGCGTCAACAAGATATTAGCCAACTTGACCCTGGGGTGCGTCGCCTTGTGAATCCGCATATTTACCATGTATCACTATCGGATTCGCTGTGGCAACTGAAGCAATCTGTCCTCAAAGAAATGCGGAATTAGTGAGTATTGGTCAGTTTCGCTACCTTGTTCTACCTTAATAAGGTGGTTGCTCAGTTTATCGGATTCCTGTTGCCGATATGAGTACCTAGTCAAATCGCTAGTTACGCTCTTTTAATCATTTATAGTATAGTTCGTAAATGACAATATTTACTCGTTATCCCATGAGACAGGACTATCATGCAAACTTACTCTCACTTTATTATAACCGCAGCCCTCAATCATAAGTACAAAGATAAGAGTAAGGTCAAGGTGGATACATGGGCATTGTTGCTTGGCTCTGTCGCACCTGACATCCCTTTGGTGATTTTGACAGCCATTTTCTTTTTTCAACGTTTTGTGCTCGGGGATGGTACACCTGTCGAAGGCTTATTCGGTGCAGAATACGATAATCTCTACTTCAATGACCCCCTATGGATTACGGGACATGCCCTCTTCCATGCGCCACCGATGCTAATTTTCTTCCTGACGATTGGCTATATCTTTGGCTTTCGTGGTGGTAAGACGTGGGCAAGAGCCTTGTTCTGGTTTGCGATTGGCGCATCATTACATTCAGCGATTGATATTGTCACCCATCACAACGATGGACCACTGCTCTTTTTCCCCTTTAATTGGGATATACGTTTTAGCAGTCCTATCAGTTATTGGGATCCGAATCATTATGGTAATATCTTTGCCCCAATCGAACACGTCTTTGATTTGATTGTCGTGATATGGCTTTTTGTCTCGCGTCGTAAACGCAAGAAACAGGAAGAGGTATAGATGAAAAAAGGGCAAGAGGTGATTTCTCTTGCCCAATACAGTTTCAGTATAGCACATCTGATACGATAATTTCAAATTTTTCGTGAGCTTTTACGAACTCTCTCCACGCGCACGTGACTCTATGATAGGCTGTTGCAGTCGGCTGAATGATGAGAGGATGTGTCTATCTATGCCCAACCCCTACAAAGTCTACATGCGAGAATTGCAACAATTGAATGATGCCTTTGCCCAGATTGACCGTTATGGCACGCGCATCGAATTGGACACCGATGAAATTGAAGAGGTACTCGAAGATTGGCAAGACCTCGTTGGCGAACTCTATGCCGATGGGGAATCCTCGTCGCGCAAACTCGCGCAGAGTATTGAAAATCAGCTAGAGTATTTTGAGGAACGCCTCGAAACCTACATTGAGCAACGCATCAGCTACGAAGAAGAAGATGCCATCAAGCAAGCAGGGACACGCCTCACCCAATCACGCATCGAGAATTATCATCATAGTCTCAAAAAAGCCAGCGAAAATCCTGATGTCATGCGCTACTATCGTGTCTCGGATGCTTTGCAAGTACCCGACGAATGCTCTAAACCAAAAAAACGCTCACGCTTAGAATTACCGCCTCGTAATCGCCTCGCTTTAGATGATGACTAAGCCACAGTTTCTCTAAAGTCATTTTGTGGGTGGAGCGATTTACCTCTGCCCATACAGTCTCACCACACAATATGACCTCTTGTGAACCATCTGCATATCTTGTAGAATGTAAGTCATCAGATAAAAATGAGCATGATGATGGTTACACTAGGCGAGATTTACTGGATTGATTCCCAAAATGCAAAATCTGATATTTCACATCCCTATGTGATTATTGATGTGACAGAATCACGCATCACCCTGTGTGCCCTGACAACCAACATGAAAAAAGTCAGCATACAGGGCAACATTCTACTGCATGACGGTGAAGCAAACTTACCCAAGCAGAGTATTGTCGAAGTCAATAAAACAATCACGCTCACACAATCTGACTTAGGCGAGTATATCGGCACACTATCCGATAAGCGCATCCAACAGATACAAGCTGGCATTCGCTTTGTTGAGCGTTCATTTTATCCAAAGCCAAAGTCGGTAGAAACATAATGGGTGTATACATCAATGGATGGATTGAAGTAAAAAATGGCTCAGATGATTGGGAAGGTGTTGTCAAGATTAACAGCACGTTTCTAAATGGTGGTAAATCTGGGGAAATGATGCGCTCTTTGTATAACTTGGCAGAAGCTAAACCATTGCCTGCAAACTACTCAGATGAAGTTATAGCCTCCTATGGGAGTAATCAGTATGTGGGCATACCCAATATCATTTTTTGGGAGAAAATGGTGTTAGTAGATTGGGAGTCTGTAACACTAGATTGGCAATTTTTGTATGACGTTTTTCGTCAAATCGCTGATTATCACGAAGACAAAAATGTTCGTCTAGTATTCTGGGGAGATTAGAGAATGACTAACGAACGACGTATTTATGCCCATTACGATGATGATGGTATTTATGTTTATCAAGCCTTTAAATCAAGTATTGTTGCAAAAGCACTTGAGAAAGGCACATTCGGACAAGGCTTTAACATGGAGCGTATGACATGGATTAAGCCGTCTTTCGGGTGGATGCTCTATCGCTCTGGTTATGCAACTAAAACACGTCAAGAAGCCATACTAAAAATCAAGCTATCACATGAAGGCTTCCTGACAATTTTGCGTGAGTCCGTTGAAACATCTTACAATCGAAATGTATATGATGATATTAATGAGTGGCGACGTGACCTCAAACGCTCCGCAGTTCGTCATCAATGGGATCCAGAACGCTATCTGACAGTTGGTAAACATCCTACACGACGCGCAATCCAAATCGGCATTCGAGGATGGGTAGTCGAGAAATATGTCAATAAGTGGATTATTGGTCTGGAAGATGTGACTGACCTTGCTCATGCTATTAGGCACGCTAAAGAGAACAACAGTACCTTTCCTGATGTACCAGAAGAACAGGTCTATCCAGTAGATGAGATTTTAGTAAATCGGCTAGACATTACAAAGACTGATAATAGGTAACACTCAAAACCTCTGAAATTACTCTCATTATGTTGATTGGCGCGTATAGAGAGCAAAAACATCTAAGATAAGCGGATGAAACTTGACCAAAAGCTAATTGATACCGCAAAGCAGACACTCGAACAGCGATTTCCTAATGTAGACGGAAACATTCGGCGGGTTACAGCCCTATCATTGGGTTAAAGTCTACGTGAAGGATGATAATACATAGTCGTCACCTCTACTTCGATTACTCAGCCGTTGTTACCGCATCAAAGCCATCTCAATATCTCCTAACACTCTGTTGCTGACTTCCCTTATCAAGGTCAAGTGTCAACCAATTATCTTAACCTGTTCGTGTTCAGGTCATTGTGTCACCCTCTTCAGTGATAATATATAGGCTTCATCTAATCAGAAATAACAACAAAATAGCATAGTGTAATTACTGATGTTAGTCATATAGTTCTTCGTTGTAATGCTTGCTATGATTAGCCCTATTCAAATTCTATATGGCAATCGACTCATTGAAAGAAAGATACAATAGGACATGCCGTTATTCTTGCAAGCCATCCTCGCAGCCACTCCAATTATCCTTGCAGCCACATTACTGGTCGGCTTTCAATGGTCTGCCAGACGTGTGATGCCACTGGTTTACGGCGTTACAGTAGTCATCGGGCTATGGTTCTGGGAGATGGCGTTTGATGTCGTTGCAGCCTCTACAATTCAGGGCTTGTTCATCACTTTTGATATTCTCCTGATTGTTTTCGGAGCGATTTTGCTACTGGCAACGCTCAAGCAATCAGGCGCAATTGCTATCATACGGCAGATGTTCACTGACCTCAGTCCTGATAGGCGTGTGCAGGTGATTATCATTGCATGGTTATTCGGTTCGTTTCTTGAAGGGGCATCTGGATTTGGTACACCAGCCGCCATCGTTGCCCCCCTACTGGTTGCGCTTGGATTTCCTGCAATGGCAGCCGTCATGATTGGGTTGATGGTACAGAGCACTGCTGTCACATTTGGTGCGGTTGGAACACCCGTCCTAATCGGAGTAAGTGGTGGTTTAGATAATCCTGCTCTGGCATCCCAATTGGCTTCAGTTGATTTGACCTTTGCAGACTATCTACAGCGTATTACTGCACAAGCAGCCATAACACATGGCATTGTTGGAACACTGATGCCTGTTTGGATGGTCATGATGATGACGCGATTCTTCGGTGAGAATCGTTCATGGAAAGATGGACTTTCAATTTTACCATTTGCTCTTTTTAGCGGAATAGCATTCACAATTCCGTACACATTGACTGGTGTTTTCTTAGGACCTGAATTTCCATCGCTAGTCGGTGCACTTGTTGGACTCATCATCGTGGTAACAGCGACACGTCAGAGATTTTTGCTACCTGATGATGTATGGGATTTTCCAGATCGTCAAAACTGGTTGAGCGATTGGATGGGTACAGTCTCTGCTGATATACCTAATAAACAATCAGACCATCAATTATCATTGTGGTTATCGTGGTTGCCCTACGGACTTCTTGCAATTGGTTTGGTCATCACACGATTACCAGCTTTTGGTATCGGCACATGGCTCAGAAATATTTTCGTCATTGAGTGGCAAGCCATCTTCGGAACACCTATCTCAGCATCCACCACGCCTTTATATCTGCCCGCTTCAGTTCTGATCGTTGTTGTACTTATCACAATTGTGATACATCAAATGCGAGTTGAACAGGTCAGAGCAGCTATATCAGAAGCAGGCGGGATGCTACTCAGTGCAGGATTTGTCTTGCTGTTCGCTGTGCCAATGGTGCGTGTCTACATCAATTCAGGTATCAATGCCTCCGAGCTTGCCAGTATGCCTATTGCAATGGCGGAATGGGGTGCTATGAGTGTCGGTGATGTGTGGCCTTTACTCGCTCCCAGTATTGGTGCTCTTGGCGCATTCATCGCAGGGAGCAACACAATCAGCAATTTGATGTTCAGCTTGTTTCAGTTCAGTGTTGCCGAACAACTCAGTATTTCTGGTAGTATGATCGTTGCCTTACAAGCTGTCGGCGCAGCAGCAGGAAATATGATTGCAATTCACAATATTGTCGCAGCATCCGCTACTGTTGGTCTGCTCGGCAAAGAGGGACGCTTGCTACAGAAGACAATTATTCCTACGCTGTACTATACTCTGGCAGCAGGGATACTCGGTATGATAGCTATTTATGTTCTGTCCCTCAACGACCCATTAGCAATGGTACAATAACAATAATTGAATAACTCCATGCGATATTAGCATGTATAACAGAAAGTACATTCGATGCAAGATTGGCTTGACGCACGCGCAACCGCCAGCCCTGATAAAATCGCTATTATCGAACATCTAACTCCAACCCGAGCCAACAAGATTAGCTATGCCCATCTCAATCGGCGTGTAGACCGATTCTGCCACCACTTGCAAGATGCAGGCGTGCAATCAGGGCAACACATCGCCATGTTGATGATGAACAGCACACTAGTAATTGTGCCATTTTTTGCTGCGATGCGAATGGGCTTGGTGTTCGTGCCACTCAACATCCGCCTCACATTAGATGAACTCGATTTTCAACTGACACAAGCCGATGTCGATTATTTTTTGCCCTATGGCACAACGGAACAATTGGCTGGTTTGCGCGATAGAGGTCATAAATTGCTCGGACTCAATATCAAGAAAAAAGTGAGCAAAAAACCCTTCCCGAAGCGCGAGATTGACCTTGATGAGCCGTTTTTCATCGTGCATACATCAGGGACCAGTGGCAAACCCAAAGGCGCGACGCTCACCTATGGCAACGTTTTCTATAGTGCGATGGCGAGTGCTTATCGCATCGGACACCATACAAATGATGTGTGGCTGTGTGTCTTGCCTCTGTTTCATGTTGGGGGCTTGAGCGTATTCATTCGGGCGATGCTATATGGCATCACAGTTGACCTCTACGAAAAATTCGATGTCGAGGCAATTAATCGTGCTTTGACCAACGACCCGATTACACTCATTTCACTTGTGCCAACCATGCTCTATCGCTTGTTAGAGACACGAGAAACACAGTGGACAGATAGTCTACGATTGGTGCTTCTCGGCGGTGCTGCGACCACATCTGACCTGATGCAACGCTGTATCGACGAAAATATTCCAGTCGCCACCACTTATGGACTGTCTGAGGCATCTTCGCAAGTTGCAACGACTCTTGCTGGTGATGCGGTCAAAAAAGCAGGGACAGTCGGCAAACCGTTGATGTTCACACAAATCAAAATTGTCGATGATGACGGCAATCCGCAAGCATCAGGCGACTATGGCGAAGTGCTGGTCAAAGGGATGACCGTCATGCAAGGTTACTATAACAATCCTGATGCCACAGCCAAGACAATCCGCGATGGTTGGTTACACACAGGCGATATTGGTTATCTCGATGCTGATGGTGATTTGTTCCTTGTGCAACGGCGCAGTGATTTAATCATCACAGGGGGCGAAAATGTCTACCCTGCCGAAGTTGAAGCGGTTCTGCGCCAATTGCCAGACATTGCTCAAGTCGCTGTTGTCGGCGTTGACGATGCCGAATGGGGACAGAAAGTCGCAACGGCGATTGTTCTCACAGAGAATGCTACTCTCTCCACAGAGGATGTGACGATCTACGCTCGGCAACATCTGGCTGGCTATAAAATTCCACGTCTGGTTCGCTTTGTCGATGCGCTTCCATTAACGGGTAGTGGTAAAATCCAGCGTAATGCTGTCCGTGAGTTATTTGATTAAGATGTAATTACCAGATAACCCTTCCAGACTTGACATTATCTATTGATAACGTAAAATATTTTTAATTGTCATTAGAGTTTTTTAAGGGTCAAAAAATGCGTCTAGCAATTTTCTCTGATGTTCATGGTAATGCTGATGCCCTATCAGGAGTGCTTGAAGATATAAAAGAGCAAGGTACATTTGATAACATCATCTTTGCTGGTGATTTAGTTTATGGTTTGCACCAACCCAGTTTGTGCATTGACCTTATCCACGAACATGATGTCTTGTGTGTCTATGGTAATACAGATGAGTTCTTGTGGATTGACCAAGTCCAAGATGATGAAACATCAGATGAAGATTGGGCTGACTTTTTAGAGTACTTAAATTGGTTACAAATAGAAATTGGGCAAGAAGGCTTAAATTTCTTGAAATCATTCCCGTTTGAACAAACAATTAAACCGACAGCCGACATTAGTCAGGCATTACTTGTTGTCCATGCCAACCCTAAAAATGTCCAGATTCCTATCTTCATGTCAGAAGCTGAGCAAATGAAACGTATTAACAAAGTTCTTCAACCTGATACAGCTTTAAATCATTTATTGGATGGTATTGATGCACACACAATCGCTTTTGGGCACTTACATGTCCCTAATATTCGCATATATAATCAGTATACACTTGCCAACATATCGTCTGTTAGCAAACCCCAAGATAATGATTGGCGTGCAAAGTATGCTATTACAGAATTTAGAGATAACAAATGGCACTTCACATATCACCAAGTTAGTTACGATGTTGCTAAAACAAAACAGAAGCTATTAGCATCTGGAATGCCGAACGCTGAAGTCCAAGCTGAAGCAATGAAATTATAAATAATACGCCAAGCAAATTACTGACAATATTAGTATGGCTAATATAACAACAGACACAATTGTTTATCTACATGGTTTCACAGGCAGTAGTGACGACTGGCTAGAGATTGCTTCACGCATCAAACAACAGGGCTACCCTGCCCAACGCATCAGCGTCATCGGACATGGGCAGACTAGTTCAGGCAGTTGGGAGCATCTGCGTGATTACAATATGGAGCAAGTTGCGCTCCGCATCAACATCATGACCCCTGCACGCTATCATTTGGTGGGCTATTCAATGGGCGGACGACTCGCGCTCTACATCGCCACCCATTACCCTGACATAGTGCAATCACTGACGCTTGTGAGTGCCTCACCAGGTCTCAAAACCGAAGCCGAACGCCTCGCCCGTCAACAATCTGATAATGCGCTCGCGGACAAAATCGAAGCGAATGGCATTGAGTGGTTCGTTGATTTTTGGGAGAATTTGTCGCTATGGGATACACAATCGACTGAACTCAAAGCTAACTTACGTGCCAAACGCCTCCAGAACAGCCCGATTGGACTTGCAAATAGTTTGCGTGGGATGGGAACAGGGGTCATGCCGTCTCTGTGGGATGAATTATCTGATTTACCGATGTCAGTGCAACTGATTGTCGGCGAACACGACCATAAATTTGTTGCCATCAATCAAGAGATGCACACCCTTATCCCCCATTCTCAATTAACAATTATCGACAATGCAGGCCATGCTTGTCATCTGGAAAAACCGCGTCAAGTGACGAATATCTTGCTCAAATTTTTACAAACCCAAACTCCGAATATATGACTACTCATATGAACAACAATGACACACTGAACTATGCTACACTCATTAGATGACCAACTAGCAAATAATTTCTAACCATAAATTACCCGTGAACTTTTTCATTTTTATTGCTACTTTGCCGTAGACGGTAATAACCCAGAGGAGAAACAACCATGCCAGCTTATGTTATCGTGCGTGTCAATGTCACCGATATGGATACTTACCAAGACTACATGAAACTCACCCCTGCTACTATTGAGCAATATGGTGGTAAGTTCATCGCGCGTGGCGGAGATGTCCTCACTTTGGAAGGCACACCCGAAACACAACGGGTCGTTCTGCTTGAATTTGAAAGCATAGATATTGCTCAAGCATGGTACAACTCCGATGAATATCAATCCGCTAAAGCTGTCCGTGAAAACGCAGCCGAAGCCCAATTTATCGTGCTAGAGAGTGTTTAATCCACCAACTGCTGAACATGCCCAATCGAACCCCCTTGAGTTTTGTGCATGTGTGGCATATGCTTCTATGAGATTTTGGTTAAAATTACCAATAACGTCGTTCATAGAACAGTATTAAGGGATAGAAACACATGCCAGCTAACCGCATGGCGGAACTCCGCGCCGAAATTGATGACATCAATATGCAATTGCTTGAATTGCTGAATAAACGTGCCACCGTCGCAAGTGAAATCGGCAAAATCCAATCGTCGATTGGTAGCCAAATTTATGACCCACAACGTGAATCACAAATGCTGACCGCGCTCCAAATGGCAAACGAAGGTCCTTTCAGCAATGAGACGATTAGTGGATTATTCAAAGAAATTTTTAAAGCCACACTCAACTTAGAGGAAAAAGAAGCGCGTGCGAATTTCCTCGTACAACGCAAAACACCAGACCAAAATACAGTCATCGAAATGCCTGATGGTACACGCATTGGCAATAGTGATTTTCAGGTGATTGCAGGACCGTGTGCGATTGAAAGCTACGAACAATACGATGAAGTTGCCTCTGCCTTGGTTGATGAAGGCATCAAAATCATGCGTGCGATGGCATACAAACCGCGCACCTCTCCTTATGATTTTCAAGGTTTGGGCGAACCTGGTTTGAAGATTGCGCGTCAAGTGGCAAATAAATATGGTTTGATGCTCGTCAGTGAAGTGCTTGACCAATCCCAATTACCAATGATGGATGATTACGTCGATATGTTCTGGATTGGCGCACGGAATATGCAAAATGCTTTCTTGCTTCGTGCTGTCGGTAAGATGAATAAACCCGTCGTGCTCAAACGTCACTTCGGTGCGACGCTCAAAGAATTTATCTACGCGGCTGAATACATCATGAGTGAAGGCAACAGCCAAATTATCTTGATGGAACGCGGTATTCGCACTTTCTCGCAATGGACACGCAATACCCTCGATATTGGGGCTGTGCCACTGCTCAAGCAAGAAACACATCTACCTGTAATTGTGGACGTCAGCCATAGTGCAGGTCGCCGTGATTTGGCGATTCCGTTTGCTCGTGTTGCTAAAGCTAGTGGTGCTGACGGCATGATGGTCGAAGTGCATCCGAATCCATCAGTAGCCATGAGCGATGCCAAACAACAATTGGATATTCCACAGTTCCGTCAGTTGATGCAAGAACTGCGTAAAATCAACACCGAACGTGATGCCGAGCCTGCTGGCGATTAATCAGTGTTAAACGATAAATAGAGAATACCCTCATTTTCGAGGGTATTTTTGGTCATAGGGGGCAAGCCACATGAACTACGATGTTCAGCATGAGATGATTGAGGGTATTGAGCGCATTACTTATATTCCTCAGAATCAACAATTTGATACACCAATTGTCTTCCAACATGGCGCATGGCATGGGGCGTGGTGCTGGCAATATTGGCAAGAAGTATTTGCAGAACTCGGCTGGGTATCGCACGCCCATAGCCTACCCTCACACGGCAAATCAGATGACAAACGCAACATTCGCCTATGTACATTAGGCTATTATCAGGATGCCTTACGCGAGCAAGTTGAGTTATGTGATACAAAACCCATTGTTGTTGGTCATAGTATGGGTGGGGCAATCACACAGTGGTATATCAAGCAATGGGATGATTTATCAGCAGGCATTTTATTAGCCTCCATGCCTCTGCGTGATAATGTCTTGCGGTATATTATTGCTGACCCACTCGGCATGGCAATGTCTACACTCATCGGACACGGTAAACCGCTTGTGCGTTCACCTGAGCAAGTCAAGAAATTATTCATCAGTGATGATGCCATCATGTCCGCAGAAGACCTCCATGCTCAATTAGGCGCGGAGTCAATCTTGCCACCATTACAACTCAATCCCTTCACATGGCAACCGAAGCGTAATCCAACAACACCGATGCTGGTGATGGCAGCCGAACGTGATACGATTTTTACGGTTAAAGAGCAAGTTGCTCTCAAAGAGCATTACGAAGCGGATTATTACTTAATGAAGAACACAGCCCACAATGCCATGATGGAATCCAATTACCATGACCATGCGATTTATCTGCATAACTGGTTGATGGCGCAAGGCATTACTTAGAACATGTTTAAGTCTGATAAAACTGCTTCAATCGCTGTCGCCAACTAGCGAATTCTTTGAGTGAGGTTTCGTCACTAATTTGGTCGAGGCTACCAATCGGTGTCGGCAAACTGAATAAACGCAACACTTCGGAGTCAGTGATATTTTGTCGGAGAGCATTAGCGACTGCCCCACCATCCGCAACATAAAAAGGACGTGTATGGAATTGCTTAGCACGCACATCTAACGGCTTTGTGATGCCAAGTTGATTGTGCTGGTCGAGCATGAACTCAATAATACCTGTATAGGCCGATTGTCGTGTTTCCCAATTATCAGCTTGCTGTAACGCCTGTAGCATGGGTGTCAATGTGGATGCCATCGGTAAATCCGTGAAAGCACGTCCAAACCATTTGGGGTAAGGCGCAAATTCTTTCGCAAACAAAAAACACAAGCGCATCACATCATTGACTAGGCGATTGGCGATAATCGTTGCGCCGAGGTCATCTCCGCGATAGCCTGCGCGTCCCATTAAGTGTTCTTCTTCACCAATGCGTGACCACTGCGCCATCATCAGATACAGCCAAACATCATCAGGATACCAACCTAGCTGTGCACGGATATGCGTCAACTCACCGATACCATCATGGAAGACTGCCCCACTCGTCAAGGCGCGTAGTTTATGCGATGGAAAAGTCAACCAATCAACAACATCAATTTCTTCGACAGGTATCCAGCCGAGCATCTGTTCAAAATAATCGCGGACGGTGATGGGCTTCACATTATGATTGACAGCCCCGCGAGTGGTAATCGTCATCACTTGATTATTGGGCGATTCAGGCGCAGGCATAAAATTAGTCGAGTAGCCTCGAAAATGATGTGGGAGTTCATGGCGTAACAACTCTTGAATCATCGGAATCAGATGAGCATCTTCATATTTGAAGAAGAGCGTTACCGACGGTCCCCAATCATGGTCGGTAGACATTTTATCGTCATAGCCCAAAACTTCACTGCCACGCCCAATTAAGCCAGCCGCATATTCAAGCTCGGTATCATGCTGTTCTAATATAGGACGAATTACATCGCGGTAAAAAGCATGGCTTAAATCAAGCCCATTGATAAATTTCGGCATGTGTACACATTCTGACTAATCCAGAGGCATCTTTAGTTGTAATGCTACGCTATATCAACGCTAAAGAGAATTGAGCTTGCATGAGTTTACAATTTTGATAGTCTCACATTATCATTATATTGTGTATCAAATCATAGCAAGCTGGATAATTCACTTTATGAACCGTAATCTGTTGACCAGTGTACTCATACTAATGCTGACCCACACAATCATCACTACAGCAAATACAGATTGGGACATTATCGAACGATGTGCTTCTGTCGGTGAAGCGAACACTCTATACCAAGGCGAGATACTGCTCAATGGTAGCGAAGGCGTTCATGTTGTCAGTGCAGAATCAACAATTGCACGCATTCGTATCTTTGCTGACTATCGGTGGGTGACAAACTGGCTATGGGGTGCAAACAGTGCCTTTTCTGCAATATCTCCAGATGGGCAACAAATCGTGTTTGTAGAAGGCTCACTGACTCTAGATTGCCCACCCTGCTGGAAAGGCGTTTTACAAACGTACCGTCTGCTGATTTATGACACAGGCGAACGGGGTGTCGTCCGCACAATCCCCTATGAACTCACGTTCGACTATGGACAACACACAGGAGTTAATCGTGATTTTCAAATTGTGTGGCTTAATGATAATCAGGTGATGATTCCACAAGCAGGGCTTGTCACCGCACAGGACACACCGCGCCCTGTTGTTAGCGACATCCAAGATGGATCGACTGAATTTTCTGTATCGGATGATATTCCTTTTTATGAGGTTGAGGCATTTTCGGTTCAGCCCAACGGTCAATATACGATTGTCAACCTACCTGAAACACCATTTGACCGCGAATCTTATCACTTAATTGACATCACCACTGGCGATGTTTTGCTCGCACTTGGTGATGTTCAAGGATTTGAAATTGCTTGGCATCCCGACGGAACACAGGTTGCAGTTGGTATCTCTGATGTAACAACAGATTTATACATCATTGACCTTGAAACACTGAATCGTGATGTCGTAGTGGAGGCTTACGCGCCCAATTTTTCAACCTACTACCATACGGATACAGCATGGTCGCATGATGGACGCTATCTCAAATATGTGCAACAATCAATCAGAGATGGTAGTCGCTTACATATTGTCGATGTCGTTGACCGCGTCATTTACGATACTTGTGTCATCACACGTAGTACGGGATGGTCACCGTCTGCCAATCAGGTTGCATTGACATCCTACGGCAGTGACCAACTTGAACCGATCAATGCTGAAAACACTGTGCAGATATTCGATTTAGCGACATGGCAAGTGTATCCAATTGCAACACATGAGGGTCACATCATGCAATGGATTGAATAAGTATCACTCCGTGTACAAGCGATACAAGGTACTTGCTAGCAATTCGACACGGTCTAGGACACCTGGGAAATAAATTTTCTCGTCAACAGTGTGGATGCCTTGTGCAGGTGCGCCCATCCCACAAATGGAGGGTGTGCCTGATGCACTTGTCCAATTGGCATCGCTACCGCCCCCACGCGCAATCGGGACGACATTTTGTTGTAGACGTGTGGCTTCTTCCACAACGATGTCAATCAGCTTTTGGTTGCGCTCAGATTGTTCCATAGGTGGGATGAAGGTATCGAGGTCGTATTCCACGCGGTCAGATAAGCCAGTGTCTTCATTGGTGATATAAGATTGGTCGAAGATAGCTTCAATCTCACGCTGGATGCGCTGACCATCTGCTAATTTCTCGAATCGCCAACTGACTGTGCCTTTCATCGTGCCTGATACTGTATTCGGTGAGATACCACCCTCACCCATGCCAATTGTCACTGAAATGCCATTATCCCAATCGTTGAGGGCATTTAAATCCAGCACACGACGCGCATAACTTTCGATGGCATCGACACCCAACCATGGTGTCCCCGAATGACAAGCATCCCCATGAATTGTAAAATAATATGCACCATAACCCCGACGCTGATAGACAACTCCGAGGTCAACTTCTGGCGTTAAATCCCCTTGCGGAAAACCTGGTTCGAGTCCGATACAATAATCTGCGCCAACATGCCCATCACGATACCAATCACGAATCGTCGGTGAGCCTTTTTCTTCATCAGCACTGATGACCATCTGCACATCGAAGTCATCTAACAGATGTTTGAGAGCCAACATCGCCCATAATCCGATGACAATCCCACCTTTGATGTCACCGACACCAGGACCATGTAGATAACCATCGCCTGTATCCTCAAAGTGCAAAAATTGACCATCAGGTGGGAAGACCGTATCCATATGGCTAATGAGTAGAACGCGCGGTTTCGCTGTGTCATTATCTGTCGTAATCAGACGATGTTGTCCGTTGACTGTCTGTACTTTAAAACCTAGGCTTTCGGCGAGTTTTGACAACGCATCCATGCCTTCGTCAACGCCTGTAGTATTGGCTGTATAGGTATTAATTTCAACGAGGTCGCGCAGAGCAGTTTTAATATCGTTGGCTTGTGAGTGAACCCATTGGGTGATATTGAGTGTTTGCATCAGATTATCTCTAGTATGTACGAGTCAATGAAGGCATATCATACCCATAATTTGCTGATGAAACGAGGTGTTTGTTAAACATTCATCACGATTTATTAAACTGCTCTTTATGCTTCATCGTGCAATGGATTATCGAAGATGTGCAAGCCCAATTGTTCCGATAATGCCTCAAAAACTTGTACCCCACGCACACTGTGTCCACGCTCATCGAGTAGAGGCGAAAAAACAGCAATTCCCATGCGTTGAGGTACAACACCAATAATGCCACCACTGACTCCACTTTTGGCAGGAATACCGACACGATATGCCCATTCGCCACTAGAGTCGTACATCCCACAGGAGTACATGACACTTAGCACATCGCGCACATAGGGTTGTTTCAAAGCACGTTGCCCTGTGCAGGGATTAACCCCATGATTGGCTAAAGTTGCAGCCATCGTTGCTAAATCCACGGTACTGACAAGAATAGAACAATGTTGAATATAGAAATCGAGGACTTCTTCCACATGACCAGTGACTACGCCTGATGCAAACAGCAAATTGGTCATAGCACGATTGCGAAAACTAGTAAGACGCTCAGAGGTGAAAATTGGTGCGTCAACATGCACATCATGCCCTGTGTAGAGTTTGAAAACATTCAACAAACGATTCAATTTATCAGTGATGGTTTCGCCTGAGATTAAATCACCAACGGCAATTGCGCCTGCATTCATCATCGGGTTTGGTGGACGACCTGTTTTTTCATCCAGCACGATAGCATTAAAGGTTTTGCCGACAGGTTCAACTGCTACTCGTTCTAAAACGGCTCCGCGCCCGTTATCCGCTAGTGCCATGCCGTAGGTGAAAGGCTTCGAGACTGATTGTATCGACAAGAGATGCTCAGCATCACCAACATGATGCACTGTGCCATCCATCAACACAATCGCAATCCCAAACAGATTCGGGTCAACTTTAGCGAGTTCTGGGATATAGGTCGCAACTGTGCCTGATCTATCATTTTTGAACTTGTCATAGAGGTCAGTGAGAAGTGCCTTGTAATCAGTGGTCATGGTGTGTCATCATTCGTGCTTAAATTATCCAGAACATTAGCTAGAGCATCATCCCAAGTGAGATAATCAGAAAAACTGAATTCAACCTCATCATTATCTGCCTCTAACTGACAGCGCGAGGCAAGTACCGTGCTATTCTCTTGCACTTGCTCAACGATGGCGTCTGCATCAGGGAGTACACGATGAGCATCTAATCGTGCATAAATGCGGTCAAAGCTAACACAATCCACAAGGGCTGTCTCGTCACCTGTTGCCAAGAGCGCGATAATATCTTCTTCAAGCAATGATAAAGTATCAGGCAAAGGCGGGCTGGACAAATCACTATCACGGGCAAATGTCGCATCCACACCGAGCAAACTGACCGATAGACTATCGACAGCAAGTGTTTCGCCCTCTTCATTGAGTGGCATCCACAAGGCAACAATCCCTTGAATATCATCTGAATATGGAATTTCAGCCATTGTATCATCGAACGTGATGGTAATCGTCTCTTCTTCAATGCTGATTGTCCACGCTGTGGGCAAGGGTGAGGATAAATCGGCACTATCTAAAATAATGGCTTCCCCTGCGATGACTTCTGCTAGTTGCCATTGGTTTGACACACCATCAATTTCAAATCGCAGGAAATTATCTGCATCTTGGCGGTTGAACAGCAAGCCATAGCGTGCATCACCTATGGATGCCGTATCGACTAAATTAAGACTCACTTGATATTGACGGGTATTGCTCCCGATAGATAAGGGCACAACACCATCGCGTACACTAGCAACATAGGTCACTGCATCGCGCAAATTATCCAAATAACCAATTGCTTCTGCCCCTTCTACTAATACGAAAGGCTCTATTTCGTCAGTGACGGTGACTGTTGCTTGTATCTCCGTCGCAACAATGCGTTCTGTTTCACTTGATTCAATCACAACAGGCACATCAGTAGAACTAGCAATCTGAGTCGGTGCAACTGTTTCCGTTGGTGTGGCAGTCCCTAACGTTTGCAAGAGCACGAACATCACGCCAATGATGACAGCAATTGCAATGATGCCACCCAGAATCACACGATAATCACGGCGGTTCGATGCTTGTGCGACGATGACAGGCGCAGGTGTCGCTGTGGCTGAACGAGTCATCGCTTGGGCTTGGATATTATCAAAATTTCGCAAATCAGCACTGAGATGATGCACAACTGCTTCATGAATATCTTTAGCAAAATCCAGAATATCGCCGTAACGGTCATCAGGCTTTTTGGCGAGTGCTCTCTCAAAATATTGGTCAACAATTGGTGGTAAATCCGAGCGAATGCTACTAATACTCGGAACAGGAGCTTTACGATGTAATTCAACCATCGCTTTACGGGCTTCATCAAAAGATAAGTCAGCAGGAGGCTGAAATGGCTTACGACCGACTAACAATTCAAACAACATAATGCCAAAGGCATAGACATCGACACGACGGTCAATTTCCCCTTTTGTCTGTTGCTCATATGGCATGTAAGATGGTGTCCCTGCTCCACTCATGGAGGGTTTGTCAACTGCGCCTGCAATGCCTAAATCGGTCAAGAAGGCACTTTCGTCTTCCCCTGCAAGGAGCACATTTCCAGGTTTAATATCACGGTGGATAAAGCCTTCTGCATGGAGGTAACTGATAGCCCGCGCCACTTGCGCCATAATCCGTACCACGACATCTAATGAGACAAGTTCCCCTGATTGTCGTGCTTCACGAATAACGTCGGTCAGGGGTTTACCTTCCACATAATCCATCAGGATATAGGCACTTTGCTCATCGGCGACAAACTTATAAAAGCGCACAATATTCGGATACTGCAAATCGCGCATATTAGTAGCTTCACGCTCGAAAATGTCTTTGAAAGTATCGCGTTTCCAGAATTTTTCGCGCAATAATTTGAGCGCATACACATTGGGCGTGCCACGTTCACTGACTTTATAGACACATGCCATCGCTCCAGCACCAATAAACTCTTCAATAGTGTAGCGTGGGTCGGCAATCAGTACACGCGCTTCTTCAACATCAAAGCAATTCTTGTTAGAGACCATAACTGTCTTTCGTGTCCTTCTGCAATTTAGCCTCGTTCCATATCATGGATGCACCTCAACAATCCGTGCAGGATTCAGTGTTGTCCCTTGATATAACTGTTGCCATTGTAAGGGAATCGTGAGCGGTTGTAGCAATAGTACATCACGCATGAAATCTTGGGTTTGTTGGCGCATGACTGTTAATTGACTATACGGTAATGGCGCGACTAGCGGTTCAAGAGTATTTGTGGTGATGCTTATTTGACTAGGATGTTGGTCAAGCAAGGTGGTCAAATACTCAAATTCGGCAATCGTTGCGTCATAAAATGGTGTGCGCTCAAGTTGTTGACGCACAGCCAGCATATCATTATAGGGCATTAACATCGCTTGTTCTGGTAACACAGGCAAAGACAAAGGCGACGCACAACCTTGAGATGATAATGCGCCTTGCAAACTGCGCTGAATAATTGGATTAACATCGCTCAATGACATTGTTGGGTCAACAATTGGATTAATCGTCGGTTGCGACGACGGCATCCAGCCTGATTGACTATCATAAGGTGCTAGCAAATTATCGCGTCCGCGCTGAGTGGCTGTCATCACATTATCAGGTAACGGATTAACCTGCCCAATATAGACATCACAACCTGTATCAGCAACATGCAAAATAGTATCGTTTACCTGGAACTGGAGGGTATTCGCTAGTGACACTATTCGCGCATTTTCGTCCGCTTGGCGTTGCGCGACTGTCGCTTGCTCATCTGCGACAATGATAGGCATCTGCACAAGGTCTTGCGGATTAATCATTGGACTTTTGATGTCAGCTAGATCAGAAGCACTTTCAGGTGTCATACCCGTTGGGTCAATAAAATTCAAAGGGCTGTTATAGGCATAAGTATACAAGTTACCGCGTGGGTCATGACGTACCCAATCGCGTTGTAAGAAACGACCTGTGCGCGTGTGATAAGCACGCACACCCATCAAGATAATGCCAGCATCGTCTAAATACAGTTGATTGATACGGTCATCACCATCAATTAAATTCTCTGCAAAGATGACCTCTCCAAAAGCATTGCGTCCGAAACCCTCGATTGCTTGTTGCAATATCCCCTGCTCATCGACTACAGCTTGACTATAACCTAAGCCATTATCTAAGAGCCAATGAGTGCTATCACCCGACTCCACTAGTACAGTATCCGTCGCATTGAGTGCATAGTACGATTGCTCCGTACCTGATTCATCGCGTAAGCCAACGATACCGACAGCATCATAGAGAACTGTATAAATGCTTTCATCCGTGCGGATGGTTGCAACCCGTCCAAGTAAATCATAGCTAATTTGATTGCGTCCGATGCGATTGTCCTCAACATCAAACGCTTCGATGTCTATCAGACGGTTGAAACTATCGTAAGTATAGTCAATATACCCTTCATCGGTAAATGTTTCTCGAATGAGGTTACCATTGGCATCATAATCAAAGGTAACGCGCGTCACCTCTTCAAATTGCCATGCGACAACGACGACTGGCACAGCAACGAATGTAAGCAAAATCAACAAGCGACGACGTTTACGTAACACAATCATCAGAGGCACAACAATAATCAGCGTTACAGTCATCGGCACAGAGAAGCCTCGTGCCTCGTCGTTAATATCGGGGTCGCGTATTTCCGTCACGAGTTGATTGCGATTGTTATAGGTAAATTCGCTTTGTGTTTCGCTCTCTTGGTTGATGCGTGTCGATTGTTCAATACGATTTCCTGCTTCATCGTAGCGATACGACACCGAGTAAACAATTTGATTATCAGGATTGAGCCAGCGTTCACTGGTCAGTTGCCGAGCCACATCATAACTGTAGAGAATCGCCCAATTGTTAGCACGAGTCACACGGATGATATTGCCAGCAGTATCGTATTCGTAAGCGAAGCCATCCAAACGTTCGCCCTCAGTGTTGGTGTGAACCACATTGCGGATACGTCCGTTAGCATCATAGCTATAGCGTGTTTCAACCCCATTACTGCGCGATAACTGCGTGCGCCAGCCATTCTGGTTATATGCCAAGCTGACAGACTCATCATCCAAGGCGATTTCTATGGGGCGTTGGAACGCATCATATTGATAATCAATAACACCAATGAGTGTATTACCGCGTGTGGTGATATGACCAGCATTATCAAAGGCAAACGTTGCTTCTAAGTCAGGGCGGATGCTTTGCTCGTCATCAGTGGTGACAATTGCCCCTGATGTGTACCCTTGCACTTGTCCGAAGGCATCGTAGGTAAAAGTCATCACGGCTGTGCCATCATCAAGCATAGATAAACGCCCAAACTCGTCGTAGGTGCGCGTGACGGTTTCGTTATCGGCGTTAATGGTGCTGATGCGTCCATTGGCATCGTAGCGGATGCTGATGTCGCGTCCATCTGCTGATGTGATAGTTTCAATTTGACCGAATTGATTGCGTGTAAAGCGCGTCAAGGCATCGAAATCACCAAAGGCAACGAGGCGATTAGCACGGTCAAATGAATAGCGTGCTTCTTCTCCGTTGGGCAAGGTCACGCGCGAGATATTGCCAATGACATCATAAGTCAGTGTGACGGTATCGCCTGTTTCGTAGGTGATGCTTTGCAGACGATGCCCTTCATCATATTCAAATGATTGGGTATTCCCTGCTGGGTTACTCAATTGGGTCAGATTACCGACATCATCATAACTGTACGACCATGTATTGTTGGTGGCATCCGTGTAGCGTACTCGTTGCCCTGCCCCATCAAACGTTTGATTGATTTGTTGCCCTTCGGGACGTTCAATGCGAATTAAATCATTGACGCGATTGTAACTGTAGCGCGTCGTGATAATGTCCTCGTCCGATATGCCGAATTGTTGCACCGAAACCAAATTGCCAAATAAGTCATAATTGTAAGTGGTACGCTGTTCATTGGCATCGACATAAGCAATCAAACGACCTGCTTCATCGTATTCAAAATCAATAGTACGTGATGCTTCACCATCTGTGCCGATTTGTTGCACGCTGATGAGACGATTGTTGCCATCGTAAGCATAATTGCTGGTGATGCCATCAGGAGTCATCACGCGGATGATATTACCTGATTCGTCGTAGCTATAGTTGGTGATTTGAGCATCATCGGTATCAAAATTTTCGATGATTTGAGTCACCTGTCCAAGTGCATCATATTGATAATCTGTTACTGACTCATCAGGTGCAATTAAGCGACTCATTTGCCCTTGTTGGTTGTATACGATGCGATAGGGTGTTGTCACTTCGGGAGGCGCAAACGATATAATTCGCCCAAGGTCATCCAACTGATAGCGATATTGTCGTCCACTCGTATTCAGCACATCAGGGCGACCTTGAGCAATTTGTGTGATGTTGCCATCGTCATCATAGGTAAAAGCTGTCGTCTGTGGGATGTTCAGTTCAACGATGCCTTCTAAGCGTCCAACATCATCAGGGATATATTCAACTTCAATCTCATCATCATCACTTGGTAAGATAAAACGCGATAAGACCCCATCACCATACCATTCAAAGGTTTGGGTTGTACCACGTGGGTCGATGATACGCTCTAAATCGCCTCTGAAATCATAAGCGTAAATGGTCGTTTGCCCTAGCGGATTGGTCTCACTGACGATGCGTCCAAGCGCATCACGTCCGTAGAGTATTTCGCGGTCATCAGGCTGTGAGATAGCAATCACTTGATGATTGGCATTGTAAGCATAGCTGGTGACCAAGCCCGATGCGTCGGTCAGTGATGTGAGATTATCAAAGACATCATAGGCATAACTCGTTGTGCCCCCTGTGCTATCGACAATCTCCGTGAGGCGATGTGCTTCATCATAGGTGAACATAGTCGAAAATTGACGAGGGTCAATCACTTCAAGCAGGTTTCCTGCCTCATCATAAATATAGCGCGTGGTGTGACCATTGGCATCGCGTGTAGCAGTCAGCAAACCGCGATTACTATAGCTATAATCGGTCATTAAGCCACCATCTTGCGTGACCCGTATCAGATTGCCGTGAGGGTCATAATCATAATTTTGAGTGAGGCTATCAGCTTGTGTTGCTTGTATCGGATTACCGAGTGCATCATACTGATAAACGGTCTCTAAGCCTGATGGAACAGTGACTTGTGCTAATAAACCAGCATCGTGGTATTGATACTGTGTCTGAACTTGATTATTGAGTGTACTGGTAACAATTTGCCCTGCACGGTCATAACTGAGGGTATAGCCTCGTTCAGTATCGAAGACTTCTAGCAAGTTGCCACGTGAGTCATAGGTCATGTTATAGCGAAAGATGAGATTGCCATTGCGATTAAGGTCAGCCACTTCGCGCAAGCGTCCCAGCGCATCATAGAGAAATGTCATTTGCTGACCCAGCGTATTCGTCACCGTGTACGTGGTGCGATTGGCAACTGTATTCAATGTCACATCATAGGTCGTGCGAACACCATCAAAGTCCGTGAATTGTTCTAGTTGATTGAGTGCATTATAAGCAAAAGTTTGTGTTCTAACTTCATCATTGTCACCAACAGTCATGCTAATGAGATTGCTATCGGAATCGTAGGCGTAGATAGTTTGGCGATTGAGTGTATCTTGCGTGTTGATTAGGCGATTAGCACCATCGTAAATATAGGTTTGATTGAAGCGTGGACTCTCATAAGCAATCAAATTATCGAACACATCGTAAGCATAGGCATAGACATCATCATCTATCGTCACCTGCTGAATCAGATTACGGTCAGCTTGCCATGCAATTGTCGTAATGCGCTCAGATTCATCTTGTAAACGTACCAACCGTCCAAAGGCATCATAGTTGAGTACCCATACTCTGCTATCTGCTTGTTCAGCATCGCCAACGATAATCTCTTGGGGATAGCCAAAAGCATCAGGCGTAATTGTCGTGATGAGGTTACCAACCGACGGACTCGCTTGGATAATGTTTGTTAACTCATGGTCAATATTGTATTCGTAAGTGACGGTGCGCTCATCTGTTGCTGAAACCGCTTGTGTCGTGGCACTTAAGCGCAATTGATTGTCGTAAGTGAACGTTTTCCAACTATCAATATTCGGTGAATCAACCTGTGTCAACCAACGCGACCATGTATTGGCATCATCGAGATAGCTAAAATCATAAGTGCCGACTTGAGCGAACACAGGGTCAGTGAACCGTGTCAGATAGCCACGATTATCATAAGTGAGCCTTAGAAGTGCGCGTGTTGGTAAAGAAATTTCGGTGAGGCGATTGGTATCTGTTGCGTATCGCCATTGATACTGCCAATTTGGGTCGGGCAATCGCCAGCGCGTTAGGCGATAATTTTCGTCATGCTGCCAAACCATCACACGATTATTTGCATCTTCGTTGCTATCAGCCGATAACATACCCTCCACGCGCCATGTTTGACGTGTCTCACCATTGCTATAGCTCAGTGTAAACAATTGTGCTAAGTCGGCATCAGGATAATTGGTAAATGTGGTCACACGCCCATCTGCATCGTATCCGAGTGCCATTTGTTGAGCATGAGGACTATTGACATCATCCAGCCGTGTCAAATAGCCATCGGTATATTGATAAGATGCACGATAATCAGCACCGAGATAATCTGCTTCTACCAAGTACCCTGACTCATCGTAGATGTAGCGCAAAAAACGCCCTTGCGGATTCCGCATCGCCACAATGCGTTTGCTATCATCTGTGTAAATTTCGTAGCGTCGTCCATACGGTTCAATGATGAAAAAGCCACCCGTTGCACCGACAGCATCATAATAAGTCGCTGGCATCGGTGCAATGAATACACTTTGCTCTAAGACATTGCGGATAGCATATAAGCGACCTGCCCCATCGAATTGATAGTGAATCCCATCAGAACGATACGCAATCCATTCATCTGCAAAAGATGTCCTATGTACTATTGTCCATGAGAGTAAACTAGGCGAACGGAAAATGCCTTGTGTTTCATCAAGCGCAAACAGATGCTGACTACCATCCGCGAGGCTTAGAACGACTTCTCCTAAAGGAGCTTGACGCACATCTAATTCAATCTGGTAGCTATGTCGCCAGCCATTGCCGATTGTGCCGTAAGTATTATGCGCTGTTTGATAAGTGGGTGTTTGATTATCAGGCGCGAGGCTGTTGTAGCTACGCCCCCAATTCAGCCCAACGGTATGCGATGGAATAGCATCATCCTGAACTGTGTATGCAAAATTGCCATTAATGCGATTAACAGGATTGAGCGCAAAATCAAAGTTCACATGCGGATGATAATCACTGACTGTTGTGCCGAGATTGTTGAAATTTTGTGGTAAAAAACTATCGTCAATCGGCAATGCACCCGCAACACGATTACGCGGTGCACTCGTATTGATGCGTGTGCCATCGGCTAATACTGTGAGATAGGTATCATCATTTCGTTCGAGTTGGGTACTTTCAGTGCGTGTCCGAATCGCACGCAAGCTGTTGACTTCATCGGCAATGCGTTCGCCATTTTCGTAGAGTATGACAACGGCTTCATTTTGAATCGAGATATTTGCTAAACCAAGTGGCTCAATCGCCAATGACAGGAGTGTATCGTCATCATCACCGAGCCGAATATCAGTAATGGATGTATCGGTATCGGGTGGATTGAGGTCGGGGCGTAGGCTGTTGCCTCGCATAAAATAATCACCTGACGGCGTATCACTCAGGAAACGCCACCCTGCGCTGTAAATCACATCAATGCTGGTGTCAGTCAGGCGCACTGTGTCTATGCCTGACATATCTGTTGCAATCACTGCATCATCCACATCCACCAGAATGATAGGTTCAGCATTCGGACCTTCACCATCCATCCCACCGCGCCGTGTTAGGGAAATGTTCTGCCCTGCTAGTGCTAAACGTTGCTCATCCACTAAGCGCACTTCGGTTTCTACACCTTGATTGATAATGATGTTGGTCGCGTAAAAATCGGTATTGATGGTGACCCCGTTGCTGAGAGCAATCGTCACAATAGAGCCATCAATGCTGAGCAAATCAATATCCGCATCCGTGAAAAATAATGCCCCTGATTGACTTTCGAGGGCAATCCCTGTTTCCCGAATGGCAATGCGCCGAATGATTTGCGTAATCGTATTAGTATTGCCGATGGTAAGAGTACGTCCATCTGCTCCAGTTAACTGAAAGCGACTGGCTTGCGATGCAGCTTGTTGTTGCTCTACGCTATCTGCATTGAACAAAATGAGATTTTCTAAGGTGGCTGTATCGCCGATGCCCGTAAAATAGTCGGGCAGTAAATCAGGCATGACACTCGGAATATCGGCGCGAGCAGTCTCTAGGTCGAATACTTGTCCGCGATACATCACTTCTAAAGTATATTCGTTCTGCGTGACTAGACCATCACTATTTGGCTCGGTTTGCATGACTTCGATGCGATATGTGCCTGTAGTCGGCAAACCAGCTTGAAATATGAGTTCGTGACTATTCGTTGTGGGATTTTCTGTTGTCGGGTCAATGCGATTACCATCAGGTGCGAACAAGCGCACATCAGGCGTAAAAATACCTCCAACACGCTGAACGTTTATTCGTACAACATCGCCCATAGTGCCATCAAATGACCAATTCTGTGCGAGATTTGCATCATTAGATGGAAAAATTCCTGAAACAAGTTGGTCATAAGTGAGGCTTTGTACGTCAAATTGTGCATTGATGCTGATGTGACCTAATCCAAGCATCAAGATGATAATCAGCAAACGGCGATACCATCTCATGATTAAGACTCCTCTACGATGCGAACGAAAATCACTTGTAATTTGGGGGATAATTGCACAATATCACCTTCGTCCAATTGGCGTGTATTTTCGATAGGGATACCATTCACCAAAATCGGATTATTGGTCAAGCGCACCAACCATATACTGTCTTCATTGCGAGTATCGAAGCGCACATGCTCGCGTGAAATTTGTGGGTCATCGGCAATCAGAATATCGCTCCCGACTTGTCGCCCTAAAATGCTCTGTGGACGATGAATCTCGTAGATGATGTCCTCATCTGTGTTGATAAGATTGGCGACATGCGTTGGTCCTAAGCTAGAAGCAACTTCACGAATCGTGAAAATTTCTGTCTGTGCGAGTTGTTGCTCAGTTGCAGGTGCTGTAATGAGCGTTCCTGATAAATCAGTATCAGTAGAGGGTGTCACTGTTGCTTCATCATCGTTGGACGACCTGAGCAAACGAAGCACTACCACCACCACCACAAAGACAGAGGCAATTGTGGCAACAACGATAATCCACTGATTTGCAATCGTGGCACGTTCGACACTATTATCCGCCACAAGCGGAATATCGGTAGCAGTAATTTCTTCTGTTGGTAGGCTATCGGTAGCAATTACATCCGTCGCTAGAATGTCAGTAGCTACTGGAACAGTTGTCATCGTTGGAGGCACAGTTTCAGTCGGCAATGATGTTGGTGTATTGACAGGCGTTGGTGTCGCAGGAGGCACAAATTCCCCTTGTGCTTGTATCAACTGACTCAAGGCATTTCCGTTAGCAAAGGTAATGTCCAACTGTGCGGTGTCGAAAGCATCATCTAGCGGAATCGTCAGCAAGCTAAGTTGACTATCATTCGTGGGTAAACTCTGCAACGATGCTGAAAATTGCAATAACGATGTCAGAATGACTTGTCCATTATTTGACTCAATTAAATTACGATAAGTAGCGTTAATCTCTTGCCCAATGACGATCATATCTAGTGGAATTGATACATTAGGGAGTGGTTCATCACAGGTTTCATCGACCTGCACCATAATCACTGTGCCGTAGCTGATACGGTCTGGGTCAGTGAGTATCGTTTCTAAGGCAGATAATCCATCGCTAAGGCACGCCCGCGATGCTGTCGCTTGGTAGCTTGCTAACCACGAATCAATAGCATTGGTATCTGTTGTAGGGTCAAGTTGCGGTAAGTCATTCCCAAAAGGAATAATACCTAGCCGAACAGTGTCAGGCAGTGATTGAGCTAGTTGTAAGAGTTCATCACGCACTAGTGGATACACATCAATCATACTGATACTTGCGTCGAGCACAATCCAATAATCGGCTGAAACATCGGTATCTGTGATGGTTAAGGCTTGTGGATTGCCATCAATTGTAATGGTGGCATCGCTAATCGTCGTGTCGAAGGTCTGGACGGCAATCGACAATGTGTTGCCCTCTTGGTAGCGCACATCAAGGACACGTCCCTCATCGACTGGTTGAGCATGTGTCACGGCAGCAATCATCACCACCAGCCAGAAGCACAGCAGATGATGCTTATTGAATTGTGTGTAACGACCTATCCACCCCATAAATTGCTCAGTAGCATCCTAGTTCATTAATCTAGCGCAATCTTGCTCTATTATGCTTCACATCCCGCGTTTTGACGACTGTTCGCTTGATGCGCGTGATGTTCTTCATAGAACGTTTACATTTTTAGCAACATCTGCACACAATGAACCATTGTGAACCACAAAAAGCTAACATATCATAGCAATGATGTTTTTTGACTAGGACTTGAGTAATGGAACACATCAATTCTATTGACGATATTATTGAACTAGCAACATCTGGTTTTACCGATTGGCGTACATATGGGCATGTAACAGTTCGCCGATACGATGACCTGCTCATCTTTAATTACAATACAATGGCACAATATAATATGCCGAAGAATGGTCTTATTTTGAGCGTGTCAGTCTCGGACTCATTATTAATCATCAAACAGGCGAGATTGTTGCATGCGCCTTCGATAAATTCTTCAATTGGCAAGAAGGTACTCGCCAGACAGATGCGCCAATCATAAATGTCATGGAAAAAGTTGATGGCAGTTTAGGTATCCTCTATCGTTATCAAGGAACATATCGGATTGCTACTCGTGGCAGTTTTGATAGTGAACAAGCCACCTGGGCAACAAATTTCTTGCAAACCAATTATGATTTAACGGGCTTACCCAATGATTACACACTCCTCTTTGAGATCGTCTATCCAGATAATCGGATTGTTGTTGATTATGGCGAACGGGAAGACCTTGTCCTCCTAGCGATTCGCAATCGCTTCACAGGCGCGTTTCTACCTTATGAGACAATGAGAGAAGTTGCTAAACAATATGGATTTTCATTACCCAAAGTTCATCCAATCACAGATGTTCAAACATTGATAGACCTTATCCACCAATTAGATGACAATGATGAAGGCTATGTTGCTGAATTTGCAGATGGGCAACGCTTTAAGTTCAAAAGTTTAGCCTATCTTAAATTACATAAACTCATCCATACCTTGTCATTTAAGACAGTCTTGAAAGCCATGCAAACGAATGATATTGAGCGCATTTTAGCAACAGTCCCTGACGAATTTTTAGGTGAGGCACGCCAGTGGATAAGCGAAATTGAAGCGACAATTGCACAAGTCAGGCAAGAAGTGCAGACCGTTTTTGAGCAAGCCCCTAAAGCATCACGAAAAGATTTTGCGATGTGGGTTAATCAATATCACAAGCCAATTGCCAGCTACTTATTCGCTATGCTAGACCAACACGATATTACACCACTTATTTATCAACGGCATGAGTGGGACTATGGGGATAGTGAGGAAGAAATTTAACAATGACCAACTACAATCCGAACCTCATTCTCTCAGCAGGGACACGCATTGTCACTCATCACGAGATTTATAACAGCAACAATGAACCGATTTTTAGTAAAGGGACAGTCGGTATCATCATTAAATCGCCAATAGATGCCACACATGCTTATCGTGTGCGCTTCATGGATGAAACAGAAGTATCACTCAAACGAACACAATTCAGCATTTACAGTCACTTCAAAAACCCGACTGAGCCTGACGATATAGGTACAGATTTATTGAGCAATCATGTTATCTATCGCTGTGTGGTTGGGTCACAAGCCTACGGATTAGACCGTGATAGCTCGGATATTGATATACGTGGGATTTATCTTCCACCTGCCGACTTACAATGGTCACTTTATGGCGTACCACAACAACTTGACCATCCAACAAAAGATGAAGTGTTCTGGGAAATACAAAAGTTTATTATGTTGGCACTCAAAGCCAATCCTAACATCCTAGAATGTCTGTATACACCTATTGTGCAACAGACAACACCGTTGATTGATGAGCTATTGTCTATGCGTCATATTTTTATGTGTAAGTTGATTTACCAAACTTATAATGGTTATGTGATGTCGCAATTTAAGCGCATGAACAAGCATCTGGAAAATCATGGTGAAATCCGTTGGAAGCACGCCATGCACCTAATTCGCTTACTCTTGGCAGGTATCACAGCCTTGCGTGAAGGGCACATCATAGTCGAAGTTCAGCCACAATACCGAGATAATTTACTTTCAATTCGGGATCGTCAAATGTCATGGGAGCATCTCAATCGCTGGTGCACGACGTTACATAACCAATTAGATGAAGCCTACAAACAAACGCAATTACCAGATCGTCCAGATTATGAATCCGCCAACAATTTTCTCATTAAGGCACGTCGGGAGGCACTATGACAAGCAAAATTGAACCACTTTTACAGCAAATCGTGGATAAACAGCCATATCCACTAATATTTGCCTCGCTTAGTGGTGCACATCTCTATGGCTTCCCATCATCAGATTCAGATTATGATTTGCGAGGTGTACATTGTCTACCTCTGAAGACTGTTATCGGTTTGGATGATGGTGAACTTACGCGCGATAGTATGTCTATTGTCGAAGGCTTTGAATTAGACATCGTGACACACGACATCAAAACTTATTGTCACTTGTTACTCAAGAAGAATGGCAATGCTTTAGAGCAGATTATGTCTCCGCATATAGTTGTTACATCGCCAGAACATGACATACTGAGAACAATCGCGCAAGGATGCATTACACGCTATTTCGCTTATCATTATCTTGGGTTTTCTCGCAACAAATACAAAGAATTTAGCAATCAATCTGAAAAACGTGTCAAAACTCTACTCTATATTTACCGTGTTTTATTGACGGGTATCTACCTAATGAAAACAGGTGCGGTGGAAGCAAATCTGGTGTACCTGAATCAAGAGTTTAAATTGAGCTATTTGGATAATCTGATTGCACAGAAGCAAGAAAATGGTGAAAAAGCGATTCTCCAAAAAACCGATTTGACATTTCATGATAATGAAATCAGTCGGCTTACAATTATCTTAGAGGATGCCCATGACACGACATCATTACCAGAAAATCCTCTAGAGCGTGAAGCATTCAATAACTGGCTGATTGAAACGCGCCTCACATATGGGAATTAACCAAATTAATCACAGTGGGAGCGCACGAAACGCTCCCTATTTTTCTCAGTAGCCGAATAACTCAATCATACCATAAGGCGTTGTTGAGCATTCGGCAATGAGCCAAAAATCGACTTTTCGATTTCGCCTTTGTCATTGAGCAAAATCCAATGGGGTGTTCCCCCTGCTTGATAGCGATCATAGGTCGTGTGTTTATCATCCATCACAACAGGGAAAGATAAATCTTGCTTGGCAATTTCGGCTTGAACTTGTTCGCGTGTGTATGGCAGTCCTCCAAAATTGCTATGGATACCCAGCACATTCAAGTCAGGATAAGCGCGTGCTATATCATTTGCGAGTGGCAAGCCACGACTCATACAACCCAAGCACCCCAAATTGAAGAACAGCAACAGTGTATGCTGACCCTCATAATCAGTGACCTGAGGATGTGATAATCCATTAAGTGATGACACTTGCCATTGTGGTGCAATTGTCGTTGACATAGGTATTCCTCATTACTCTGATTACACCTTTTTAGACGCGCTTGCGAGTGGTCGTCTTTCTTAGCTGGAAGATGATAATACCAACGCTTGCAATCGCCAAAGCTGCCACTTGGCGAATCGTGAGTGTTTCACCAAGAAATATCCATGCGAGGATTGCAGTTTGAACCAACATAGTATTGTTGATGATGCTTGATTCACTCGCAGATAGTACTTGTAACGAGATATTCCACAGCGTGAATGCTAAGGCAGTATGCACAGATGCTAACCACAAAATAATCAGCCACCCCTGCATAGAAATTGTCAGAAAACCATCGAGCAATAAGCCAATTATAAGCAAGAGCAATGACCCCAAGCCCATGCTAACAGCCGTCACCGTTAAAGCATCCATCTCTAAACGACGATTAATCGCACGCCCTAGTAAAGAACTGATTGCATTGGCAAGCATCGTTGCCACACCAATGATTAAGCCTACCATCAATAGCTGTGGTGTTGGGACAAAGTAAATCACAGTCCCAAGCAAAAATAGAAACAATCCAATGTATTGTATACGATTAGGTATTTCATTAAGGAACAGCACACCCCCTATCAACACAATCACAGGTGTGAAATTGAGTAAGAGCGAGAATGTCGCGGCAGACAAATAATCCAGCGAGAGGAAAACTAAACCTTGTGTTGCAGTATAGAAGAAAAAGCCAAGTGTCAGTAAACGTATCCAGTTAGCTTGCTTAATTTGCGTTAACTGCCGACGACGTTTCTGAGAGATGAGGATGTAGCTGAATAAAATCAGCGAGGCGATGCCATAGCGTAAGCCTGCAAACAGGATGGGTGGAATATTATCTTGTAAGCCAATTTTGACGAGTACCCACGAGAATGACCAGATGATGGTCACGACGAAGGCGAGAAGAATTGCCTGAAGACGAGATAAAGAAGCCATATTGGGATTATCCTTTGTGAATAGGTAAGCGAAAAATTCACCAACCTACCCCCTCCAGGCTTTTATCCCTTAAAGGTGCGAGCTAATCAAAGTAGCCTTCTGTCGCGCTCGGTCACAGCCCTACACAACGATAGCGGAACCCTAGCGACCCTTCAGTTGACATGCTTTTTTAGCATAGTCAAGACTTTAAAGATTGACCAGTGGCAAATGATATATTGTGATACTCTGCCCTTGAAAAGATACTGACAATCCATATAGTGTTACAAATTGTCTTAGGAGCTATCACTGATGAAAAGAATCTGTGTATTTTGTGGCGCGAGTACAGGCAACAGCGAATCGTATCAAGAGGCTGCCGTCAATATGGGTAAAACACTCGCGGAAAATGGAATTGATTTAGTCTATGGTGGTGGCAACAAAGGACTAATGGGCATGATTGCCGATGCCACAATTGATAATGGTGGACGTGCTTTCGGCGTAATTCCAAAAGCTCTCGTCGATAAAGAAGAAGCTCACACACGCCTCTCTGAACAATTTGTAGTCAACACCATGCACGAACGTAAAATGATGATGGCAACCCTCAGTGATGGTTTCATTGCAATGCCTGGTGGATTCGGCACGCTGGAAGAATTCATCGAAATTATTACATGGGCGAAACTTGGCTTTCATCAAAAACCCTGCGCTCTGCTCAACATTGACGGATTCTACGACCCACTGCTTGCTTATTTTGACCAACTCGTTGATGATGGCTTCGTCAAAGCAAAAATGCGCGACCTTGTGCTGACTGGTGAGTCCCCTTCCGTTGTTTTGGCAACGATGCGTGGCTTTGAGCCAATCACTGTGCCCCCAATTCTGCAAGAGGGTGATATTTAGGCTTTCTTACTTTTGTTAAGAAAAAGGCGGGTAACAGATGGCAAATCCACTTTTTAGACTGGCGATGTGGCTGACATTTGAGCGTTGGGCGAAACGTAATAGCTATCAACACATCAAAACACAGATTGAAACTGAAGCTAAAATCATCCACACAAGCATACAATCTGCTACACAAAATAAGGTGAATCATCAAACTACAACGCACATCATCGGCATGGAACGCTGGATTCAGAGTCGCATTAAAGTTGCTCTAGGCTCACCTTACATCCAAGAAGAATACGATAATTATCGTCCACCTCAAAATGCTTCGTGGGAGCAATTAGAACAAGAGTTCATTGCAACACGAGAGCTATCGTGCGAATTATGTGACCAATTAATTGCTGAAAATATAGATAAATCTTTAAAAGTGAATCACAATCAGTTTGGCAACATCACCATCGGCGCATGGTTAGAATATCTCAATTTTCATAGTAAGACGCACGCGAAATCGATAAAATCCGACTAGTAACATCACGCTACTAGTTTTTGGTGATGCAGTGAATTATTCAGTTTCACTAGCTACAGGTAAGCGACCCCAATCGAGATACCACTCGTAAGGCATGACATCAGTCTCGATAGAGGTCAAATCCCCTGTTTCTAAGTCATAGATGGTAATGGTTGTGCGTCCTGACATATCGAAAAATGCCAATTGTGTGCCATCAGGCGACCAACGAGGGGTACGAGCATCCTCTTGAACAAAAATGAGTTCGCGTGTTTCAAATTCGATAATATACACATCGCGCATCTCATCATTTTGTACGCCATCACGACGAAACATCGTGCGTCCTGTGTAGGCGATAAAACGTCCATCTGGTGACCATTGCGGACTAAAGCCATTCGGCACAATGAATTCATACGTATCTGTCTCTAAGTCATAGACATACACATCATGACGCGATATATTGGATGAACTAAAGAGTGCGTCTAAATCCACTTCGACGAGCATTCCATCATTGCCTTCGACATACCCTGCCCAATCAGGCAAGTCTGTTGATGAGGGCACAATATCATAGGTTACATACCGTCCATTAGGGGATACATCAGACGCATAAATTAGCACCTCGTCAAAAGTCAATCGTTGCGTTTCGCCATCTGCCGTTGTCCGATACAAATCACCTAAGCCATCACGCTGAGAGCCATAAACCAATAAGTCTGTGTCAGGTATCCATGTTTCACCTGCTTGCCTGATGACCTCTTGATTAGTTAAGTCATAGATGCGCGTGCTAGCAGTTGTCCCTGACCATAACACTTGTGTGTTATCATCTCGCCATGCTGGAACATTCGCAAAAGTCTCCCCTGCGACTACAACGGATGTCTGACCTGTGGTTAAATCCAATAATTGATTGCCGTCATCATCTGTGAAAGCCAGCCAATTGCCATCAGGTGAAAAAGCAGGACGATTCGGATTATCTAATTCTATTTCAGCATAGACTGTGCCATCAGTTCCCATCAGAATTAAATTGTTGGGACGTTGCACAAAAGCAAAGGCTGTCTCAGTGTAATTTGTTGGCAAAAATGACGATGATAGTGCATTGCATCCAGCAAGCATGATGCTCACACACAGGAAAAGAAGGTAACGTTTCATAATTGTGCCCTAAAGCCTTATTTTTTGTTCTCTAAGATAGATATACACCACTTTTGTCATTGAGTGTGCTGATAGACGTGACATACTCCCCGTAGATAAATCGAGGGGCATCTGCGGTCAACAGTGGTGCCTGATTACTCAGGTCTTACAACACCTCTTGCAGTGTGCGCTGATGCCCCAGCGCGTTGGATATTAATGGCTGCATTGTGGTCTCTATCTAAAACGAGACCACATGAACAACGATAGGTTCTATCGGATAGCCTTAGCTTTTGACGCTTGCCACACTGAGAACATATCTGGCTAGTCGGTTCAAAACGGTCAATGAAAATCACCTGCTTGCCTCGTTTGAATGCGACCCATTCGACAATCTTGACGAACTGCGCGAAGCCCAAATCCGATACTTTGCGTCCCCACAGTCGTTTCATGCCATCAATGTTCAAGTCTTCAAAAACCAGTATATCAAAGGTATCACACAATTGATGGGCTAGCTGATAGTGATAGTCTCTACGCTTATCATCAATGCGGATATGGGTTCGTGCTAACAGATATTTTGTTTTAGCTCGATTGCGACTGCCCTTACGCTTACGTGACAGTGAGCGATTTAATTGCCTGATGTGGTCTAACTCTTGTCTCAGAAACTCAGGTGACGCATAGCTTTTGCCTGTGTGGTCAGTCAGAAAACATTTGAGTCCAAAATCGAAACCGCCGATTTGACCCGTGCTGGTTTCAGGAAGTTCAATTGTTTCGATGACGCTGAAGCAAAGCCATAATCGTCCGCAACGATTGCGTTTGACTGTGATCGTTTTGATTGTGCCAGCTAAGTCACGATGCTTGACATATTTGTAGTTATGTTTGCCTAGACGGATTTTATTGCTACTCAACAATTTCCAACCTGCTTGTTTAAGGGTGAAGCTCCGATATTTCTTGACCTTTGAGAATGACGGTCGTCCACCTTGTTTCTTGAAGAACATTTGATACGACTTGTCCAAGCGTTCAATAATATCTTGAACAGCTTGTGAGCCAAGTTTTTTCCAGTGAGCGTATTTCGCGATACGCATTCGCAATTTTGCAATATGCTTTTGCAAGTCAAATTTGGAGATGTAGCCACCGAACAAGCGATAATAGCGACGTTGTAGCGCAATACAATGATTCCAAATCAAGCCAGCGATGTTGATTTGGCGATGCAGATGTTTGTCACGCTTGGATGTATACAAGCGATACTTATATGTTTTGCGAATTTGCGTTATCATCTTCTTAGCTCTGACACTCACATTGTCGGAGGGTCAGTGGGGATTGCCGTCCCGTGACTGACACCGCAATTATACTCAAAATCACAGATTTTGCTAGTCCTGTACGCCTCATATCCCCACGCATAAATTCGGGGGCTTTACGGCGACTTTCGGTAAAAATAGCCTGATTATCACATGACCATTGCGTATCTCTGCTTGCGAAAAGCCTTAATTTATGCTTCATTTAGACTAGATTTGAACACACATAGTAAGGTAAACCATGAGCGACCAGAGTTTTCCGCCGAAGGGTTATGTGCCGACACGCTCCGCAATGGAGGGTGTGTTGGTGTTTATGCCTGCTCCGCAAATTGACGATTATGAGCATCAAGTCGATTTTGCTTGTCCGAATTGTGGTGGTATCCAAGCCTACAACGTTTCTGACGGGGGCTTGTCGTGTACATCGTGTGGTTATTATCAACCGCCGCAAGGAGCAAAAGTCGGGCGCAGGGCTTCTACTAATGAATTTATTACACAAGAATCTGAGCAACGCAAAGAAGAACGCCTCAAGCGACAACTCGGCACATCGCTGGCAACAGGTGCAACGGCTGTTGATGTAGCCTCGCAAGCCAGCACCCAAGGGAAAGCGGATGCCGAACTATCGGCTGCTGAAACAAATGCACTCCATGCACAAGCCTCCGCGATTGCATCTCAAACTATGGACGGGTCACCAAGCTCATCAGACTATGATTGGGGTGAAGAACGTAGCGAACTCGAATGTAACAATTGTGGTGCGAGTATCTTGCTTGACCCAAAATCTCTGACGCATGTGTGCCCATTTTGTGGTTCGAGTAGTGTCATTCAGCACGCTTTTGACCACGATAAAATGCGTCCACGTTACCTCGTGCCATTCAAGGTCGAAACTGAACCCGCCATGATGCAAATCCGTGAATGGTTGGGGAGCAGTTGGATGACCCCATCTGATTTACAAAAACGCGCAGGCTTGGAAGACCTCACAGGCATTTACCTGCCCTACTGGACATTCACAGCCGTGACATCTGCCAATTGGAAAGCGGAAGTTGGGCACACACGGACACGCACGCGCAATGGCAAAACAGAAACTTACACCGTCTGGAAATGGGAAAGTGGTTCAGTGCGTCTCAACATCCGAGATTTACTTGTTCCTGGGACAGCCAAACTGAATCGAGATTTACTTGATGCCGTTGACCAATTCGATATGAGTAGCCTTGTCGAATATGAGCCAAGTTATCTCGCTGGTTTCAATGCTCAGATGTACGATATTGGCTTAGACGACGCATGGACTAGCGGACGCGAAATCATGCGTGAACAGACAAAAGGCGCATGTTATCAGCAAGCGAGTACCAACAAAATTCGTAATTTCAGCATGGGATTAGATTTTGCGGATGAGCAATGGCGATATGTGCTATTACCCGTTTATTTGACGACCTATCGTTACGAAAACGAAGCCTTTAGCGTGATGGTCAATGGACAAAGTGGCTTGATTAAGGGGCAACGTCCGATTGAATGGCGTAAAATTGGTTTGGCGATGGGCGCAAGCATCATCCCATCAATTATCATTGCGCTGACTGCTCTCCTGTTCTTTGAAGGTGAGCAATCGCAACAGGTGCTCATCGTCGCAGGGGCATTCGCTGTGCTTGGTGCCGCTATTTCGGGCTGGCTCGTCTGGACAGCATTGAATATCAGAAAGGCAGCCTAAGCATGACCACACCTGAAACACTTCAAACAATGTGGGGACTCGATTTGTTCCCGATGGCATGTAATCACTGTGGCTGGGCTTATCTCACCGCCGATAACAACACACGCTTGTGTCCGCATTGTTCAAAAGGCACACTCGAACAATTTGAACTCGACGAAGATAAGATGACACGTCTTGCACCACCTGAACTCATCTTGCAATATCGCGTCGGACGTGAACAAATGAACCGCATTGTCAACAGTTTTGCTGATGGTATCCCCCTCCCACCGCATGATTTGAATGCCGAAAGTCTATCCGAACGGGTGCAACGAGTCTTTTTGCCGATGTGGTTGGTGGATGGCGCAGTTCAAGCGCAATGGCGAGCACAAGCTGGCTATGATTATCAGGTTGAGAGTCATAAAAGCAGTTACGCCAACGGACAATGGCGCACACAAAAAGTCTATGAGACTCGCGTCGAATGGGAAGACCGCATGGGTCAATTGCAACGCACTTACGACAATATCAACGCACCAGCCCTCGATGAACATGGTCAATTGATGCGCCAACTTGGACGCTACCCTGTTAAAGAAGCGGAGTCTTATTCTGTTGACCCCATCCGACGCGCTTTAATTCGCTTGCCGAATCGCTCCACTGAGGATGCTTTCCGTGAAGCACAAGAAGGCTTTCGTCATCAGGCAGCCGACGATGTCAAACAAGCCACTGAGTCCGAAAATATCCGTGATTTCAAGTGGGAAGCCACCTATAGCAACCTACATTGGACGCAACTACTCTTACCTGTCTATATGAGTTACTATCAAGATGACGATGGTGAACGACGTGTTGTGATTATCAATGGTTATACAGGGCAACCATCAGGAGAGCGACGCGCTTCTATGAAACGTGCCCTACGCTTGATGACTATCGGCTTATCCATTACAGCCGTCGTCGCAGTGATTGCCGTTGCTATTGTTCTGAGTAATCCTGAGTTTGATGATGTTGCCGCCCTCGCTGCTATCATTGCAGGAGGTATTGGCATCGCATCGCTCATCCCTGTGGCGCAAGTCTGGCGATTCAACAATTTGAGATAAACACAATCAATCGGACGCGCCGTTGCACGTCCTTACCAAAAATCATATCACTGTAGGGACATCCAACGGGGTGTCCTGAATGACTTAAATTATTTATAAAAGGACACCCAATGGCAACTATCACAACACAATATCAGACATTTTTACTTGATGTATCGGATAAAATCGCGCATGTGCGCTTCAATCGACCTGAAAAAGCCAATTCACTTGCTCAACAAGGTTGGAATGAACTCGAAGCTATCTTCACAGAATTAGACCAACGCTCAGATGTGCGCGTGATTATCCTCAGTGGCGAGGGTAGAAATTTCTGTGCTGGCATTGACCTGAGCATGTTTTCATCTTTGCAAGATTTTCATTCCTCGGATGAAGGGCGCAAACGCGAACATATCCGTGATAGTGCCAAGCGTTTACAAGCTCCCATTAATGCGATTGAAAATTGTCGTAAGCCTGTGTTAGCAGCGATTCAACGCGCCTGTGTCGGGGGTGGTGTCGATATTATCAGTGCTTGTGATATGCGCTATTGTACCGAAGATGCTTTTTTCTCGATTGAAGAAATCAACATCGGCATGGTTGCTGATTTAGGCACATTGCAACGCTTACCGCGCTTAATTGGGGAAGGCATCACACGCGAACTGGCGTACACAGGTCGGCGTATGTCAGGCGAGGAGGCTTATCGTCGGCACTTGGTCAATCAAGTGTTTGAGGATAAAGAGACCATGATGACAACTGTGCTCGAAATTGCCGAACAAATTGCCAGTAAATCACCGCTTTCGATTCGCGGTACAAAACAAGTGCTGAATTACTCGCGCGACCATAGTGTTACTGATGGCTTAGAATACATCGCTACATGGAATGCTGGCATGTTCATGTCGGATGATTTAACTGAAGCAATTACTGCCAAAATGACAGGTCGTGACCCACAATTTGAGGATTAATTTCTAGTGCATTTCTTATGCCACCTGGCAACATGGCTAATATCTTTCTAGGGTTCGTGGAGTATACTGAAATTAGAATCTGATATTGTATAAAAAGGCTGTGCTGTGACAAACGCACTCAATCTGTGGGATATCCCACAACATGACAATATGCAAATGATTGTCGGATGGCGACAATGGGCTGATGCTGGCTCACTCTCATCTGGCTTACCGAAATATCTAGCACAAGAGACCAATGCGCGTAAAATCGGGACAATCAAGCCTGATGGTTTCTATTTGTTTCAATTCCCAGGGACTCACGATTTAGCCCGTCCAATTGTGCGCTATGAAGAAGGCTTCCCTGTCGAATTAGAAACACCGCATAATGACATTTACTATAGCGAAGTCGAAGGCAGTGGCATCCTCTATGTGATTGGTGATGAACCGCACATGGATGTCGAACGCTATATTGGCACAATTCTTGACCTCGCCGAACAATTCAATGTGAAGCGCACCGTCGGCTTTGGTGGTGTCTTTGCCGAAGTGCCCTACGATAAAGAACGCACGATTTCTAGTACTTATAGTATGCGCTCACTAAAACCCGAAATGGATAAACTCGCCGTTAATCTATCGGATTATCATGGCGGTGCATCCATTAACTCTGTGCTGAGTAAACGCGCCAGTGAACGTAATATGGCGTATGTTAGTTTTTATGCCTTTGTGCCAACCTACAATCTGGCACAGTTTGCCCAATTGGATAACACCATCCGCCTCGAAAATGATTTCATGGCATGGCTGGGTGTGATGAAGCGCGTCAACTTCTTCCTGAAAACACGCTTCGACTTGAGCGAATTAGAATCCAAGAGTGACCAACTGGTCAACGTTCTCAATGACAAAGTCGAAGAATTACAAGGTATTTCATCATCCGCTATTCGGGAATACTTTGATATGCTCTCTGAGGATTATGAGACTGAGATTTTCGACCCCTTGGATGATGTCTGGGAAGACGAACTCAAGCGTCTACTAGACGATGAGTAATTGATAGCTGTATCAGAAATCAACTAGCCCTATGTACGAACAAAACATAGGGCTTTTTACATGCTAGCTTGTTGCTTCAACTACTTCGTGATTCCGCGCATAATCAGGCTGTGGTAGCAAACCATGTGCTGCCACATAAATACTCCGCACAATTACAAGCAGAATAATACCCATTGTATAAATTGTATCATTAAGGCGGAGGAGAGATTCCTCAAAAATCCCACCGAGCGAAACCACAGGCGGTTGTCCACTCAAGCCAAGAAAACCCAATAGAGTCTCAATCATGATAGCATCAGCGACAGCAAGGAGCAATAAACCAAATACCACAGGTATCGTCATTTGACGACTGGGTGGGTTGCGTAACCACCATGCGATGATAAATGGAGCCAACATCAAGCCTATCAAGATACCTATTAAACTTGTATTGGTATCAAAGACCAGAACCATCAGAAGCATGATGCCAGCAATCGGCACACCAAATGCAAAATTCTGTATGATGGATTTAACAAATGGTATTTTCGACAAAATCCAGCCATTAACTACACTCAACACTGTAGCGATGATGCCAGCCGTGAGTGCAATTCCCATTGTTCTGGTTGTACCGACTAAAATACGTGTCAACAAATCACGTCCTAAACTATCTGTACCCAGCAAATACTCGGCACTCGGTGAGGCATTCCGTGCGGATATATTGACTCGATTAGGGTCAATATCCATCACTGCCACAATCATCGGAAAGACAATCATCACCAATGCAATCACCACTACACCAATTATCACTGAGGGACGCAAAAGTACGGTTAACATCCGAACAGGTTCAGTGTCTTTATTTTTCTCGACATCGTTGATAGATTCAGGATGATTTTTTGATTTAGCACGAGGTGCGTATCGCAAGTCTAAGAAGTTCAGCACAATCTGGAAAATGGTCTGTGTGATAACCCCTAAAATGACTAGTTGTGTCAATGCCCCACGCATCACAGGGAAGTCAAGTTGTATAGCTCCTGTGTAGAGCAATCGTCCCAAGCCTGGTAAGCTGAAAATCACCTCAACCACAATCAAGCCAGAGAGTAACCAGCCTACATTGATGCCACTATGAACAATACTATGCCAGATGGGTGTGCCACCTTCGTGCCGTAAACGCAACCAGACGCGCCCTAATTGCCCCATACTCAATGCCATAATCGGCGCGATTAAGTATTGATAACGCTCAGTTAGCGGTATCTCGTCACATGGTGTGCCTCCAGAAATTTCGCATAAGCCACCACGCATGAATTCTATATCCATCGAAATGCCAAATCCATACAACAGTAGCAAAGCAAACCAAAACACAGGTAAACCTGCATAGAGACTACCCAGCAATTTAAACCGCCATGTACCGATTCTGATGTTGCCAATTAATGCCACAATCGGGGCAAATAGCATCGTCACCAATAATGTGCCTATCAGCAATTCAATCGTTGCACCTTGCCGTACACGAATTAATTCTGACACCGATGTACTTGTTGCCATTGATGTATCCATGCTAAATGTTTGAGCAAAATCACTCACCCCACTGATTGAAAAAATGAGTGCCATAATAAGTAGTGTTAGCCCAATCGTCACCACTGCACTGATAATCGGCATTATCAAATTCTGAAAAAGTTTCATCAAACAATCTTTCTATCCATCACTATATCCATTAAAAGTATACTGTCGCTCAATTTTGAGGGGCTTCTATTTCGGATGAACTTGTTAAATAGCAATAAAAATGACCTCTCGATGAGGTCACTTTAACTTATCTATATAGTACGATGAATTGACTACAAGTTATCCTCTATTTGCCTCACCACGATTGATACGCACCCCGACAAAAGTCAGCAAAATGCTCATGCCATACAATGCCAATAGAGGACCCATCACAAGGAACATATTCACAGGGTCAATGGTCGGTGTAATCATAGCAGCAGCAATTGACGCGCCAACCACAGCCAGACGCCAGTTTTTCATCAGTGTTTGTGGTGTTACGACACCGACAACCGATAGCACAAAGAACACGAGAGGCGTTTCAAAAGCAACCCCCATCCAAAAGATGAGACTAGTGGTAAAACTCAAATAACCATCTGCTGTCCATTCGGGATTGAATAAGTCAGGCAAAAATCCATTGAGGAAGGTCAGCGCAGGTGGAATCAAAATCACCCATGAAAACCACACTCCCACCAAAAATAGTATCGTTATCGCTGGAATCGACATGAAAACGATACGTTTTTCTTTTTTGGTCAAGCCAGGGATGATGAATGCCATCACCTGATAGGTCACTAGGGGAATCGACAAAATACCGCCGATGAGCAATGCCACACGGAAGAAAATGATGATGTTATCGGTTGGGTTCAGGGTCTGGAAAGAACAGCCATCTAATTCGCCTGTGACTTCGTTAATCTCACCAGCAATTTCACAGAATGGACCTTGCAGAAATTCGAGTGCTTGCGCCGAGAAGAAAAAACCGATAATCGTACCAATCATAATCGCAATGAACGCACGCAAACCACGGTCACGCAATTCGCGCAGATGCTCCAAAAATGCCATACGGACTTGATGACCATCTCTGATTTCAGGTGTTAGGTCTTGGCTCACGGCTTAAGCCTCCTGATTCGGTGCTTGATTGTTGGTTGTCGATTGTGTCCACGCGCCAAAATCATTGCTTGATGGTGGCTCTTTATCAGGTGTTGCTTGAGCAGTCGTCGTTGTCCATGCCCCTAAATCAGATGGCGACGACTCAGGCGTTGGCATAGGTTCAGATGCTTGATCAGCACGGACTGCACCATCGGCTGCTTTGAAAGTCGGTTTCTTCGGTTCTTTGATAGCTTTATCGGCTTGGTTGAGAGCGTCTTCACCTGCTTTTTTAGCATCTTGCACTGCTGTTGTGGTCTCATTGAGTGTTTCTTGGAGTGGCTTTTTGATTTCATCGGCTGTTTTTTCGAGCGATTCTGCATAGGGTTTAATGAGGTCATTCGCCGTTTTAGCAATTGTTGCCCGCGTCGGAATATCTTTTGGCAATTTCACATCTAAACCTGCGGCATCGACTTCATCTTGCAACACATCAACCATTTGCTCCCACAAGATGCGGAACTTGCCGATATATTGCCCGATGTGATACGCCCAACGAATCATGCGTTGAGGACCTGCCACGATGAGCATAATAATGATGATGAGAATGAGTTCTGCCCCACCAACCCCGAAGATATTCACGAGGTCACTCCTTGCTATAGACTTGCTAGATTACTGTCGAATATGTCAAACATTATATCAAAAATATCTTACGCTCACATAGACAGCACCCTGTTTCATCATGACAAAGGCACAATCTGATGTAAAAACCGAATTTGCTCCAGAATATGATGCGACCCACCGCCTTCATGATTGTTGAATTCATAGACGCGCATCTCCTTTTTCCCTTGATAGTGATTGTATGCTCCATAGACTGTCGATGGTGGACAAACATCATCCATCAGCCCAACTGAGAATAAAGCTGGCGCAGTTGCACGCGAGGCAAAGTTAATACCATCAAAATACGATAGCGTTTGTTCGACCTGTGTAATCGTCTGGCGATGAATTTTCAAATAGTGAGCAATCTCGTTGTAAGGGGCAGTATCAATTAGGTGAATCGCCCGTTCAAAATTGCATAAGAATGGTACATTCGTTATCACACCTGCTAAATTATCACGCAGACCTGCCACCGCTAAGGCTAATCCACCGCCTTGACTACCCCCTGCAACAACGATGCGCTTAGAGTCAATTTCAGGATGTGCTTGAGCAAGGTCCACTGCACGCACGGCATCGGTCATTAAGCGACGATAATAATAGCTCTCTGGCGATAAAATACCACGTGTCATGAAACCAGGATACTGTGGTGTCTGCCCATCCGAAGCATTATCGGGGGTATCCCCGTGCAGCCATCGACTGCCCTGTCCGCGTGTATCCATCACCAGATGCGCGTAGCCAAATGCCGAAAATATCAGCCAATCATGCGGGTAGCCTCGTCCACCACCATAGCCAATATATTCGACGACACAAGGCAAAGAATCGTCACGATGGCGAGGCAATAAAAGCCAGCCTTTGATAGATTGCCCTGCAAAGCCACTAAAACTCACATCAAAAACATCAACTGTAGCGTAGCCAAAAGTTGTCTCGGTAAAAATAGGATTCAAATCGTGCTGTTGTGTGTCATTGAGTGTACTATTCCAGAAGCTATCAAAATCAGCTTGAGCCGTGAGTTTGGGCAAGTAAGTTTCCAATTCAGGCAAAGGCATATCAAATAAGGGCATCGGTATCATCCATTGTGCTTGATTAATCAGCTTATCTTACCGCAGATTTCGCTCTGTAGGCGCATCATCAATGCACAATGCAGTATTTTTCATGATAAGATTGAGTCATTAGCCACCCTGTTCTGGTTGACCCACCATGCAAGAAGCTATTGCTTATTATCAGCGCAAGCATCGCCATGCTAATCACAAGATGAAGACTGTCTATATTTGCAAGCTGATTAAACTTGGACACCAACCAACAATTGATGACGTAGTAGCAGACTTAGAGAACGGAAAGTGTTCTGATCGTTTGATTTTGGCATTGGCTAAACTCAATCGCTACGACATTAATGAAAGTCTTGTTCGATTTGTACAAGAATATTTTCCAGCAGGTGATAATCGCTGGCGTACAATCGGTACAATCAAAGATGACCGTATTGTTGAAACAATCATGCAGGTCATCAGTGCAGATAATGATGCCAAGTATAACTCACGCTATATCAATATCTTGAGGCGTATTGGCAGTCATTCTTCGTATCTTGCGCTTCGTAGAATTATTGAAACATATTTTGATACTGATATTCAATTCATTGATAATGCACACACGCTATTAGCACATGAAGCCTTGAAAGCTCTAAAACATATTGACCTACCAGAAGCACAAGCCTATCGGCAACAAGTCGAAGTAAGGTATCAAGCACGGATTGATGACGAATTAGCAAGCTATCCTGAACGACTCACCCATGATGCAACAGACGATAGTGTTCGCAATGCCATCTTTCGCATGGGACATTATGCCTTACCAACTTTAATCCAATGGCATCAGTCACATCCCTCAGAACAAGTGCGTGACCTCACTTTTTCCCTGCTTTTACTGAATTTGGATCAAATGCGCTGTGAAAATAATGACAATAGACAAAAGGCAATTGCTTATTTACTGACCTGCTACGATGAACTTGTGGAACGTGACAATCTAACTGATTTTCTCAACATAATCTGCTACCACGATAACCTTGTCATTCCTTTTGTATGGCGTGCTTTTGATGAAAATCTGGCAAGCGAGAACGCATTGGAAGTCTTTGCACTTCATCAAGCAGAGAGTGTCTTTGCAGGGGTTGTGCGTCGTTTTCAACACAAAGAGCATCTGTATCTTGAAACACAGCAACAGCGTCAGATACTGGGGGCATATATCAATTATTTAGGGAAACTCGCAACACCTGAAGCAGAAGCATTACTGATTGATTTGTATGCGCTTGGCTTCACATGGTTTCAAGATAATATCGTCAATGCCCTTGTGAATCATGCCAAAAAGCGTGAATCAGCACATGACTTTATCATTCACATCATTGCAAGCAATCCGCATCACTATACCCTCAAACGAACGATTCTCTCGCTTGGTCAGGTCGGACAAGGTAGCCTATTAGCCCTCTTGAGTTTATTAAATCCCAATAGTGATTTAACCACTTATGCAGTCGAATCACTAGGACGTTTGGCTAACTCCTCTGCCATCCCCTATCTGATACAATTATTACTAGATATTGACCCTGAGAGCGAACTTGTCACGAAAGTGCATGAAACACTGGAAAAAATTGGCACAGAAGCAAGTTTTGCTACTATAAACGCATGGGATGCACGTTATGGATAAAGCAACACGCGCACAAGTCAAAGAACATAATCGGCGTTTGGTAATGCGTGCGATTTACCAACAAATCGCCGACAGCCGTGCGTCATTGGCGAAAGCCACTGGGCTGACCAAGCCAACGATTGGCACTATTATGAACGACCTGATTGACGCAGGCTATGTCACCGAAATTGGTTATGGTAAAACGCAACGACGCGGTGGCAAGCGTCCGATGCTGGTCAAGTTCATGCCAAAAGCACGCCAGATAATGGGTATTTCGATTGCTCAAGATGAAATTGTCGGAGGCATTGCCTATCTCGATGGTGAAGTTGTCGCACGGCATCAAATAAGCATCCCTGATGATGGCGATGTGATGACATTACTCATACAAACGGTCAATGCACTCTACGTTCAGCATGATGCCCCACTATTGGCGATGGTGATTGGTGTTTCTGGCATTGTCAATCAAGATAAAGGGATTGTGACACATTCGGACGAATTGGACTGGCACAACATCCCTTTAGCAGAAGAGATGCGAACACACTTTGACCTGCCTTGCTACGTCAGCAACAACACAGAATTGGTCACGCGCTTACATGCCACTAGTGCTGAAGCACATCAATCTCAGATGGTGACTGTGCGTGTGGAACATTCACTCGAAATTGGGAGCACCTTTGGCGACGATGTCTATCAGCATGGAGCATCAATCAGCAACTTAGGTTTATCTGACCGCGACCTATCGCTATCCTATTTGCATTGGCATCACGTTCAAGATGCGATGCAAGCAATTATTGATACCACACCTGACGGTGTCCTTGCTGATTATGGCGCGACTTATTTTGCTTTGCGCCATGCACTTCATGTTAATGATAAAACTGTTGAACCTCTTGTCGATAACTTGAGTGCGTGTTTAGCATATCTCTATCGCTGGATTATAGGCTTGATGCGCCCCTCAGAAATCATTTTGGTCGGCACAATTACAGATTTAGGCGATGATTTACTGAGTCGTGTCACGAATTATTTGCAAGCGACCAGCCCTGATATTGACTTAAGCCAAATCACCTTCACGCTTGATTCAACCCCCTACCTGAGCATGAAAGGTGCAATCATCTATGGTATTCAAACAGAAGTAGGCATCTTATGAAACGCATCGGCATTGTCACAACAGAACAATATAAACCGTTCCAAATGCAAATCATCGAAGGCATTCAAGCCGTTACAGGTCAAGAGTGTGAACTCGTGATTGATTCGCTGGGCGAAGACCCAACTATGCGTAAAGATTTTTCACTAGATACACGCTTGCTGGATGGCTTAATCGTCATTGCTGATGTCTTAGCAGATGATACGATTCTCAGTTTACATGCCGAAGGCATCCCTATGACACTCGTCAGTCATCTACTGGATGATGCCCGTATTCCAAGTGTGATTCAGAACAACATTGATGGTATGACCCAACTCATGAATTACATGATTGCTGATTGTCAACGACGCAACTTGGTCTTCATTCAAGGTAATCTGGCACAAGGAGATAGTCGTGAGCGATTATCACTGTTCCAAGCAGGGATGATGCGCCATGATTTATCGCCTGATGACGCACTTTACATCGAAGGTAATGGCGACCCTGTCATTGCGGGCAATGCTATTCTTGAATTATTAGACTCCGATACCTCTTTTGATGGCATTGTTGCCTCTGATTATTTGATGGGCTGCGCTGTGCTTGATATTCTGCGCTTTTACAATGTCAGGATTCCGCGCGATGTCTCTGTGATGGCATTTGGCGATGGCACAGAAGCTATTGAATTAGGACTAACCGTCGTCGGTGTTAATCTGATTGACCTCGGACAACGGTCTGCACGGCAATTATTGGGGCAAATCGACGGAATACGCTTTTCAGGCGTGACATGGCTCAACACTGAACTCATCGTGCGTGATAGCTCTTAATGTTTAACCAATTGCTGTACTGGTCAAAATTGGTATCACAGAAATTAATTCGCTAATGTGTATTCTGGCACGATACGTCATGCCTCTACGCCAATAGAATGAGAATTTGTAGGGAGTTGGCGTGCCAACTCCATCAATGTCGTACTATCGGATTATTTATTTCTCAAATTGTTAAAATTAGCTGAGCCTCATCGCAATTCAGAGCGATACGCATCAGCAAGACCTGTTTCAAACAAGCCAGGAATAGTATTCAATGTAAAGTCGATTAAGGCATCTGTATCATTGCCATCGACCAAGAATATCGTGCTGATATTGACTAGATAGCGTCCACGAAGCAAATCCATAGAGACAACTTGCAAGGTGGTATCACATGCCTCTATCTCCGTGAGATAGGCATTATAAGGGGCTTCTGCATTGCCTTCATAAGCCGTGTAACCAACGGTTTCGTAATAATCAGCGAGGAATTGGCTATCGAGCGCAGACGCAGCAGCATCTGCACTAGCAAAAGCATCGACAGAATATGATAAGCTAGCAAAGAAATAAGTTTCATTGCAGGTAGCATTATCTAGCAATGCCGACACACGGTAGTCATGCCCATTCTCTTCTAGGAATACAGCATAATCCGCTTGTAACTCATCTGGCGCGATAGCAACTACCTCATCTGTTGTGAGTTCTTGTGAACCATCGAAGGTAATGTCGTCTGGCAATTGTCCAGCGAGGGTTGTTTCAATACCTGTGACGAAATCTTCAGCCGTTGCAATCTCGACATTTTCTTCAAAGGTTGAATCTACTAGCTCAGGGTCACGGATGATGACGACTGCATCAAGGGTGGTTGCATCACCACCAGCTTGTGGGTCGCGCAAGTTGATATTATCGACAGTTTCAGCTTGTCCTTCGAGTACATCCCCGAAAATTGTATGCGCCCCATTGAGCCAAGGTGTCTCGACAGTGGTGATGAAGAATTGACTGCCATTGGTCGCAGGACCTGAATTTGCCATTGCCAGTAAACCAGCACGGTCAAAGGCTAAGAAACCAACAATTTCGTCTTCAAAACGATAGCCAGGACCACCTGCCCCTGTGCCTGTCGGGTCACCCCCTTGCGCCATGAAATTTTCCATCACACGATGAAAGATAGTGTTGTTGTAATAGTTTGCTTCCGCTAAGAACACAAAGTTATTGACCGTTGCAGGTGTGAAATTTTCGTAGAGGTCAACGTAGATTGCACCTGCTGAGGTACAGAGAATCGCTCGATAATCGATACCTGCTTCTAATACATTTTCTGCACTCGCATATTCGCGCGTTTCGGGTTCAATTGCTGGTGTGGCTTGTTCACAAATTGCGTCAGGTGTGCCACTGAATTCCAATTCAGCAGGGTTTACAGAGTCGCCATCTTGTGCCATCACAGGCAATGCCAATAATAACATCAAGATGACGGTGCTGATTTTCAATTTCATTCGTATTGTCCTTAATATGTTCAATCGCATGGCAGTGTAGCAGAAACATATTAAGCAGTCATGCGGAAAACGCTGGTTGTCACGATTCAATCCGTGTGATGCGTCCCTCCGTCTCGACAATGATGGGGCTATTATCGCTGATGTAGGTAGTCAAAACTTCAATTACCAAAAAACCAAAATCAAAGGGGTCAATCGCATTGGCATCCAATACACTAAAATCATCACCCCCTTGACGGATAAAATCGTTAGTTGCAACAGAGTAAATCGTATCAACAGCTAGAGGACTATATGTGCCATCCTCATTGAGGATTTCAACCATTTCGATGCGACTGCCCACAGGACGTGTTGGATTCCAGTTGTAGCGTAATCCAGAAACTTGTAAGAAACGTCCTGAGCCACGTACAGAGGCATCCCCACCGAGCGATACACCGTGTTCTAATGCAGCCAGTAAATCACTACCACGTAATTCGAGTGTCGCAACTGTATTCGGGAACGGCAATACAAGTGCCAATTGTTGGTCGGTAACATCCCCTGCTGGCACACTGGCACGAATCCCACCGCTGTTATAGATAGCGACTTGTGCACCTGTATCAGCACGGATAGCATCAGCAATGAGGTTACCCATTGTGCATTCGGCTTCTCGGCAAGGCTCCCCCCCGATGAGGTCAGTTTCACTCATGCCTACAACAGTGGCTTCTTCTTCGGCATTTTCATAGAGGTCAGTGATAAGGCTATCGAATGCTTCATCAACAAGAATACTATCATCCAGCAGAATCGTATCACCTAACCAATCTGTCAGTACCCCTGCATTATTCAGTGTGATGGATAATTGCCCTAAGTAATCATTGCCTTCGTTGGTCTGGACAATCAATACAGGCTCACCTGTTAAACTCTGTGTTTCGATTGGATAGGGAAAATCAGCATTATCATCCGTGTTGTTGAGCAAAGTATCATCACTACCACCGACAATGACATCTACGCCACTAACTGACGAAGCCAACACAGCATTTTCATTCGCTTCACGATGAGCAATCAATACGATAATGTTAATGCCTTGTGCGGTTAATTCATCGACAGCAACTTGTGTTATCGCCACTTCATCATCAAGGAAGACTAAATCTGCTCCAGGGCTAGAAAGCACAGGCGTTTCTTCGTTAGCGAGTCCAATTAAACCAATTTGCAGACCGTTAATCTCAACCACAGCCGATGGTGCAATGCGGTCTGCTAAAATCGGCGAGGCACTAAAATCAATATTGGCAGCTAACAGGGGAAAATCGAGTGCTTCCGCAAAATTGAGCACACCGACATTGCCTCCGTTAAATTCATGATTGCCAAAGGTCATGCCGTCATAGCCAAGTTCGTTCATGATGTCGGCATTGCGGTCAAAGGCTGTTGGATTGATGAAGCGGTCTCCCCCATCGACTAAGAGCACATTGTCATTTTCAGCACGCGCTTGGTCAACCAAATTTGCGACACGGGCTGTACCACCGATACCATCTGCACCAATTGGATGATTATCCAGCACATTCGATGTATGCAAAATTGTTAAGGATGTCGTCTCTTGAGCGTTGACTGTCCACGAGATGAGAAGCAAAAATAATATTGTAGTGAGCAATCTTCTAGTCATAAAACCTCTGTTTGCTAGTAAATTTTGTCTATGATAACGCAAGTGTGTGAAATCTATGCAAACAATTCATTATGAGATTGTTCATCAATTATGCTTCGTCAATAAAAATATCTGCATCATTAAACTTTCGTTATAAATCATCTTGCATGATTGACATTTAGACTGTAACTGTGAGACCATTGGTATACCAATCATTGGGGTACAAATGATTATGAGTATTAATCAACGCGAGTTACAAGAAATTCGGATGTTGGCGATGTATATGATTAAGATACCGCGCCAGCAATTAGAGCAACGCTTCGCCGATGAAAATATCGACCTAACTATGCTTCAGCATCATATTATGGTGATGGCACAACGTCACCAACCCACCATCGCTGATTTGAGTCGCACCTTTGGCTTAGACCCATCCACACTTGTGCCGACTGTTGATGCACTGGTCAAAAAAGGTTATCTGCGCCGAGAACGTGACCCTAACGATAGACGACGCTATCCGCTACACCTCACCAACGAAGGCGCAGAATTGCATGACCACATCTGCAATCATCTAGGAGATAATCCACTGATGGAAGCGATTCAATCCTTACCATTAGATGATATTGCGTCTCTGCGTCGTATCTTGCGCGATGTTGTCCATGCCTTGCCTGATGGTGACGAAGCCCTCGCCGAACTCGATGAACACATTGAAGCCTATGAGGTCAAGCATAATTAAATCAAAAATAATTTGTTTTCAGCGGACAAGAATTGTAGGGACACCGTTCTCGGTGTCCGCCAAAATTGAAGTTGACTATATCTCAATCCAAACAAGTGAAAACGAGGAGTCTCGTGCAAGCAACCATGAAAAAGCGTGATGGCGCAAGCCAAACACAAAACGATAGCAAAGGTGGGAGTGCGCTGGGACGCGCCATTGCTTACCTGACGAATCAGAAGCGACCAGCATTTTTTGCCTATAGTGCGCTGATTGTCGCAACCTTAGCCCAACTAGCTGTACCACGCCTTGTCCAAAATATGATTGACACAGTGACAACGGGCTTCACTGCCCAATCCATCTTGAGCTTACCTGATACCAGCCAAAGTCAAGCAGCTTCAAGCGCAGGGTATACCGTCGCTGAATTGAGCAATATCCAAGCCAATAGCTTCAATTGGTTACTGACGGCTGCCGTTGTCATTTTATTATTCGCTGTGATTCGAGGCTTATTTTCCTTCGCGCAGACCTTCTTCGCAGAGACTACATCACAGGGAATCGCCTTCGATTTCCGCAATGAATTATTCTCAAAATTACAACGTCTGTCATTCAGTTACTATGACCAGCACCAAACGGGGCAATTGATGGTTCGCGCCACCGATGATGTCGAAAAAGTGCGGATTTTCATCGCACAGGGTCTCATCTTAGCAACACAAGCCTTTTTACTCTTTGTGCTGACCTTAGCGATTCTCTTCTGGACAAATTGGCGACTCACACTCGTGATTTTGCCGATTTTGCCCCTCGCTCTCTTTTTGTTCATGTTCTTTGGCAATGTGGCACGTCCCCTCTTCGGCGAGATTCAACGACGGTTATCGAAACTGAATACGATTCTGCAAGAAGCTGTCGCAGGAATTAAAGTGGTCAAAGCCTTCAATCGTGAACAATACGAACAGAAACGCTTTGATGATAGTGTTGATGATTTCTTCGCCCAGCAAGTCAAAGTCCAAAAAGTATTTTCGGTACTGTTTCCGACAATTTTTACTTTGGCACAGGTCGGGACAGCCGTTCTGCTCTATTTTGGGGGTCGTCAAATCATCAACGGCACACTGACCATCGGGCAATATCAAGAGTTTACCTTGTATCTGCTCTATATTTTCTTTCCCTTGGGGCAACTGGGCTTCATCATTTCACTGATGGCACAAGCATCGGCATCGGCAAAACGAATTTTTGAAATTTTAGATGCCAAAAACGATGTAGAAAATAAGTCTGATGCGATCGCATTATCTCCGATTGAAGGGCGTGTTAGCTTCAACAATGTACGGTTTAGCTATTTTGAATCCAGCGATGATGTCCTGAGTGAAGTGAATTTTAGTGCGGGAGCTGGCGAAACGATTGCCTTACTCGGTTCAACAGGTAGTGGTAAAACAACCATCATCAACCTGATTCCGCGTTTTTACGATGTGCGTGATGGCTCTGTCGAAATTGATGGACATGATGTGCGCGATGTCACACTTGATAGCTTGCGGAGTCAAATCGGGATTGTCTTGCAAGAAACCAATCTCTTCTCTGGCACAATCCGCGATAATATCGCCTTTGGTCGTCCAGAAGCCACTATCGAAGAAGTTGAAGCGGCTGCTAAAGCGGCGGCGGCTCACGAATTCATCAAAGGCTTCCCCGATGCTTACGATACCCCTGTTGGTGAACGCGGCACGACACTATCAGGTGGTCAAAAACAACGGATTGCGATAGCACGCGCCCTCTTGCTTGACCCTAAATTGCTGATTTTGGATGATTCCACCAGCAGTGTTGATTTGGTGACAGAACACAAAATCCAAAAAGCACTCGATAACTTGATGCAAGGGCGCACGAGTTTTGTCATCGCGCAACGCATCAGCACAGTGGTCAATGCCAATAAAATCATTGTACTGGATAAAGGCAAAGTCCATGCTATCGGCAAACACGAGGACTTAATGCGCGACAGCCACATTTATGCTGATATTTATAACTCACAATTGGTCGATGATGCTGAGTTAGCGACGGAGGACTAAATCAATGTTTGGAATGGACGGCAATCGCCGTATTTTTGAGCAAGAAGTTGTCAAACCACAGAATCTCAGTGCAACGATGGGACGCTTTGGCAAATATTTTCGTCCTTACCTGTGGTTACTAGGGCTAACTTTACTGCTAGTCCTCGTAAACACATGGACACAAGTTGTTGGACCGCAAATCATCGGGCAAGCAATTGATTGTTATTTGTTCGATGCACAAGCCTTCACTCGTGATGATGCAGGTCTATCTACAGAAAGTCCAGCACAAAGCAACTGCTGGTTTACAGATAACGATGCCTCGGCAATTCAAGCGAGTGTGATGGCAGATGATAGCATCGCCGACGCTGATAAACAGAGTGCCATCAATCGTCAAAAAATTGCAGGTTTAACCACAATGGTGCTGGCGTTGCTCGGCTTGTATTTACTCGGCGCAGTGTTATCTGGTGCATCGTTTTTCTCTATGGCATATGCAGGGCAATCCGTTTTGCGTGATATGCGGAAAGACCTCTTCAACCATATGAAACGCCTCTCGCTCGGCTATTACAGTCGCAATGAAGCTGGCGACATCATGAGTCGCATCACCAACGATACCTCTGTTATTCAACAAGCCTTTGGTTTTGCCCTACTGAGTGTTTTCAGTGGTGTGATTCTGATTGTTGCTTTGATGTATCAAATGCTCGTCACCAATTGGGTCTTTGGTTTACTCAGTTTATCGATTGCCCCACTGATGATGATTGCAACCTCTTATCTATCAGCACAAGCCCGTAAAGCCTTCCGCGTTAGTCGGCAAGAGATGGGGAGCGTCAATGCTGATTTGCAAGAGAGTCTATCAGGCGCACGCGAAGTCCAAGCCTTCAACCGAGAAGATGAAAACATCGAACAATTCTCGGAACGTAATGCAGCGAACCGTGATGCCAATATCCGCGCTGCCTCATATACGGCTGCCCTCACACCTGTGCTGGAAGCTCTCGGCTTTGTCTCGATTGCGATTGTGGTGGTTGTCGGTGGTTATTCTGTACTGACCAATGCACCTCTCTTCGGCTTTGGTTCGGTCTTATCGCTTGGCTTAGTTATAACCTACCTCGCATACACGCAACAGATTAACCGTCCGATTGCTCAAATTGCAGCCCTCTGGACAAATATTCAGAGTGCAATTGCTGGCGGTGAGCGTATCTTCGGCTTGCTGGATGCCCATATTGATGTTGAGGATAAAGCTAATGCACAACCTTTACCATCGATTCAAGGCGATGTGCGCTTTGATAATGTCTGGGCAGAATATGAAGCTGGAAAACCTGTCCTCAAAGGCATTAGTTTTGAGGCAAAACAGGGACAAACTGTCGCCATCGTTGGGCATACGGGCGCAGGCAAAACCACTATCATCAACTTATTGCCCCGTTTTTGGGATGTTGCCGATGGGAGTGTCAGCATCGATGGGCATGATGTGCGCGATGTTACGCTGGATAGTCTCCGCAGTCAAATCGGCATTGTCCTACAAGATAGCTTCTTATTCAGCGATACGGTCATGAACAATATTCGCTATGGTCGCCTAGATGCCACCGATGAAGAAGTTATCCAAGCTGCTAAAATGGTCGCTGCTCACGATTTCATCGAACGTCTGCCTGATGGTTATGATACGATTCTGGGTGAGCGTGGGAGTGGTTTATCACAGGGTCAACGGCAATTGATTAGTATCGCACGGGCTGCCCTACTCGACCCACGCATCCTCATCTTGGATGAAGCAACTTCGAGTGTCGATACACGCACTGAAAAAATCATTCAATCAGCTTTTGAAACTTTGCTTGCAGGACGTACTAGTTTTGTGATTGCTCATCGTCTGAGTACCATCCGCAATGCTGATTTGCTCTTGGTGCTCAAAGCAGGTGAAATCGTCGAACGTGGTACACATGATAGTCTACTCGAAGCGAAAGGCGATTACTACGACCTTTACATGAGTCAATTCCGTTACGACGGTGAAACCGAAGAACCGTCCAAGCCTGTTGCTGGGGATTAGAAAATTTTCAGATGGGTGAGTTTTAGAATTCACCCATTTTGTATACTGAGTTTAAGGATTATTCCTCGTGTCAAAACAAGCCTTTATTTCCATCAGCTATGATAAACGCTCTGACTTTGATGACAGTATCAATACTTTGAAGTCAGTGTTACAAGAATTTGATATAACACCTTACATTTTCGTGGATAATTACTACTTTGATGGTGATGAACGCAACATGATGGAATCCTCTAAGATAGCGATTAATGAAAGTGATTTTGTGATAGCAGAAGTTTCTCATAAGGCTATTGGCATTGGTGTAGAGGTTGGTTACGCGATAGGAATAGGAAAACCTGTGATTTATATACGTCACGATAGTGCAGAACATTCAAAGACAATAGCTGGCATGGCGAATCATCAAATAATCTACATAATGCAGGAAGACTTACATCACGAATTGTATTCAGTTCTACAGATACTTTTGAATTAATATCATCACTTGCTAGTATCACCATCATTTTTGCACGAGCAATTTAAATACATCTCATGAATTAACATTTTCCCATTTAACCGCCTCAGGTTACAATTATCAGTATTAGACAAAATTTTATTGTTATATGGGGGATAAACCTGTGACAAAACGCCTCATCATCTTCATGATACTGATTTGTGGTGTGATGCTCATCAATGCACAAGAAAGCACACCCGAACCTGAACAAACACCTGAAGTCACTGCCGAAGCAACGGAATCGACAGATGATATATGTCCGATGATTGTCAACAATGCTCTTGATTTCACACAGAGTCGCTGTAGCGAGACTGATACCAACGAAGCCTGTTATGGTTATACCTTCATTCAAGCCAATTTACGCTCCGAGACAGCCCAATTCGTGCAACCAGGTGACATTGAAGAGGTCATCAATATTCAGGGATTACAACTCAGCCCCTTGGATACCATCTCTGGCGAATGGGGTGTGGTTGTCTTACGAGTCGAACCGAATGCCAATTTACTAGAAAATCAACCATTCCCTGAAGATGATGTCCAGATTGTGCTATACGGCGATGCTCAACTTAGTGATGACACTCAATTTGTGGAAGTGACTGCTACAGCTAATGTCAACATCCGTGAATTTCCGCGCACGACAGCCAGCATCGTTGGTAGCCTCATAGCGAATGACCCTGTAGTTGCCAATGGTCGCCTAGAAGATAATTCATGGTATCGCGTTCGCATTGTCGAAGAAGGTGAAGTTCTCAACGCGTGGGTGAGTGCTGATTTCCTTGCAGCATCATTTGACCCTGAGACATTGCCCGTCTTCACTGTCGAAGAAGCCGAACAAATCCCAAGTGATACTGCCGCTACGTATGGTCCAATGCAAGCCTTCGTCTTTGAAAGTGCCGAAGATGATGCTCCATGCGTCGAAGCCCCCAATAGTGGCATGTTGATTCAAACCCCTGATGGTGTGGCATCGGTCAATATTTTGCTGGATGAAGTCGTGATTCAACTCAATGGGACAGGTGTCATCAGCGCACAAGCAGATGGCGAATTAACTGTCGGAGTCATTGAAGGAACAGCGCAAGTCGAAGCCGAAGGTGGCATCAGCACCGCCGTTACAGGGCAAGCAATTGATGTCCCACTGGATAGTGACCTCACCCCTGCTGGCGAACCCGAAGACCCACGTCCATTTGATGAAGACGAAGTCCAATCTCTCCCACTTGATTTATTGGATGATGAAGTCGGTCAAGCCCCTGTGAGTGCTACAGATGGCAGTGGTAATGGTGGTACAAGCTCAGGCTTATCACAAGCTGGTGAAGGTTTCACTTGGCGAACTCAATACATCAGTGCGCCCCCCTTCATCTGTTCCACAGGGGATGAAGTGGGTTATAACACTACAGGCGCACCGCTCCAACTCACCCCAGAAGTGGGTGCCATTGTGATTAGTGGCTTACGCTATCCTGAAACATCTGACGGTGTCTATCAATTGACTTATGCCGACCCCAATACAGGCACACTCATCAGTGACACATTACGCATTGCATCAACAGACCGCCTCTCTGGAGAACGTGTGCTGGAGTTTGTCAGTCCGCCTTGTACGCTAACCATTGAATTTGTAATTCAACTTGGGACGCAGTGATAATTTAAAGCTAGAGACAGCCACCGAAGTTATCATCAAGCACGTCTTTGATGATTGTAATCTTGATAATTTTTCATTCTGCCTCAAGAATAGCACGAATATTCTTGAGGTCACGGATGATGCCCTCTTTCAGATTATCTTCAATCATGCTCATACCAATTGAGGCAACTAAGCCACGCGGATTGCCGACCACATGCAAAATGACGCGACTGCCTCCCTCATGGTCAGCAATAGTGAACTTGCTATTAACTTTCGCTTGTGGTGATAAAGCATCCCATGCCAAAATCGACGGCGATTCAAGTTCTGTCACAGTGTACTCATTGAGGATTTCACGCCCCATAAATGAGGTCACAACAGTGAAGGTATCACCCTCAGCGACATCTCCACCATGAAAATTTCGCACATCATGGAAGCCTTCAAACAACGCAGGAATACGTGGAATATCGGTCAGTAAATTATAGACACGTTGCGGTGGAGCTTGAATATTGATTGCAAGTTTGAGGTCAAGGGATGCCATGTACTGTCCTTATGATTGTGATAGTTATTTGCTAAGCGTACACGGCTCTGGACGAATTGCAAGGATTCGGTCAGTTGCGGACTTCATTCATATAGTGTATATATTGATTGTCCTGTACATATAGACAAGAGATAGCTAATGTTATTACAAGAACTTGAGCAATATGGGTATGTAATGGTCAAAGACCTCGACATCAAGGATGCAGATAATGTGCTACATGAGCATATGGCAATCGTCGGTAAACCTGTGACTTATATGGATTTGCCTATCATCATGGATCTGAAGCCTCAACCAAATTTTCAGGGGATGTCCTTCGCAGGGACAGATAAATTCCACATGCACACCGATTTATCATGGTATGAGAATCCCCCTGTGTATATTGGGATGTTCTGCGTCAGTATGGAAAGCGCAGGTGGTGGTAAGCCACTTTTAGCCGATAGCTGGAAAATTATCAATGAAATGAGTGATGACGATATTGCCTTTCTTGAAAACGAACTGATTGCCTTCGCCTCCCCTGACCATATTGAGCATGAGCCATACCGCGCCCCCATTCTCAGTAAGCGCGATGGACAATATGTCTTGCGCTTCCGCTATGATTTATTGGATGAACCGCCTGCCCCTGTCACACAATTGTTTGAAGCAATCAATGACAACATCATCTATGTCCCAGCCGAAGCAGGGTCACTCTTCATCTTTGATAATTTACGCATGTTGCATGGACGCACGGCACTCAAAGCAGATTTACAATCAGACCGTCATTTCAAGCGCATTTATGGCGAGGTCAAAATCCCTGAAACGGCTTAGTCATATAATAGAAAACCCCATAGCACGGTGCTATGGGGTTACATGCTTAACTTTAGACCTAGTTATTCTTCGTCAGCAACCAATGGATAGGAATCGAACATCTGTGGTTCGCTGAATGGGTCGCGCGTGTCGAAAACGTAGCTATCGACAGTACCTGTTTCCGTATTGATGACGGTGAATACAGTCAAATCGTTGCTAGAAACACATGGCAAATCATTACCGTCTTCGTCTTGCTGTGGCGCGAAAATATTTGGCACAATGGGTTCTAAACCGTGTGGATCGCCTGTGGCAGCGTAATTATCCATATTATAGAGGTCAGGATTATCTGGCACATTACTACGGGTACGTCCGCCGACATAGCATCCAAAGGTATTGCCGATGTTAGATGTTTCCATGTAGTTGATACCATTTTCTAGCATACGGAACCACAAATGCGAGTGACCTGTGTGAACGAGATTAACACCATTTTCTTCAAACAGTGGTTGTAAATCACGCACATAGAGGTCATCTTCAATTGGGTATTCATAGCGCACTTGTGTGATACGTCCTGCCTCGTCATAGGTAATGAATTGTTGTGGATGCGCCATCGGTGGATTGTAATTATCACCAACACCGTGTGCCGATTGGTGCATCAAGACCACTTTGTATTCTGCATTCTGGAACGCATCACTCGCAATGACTTCGGTCAGCCAGTCGTATTGTTCACTGCCAATACCAAAATCTTCAAAGATGAAATCACCGTAGCCCCAATTCTCAGGTGTGTTGAGTGCTTTACCATCTTCGGCATATTTACAGCGACCATTTTCTGTACACCAAAAACGCCAGATACGGGTCGCAAACAGACCAATCACAAAGACATCACCATATTGCATTGACCAGTAAGTTTCACCACCTGGACTATCATCAGGTAGTGTGAAGATTTCTTCGTAGGTGATGGTGTTGAAAGAATTATCGATAATCCATTGCTCACGGATTGCGGGGTCACCTTCTGGATTGACAATATCTGCAATTTCTTCATAGCGTGCTTCGGCGACATCACGCGGTTGTGGGTCATTGTATTGATCATTGAGACCATTCCCCAAATTATAGCGTCCCATCACCTCATGATTGCCGACAACAGGCAAAAGATGGGCATTCTGGATAATCTCGCCACCCTCATAAGTAGTTTGTGTGGTAATGGTGACACCATCTTCAGTACGGGTGCGTTCGAGGGTTGTATTGCCATTGCCTTGCAATGCAGGGAAGAAAGCATAACCACGATTATCGTCGAACCATTCACTCGCGCGGTCAGGGATATTAATTAAATCACCTGCAAAAAAGACCGCGTCTAATTCACCAAGTGTTTCTTCCACCATTTGTAAATTCGCATTAGTCATTTGGCGTGTTTGATGGTCACTGGTCATCAAAATTTGCAATGGTTGACCTTGCGCTGGCAATGGTTGCAAGGTGAACTCATCACTGATGATTTCCGTGCCGTCATCAGCGATGCTAGTCACAGTGTATGGCACACGTTCCCCTGCTTGCAGACCTGTCACGACAGCTTCGTGTCGCCAAATATCGCGTGGGGTCAATGCCTCATACACTTGACCATTTTCAGTTTGTTCAGCATGACGCGAATTGCCATCTTCTGCAACACGGCTGAGCATCATCGTTTCAGCATCAAATGTCGCATCATTAACAGTAACAAAATGCGATTCACCTTCAAATTCAGTGAACCACACAACGGAAACACTATCTTCGGTTGGCATTTGTAAAAAGGGGTCAGTCAATAAACTAGGGTCAACAGCAACTTCCTCATCTTGGGCGATGACAAGCGTTGTCACTGTGAGAACGGAGACAAGCACAACGAGCAGAACGAGACGTTTCGACATCAGTAATCTCCAATATAGTTCGGTGAATGGTTATACTGCACCGTGACTCTATCAGTCTGATGTTAAGGTCGTCGCGCTTGTCAGTTTAACGCTTTACATCATATGAATTATTTCGTATTAACTTCAGTACATCTCGAATTAATACAAAACTGCATTATTTAACACTAGCCACCAAACCGCTTATGAGAGCGTTCTTTTGCTTTGCGTGCTTCTTCTTCTCTATTTTTAGGTGATGCTGATGTTTCGAGTTCATCAAATAACCCACTGATGAGCGCAGTCATATCCTCAACAGCTTGATTAAAGATAGCTTCGTTGACTTGAGATGGTTTCCGCATTCCTGTCACTTTCCGCACAAATTGTAAAGACGCTTCACGGATTTCATCATCTGTTGCAGGTGGGTCAAAATTATAGAGTTGCTTGATATTTCGGCACATCAGATTATCTCCTCGTTTATAATCGTCGGGGTTAGCCTACGCTAGCAAATAGCAAGCGTAGAGTATGCGTCAAGTGTGTACGATTTTTATTGCTCTACAATACGTGTATTCACAACAGGGTAAAGGATTAGCGATACATGCGCTACTGGATTAGCATTTTATTCATCGTTGTGTTCACAAGCATTACCTATGCACAAGACGCACCCTCAGAAGATGAGATTAAGCAAGTCATTCTGGCTGAAAGCCCTATGACTGTTATCGGAACATTTGAAAATGAATCAGGATTTGAAGCCATCATCGAATCCTATGGGTGTGTATCGATTGATAACACCGAATATGGGCTTGAACTACTCACCGTTCGCAATAGTCAAATAGATCAAACAATCTGGCGAACGGAGCAACTCATCAGTTGTAGTGGATTAGATACATATGGCTTTCAATTTGTGCGCTGGGTTGGTGATGTCCTATATTTCGATAGTGGGCGCGAAGGTAGTCCACATGGAGCAAGTTTTGCTTTTATCGTTGAGCCGTTATTCCGTAATACAGGCGAAGCCGAACAATTAGGCTCTGCCCTCTTCTCACATCTAGGAGATTATCTGGTCACATGGGATACCTCAGGCATAATCACAATAACCACTGCCGATATGATGGAAAGGCAATCTATCACGCTTGATATACCTGACCTAGCGATTGCGAATGTCATCTGGTTACCCGACCAACGCGGTGTCATTATCATCCAAATAGATGACATCATGCTCCCGCAAGATAGTCTCGTGACTTACATTGACCGTGAGCGTATGACACAAACCGCCCTATTGAACCCTCAAAACTGATGGCACAATTCTCTTCAAAAATTGTGTTTGAGGAATAATGGTCAATGGGGAAATTTCTGCGTCGTGTGTTGCTAGTAGGGATGCTCGTTCTTGTCTTAGCATATATTGGGATTAGTTGGGTCGTAGCATCCCTTGTAATCGAATACCGCGATGTGATTGACCGCGATGACCTCGAATGGCAAGCCATCTATGCACCTGAGTGGGATGTCCCTGTCACTGAAACTGTCGAAATCATGAATGGTGAACGAGTTCTTGTTGCTGATATATATGATAATCCTGCCGAGGGTGATTGTGGTGTCATCACCCTACATGGTTTAGGTGGTGACCGTGCTTTGGTGCGTCAATATGGACCTCTGTTCTACCAAATGGGATGTGATGTCATTAGTTATGACTTTGCTCCACGCAACAATGATGTATTCTTAACCTATGGCTATGATGAAAAAGACGACCTCAGTGTTGTGTTGGCGTGGTTTGCCCATTACACAGGTTTACCAACTGAGCAAATCGGATTATTCGGAACATCTTACGGCGCAGCTACAGTCTTACAAGCCTTACCTGAAAATGATTCTATCGCATGGGCAATTGCCGATTCATCATATGCTAGTCTCAGTCAGGTTTTGTCTGACCAAATAAATATGGTTGCACCGCCTCTACAGATTACAATTCCCCTAATCAGTTTCATCATAGAAGAACGCACAGGTACGGCAGTAGAAGATGTATCACCAATGGATAGCATCACGCTAACAGATGTGCCGATTCTCGTGATTCATTCACGCACAGATGAACTCATACCATTCAATAACACACAAATAATCTACGACAACGCTAAGCCTGAAACAACACGGCTTATCCTCACGGATTGGGGGTCTTTGCACGTTCAATCCTATTATGACGACAAAATCGCGTATGGTACGTTAGTACTAGATTTTCTCGCTGAATTTGCTCCCAATTTCGGCAACCAAAGCGATGTAGCACTTCAAGACCTCTGAGCGACACCTTGCACGAGGGCAACAAGTGTTGTCCTCAAATCAAGTTAAAGCAAATTTTGAGTTAATTTTTTCCAACATATAGCGATATTTGTCTCTTAGCATTAAGGTTTCTGCCTCTTTTACTAACGAAACATAACCGTTTATTAAGCCTCTTTATGTATCAAATCCCATACATCAATTAATTAATGCAAGGTCAGTGTTAGTCAATGTTTGCGAGTCATTATTGTACGGCATATCTTGCAATTTAGATAACGATAGGTTTCTAAAAACAAACGCTAGACAAACGTTTTGAGATGTGTCATTATTTTTCCAACAAAGCATTACGAATTACAAACTTTTTTCGCAGTAATACGTTCAACATGTGGTTTGTTGCCATCCATTGGGTAGCCTGTTAAGGATTGGTTGATGCAACGCTTTCTAGCTTACTTTGTGCTAGTTGCCACCATTTATTTTGGGGTTAGTCTGACACTGGCATCTGTCGTCGTCGATTATCGTGATCCGATTGACCGCACGAATCCTGAATGGCGTGCAATCTATGCACCTGATTGGGGAATTCCCCCATCGAATACCGTTGAAATTACGAACGGCGATAAGGTACTTGTCGCTGATATATACGAACACCCTTCTGAAGCAGACTGTGCTGTAATTATCGCGCATGGTTTGCGTGGTGACCGTAACCTCGTGCGTTTGTACGGGACGATGTTCTATAACCTCGGCTGTGATGTGCTCGGCTATGACTTTGCGCCACGTAACAATTCCAACGCTCTACTCACTTATGGCTATGAAGAAAAATCTGACCTCGCTGCTGTCGTCGATTGGCTTGCTGACTATACTGCTCTACCTAAATCACGAATTGGTATTTGGGGCGGGTCATACGGTGCTGCGACCACCTTACAACTCCTCGCAGAAGAAGATGAACTAGCATGGGTCATCGCGGATTCATCCTTCGCGAGTATGCCTCGTCTGCTAGATGAACAAGCTGAAAATCTCTTCGGCATGGCGATTGAACCTATTCTGCCAACTACCTACTTCATCATTGAGCGACGTTTGGGCTTCAATATGGATGTTGTCTCGCCCGAAGATAGTGTCGTAGGTAATGATGTTCCCCTACTGTTGTTACACTCTACGGCTGATGAATTGATTTACGCTCAGAATAGTCAAGCTATCTATGCTAATACCAATCCAGAAACAACCCGTTTAATTTATATGGATTGGGGATCAGCACATATGCAATCTTACATCGACAATCCTGAAACCTACACACACTACGTCTATGCTTTCTTGCGTAAATTTGCACCTGATTTCTCTAGTACATTGACCCCACAACAGTCATTAACTGATTCACCACGCATTGACCAAATCACATTTGTACAAGGTCTCAAACAACAGATTATTCCTCATCCTGAGCCTACCACCCCTGATATGAGCGCGTTCATCGAGTGATAAAGATCGTAATCGCCACCTCAACTAAATGAATCTCTCCTAAACAAATCGCAATAATTGAGCAACCTTTCGTGATGTTTGGGTATATGATATTAAGATGACGCAAATAAAATTGCTGACTCGCAAACAATAAATCTTAAATTATTTGTGAGCTATTCTGCTATTAGCTTTTAGCCTCTAGCTACTAGACTGTTGTAGGATTTCAAAAGCTAGAAGCCAATGGCTAGTGGTTTGCGAGAGGAACAGTGAGTCTTTAAAACGCTCACAGCATCATATGCTTAGGTATTTTGCATTACATAAAATCACATCATTTACGCAAATATTATCGCAATTGAGAGTACAAATATGGTCGATTTAATTCAGGAACAGGCAAACCTTGCCAAATTAGGCGAACGCTTGAAGGCGATTCGGGATTTCCGCGAAATGAGTCCTCTGAAACTTGCTGCCGAGATGGAAAGTAGCCTCACGAGTGTCCGCGATTGGGAAAGTGGCGCACGCAAATTACAATCAGGGACAATTCGCCGCTTAGCAGAAGCACTCGAACTGAGTTACCCCGAAGAGATGTATTGGTTGGGTCTCAGTGGTCACATCCCCCACACACGGATGCCCTCGAAAGACCAAATCATGGAAGCACTCGGCGCATATGCTGAAGACCTTGATAAATTGCCCTACCCTGCCCAAATTATCGATCATCACTTCACTTACTGGATTGTCAATTCGGCGACCCTCGATTTTATCGGAGACCGCGCAGGCTTAGTCGCCTTACTGCAAAACAAATTCACTGCCCTCGATGCCATTTTTAATAGCAACGTCGGGTTCTTCCATCGCATCTCACAACCGAATGAAATTCACAATCGGCAACGACAATTGATGCGTCGTATCGTCGGACGTAGCTTGCATCGTCGTCACGAACCTTTCTTCCAGACCTTGCCTGATTGGATGCGTGAACGCTTATCCACAGAAGATTTCGATAACTTCTATCAGATTTGGGAAGAAGCTAACGCCATCGATAACCCTTACGCGCAACGTCCGAGCCTAGAGGATGATATTATGTTGCGTTACTTCACATGGAATTATCCGAATGGGCGCACTCGTCGTTTACAGATGCGTGCTGACCACTTGCGCCATTTTGGAGATTTATTCGAGATTACGCTGTACTATCCCTTTGATGGTGATGACTCAAAAGATTACCAACCTGGCACTTACGAAGGCATCAAACTGTGGGAAGTCACTGATATTGACCACTTGCTACGGAGTTATGAAGAATAGTCAAAACCAACTATCATGTAGCTCTCAATCCATGTGGTGTTATATCGGCGTATAATATAGATACACCACGCATATGAAAGAGCAAGGTATGAATACCGTGCAAGATAATACTGAGCTTCGTCGTCGCTTGGCTGTTCTGGACGAGCTAAATCTATTATCCATTGATGAAACAGAGACTTTTGACCGTCTGACACGTTTAGCAACGCAATTGCTCAAAGTACCTGTTTCTCAAGCGACGATGGTTGCTGAAGACCACCAAGTCTACATTGGATGCACGGGTTTAGAAGAACCACACGCTACAGGACGACAAACGCCCCTATCACATTCTTTTTGTAAGCATGTCGTTGAAACAGCATCGCCACTCATCATTAACGATACTCGACTGAATCCATTAGTAAGCGATAATCCAGCTATTGAAGAGTTTGGAGCACTTGCCTATCTTGGGATTCCACTCATCACCAGTGATGGTATATCGGTTGGCTCATTTTGTGTTCTCGATTCTGAACCGCGCATTTGGCAAGACAACGACCTCGAAGCCCTCAAAGAACTTGCTCAGAGTGTCATGACTGAAATCGAATTACGCTATGAATTAAAAAAACGACGTGATGTAGAAGCTACCCTTATGCAATACATTCGGCAAGAAGAGCAGACACGCATCGCCAAAGAAATGACTGTCTCTTTATCACATGATTTACGCACACCGCTCTCGACCATTAAACTACGAGTCGATATGCTCAAAGAGCGCACTCAAGACGGTGATACATTAAGTTCGTTAGATGCTATTGGTGAGCGCGTCGATACTATTACATCTGTGCTCAATGATTTTCTCCTGATGTGGACACCAAGCCACATCCCTAAAAAAGCTCAAGAAATAGTCTACATTGATGTTATTCTGAACCATGCACTCGAAGATGTACGAGAACTTCGTCAAGCGACTATCAATGCGACCCACCTTGAAGAGAATTTACCGATTCAGGTCAATCGACAATTGATGAAGGTAGCAATTGCCAACATCTTAGAGAACAGCATCATCTACAATTCGTCTGAGCAAATTGTGATTGATATTGTGGTAGAACACATTATAGAAAAGATCAAAATTACGATTACCGATAACGGCGATGGTATCCCAGACGATGAGTTATCACACGTATTTGAACCCCTCTATAAAGTCAATAAAGCACGGTCATTTAATGCCAGTGGTAGCGGACTGGGTTTGACGATTTCGCAACAAATTATTCAAGCTCACCAAGGCACAATAGAGTTACTCAGTACAGTCGATGTTGGCACAACCGTAACGATTACTTTACCTGTTGCCCAATAATTTTTTATTCAAATTTATCCTGTTGCATATTGATTACTATCGTACAATAGTGAGCATAATTATTATTCATCAAGGATGGGATTGTGCAACGCATCAGTGTCTTCGATATGCTCAAAATTGGTGTCGGACCGTCAAGTTCACATACGATGGGTCCTTGGCGTGCGGCTGAACGATTCCTCAAAGAACTCGCCGAAGATAATCAGCTGCAGAGTGTTTCGCGTATAACGGTCGAACTCTATGGCTCATTAGCGAAAACAGGTCGTGGACACGGCACAGATATTGCAGTCATGATGGGTCTGCGTGGTGAAGACCCTGTTATATGCGATACGGAAAGCATCAACGATAAAATTGAGCGTATTCATCAAGAAGCAGAATTACTTCTCAATGGAGAACACTACATCCCCTTCTCCCCTGTTGATGATATTATCTTTTATTTTGACCAAACATTGCATTTTCATCCGAATGGTATTCGCTTCATCGCCGACCTTGTGACGAACCAAACGGTACAGGCTACATATTATTCAGTTGGAGGCGGTTTCGTGGTCAAGGATGGTGACCTTGAAGATGGCTATGATGAGAGTATTGTTTTAGATTTTCCAACTGACTATGCGAAAGACATACTTAAACATTGTCATGATAATCGCCTGACAATCGCCCAAATGGTGATGCACAACGAACGCAGTTGGCGCACTGATGATGCTATTAAAAACGGTATTCTCAAAATTTACCAGACGATGGTGATGTGCATCTATCGTGGATGTCACACACAAGGAAAACTCCCAGGTGGCTTAAATGTCACCCGACGCGCTCATCCACTCCAACATAAGCTACTTGACTATGCGAATTATGACACCCTCGAAACATGGATAAAAGCGATTAAACGACGTAGCTATAATTTTCAAGAGATGATTAAATGGGTCAGTTGTTTTGCGCTAGCAGTCAATGAAGAAAATGCAGCATTCGGGCGAGTAGTCACCGCACCAACCAATGGTGCATCAGGTGTGATTCCTGCTGTGCTGATGTATTACGTATGCTTTTTCGAGGCGACAGACGAGGACATCATCAACTTTTTACTAGTGGCAGGTGAAATCGGCACAATCTTCAAGAAAAACGCCACAATTTCCGCAGCACAAGGCGGATGCCAAGCTGAAATTGGTGTCTCATCAGCAATGGCTGCAGCAGCTTTAACTGAGTGTCTCGGTGGCACAGTCGAACAAGCATTAATGGCTGCCGAAATTGCAATGGAGCATCATCTCGGCATGACATGCGACCCAATAGGTGGCTTGGTACAAATCCCTTGTATTGAACGCAATACGATGGGCGCGATGAAAGCCATCACAGCGAGTAACCTTGCGCTAGAAAGTTCACCACAGAATGCGCGTGTCTCATTGGATGAAGTCATCGCTACAATGTGGGAAACCGCACGCGACATGAGCGATAAATACAAAGAAACTTCCGATGGCGGTCTGGCAACCAATGTTAGTGTCAATTTGATTGAATGCTAGACACATTGTATACACCGCCAAAACGTAGAAAAAGTCAAGGCATTAGGTCAAAATAATTTAGTCTTTTGGGCGGACGGCAAGAATACCATCCCTACAATATTCCTATTTTTCGTAGGGACATGCTTCTGCATGTTCGTATGTCAACAAACAATTTTGTGCTTAACTTAATTCTAATATGACATGTCATACCCACACAGAATCTATGTTCACTCTCTTACATTGACAACGTATAATGCTGAGATGACTGCCTTAGGAGAAACAACACACTATGAGTTTAAAAATCGGATTGGTCGGCCTACCGAATGTGGGTAAAAGCACACTCTTTAACGCGCTCACACAAGAACAAAATGCCGAAGCTGCCAATTACCCTTTCTGCACGATTGAACCCAACAAAGCGATCGTCGCTGTACCAGATGCACGTATCGACCAATTAGGGAAAATCGTCAATGTTGATAATGTGATTCACGCCACAATTGAATTTGTCGATGTCGCAGGCTTAGTCGAAGGCGCATCTAAAGGCGAAGGCTTAGGCAATCAATTTTTGGGCAATATCCGCGATGTCGATGCCATTCTGCATATTGTGCGCTGTTTTGATGACCCCAATGTGATTCATGTCCGCGAACAACCGAACCCTGAACTCGATATTGATGTGATTAACATTGAACTCGCTCTGGCAGATATGCAACAACTAGAGCGCAAAATCGAAAAATTAGAACGTCAAGTCAAAGGCGATGCTGACCTCAAACCTATTAAAGCCCTCGCCGAAGAATTAGTTAATTATCTCGGCACAGGGAAGCCTCTCTGGGCACATCCCAAACAAGACGATAAAGCCTTTCAAGCTCTCAATCATGAATTACGCTTCTTGAGTGCCAAGCCTGTCATTTACATTGCGAATGTCGATGAAGACCATCTCGCAGATGATAACGAATACGTCCAACAAGCGCGTGCTATCGCAGATGAACATGGCGCACAATTGATTAAACTCTGTGCAAAGCTCGAAGCAGAAATTGTTGGCTTAGCCGATGAAGAACACGATGAATACTTAGACTTACTCGGCATTGATGAACTCGGACTCGCGCAAGTCATCCGTGAAGGCTACAAAACACTCGGATTAATTAGCTATTTCAGCTTCAATGATGATGAAGTCCGCGCATGGACGATTCAGGAGGGCTGGACTGCTCCGCAAGCAGCAGGGGTCATCCACACTGATTTCGAGAAAGGCTTCATCCGTGCCGAAGTTGTGCCGTTCCCGATTTTTGCCGAATATGGCAGTCGTAGTGCGGTCAAAGATGCTGGTCAGATGCAGGTCGAGGGCAAAGAGTATGTCGTCAACGATGGTGATGTCATTCAATTCCGCTTTAATGTGTAATCCATCAACGGTTGGTACAATCAATACTAATTGATAGACTATTCAATTTCGGACACGATACATCGTGTCCCTACGCAAATTCATCATCGTAGGGACGCCATGCATGGCGTCCGTAAAATATATTACAACTACAATTGATTTCTTTTGAAATGAGCTATTTTCATGGTTACGACTGCCATACACGATATTGCACACCACATTGCCAAAGCCATTGGACAAGACCGCGTTCAATTTGACCAGACCACACGCGCCCTCTACAGCACCGATGCCAGTAATTATCAGATACTGCCGATTGGTGTGACCTATCCGCAATCAGCCGATGATGTCGTTGCTATTCATGAAATTACAGCCAAATACAACACACCACTTTTGCCGAGAGGTGGTGGAAGCAGTCTCGCAGGGCAAACCGTTGGCGAAGCAGTCGTAATGGATTTCAGTCGTTATTTACGTCGTGTGCGGAGCATCAATGCTCAAGCCAAAACAGTGATTGTCGAAAGTGGCATCGTGCTAGAGCAACTCAACCGACAACTGCAACCGATGGGCTTGATGTTCGGTCCTGATCCAGCAAGTGCCAATCGTGCTACTATTGGCGGATGTATTGGCAACAACGCGACAGGGTCACATAGTATCCTCTATGGCATGACTGCCGATAATATCAAACGCTTGCAAGTGGTCTTAGCCAATGGCGAAAAAGTCTGGCTAGATGAGCAATCCAGCACACTGAACGCTATCCGTGAGACTATCGCTCAACTTGCAGCAACTCATGCTGATGACATCGCCCAACGCTACCCTAAAACGTTTCGGACAGTTGCTGGCTATGCCCTCAACAAAATTGACCCGAATAATGTTGACCTCGCGCAATTATTCGCTGGCTCGGAAGGCACACTCGGAACGATTATCGCTGCCGAACTTAATCTTGTGCCCTATATGCCTGCCCCACGCCGACGCTTGGCAATGGTGCATTTTGATAGTTTGCGCGAGTCATTGGAAGCCACACCGCGCATCTTAGAAATTAATCCCTCTGCTATTGAACTGATGGATAAAATGCTCCTCGATAAAACACGTGCCAATGCTGAATTCTCGCGCTATATGGATTTTGTCGATGGCGACCCACAAGCAATTCTCGTCACAGAATTTTATGGTGAATCTGATAAAGAACTCACGAGCAAAATCAGTGAATTGAAAAATTTATTGCAAACGATTGGGCACGATGGCAGTGTGACACTGGCAACATCAGCCAAGCAACAGAATAATGTCTGGACGATTCGTAAAGCTGGTCTCGGCTTGCTGATGAGTGAGCGTAGTGATGCTAAACCACTCCCCTTTGTAGAAGATGCGGCTGTCCCTGTGGAGCAATTAGCAAATTATGTCGATGATGTTGCAGATGTCGTGGCACGAGAAGACACAACTTTTGCGATTTATGCTCATGCTAGTGCAGGGTGCTTGCACATTCGTCCACTGGTCAATCTCAAAACGCTCAAAGGTCGCCAGCAGTATCGCAATATCGCCGAAGCGTTAACCGATGCAGCTATCAAATACAGTGGCACAATCACAGGCGAACATGGACAAGGGATAGTACGCGGTGAATTCACTGAAAAACTCTTCGGCGCAGACCTCACCCAAGCCTTTCGTGAGATTAAAGCTACGTTTGACCCTCAAAATCGTATGAATCCAGGCAAAATCATCGACACACCTAAAATGGATGACCCTGCCCTACTACGCTATACACCTGATTACGAGGTCATCCCACTCAAAACACGCTTCGATTGGTCAGATGATGGCGGTTTGAGTGGCGCAACAGAAATGTGCAATGGTGCAGGTGTTTGTCGTAAGGAAGGTTCAGGAACAATGTGTCCGTCGTACATGGCAACCCGTGACGAACGCCATGCCACACGCGGACGTGCCAACGCCCTACGACTGGCGATGTCGGGTCAATTGCCTGATAGCATGTCCAATGATGATTTAGATGAGATTTTTAGTTTGTGCCTCTCGTGCAAAGCCTGTCAGAGTGAATGTCCTTCTTCAGTCGATGTCGCCAAGATGAAATCCGAATTTTTAGCGACACGCCATGATGCAACAGGTATTCCGCTAACATCGCGCATTTTTGGCAACATTCACCGCTTGAACAAACTGGGCGCACTCATGCCTCGTTTTGCTAATTTCATGCTGGATAATCCACTCGGATTGAAACTCGCCAGTCGTATCGGCTTACCAACAGAACGTCCCCTGCCGAAATTTGCCCGTAAACGCTTTAGCAAGCAAGCCAAGTCCAATGGAGATGGCACAGCAACGCTCATCATTGACACCTTCACCGAGTTCAATCATCCTGAGATTGGACTAGCCCTAGTAGATATTGTCAAAAAAGCTGATTTATCGCTCAATATCCTACGCTTACCGAATCAAGGCTGTTGTGGACGACCTGCGATTTCTAAGGGTTTGCTTGACCAAGCCAAAAACATGGCGGATACCAATGTGCAGTTTATCCGCGACACTGTGCCAAAGGGCGACCTCATCTTCTTAGAGCCAAGTTGCCAATCTACATTTTTGGACGATTATCTGACGCTTGTATCGTCTGATTTACAAGCCGATGCTCAAGCAATAGCCAAACGAAGCATCAGTGTCGCGACTTGGCTAGCGCGTGAACTCAAGCACAAGCCACTCAATTGGATTGCCGACAATCGCACGATTATGGTGCATGGACATTGTCATCAAAAAGCACTCTGGAGTACAGCTAATACACTTGCCTTGCTAGATATGATTCCCTATGCCGATGTCGAAGAAATTGATTCAGGTTGTTGCGGAGTCGCAGGTAGTTTTGGCTATGAGCATTATGAGGTATCGATGCAAATCGGCAATGACCGCTTGCTACCGACTGTCGAAAACAATCCTGATGCTCTGATTGTTGCTGCTGGCACATCTTGTCGCGCTCAAATCATTGATGCAGGTCACGCAGCGTGGCATCCCGTAGAAATTATTGCTAACACATTGATAGGACTCAACCATGACTAACACATTCCGCGCACTTGTCCTCACACAAGATGAAGACCGCAAAACACATCATGCGCTTCAAGATGTTGCATTTTCTGATTTACCCGACGGCGATGTCACAGTAAAAATTGATTATTCCAGCCTCAATTACAAAGATGGTCTCGCAGTGACAGGCAGTAGCCCTGTTGTGCGCTCGTTCCCCATGATACCTGGCATTGATTTTGCTGGCACAGTGACAGCATCGTCATCTGATGATTATAGCGAAGGCGATAATGTCATCCTCACAGGCTGGGGAGTTGGTGAAAAACATTGGGGAGGCTACGCTGAGTATGCGCGTGTTCCTGCGGAGTATTTGGTCAAGATGCCTGAGAATGGAACATCACTAGATGCCATGACTATTGGCACAGCAGGGTTTACTGCAATGATGGCAGTGATGGCACTCCAAGAACACAACATCACCGCTGATGATGGCGACATTTTGGTGACAGGCGCATCAGGTGGCACAGGAAGTATGGCAATTGCGCTTCTTGCAGAATTGGGCTATAGCGTCGTTGCATCGACAGGGCGCGAGGAACTAAGTGATTATCTAAAAAACCTCGGCGCAAGTGACATCATCGGACGCTTAGAACCCTCATCACGTCCATTGGCGAAAACGCGCTGGGCTGGCGCAATTGACTCAGTTGGTGGAGATATACTCGCTGCGATTTTGCCAGAAGTACATTACGGAGGCAGCGTCGCGTGCTTTGGTCTGGCTGGTGGCTCTGACCTCAATACAACTGTATTTCCCTTTATTTTACGTGGCGTGAATTTGCTCGGCATTGATTCGGTGATGTGCCCTAGCGATTATCGCGTGCAAGTCTGGGAAAAAGCCTTCAACACACTAACACCTGCTAAACTTGAAGCGATGCGCCAAATTGAACCACTATCGAATGTGCCACAACTTGCTAACGACATCTTAGCGGGTCAGGTTCGCGGACGAATCATTGTCGATGTTACAAAGTATTAACGAGACATCGTTATCTTTTCAGTATAATATCAATGTGTAATACATTGTAATTTATTGAATCATACTGTGAATGGTACGATGTTGATGATGCTACAATTTTCACCTTATTTGGTGCTAATAGGTTTTAGTGCTGTCATTTCTATATTTTTGGCTTGGTTCTTTTGGCAACGCCGTCCAGCCCCAGGGATTGGGTCTTTTGTGACGATGATGCTCGCCCTATCTTGTTGGTCGATTGCATCTGCTTTGCAATTGGCAGTGACGACACTTGCAGGGAAAGCATTCTTCATCAATCTTGTGCTTATAAATGTCATGATTGCCACAGCATCGTGGTTTTTATTTACCTTATCGTACACAGGGCGCGATGGCTGGGTCACGCAAAAATCGGTGCTTGGCTTAACTATTTTCCCTGTACTGACCACGATAGCCATGCTCACAAACGATTATCATAATCTGTTCTGGACGAGCACCTCGCTTACGGCAAGCGATGGCTTAATAACACATATTTTTGAATCTGGCATTTTATTTTACGTTCATACAGCCTACCAATATGCCTTGATTGTTGCTGGACAATTTATCTTATTGCGCTCTGTCATTCGTAGCCCACAACTATATCGGGGGCAAATTGGCTTGTTGGTGATAGGTGCGTTATTCCCATTGATTGGCAACATCATTTTTCTATTTATCGGTACACCACTACCCGACTATTTTGACCCCACACCGACTATCTTTTTGGTCACAGGGATTTGTATTGGCTTAGCGTATTATCGCTTCCGTCTGATGGATATTGTACCTGTCGCGCGCGAAATCATCGTTGAAAATATGGTTGATGGCGTGATTGTAGTTGATCGTGAAGTGCGAATCGTTGACATCAACAAAGCAGCTCTCAAAATTTTAGGTAAAGAGGGCAAAAACGTACTGGGTCAACCTCTGCTAAATGTGTGGGAAAAACAACGCGAAGCCCTAATGCAATTTCGTGGGGTCGAACAAGCAGAAACCGAAGTGAATCTCATTGTTAATAATGAACCACGAACCTATCAAGTGCGCTTATCTCCATTGCGCGATAGACATGGCAACCTAACAGGGCGCATCGGCACTTTAACAGACATTACAACACTAAAGCAAATACAACATAAACTAGAAGATGCACGCCAAAAAGCCGACGAAGCAACGCGCCTCAAGAGTGACTTTCTAGCCACTATGTCTCATGAATTACGCACCCCTCTCAATGCAGTTATCGGTTACAGTGAATTGATGACTTCGGGCATGGTTGGTGACTTATCCGAGCAGCACTGGGAATACACCGACCGCATTGCATCCAACGCCAAATCGCTCCTAGAATTAATCAATGATATTCTGGACATATCGAAGATTGAAGCAGGACGCATGGAGCTAAAACTACGTCCGATGCACCTTAGCACATGGATGAATGAACTCGTCGTTCAAAATCAAGTGCTAGCGGATAATAAGAACCTCACCTTCACCATTGAAATTGACCACCATCTACCCGAAACACTCATTGGCGATGCTGACCGCTTGCGCCAGATTGCTGTTAATTTGCTCTCGAATGCCTTCAAATTCACAAACGAAGGCACAGTCACATTCCAGATTCTTAAACATGATAGCCAATTGTGGTCAATCATTGTCACAGATACAGGTATTGGTATTCCACCGCACAAACAAGAGACAATCTTCAATGAATTTCAGCAAGCAGATACGAGTTCGACACGCGAACACAGTGGCACAGGGCTAGGCTTGGCAATTGTACGTAAGTTGGTGCTGATGATGGGTGGACATATCCGTTTGCAGAGTGAACTTGACAAAGGCAGTACATTCACCGTACTGTTACCATTAATCACCGATGTACCTAAAACCGAAAACTTAGTTGTAGGAGTCACATCTTGATTGACCCAAGTCCCAAGCAAAATCGGAATGCACGGCGTGCAAAAAGGTTAGACATTGATGATTGGCATGTGCTGATTGTTGATGACCAACGCGACAACTTAAACATCGCCACTGAAGCATTACGCTTTCACGGTGCTCATGTCCAGACAGCAAGTAACGGTATTGAGGGATTAGAAATTCTCGAAACTTACTCACCGACACTCGTCTTGCTTGATTTATCGATGCCTGAAATGAATGGTTGGGATATGCTCAAAGCCATGCGAGATAATCCTGATACCCAAAAAATTCCCGTCATTGCCCTCACCGCACATGTCATGGCAGGTGACGAAGCCAATGTAATGGCAGCAGGTTTCGATGGTTATATTCCTAAACCCTTTTCTGTTGCCACGATAGTCCTAAAAATCCAATCCATCCTAGCTCAACGCCAACGAGGAGATGCTGTATGACACTCGTCAATCAAACTGTAATCGTCGTCGAAGATACTTACGATGATATGCAACTTGTCTCGACAATTTTGGAGCATTCAGGCATCCAAGTTCATGTCGCCCGTAACGGTGCAGAATGCCTTGAATTAGTCAAAACAATGTCACCAGCGATGATTATCACCGATTTATCGATGCCTGTCATGGATGGTTGGACAATGCTCAAGCAATTACGAAGTCAGCCTGAGACAAATGATATTCCTGTCGTTGCCATTACAGCCTATTATTCCGTCGATGTCGCACAAGATGCACGCGACGCAGGTTTTGATGCGTACTTTGCGAAACCTGTCAGCCCTTTACAATTTGTCAGTCATCTCAGGGCATTGCTAGCTGAGTAAGCGTCATCAACGGTTTAAGTTTTTGTAATTACTCACAATTTGGTATCAATAATGCTAATCAAACAGCGAAAACACGATATAATTCAATCTGTTTGAAGTAACTATATACATACCAATTCAACTAAAGTGAGTAAATCTGTGAAACGTCAATTCCTTGTTCTATTTTCAATATTTATCCTCACAATCATGACAGGATGCAACATACTTGGAGGAGAATCCCCGTCTGAGGTAGTCGCAACTGCAGCTGTAAGCCATGTTGAAACAGGTCAGATTGAACGTGTGAGTGGTGAGCCTGTTACCCGAACACTCAACTGGTGTGGAGGGCGTGGTACACTAATTGAGGAAATTAGTCGCGCCATCTCAGTGACGGTTCAAGTCAACATTGAGGGAGAGATAGAAATCGAAGGTGCGATAGGACGAGAGGGTCTCGCCGAAGTTCGTGGTCGCGTTGCAGCATTTTATGCTTTATCACAAGGGCAACAAATCACATGGGAAGCTGGTAGAGAAGCAGAAATTCCTCCTGGAACATATATTGAATATGATTTACAACCTGTAGAAGTCTGGAAAACAGGTGTTGTTACTGTATTCCTACCTCTTATCGGTAGACAAGAATATCCATATGAAGTTCTAGCAGATATAGGAACAAATATCATTGAAAGTCGTGATATCCCATGTGATGAAGCACCTGAAACAACAGGGACAGAAATTACTGTTACTGCTACAGGCCCTGCATCTACTACAACAATTTCAAGCCAAGACGACTTCAGCAATCCTGAATGGTACAACAACCCTACACAATATCGCAATTACAGTGGTGTTTGCGATTATGAAGGTGATGGTAGCGTTGGTCGTTTGATTTCGAGTGAAGCAAGCGCAAATTTCTGCTCTTTCACAGTTATGAACCCCAACGGTGCAGAATTTATACCTCTTGAAGAAATGGGGGTATACTCTGCCGATGTTGCGATTGAATCAGGGGACGGTTTCATGGGACAAGGCATTGGACTATTCTCCGCAACAGGTTGGTGGTTGACCTGCACATTGAGACAAGACGACGCAAATTCATTTTTTGCTGTATTTGAAACACAAGCACCAGATGGATTCAATCAATATCTTGTCAAATCAGCCTCAAGTGCGACAGTCAGGCTTGAAGTGATGGATGGCAATCTTGTATGTAGCCATGATGGACTTGTAACAGGACGTGTGGCTCTCTCAGAATTACCAATCGGTGCATCTGACCCTGTGGCATTAGTCATGAATTCCAATCGCCCTGCTGGTGACGCTGTGACAACTATCGATAACATCACGTTGGAGCGATAAAGTATGAGTAACGAAGTCAATTCATCTGAGACTGATATATCCCAAATTGAAGAAAAAATCAACGGTCTCGATGATGATTTACGTCATCACATTCAACAATTACGACATAAGTTACAAGTCACTGAGAACCATTTGCGAACAACAAAAGGTATCGGTCTCGCATTAGCTGCAATAATTGCTAGTCTCGTAGCCTATATCGCATATGACGAGTTTATTGTACAAGAGCCAATTGCACCTTTACCCGAGTTAGTTTTACCTGTATCTCAAACACCTGTGGAAGCCTTTGCCGATGCAGAAAATTTTGTTGTGTACTATGGTCAAGGGCTTGTAGGTGAATTAGCAGGATACGATGTCGCCATCATTCAGCCTCAAACTCTCTCAGATGCCGACTTGAGATTATTGAACAACAGTGGGACTGTCACTTTAGCGTACCTCAGTGTAGGAGAAGCCGAATCTGAACGGGATTACTATCGAGATGGACGATTCGACGAAGATTGGGTCTTAGGTACGAATGACATATGGGGTTCAGAATATGTTGATGTCAGTGAAGAGGAGTGGCAAGAACTTATTATCGAACTCGCAGGTCAATATATTGCTCAAGGGTTTCGCGGAGTTTTCTTAGATACCGTCGATACAGTTGATTTGTTCCCGAATATGGATGATGATATGGTGCAACTGATTACAACTCTGCGTGAGACATATCCTAATATGGTGATGATACAAAACCGTGGATTTTCAGTCCTAGATGAAACAGCACCAGTCTTAGACGGTGTCATGTTCGAGAGCATGTCTACATCGTACAACTTCGAGACTGAAACGTATTTCCAAGTGGAAGAATCAGTCAACCAGAATCTCATTCAGACGCTACAACAACTTCAGAGTGATTATGATTTACAAGTGTTGGCTCTTAACTACGCTCCAATCGACAATCAAGAATTGATTGATTATGCTCGGGAAAATGCCATCGACAATGGATTTCTAGCGTCTGTTTCAGAAATCACATTACAGTCTATCTATCCACTAAACTAAGCAAATTGTGAGGGATGTTTGTTCGCATCCCTCCTCACTGTAATGTAATAACAAGCAAAATCTACCGAAATAATGTAGAAAAATACAATTTTTGTGTTTGACGCACATGATTAATCAGCATTATGCTTGGTATAGGCACGATGCTTGATTAAGAATTGCGAGGACACAACTCACCATGTCACAGTCCACATTGCAGATGCTCCACACAGGCTACGAACGTCAACAACAGCGCGTCACCAATGACGATGTACGTCGGCAATATGGTGTCGAAACTGTCTATCGCCTTTCACAGAACGAAAATCCGCTTGGACCATCACCCAAAGTCTTAGATGCCATTGCTCAAGTTGCGCCTACCCTTGCTTCGTATCCTGATTACTCTGACATTGCCTTGCGTGAAGCCATTGTACAGATAACAGGACGCGGATTCACACCGAATCATATTTATACAGGCATGAGTGGCTACGAAGCCCTAGAAATTCTGGCAAGGGGATTTGTCAAAGCAGGGGATGAAGTTATCGTCAGCACACCAACATTCATCAGTGCCTACAAGAAGACCAGTACTCTGCAAGGTGCAACGGTCATTGATGTGCCACTGCATCCAGAAACATTTGCTTATGATGTCGATGGGGTTCTCAACGCCATCACAGACCGCACACGCTTGATTTTGCTCTGCAATCCCAATAATCCGACAGGGACAATCGTCACAGCATCACAAATGAAAATCCTCATGGATAATATTCCGCCCCATATCTTAGTGGTTTCCGATGAGGTCTATCATCATTATGTCGATGACTCAAATTATCCTGATTCCTTGCAATATGTGCTCGATGGCAAAAATTTAGTGCTAACCTATAGTTTCAGTAAAGCCTACGGGTTGGCAGGCTTACGACTCGGTTATGGTATCGCACGCCCTGAAATTGCTGATTATCTCGCTAGTTTTCATCGTGGCTTTCATCACAGTACGTTTACACTCGTCGCAGGGACAGCCGCCGTATTAGATACCGCGCATGTGCAAAAAGTCGTGGACTTCACCAAACGCGAGATGACTTGGCTACTCACAGAATTTGAACGGCTTAGCGTGTCTTATTGGCAACCAGCCGCGAATTTCGTCTTATTTAAAACACCTTATGACACCCGCACCATGACCGAAAAATTCATGGAGGTTGGCATCCTCGTGCGCCCTCAACATAAAAGCGGTTTGCACGATTGCGTGCGCGTTAGCATCGGCACACACGAAGCCAATCAATTATTCATTCATCGTCTGGAAGAGATTTTAGCAACCGTTGAAGCATAAATTATCATCGGGACGCACCTGTGCGTCCCCTACACCATGTCTATCGTCGGGACGAGACCTGTCTCGTCCGTTAATATAAAATACTAATAACTGAAATAACATTCAAAACTATTTTTGAAACAAAGGAACACGACCAATGGTCACCAAATATCAAACGGATGCCACGCCCTCTTATGGCATTGTTGAACCTTACACGATTCCAAGAGTATTTTTACCGACCAACATTGAGCATGTCGCCATGACACCGCTATCCAAGGAAACCATGCGACGAGTCTCGCGCTTGAATACCAGCCTCAAAGAGACCTTACGCCTCCTACAACACTTCTTATTACCTTTATCGCGTGTGCGTGAACAAGTCGTGGTCATTCGTGCAATTTTGATGGAAATTTACGAGCGCACCTACCCTGCTCTAGCTGAACTTGCTTCACGATATACGCTATTCACCAATCGGGATGTGCAAGAAGAATCACTTCTCGAAGAAGACCAACATCATCTTGGTGGTTATATCGTCTATGATGAATACTTCAACATCATCCGCGTACCAGAGATGACAGGCTCGCAATTACTCTGCCAATGTGCTGCCACAGCTTACGAAGTTTTAGGCGATTTACCCTTCACCATGCTTGCCCGCGAAGAAATTGAAGTGCTCTTCACCTCGCTCTATAAATTATTTAATTGCTTCCTATCAGATGAATTGGACAATGTGCCCCCTGTTCCTGCATCGCTAGTGATGCAAGAAAATCAGAACATGCAAGCCATTGAATATCTCTGGAATACACTGGCAACCAACGAAGCCCAACGCCGAAATATTGCCATGTTCCGTTGGAAAGTCGGGCATCACCTCTTTAATTTGGTGACGATGTTCCTCAGCATCTCAACAGAACGCGCCATTGATGCCATCCATGCTCAAGATGATCTCCAAGCGGTACGCCACCTTGACCGTTCATCAACATTTTTACGGGCAGGGATTGCTTGTGAATGGTATGCAGCGAATTTCAGTAGCGAAATCTACGCTGATATTGTGCGTCCATCAATGAAAATGCAAGATGTCCCTGGTGGTGATGGTTTCTCTGGTGACCAAAATGCGGAGTTTAATCGCTTCAAGATTGCCAAAGAACACCTCAAAACGACCTTGCGTGATAAACGCGGACAATTGACACCGCACATTGAACAAGCCGTGCGTCAATTTGTTGAAATGTACGTGCAAGATGGCGAACATCATGTGCTACTCGCCTCAGCGATGACAGGCAATGGACCATCTATCGCTCAGGAAGAATGGCTCAGAGATTTGCCTGATGGCACACCGATGCAAAGTGCTGTCGATTTCTTGCGCGATATGGTGTTAGCACGTCGGGCTGAATTTTCACGCAAGCAACGCGACGATACCCAACCCTTGTTGCATCCAGTCGAACCAATGGTCTTAGATGATAACTTGACAATCATTGCCAAAGCCGAAGAATTACGAGAAACGCAACTCATCCGACGTGAACTAGATGGTAAGACTTATTTAATTGGCTTGACGGATGGCGTTTATTGGGCAGCCGATGCACAATGCACACACAAAGATTTTCCAATTAGCGATGTTCCCGATGAAAACGGATGCCTCGTCTGTACCAAGCATGGGGCGACCTTCCAGCCCATCTCAGGCGAGAAAATACGCGGTCCTGTCGGCACAACGGATTTACCGAGTTACGACGTTATCAATGATAATGGTGTCCTCAAAATTAGAGGCATTACACAAGAAGAGACAACATGAAAAGTTATTATGTCAAAGCGCATCATGCCTTTGTGCGCTATTTCGATATTCCTGCAGTAAGCGGTCACGAGGCTTTACCTACACGCATTTTTTTATCAGGCTTGAGCACCCCTGCAACGGCTGGCTTACTCGATGTAGCCATGCACCCTGCCGTGCGCGGACGACGCTCATTACTGATTGATACCATCGGTTCTGGCTTCAGTGATAAATCATCCACATTTGACCATACCATGCCTCACCATGCTCATTATATTGCCAACATCCTTGACCATGAAGGTTTGTCTGGGTGCGAATTTATCGGACATAGCATGGGTGGCACAATCGCTTTGTATATTGCTCTACAACGCCCTGACTTGGTGAGTCAGCTTGTACTTGCCGAAAGCAATCTCGCAGCGGGAGGAGGACCTGGCACACGGTATATTGCCAGTTTCACTGAGTCAGATTGGATCAATGGAGAACATGCACAATACATGGCAAACTTAAATGCCAAAGCGCGTGAGGGTAATGCAGGGGCAACGTTTGTCGCAGGGGCCTGGGAAGCATCCGACCCTTACGGCGTTTATCATCAGTCAAAGTCACTCGTGAATTTACCTACTGATTTTATGCAACAAATCGCCACAATTCACCAGCCAATAACGTTTATTTATGGTGATGCCAATCTTCCTGAAAATAATAATGGCGAAATCTGGCCTGATTCCCCTGAACCAGAGACACTGACAGCAGTCGGTATTAAGGTCGGCATTGTCGAAAATTCAGGACATATGATGATGGTCGATAATTTAGATGGTTTCGCACAAGTGGTAGCAAAGGCACTCAAAACAGACGAAATCTAAGATACACCCGTACCAGTTGTCGAACTTTCAGGTAGACTATGGTAAACCGTATCGCAAAGGGGCAATGATGGCACGAGTGACAATCCGCGATGTAGCACGGGTTGCTGGAGTCGGTATCGGCACAGTTTCACGGGTGATTAACAATAATCCCAATGTCAGTGACCACACACGGCAACTCATCTGGGACACGATTGAAGAATTAGGATTTGTGCCGAATGCCGCTGCACGACAACTGCCCCGTAAAACACCATTGCGCTCTGTGGGGGTTATTACTCCTACTTTTGAATCATATTATTCATTCTCCGAACGCTTGCGTGGTGTCCAGAAGGCACTCATCCCCTACAATGAGCAATTTGATTTATCACTCTACACAGTCCCTGATATGCGTGACTACGAAGACCGCTTCACTGCAATCATCGAAACCAGTGTCATCTCTGGTCTATTAGTAATTGACTTTGACTTAACGAAAGCCAAAAAAGAAACACTCAAGCAACATGGTGTGCCCTTTGTTGGCTTGAATCACATTCAAGATGCCAGCGATTGGGTCTGCTTCGGACACCATAACGAAGATGGTGGCTATCTGGCGACGCAACATCTACTTGATTTGGGTCACACACGGATTGCCTATATCGGCAATGAATTGATTGACGGCCGAGGATTCCCAACCAGTAAAGAACGCTATACAGGCTATTTACGCGCTTTGCATGATGCAGGCGTTCCCCGACAAGATCAGTATTTCAAAACTAGTGAGTTAAATTTTGCCTCTGCCAAACAGATGACACTGGATTTATTGCGCCTGCCTCAGCGTCCGACAGCGATTGTCTCAATGAGTGATATTCATGCTCTCGGTAGTCTCGAAGCTGCCCGTGAACTTGGCTTACGTGTACCAGAAGACCTATCGGTGATGGGCTATGACGATTTAGAGATGAGTTCATATGTCGGATTGAGCACCGTATGCCAACATCTTGAATTAGGGGGCGAAGTCGCCATGAATTATTTGCTAGAAATGATTCATCATAGCGCATCAGATGATGTACCAGCTTTACCAGCTTTAGAGGTCATCCAGCGACGAACAACCGCGCGTTTGTGAAAAATTTATTTAACTTGACAATTATATAAAACTATAGTTAAATAGTCTTAACACACCAAACCTAACTGACCATAGTTCTAAACGGAGGGTGTGCCGTGGAGACTACTCCACCTGTTCATTTAACGGACTGATAGATATAAGGCATGAGGGACAAATTTAGTGAATAGATAAGATTGAATCCAAAACTTTCTTATACCCCACCCAATGCATTCTGTCAGTCCTTCGATAATAACAAGTCACTCGCCCGAGTGGCTTTTTTGTTTATGTGTTACCAAAGTCCCTCAAAATAAATTTTTGCAAGCAACCAATATTTATATAATTTTAGATATATTGTCCGTACCTTGCCCATAAAAATTAGGACATACATAGTGAAGAATAAATCACTGGTAATTGTTATCATGATGTTTATATTCATAATCTCGTCATCTCACATTGCCTCACAAACATTATTTGACTGTGAGGGAGTTTTGCCACCAACAATGACCATCGGCGATACAGGCTATGTAAGAGATACTGGCGCAAATAATGTACGCGACAACGCAGGTCTAGATGCACAAGTTATCGGCTCTTTGCAACCTGATGAACAATTCACAGTGATATCAGAGCCTCAGTGTATGGAGGGCTATATTTGGTATCAAGTTGAGAACGATGCTATCAGTGGTTGGACGGCAGAAAGTGGCAACGGAATCTACTGGTTATTACCAGTAGCAGATATTGAACCCAATGACTTTAGCGAAATTAACCTAATTCATGAGTTCGTGTGTGATGATGGAGAATTACCCTTCGCATTTGATTTCAGTGTCGCAAGCGATAAACTCGTTGTTAGTTGTGGCTGGGATGACAGAACTGTATCAATTTATGCACTTCCATCAGGGGAGTTGCTTAATCAAACCGAAATGACCACACGCACCGTGCACTTCGTTCTAAACGATACACAATTACTAGTCCAAACAGACGATACACTTCAACTTTTAGATGTTGAAACCTTTGAGCCAACACTATCCTTAGCATTAGATAGAACACGATATACTCATCTCAGTTTTGACCGTCGTATCTTTTTCCGTGTCGAAGGCGATACAGCCTATGCTTATGATGTCGAAACACTGACAGAACTAGCAACATTTACACACCTAAGTGGTGAATCTGTCAGCTATGTTGTCACTGATGTCTACAATTCTCATCTACTACTTGCAAATGACTATCAGACAAGTTCACTTTTCACTCTGGATGCCAATCTAAATATCATCAGTTCACAAGAGATTCCTTTTACATTTGAAGCTATCTCGCCTGATATGACAGTTGCAATCGAACCGAGATGCACTTTTGCAAATCACGGTTGTCAATCAGCAGAGGTCATATGGTATGACTTACCAACATTACAACAGATCCATTCAACCGCTTCCGATTATGCTGACTTGAGGCATGTCACATTCACACCTGATAGTCGTGAATTTATGCTTGGCGGATGCCGTTTGCAGACCTTTGACACTGTATCAAGGGAAAATATACCTATCAGGGACATCAATATCGCTTGTTACGAGCCATACCTCATTAGTCCAGATTGGAATTATTTGATAGTTCAAGCGTATGGCGCAGATGATGAAGCCAGCGATAGTCTGAGACTTTATGAATTCAGTGGCTAATGCAATGATGAGTTAATATCAGGCGAGTTTGAAGCAGTGTAAGAAGTCATCTGAAAATTACGATTTTACAGTAGAGTTTGAAACACTCTCTTACACTGTCACTGTCATGGTTTTCATATGTAAAGGCGCGGTCTAAGAGTAGCTATGCAGAATAGCGTAGTAGCGAATTTTGTATGTCATCGGACGGCAAGAATGCCGTCCCTACAGGTCACAACGGTTCGTAGGGACATGCTTCTGCATGTCCGATGGTTTGAAAATAACTTTCACGCTTTACTGAACACTTATCGGTCTAAGACTCGCCCGAATACTCAGATAGTTTCTAACTACCTCAAACCTATTGTGGTAGTCTTCACCCGTTATCTGCCAAGAGTGAGCCACTATCACGCTTTTGTTTATTGCGTTTGAGCGTTTCGGGGACGAATAAAGCAAATAACATCGCAGCCCCTAGCCCTGCACCTGCAATCGAAAGCACCGAAAATTGTATAACAAAGGCTTGTGCGACAACCCCAATAATCAAAGGCGCACTGACACCACCCATATCCCCAATGAAATGCCATAAACTCAAAAATTGATTGCGTGTCGCCTCAGGCGCAAGGTCAGCAGCCGTTGTCATCATCGTGCCACTGCTCAGCCCATTCGCAAAACCAATGAAAGCTGCAATTATCGCCAGCACCATCATATTCGGCACAAATAGGATGAGACCAATGCCCACACCTTGCATCAAGAAAGATGGTACAATAGCCCACTTACGCCCAAAACGATCCATCACAATGCCCGCTACCCAAAAGAACAACATATCGAAAGCTGCCCCAAAGCTCATGATTGCGCCAATGGTCTGCACATCTAAACCAAGAGCCGTATCAGCATAAAGTGGAATCAACACACGCCAGCCTTCGCGCGTGAGCATCACAAATAAGACACCTAAACCAGCCGCCGTGATAAGCCGATAATTATCACGCAACATCGCACGGAATGCGCCGCGTTTACGTTTTTTGGGTGAGTCATCTGTTATGTGGGTCACATTTTCCATGCAGAATGCGACGAAGCCAATACTTACTGAACCAATGACGAAAAAAGCGATGAAAGCCACAGGCAACCCGAATGTGCCCCCGACCCAGCCTCCAATGATAGGACCAATGAAGTTACCGAGTCGAAAAACACCCCCAAGCACACTAATGGCACGTCCGCGAATCTGTAGTGGAATCACCACCGAAATATAAGCATGTCGGGCAATCGCATAAATAGAGAAACCCATGCCGACGATGAATAGCAATCCAATAGTTAGCCATAATTGTCGGGCAAAAAATAGAAACAACATAGGGATAAGTGTTAGCCAGATGCCAATCAGCATCGTGCCTTTTACACCAAAGCGACTCAGCAACCAACTCGCAGGAATACTCCCAACAACTCGTCCCAATGAGGTAGCCGATAACATCACCCCAACGAGGAAGAAAGCATCGGTCAAGGTGCTAGCATAGACAGGTAAAATAGGATGCAAAACTGCCCATGCGACAGAAATCAGGGCAGACGGAATATAGAAAGCAAAAATTAGACGGTTGCGAAGTTGTTTATCCAAGTGAATGACCTACATACAGCTTGATACACATCGAGCAATCAAGCAATTTGCGAATGTTAGCCATACACCTTAATTGCAATCGACAAATTTATCTAGCATCGAATTTAATTATGCGCCAACTCGTTTTTCGAGTGATGCCTCGTCTTGGAAGCGTGCAATGCTGAATGTCTCAAGATTGACAGGAGACGCTTCGCCAATGAGTAGTGATGCTAAAATTTCACCCAGCAAAGGACCAAACTTAAAGCCATGCCCACTGAACCCTGCCCCAATCACCACATTATTATGAGCAGGATGACGGTCTAAGACAAAGTGATAATCAGGCGTATTGGTATAGAGGCAGGTATCCACTTGAATCGGCTCGTTTTGCAACTGTGGAAAGCGACGAGCTTGCCAATTTTTGAGTTCCGCCACAATCTCTGGCACAATACGACGCTCTTCGTCAGCATCCATCGCTACACCCGAATGATGCCAGCCCATTTTAACTCCTTGCACATCAATCATTGGCAAGCAATAGAAAGGCGCATCGCTATCTGGTAATTTGAAATTATCGAGCATCACAGGCATTGTCCCAACATGATGATTAGCTGTCGCATCTTCTTTCGGTGGAAAGTACGCCAAAATCTCTTGTGTGACATCAAGGGGCAAAGTCAAACCTGTTTGCTGAGCCAATTTAATCGCCCAGCCTCCTGCGGTGATGACAAGACTATCAGCTTCGAGAGTTTCGCCTGATGCCGTCGTCAAAGTGACCGTATCGCCAATATCAATCTGTGTAATGCGCGTGTTCGGCTGTAGGATGCCACCATCGGCTTCAAACAATTGCCATAAGGCTTTCACAGCAGATGTTGCCAAAGCCACTGCGCCATCTGGTTGATAGATAATTTCGCCCTCGTCGGGGAAGGCATACTGTGGGAAACGTTCGCGTGCTTGCTCTACTGAAAGTGGCTCATATGGGATGTCATAGTCTTGCAGAATACGTTCTGATAATTGAATCGATTCATCGCCTACAGGACCATATTCGAGTAATCCTGTTCGCTTGATGAGGGGGTCGCCGACTCTCGAACTGAGGTCATCCCATGCTTTATAGGCGTGCATCGCCATTTCGACATAAATTGCTTCCGTATAATTAAAGCGCACCACACGACCATCACCATGCGAACTGCCTCGCTTATGCCCTGCTTGATACTGGTCAACCAGTCGCACAGACTTCCCTTTATTGACTAAGGCATAAGCGGTCGATGCCCCAACAATGCCTCCACCAAGAACAATCACATCCGTTTTTTGTGGCATAAGAATCACCTAATAATTTCAACACTGTCAAATAATTGGACATCCCGTTGGATGTCCCTACGAAAATTTGTGTAGGGACGCACAACGGTGCGTCCTTGTAATTTACCAATCCACTTTGAATTTAAACTATAAATTTTCACGCATTCAAATCAAACAATGTTCCCAAATCTAAGGCTTCGGCATTATCCAGTACAATATTGGCCGCAACCGCATCTTGCACCGCTACACCAACAGACTTGAAAAACGTGATGTCATCATCAGATTGTCGTCCGATTGCTGTGCCATTGACCACTGCGCCAATTTCCGCGACTAAGTCATCTGATTTGATTGAGCCGTTTTCCAGCGCAATGATGATTTCACCTGCTTCTGCCAGAATTGCTTCGTGCGAATCATAGTAAATACGTGATTTTTGTAGTGTAATTTCATCGACTTCTTGCATGGTTGGTGTATACGAGCCAACCCCATTGATATGTACCCCTGATTGTAACAGATTCCCATCAAAAACAGGCGATGAGGATGTCGTCGCCACACAGATGATGTCCATTTCAGTAATTGCAGAGGCACTACTATCTGCAACGGTAATATTGTCGGGGACACGCCCTAGCCCAGCCATATCGTCTGCGAATTGTTCGGCATTGCTTGTGTTAGGACTGTAGACACGCACGGTATCAATATCACGAATAGCACAAACGGCTTCGAGTTGTGTGCGTGCTTGCACCCCACTCCCGATGATTGCTACCGATGAAGCATCTTGTCGGGCGAGTATATCGGTGGCTGCCCCTGCGCCTGCCCCTGTTCGGATAGCCGTCAATGAGCCACCTTCCATCATGGCGAGGGCTTGCCCTGTCGCTGAATCTAGCACGAGCACCATCGCATGGATAATCGGCAATTGCTTGGCGAGATTATTCGGGAAAACCGAGACAATCTTAACACCCATATCCCCTGACTCTTGCAGATGAGCAGGCATGACTAGTGACACACCATCGTTTTGTCCACTGATTCGCACCCGCAAAGGCATATCGACTGTCTCAGCCGAGAGTGCACCATACGCCCGTTTCATGCCCTCGATAGCATCTGCAATCGGCAAGGCTTTCACCACATCTGACCGTGAGAGTAATCGAATGGCTGTCATATCTTAATCCACCACAGCCCGACCACCACTGAACACCACGACATCTCGCGCTTTGGCTTTGGTCTGGAACAAGATGCCGTTATCGGTTTCCCACATTTCGGTGATGAGTGTATCCCCAGGATAAACTTCTCGGCTGAAACGCCCTTTGATGCTCTTGAAGCGTGCAGGATCATTATCTGCAAAATGTTTCAGAATAGCCCGTCCTGCGAAGCCATAGGTCGCCAAACCATGTAAAATCGGTTGCTCGAAATTACCAACTTGCGCCATATTGGGGTCAGCGTGGAGTGGATTAATATCGCCACTCAGCCGATAAATCAGTGCTTGACGAGTCAGCGTTTGCTCTTCATGGATTTTATCAGGCGCACGCTCTGGCATCTCGATTTTTTCGCTCGTGCCACGTTCTCCACCAAAACCCCCTAAGCCACGAATAAACATCGAACTGACTGTTTCAGCGACAACATCCCCTGCTTCATCAACACAGGTCACGATATTTTCCATCAACATGCCACTGCCTTTATCATAAATATTGGCAATTTTCGGCGTACAACGGATTGTGCCTTCAACGGGCAGCGTTTTCTTAATTTCGAGGGATTGTTCGCCATGCACCAACATCATCGGATTGAACTTGATGCCAGCAATCTCGCCCGACACAATATCATCAATTGACTTGCTACTATAAACGACAGGCATCGTCGGGAGCGCACAGAAACCATGATGCAATTCGTAAACAAACTTGAGTTCATCTTGCTCAAGCCAATCAGCAGGTGCGCCGACTCCGAGTGCATACAGCACTGTATCACGCTTGGTAAATTCGTAAACAATTGTCTCTTGGTCAACACCAATCGCATTATTGACCTGCTCTAATGTGACATTGCTCATAAAGAGTTGTCCTTTGTAATAAGTTTAATTGAATAGTGATTTGATTATACAGCGCAAAAATCAATCACCCAACTTATTTTCGTAGGCAGACTAGGATGTTGACCTAATTTTTATCGTCGCTAAACCACCTGTCCACAGAATCAGGGCATAGAAATTGTGATGAAGCGTTGCAAATTCTCAGCAACTAATTCAGGCTCACCACCTTCTAAAGACATACGATAGACATCTGGCAACAGATACAATTGAATAATTTCATCGTCTGATAAGCTCTCGTCGAAACCACTATTTTCAGCAGATAGAATTGCAGACATTACATCAGGAGTCTCTGACCAATAAATATGGTTGCCTTGCACTTCAATTCGTCGGATGCCAAAAGTATTAGGGGCAAAATGCCACAAACTCAAAGTATCAGTTTCAGGTTCATATTGAAATATAGATGACTCAGCAAAGGGAATTCGATGATATTGCCGAAAAGAGGAGAAAATAGTATACATTGCATCATTCGATACTTGCTCGAAACTATCTACCATCCGCGATGATGAAAAGTAAATCAGGTCGTTCTGTCCCCAATGCAAGCCATAAAATTGTCTATATCCTTCTTCTATATTGTCCTCTACTTCATTTATAAAAGAGTCACCTGATTCTAAATCATAAATAGATAAGAGGTTGTTCCCTAGTCCTTTCTCATGCATGACCACCGCCTGTGTTAGGTCAGAGGAGAATGTTACAGTCGGATTAATTAGACGGTCAGGTATCCCAATGAGATTATCATCAATGATATTCAGGTCGTTCCCATTACTATTCCAGCAAGGTCCATTACCTATCACCATGCGCTCTGTATTCGCTGAAAATATCCTAGCTATTGATTGTTCTTGCGCTACAACAAAACCGAAAAAATCATACGGGTCAATCGTCCAGCGTAAATTAATATCAGGTATTTCAACGGTTTCAAGTTGAATAATTTCATCATCTCGCCAGTTATAACTGACAATAGGCATCACAAAATCAATATAGTCTCGCACACCTCGTCGCGTTGTAATTTCTTCAAGCACTTCACTAGATACATAAGTGATATGCTCATTATCAATAAAGTTCGGCGGACAATCACCAATAAAGTCACTTGTGATTAGTCGTGATTCCCCATCATACACATACAATTCATCAGGTAAATCAGGGAATTGCAATGAACGTGCCATATAGAGCAAGTCGCCGTTATCATTTGCATCTAATGGATAGTACCAGTAGTTATCGCGGGCTTCGGCAATGACTATTTCTTCATCGCCATTGACCAAAATTAAGTCATTGTCGCGCACACCCACAACAGCAGTTGATGCCTCCTGTGCTTGTGACAAGGTGAATGATAAGAGCATTAAGATACCGATGATGAGGCTTCGACGCATTGTTTGTTCTCCTTTAGACAAGTTCTACAGTAAGTTCAACAGGCTCTAAGCGTGGTGTTCTCGCTTTGATGCGACCTGTCCCTTTCGTCTGATTACACAGCGCAGGGTGCTATCTCCCAAGAACACAAAACTTTATGAGATCGAATCCGCAAAAGACCTAGGATTTATTCTCGAAATCATCATGCCAGATAGGATTGAGTTTAAATTCACCTCGATAGAAGTGCTTCACATACTCTGCTGTGGGGTGATGGGAGGCATCAATCGCATCAAGCACAGCTTGTTTATCATAATGAACTTCGTGAAAGTTGATAGCGTGACCTGTTGTATCAGCATTGAGGATTGTGTAACAAGCATCACGATTTTCGACAGGATTGCCAACTGATGCAACATTTACAACTCGCATATGAGGAAGTTGCCGATTGTGCTGCCAGTGTATATGCCCCACGAATATCAACTCAGCATCAGCGTCGCCATAAAGTCGATTTACAAAATTGTCATCTGCATCAGCAAATAGACCGTCACCATCATCACTATTGGGATGAGCATGAACCAGCAATACACGAGTCCCGTCTAATAATGTTGTCCGATATTCAATTGGTAACTCCCGCATCCAATTGAACCATCCACTAGCAGTTAACATACCTCGCGTCCACGCAAATGAGCGGGCAACCTGTTGTAATTGCAATATACCATTGAGGTTATTTAGTACATTTTCAGGATATGGATGAGGGACATCATTTGTGACACTATAACGGTCAGTATTGCCTCGCACGAACTTAGCATTGGGTAGATTAGCAATACGCTCTAATACCCCTACAGGATCGTGTCCTATGGCACAATAATCGCCTACAAACCAGTAGGCATCCACCCCTCCTAGGGAATCTATATCATTCAGAACAGCATCTAATGCAATGCTGTTACCATGAATATCACTCATAATTGCGATTTTCATCACACCAACTCAACATTAATTTCGACAGGCTCTAGGCGTGGTGTACTCGCTTTGATACGGACTGTCCCTTTCGTTTGATTCGCCCGTAAGAACATCGCCGCTTGTCCACCGACCAACGCAAAAGGATTCTCGCCAATGAGTTGGACATCGCCTTCCAACAGTTCAAAATGCACAGGCTGAATCGCATATGGTAAGCGATTACCGTATTTATCCGTAATTTTGAAGACGAGGCGTGTCATATCCATGCCATCGGCTGTGAGTTGCTCATCTTCGGCATAAAATTCGAGTTGGCGTGGAATGCTATCATCTTCAATGAATTTTTCCATCACTTGCTCACCATCGACCAAACCAACCACACGCAAGGTCTTGAACTTGCCACCCCATAGCAAAGGCAAGCGTTCCACACGAATCGGCGGATGAGGCAAATTCGGAAATTCACCATGTGCTGGCTCATAACGTCCGAGATGGTCATCACCAATGTAAACATCGACTGCATCGAGATTGGTCAGCACATAAAAGGGGTCGTTACCCCCTTCGGAACGGTCACCCATTGTCCAGAATGAAGCAATTTCCATCACGATTTCTTCTTCACGCGATTTTTGACTGCGATAGACATAGGCTGCCCATTTGGGTTGTCGCCACATATCCATCACACCGTGATAACAAACTCTATCACCACTGCCAAAATCGAGATGCGTATTATAGTCAAAGGCACACCAACCAATTGCCCCACTGACACCGCCTGTACTCATCGCCATTGATTGTATGCGTGCATGACGCTGAACATGCTCATGTTGCCGTTCTTCGCTATCAAACGTTTTAGTCGGGAACATATGCCCATTATATTCAGTGATGAGCCAAGGTGATTCCATGGGTTCAAGCACACCATTCGTAAAATCGTTGAAACCATAGACATCTTCTAAGAATTCACTGGTCGGGAAGAAGCGCACACCTGTTGTTTGGCGCGTCGGGTCGAGTTCACGCGCGAGTTGATTGGTACGAGTATAAAAATCAGCATCATCCCAACTTTCATTGATGCGAACGCCCCACACCACAATGCTCGGATGATTCCAATCGCGTTCAATCATCGCACGCACATCGCGCAGACTAATTTGCTTCCAATCTTCATTGCCGATATGTTGCCAACCTGGGATTTCCTCAAAGACCAGTAAGCCTATTTCATCGCAACGGTCTAGGAAATATTTGCTCTGTGGATAGTGACTGCATCGCACAATATTACAGCCCATCTGCTTGATGATGTCGGCATCTCGCGCTTGCAAACGTTGCCCAGCTGCCATCCCCACAAAGGGATACATCTGATGGCGATTCAAGCCCCGTAGAAAGACTTTTTCGTCATTGAGATAAAAGCCATCGTCACGAAATTCTGCCTCACGGAAGCCGAAATTACCAAATTCAAAGTCTATATATTTTTCTTTTGCTTCATCAATAAGATGAACCTGCCAGCCATTCATTGATGGATTATCAATGTCCCATAACTTAAAGTTATCCTTTAATGCTTCTACATCTTTAATACCAAGAGATAAGGTTGTTTTTTCTGTACTCATTGGTGAAATTTCTAAATTAATAACTTCAGACTGAAATACTGGATTAGAGAATTTACTATTCATAGCTGCTGCTGTTAAATGAATAAGTTCTACATCATCGGATTGATTTTTTACCCACACATCAACCTCTACACGCGGATTATCGGTCAACACATCAAAGGTTTTAACGCGAACATTGGTGATATGCACAGGGTTCACATAGCGCAGATGCACATCGCGATAAATGCCCCCAAATACCAAATAATCGACTGTGCCTCCGTGTGGTGGAATGTCCTTGCGTTCGTGGCTATCCACACGCACTTGGAGCAAATTTTCACCCTCTTCGTTCAGATAATCGGTGATGTCATAGCTGAACGGCACAAATCCGCCTTTGTGTTCTTCAAACGTGTGCCAATTGATGGTAACTGTCGTTGCTTGCATCACCCCTTCAAAATCGAGATAGACTCGCCGTCCGTTGAGAGCTTCGGGTAATGTGAAGCGTTTACGATAGGTGCTTATAAACTGGTATTCTTTGTCATCAAAATTATGCCAAGGCAAATCGATGTTATTGTGTGGAATCACCACAGTCTCAAAGTCGCTATCAGGGTGTGTTGTATCAACTTCTTGTGGTGTGTAAAGCCAATCATGATTGAAGAGATGTGTACTACGCATCGAGGTCTCATCCTTGTGTAAAAATAGACCCATATCTTAAACTAAAACTATCTTTTCACCTATATCTCAAAATCTTTGTCGCTAAGGGGCTAACACTCGGCTATAATGAGATTGAATTGTCAATCTAAGATATATATATTGTGCGTCATAAGTAGGGACAGAGTTATATAGTTTTTGTTTGTTCACCTTCGGATAAACTCGAAGACAAGGTATTCACAGCTTTCTGTCGGCTTCAGCCGATGTGATTTTACTAGCATCTGGTTTTAGCCAGATGCGATGCCTATAAATGATGTCGTTTTTATCACTCTCACCCTACCTTGAATAACACATATCTTATGCGCCGATAAACAATAACTAAAAACGCCTAAGGAGTAGCATCTATGCAGCGACTGAGCATCATCGTCTTGTGTATAGCGATGGTCACACTCGGCACAATCGCATCGCAAGCACAAGGTAGCTCAATTGCCAGTGTCATCGAACAACGGAGCAATAGTGGCTTAGAATTCACGACGCTTCAACGCTTCATTGACGCATCCGACTTAGAGAACAATTTGAGCAGTGCAGGCTCATATACACTGTTTGCACCAACTGATGCTGCCTTTGAACGTTTAGAACGTGCCATCAATTACACCACCGAACAATTACTCTCCAATCAAGAGATTATCAATGCAATGGTGCGCTACCATACAGTGGAAAGTCGTCTATCGGCTAGCCAACTCCGCGCACGCGATGGGCGTGTGATTGCGACTGAACTCCCCAATGCTTTTGTTGGCATTACACGCGCAGATGACAATACGATTGTGGTCAATAATGTGGTAGAAATCACCGACGAAAATATTTCCGCATCCAATGGCATCATTCACGAAATTAACGACGTTTTACTGAACCGCGTCATCAATGATTTACTAGACGAGGCATTCGGCACACCAGCTACCGCAACGCCGACACCATCACCGACCAGCACACCTCCTGCGACCACGACACCCACATCGCAAACACGATCCACCGCCAATGTGCGTGTTCTTCATCTGGCAATGGATGCGCCCGAAATGACCATTCAACTAGATAGCATGACCGTCATTGAAACACTTGCCTACCAAGATTTCAGCGATTTTAGCAACATCTCACAGGGGATTTACACAGCGCGTGCTATCAGCCTAGATGACGACCAAGATATTACACTCACTGTTGACCTGACACTCCTCAATGGTGATTTTGTGACACTGGTGTTAATCGGGTCATTGGATGCCGACACACTCGACTTCATCACTTTTACAGATGATTTACGCGCTGTTGATGATGACGAAGCCACCGTGACACTTTTCAACGCGCTCCCTGATGCGCCACCCATTAGTCTCGTGCTTGATGGTGACCCACTCTTTGAAGGCGTTTCTTATACAGAGCGCGAAGTAGACATTATTGATGCCGAGACAACTATGATTCAATTGCTTGATACGCGCGACGATGATACTGTTTACCTAGACCGTGATGAACAATCATTTGATGCTGAAGGCTTATATTGGTTTGTGCTATTTGGCGCAGTAGATGACCCGCGCGTGCGTATCCTAAGCAGCACCAGTGACGACATCACAAACCTGCTATCAACTACTATGGAGATAACCGAAACGCCAGCAATCGACGCAACCGCACCTTCATTAGCCGATTCCATTATTGACATCTTAGATGCGTCTGACGATTACACTGTGTTGATACAAGCCCTCAATGCTGCTGATAGTGATATTGTGGATATTTTAGGCAACCCTGATAGCGACCCCGTGACCTTCCTTGCACCCACTGACCAAGCCTTTGAGAACTTGCTTGCCACAACAGGACTACGCCAAACTCAACTCTTGCGCGACCCCTCTCTGCTAGATAACATCTTGCGCTATCACATCATCGAAGGTGAACTAACTGCCGACGATTTCATTGACGCATCAGGCACGAGCATTGAGACATTCCTTGAGCCAGCCCAAGCCTTCTTCGTGCGTGCAACAGACGATGGACGCATTTTCTTAAATGGTACAATCGAATTCTTGGAAACTGATATTCGCGCAAGCAATGGTATCATTCATACAGTGGATGATGTGCTACTGCCTTTAATTGTTCTAGAAGATTTAGATCTTTGATGCTGCAATAACATAAATATTTCGTCGTAGGGGCGTAGCTATGTCTGCGCCCATCGGGATGACACACAGGTCATCCCTTACAATATTTTTATCGGACACGGTATTAACTAAATGAGGATATGCTTATGCCAATTACTGCTGACCAACTCCACTTCTCTGCTTCTGATGATTTGACCGCGAGTGTTTTTGCGAAGTTATCCGCCGAACAAGCTGGCTGGCAATATCTGAACATGGTTGCGCTGAGCCTCGAAACAGGCAAAACATTCGGCATCGAAGTAGGACAATACGAATATTTAGCAGTCATTTTAGGCGGTGTGTGCGATATTCATACCAATCATGGCGATTTCTTGGATGTCGGGCGACGCACGGATGTCTTCACAGGGATGCCCTACGCGATTTATATGCCACGCAACACGGAATTTGAAATTACATCCCTCACCGATGATTTTGCGATGGCATCAGTTTGGGCACCGACTGACCGCGACCATCAAGTCAAACTCATTACACCCAAAGACAGCAAAACACAGATTCATGGCGGTGACTCAGCAACTTATCAGGTTAACACTATCATTGAACCTGGCTTTGCTTGTCATCGCTTGACCGCCCGTGAAATTTATACGCCAGGGGGCAATTGGGCGCATTATCCCCCTCACAAACACGATACCCACACGGAAAAAGATGGTCAAGTAAGCGAAGTCGCTAGCGAAGAACTGTTCTTCTACAAATTCGATAAATTTAACGGGTTTGGGATTCAACGCATTTACACTGATGATGGCGAGATTGATGCGACAATTGCGCCCAAGCACAATGATGTGGTGACTGTGCCAAAAGGCTATCATACGATGTCATCACCACAGGGATTTACCACCTACACGCTGAATGTCACCGCAGGGACAGCCCAGAGCCTTGCTCATACGGTTGACCCACGCTTGGCATGGATTCCTGAAACATGGACAGGCAAAGATTCACGCTTGCCGATTGTCACACGCGGGATGGAACCTTACGACCCACCTGCTTGACATCAACTTGACGCGATACAATAAAATAAATCATAATCTAAGCACACATACAATTGCGTCAGGGCGCATATTAGATGACAGAACAACCAGAAAACAAGCAACCAGATAAACCAAAAGTCACCAATAACCTACCTGAACTCAATATTAGTAGTGATGATGCCTTCACACAGGAAGTGTCTCCACATTATGAGGGTGGGGAGGACTTGCATGTGTTCTCCGAATTGGATACTCGTCCAGCATTGGGTCGGCGACGGGTTTTTCGCTTGTTTATTCCACGAGAAACTGAACCGCTCGAATTTTTCAGCCTTGACCGCCTCGTGATTGGTCGCGGTGGCAAAGGCGTTCAAATTGACCTCAATTTATCGGAGCATTACGGTTGGATGCTCGGTGTCTCACGTCAACATGCCGAGATTGTTTATGATACAGGCACGTATTACATCACTGATTTAGGCAGTACTAACGGCACATGGCTCAATAGCACGCAACTTTCACCCAACGAACGCTATCCCCTTGAATCACACGACCAAATCCGCCTCGGACATTTCTTGATGCTGGTATCCGTCCCATAAACTATAGCATTTAACCGCGAAATTATAGGGGTTTGCTATAGCGAACCCATTGTTTTTAGAAGTACATCGGGTGTTGTACTACATTCTAGCTACTTACAGATTTAAGTGTGTTATACATCACCATTCACCTATTTTTTAGACCAACCTAATCAGCGATTTATCCAGTAAATTTAGCGTTTTAACAGAAAGTGCTTGACAAATTTTTAGTTTTGCCTAAAAATAATTTTCATACAACACAAGTTTTTAATCGTATGGAGATGAATAATGACTATCAAACGCTTATTTGCTTTATGTGCTATTGGCATCCTGATGATAGCTAGTAGTGTATCCGCGCAAGAGGATGAGACACTCAATATCGTCGCAACGACCACGCAAGCAGTCGATATTGCCAATATCTTGACCGATGGTGTTGAGACCGTCAATATCACTGCTCTAATGGGCGCAGGTGTTGACCCACACCTCTACCAACCTACCGAAGCAGATATTTCCGCCATGAACGACGCAGACATTGTGATTTACAATGGTCTCAATCTTGAAGGTCAATTCGATACGGTGTTCCAAGCCCTCAGTGAACAAGGCACGAGCATCTTTGCACTCGGCAATCCTGTCAAAGATGAAGGATTCATTGTGGGTGGCTTTGAACTCAGCGATGAGTTACAAGATGTCGATGATCCACACTTCTGGTTTGACCCCCGCAATTGGGAAATTTCTGTGACTGCCCTTGCCGAAGAACTCGCCGAGCTTGACCCTGACAATGCTGATATGTATACGGCTAACAGCGAAGGCTATCTGGAGCAACTCGCCCTGATTTTTGAGTGGGCAGACGAAGCTATGAGCCTCATTGACGAAGAGCAACGGTTCATTGTCACCTCGCACGATGCCTTTCAATATTTCGGGACAGCATTTGGTTGGCAGATGGTCGCCATTCAAGGCTTAAGTACCGAAGATGAAGCAGGAGTTGGCGATATTCAAGAAACTGTCGATTTCATCCTCGAAAACGAAATTCCAGTAATTTTCATCGAAAGTAGCCTGCCACCAGATACCGTCGAAGCCGTTGTCGAAGCCGTTCAAGACGAAGGTGGCGAATTGCGTGTCGGTGTCCGTGAATTATACTCTGATGCGATGGGTGAACCTGATACCTTCGGTGGCACTTATGTCGGCATGATTGCGGAAAATGTCTTCACAATTTTGCAAAGTTATCAATGTGCTGGTACAGACATCACCATTCCTGACTTCCCTGCTGACCTTGATGCCCAACCTGATGAAGACATCCTCAATGTCAATTGTGATATGGAGATGGAGTCATGACAAATGACCACGACGGTCATAAACGTCCTATCGCATTAGAAGTGGACGATTTAACCGTCGCCTACAACAGCAAACCTGCCATCTGGGATATTGATTTATCTGTCCCAGAAGGCGTTCTCATGGCAATTGTCGGTCCCAATGGGGCTGGCAAGAGCACTTTCATCAAGTCCGTGCTGAATTTGATTCCAAAATCGGCAGGGACAGCCTCGTTTTATGGCAAACCCTACGAAAAAGCTCGTTCACTAGTGGGTTACGTCCCTCAGCGAGGCAGTGTTGATTGGGACTTTCCGACTTCGGTGATTGATGTTGTTATGATGGGGTTATATGGCAAACTCGGTTGGTTTCGGCGTGCTGGCAAAAAAGAGCGTGAGCTTGCGCTTCATGCACTCGAACAAGTTGGTATGGCAGATTATGCAGACCGTCAAATTAGCCAATTATCAGGTGGACAACAACAACGGACCTTCTTAGCGCGTGCCTTAGTGCAAGATGCTCAGATTTACTTCATGGATGAACCTTTCGCGGCTGTTGATGCGGTCACCGAACGGGCAATTGTGTCGATTCTGCACGAATTACGTGAACGCGATAAAACGGTTCTCGTCGTGCATCATGACCTACAAACCGTCGAAGAGTATTTCGATTGGGTGACCTTGCTCAATGTCGAAGTCATCGCCAGTGGACCGACTGATACTACTTTTACACCAGAGAATTTACGCAAGACCTACGGCGGGCGCGTTTCGTATCTTGATGATGGTCAAGTTGCCGTATCAGGAGATTGAGCGATGCAATTTTCCCAAGCAGATAAACGTGTTTGGCTCGTGATTGGTGCGGTGCTGATACTCGGTATGGCATTCATCCCCTTTAGCCAAATAGTGTTGGATGTGCGCTATAGCTACACCTTGCGTGTTGTCGCACTCGGTGGCGCAATTCTAGGGATTGTCAGTGGCGTGCTCGGATGCTTCGCTGTCTTACGTCGTGAGAGTTTGATGGGCGATGCCCTCTCCCATGCAGCCCTTCCTGGGGTAGCGATTGCCTTTCTCTTCGTCGGGCGCGATTTAAGTGCTCTGCTGATTGGCGCAGGGATTGCCAGTTGGGTTGGAGTGCAATTCATCCGTAGCCTACTCGATACGACACGCATCAAGCAAGACACCGCTATGGGGATTGTCCTCGCAGCATGGTTCGCCGCAGGAATTGCCCTCCTTGCTTATATTCAATCGCGTTCTGATGCCAGTCAAGCAGGCTTGGATACCTTTATTTTTGGGCAAGCGGCTGCCATTGTCGCTGGTGATGTGCGCCTGATTAGCATCGTCGGAGGCATATCATTTGTGGTGTTAGCACTCTTCTGGAAAGAGTTTAAACTCATCACCTTTGACCCCGAATTTGCTGGTGCGAATGGCTTCCGCATTGGATTCATCAATGGCTTGCTCTCGACATTGATTGTGATTGCCATTGTACTTGGTCTGCAACTCGCTGGTGTGATTTTGATGGTTGGCATGTTAATTGCCCCTGCGATTGCTGCCCGTCAATGGACGCATAAACTCGACCAAATGGTGATGCTTGCAGGGATTTTCGGCGCATTCGCTGGCGGAGTCGGAGCGGTGCTGAGTGCCGTCGATTCTGATATTCCCACAGGTCCGATGATTATTGTGGTCGCTTTTTCCATTGTGACACTGTCTATAACCCTTGCGCCCGAACGAGGCTTAATCTGGACGTGGTTGCGTCAACGGCGCGACAAACGACGCTTCGCCATGCAAACCACATTGCGTGACCTCTATAAATACGCTCAATCACACAATGACCCTGCCTACCCGATTCCGAATACCTTCATCACAGGCATCAGCGAAAATGCGACTATTGGCTTGGCACAATTGGAGAAAAACGGCTACCTCACTCGTACAGGGTCAGCATGGCAACTGACAGCAGAAGGCATCCAACAAGCACAGCAAGATCGTCGCAATCAGCAATTATGGGATGTCTACCGCGAATACAACGACGCGCTTGATTTGCCACTCATCAAGGAAGACCGTCAACGCGATATTCATGAGGTCTTACCAGCCCCAGCCATTCAAAAACTCGAAACTAAGTTGAAAGGCTCAGTCGCCTGATGTTTGCTATTGAACAAGCCATTGTCGAAGTGTTCCTGATGCTCTTCGCGCGTGAAGACATCAATGCCTTTTTGCGTGACCCTCAGAATACCGCCACCATTATCGGTACATTGATTGCGATTTCAGGCGCATTGCTCGGCACATTTTTATTGCTGCGAGGCATGGCATTGACCAGCGATGCTATCAGTCATACCGTGTTATTGGGGATTGTCGTCGCTTTCATGATTATGACCAGTGTCTTCGGCTTAGAACCTGATTCGTCCTCGCCTTGGTTGATTATTGGGGCATCACTAGCAGGGGTCGCCACTGTTGTCCTGACAGAAGTAATTTATAGGTCGGGCTTAGTCAAACAAGATGCTGCTCTCGGATTGGCATTTCCGCTATTGTTCGCAATTTCAATTATTCTCGTCTCGCGCTTTGTTGAAGATGTCCATCTCGACGAAGATGCAGTGATGGTCGGTGAAATTGGCGTGGCGTGGGCGAATACCAATAGCCATTGCATCGATAATTGCCAAACTGTAACTGTCACGCCTGATAGTGAACTCGCCACCTTGTCACGTCAGTGCACCAATTGCCGAGAGTTAGGCATTGGTCCGCGTGATGAGGGTGCAGAATTTCGTCAGATATGCACTAACTGTGGCACATACTCCCCTGCCCAAGCGTGGCAAGCAGGTTTCTTAGACGATGAACCGATTCTCGTCTTTTTTCCCAAGAGCATCACCGTCACCCTTGTCATGACTGTCTTGACGATACTCTTTGTGACCCTATTCTACAAAGAACTCAAACTCGCATCCTTTGATGAAGCACTCGCAAAAGCACTGGGTTTTCGTCCGACAGTTTTGCACTATGCGCTGATGGTCTTAGTGAGTCTGGTCGCTGTTGGTGCGTTTGATGCTGTCGGTTCTATCTTAGTGATTGCCTTCTTCATCATACCCCCTGCGGCTGCTTATCTGCTAACAGACCGCCTCTCATGGATGTTGGTCATTAGTGCTATGATTGGTAGTCTTGGAGCATATTTCGGCTATGATTTAGCGCGTGGGACGTTTCTATGGGTCATCGACATTAGTAGTCTGCTGGTCTGGCTCAATCAGACTTTTGCTTCGTCATTGCCCGAAACATGGAATTCGTCGATTTCGGCATCAATGGTGCTGATGATTTTCGTCTTCTTCTTGCTATCATGGATTGCATCGCCTAAATATGGCTTAGTTTCGACTTATATCCGACGCGCCAATCAAAAACGTGTCTTCGATAATCAAGTGGTGCTAGCACATATTTACAATCATCAAGATATGGCAGAAGCCTCTATCGAATTGCGTGTCGCGACCTTGCACGAACATTTTCATTGGACTCAAGCCAAAATGTCGCGCGTTCTCGGACGTTTACAGACTATGAACGCCATCCATATACATGATGACATGGTGCATTTAACCCAACACGGTCAAGAACGGGTCGAAAATTTCCGACGTGATAATCTCGTTCACAGCTTCGCCTGACAAACTGTGAAGCAAAAAGAGAACAATCGCTATGATGTCCTCTTCGATATTTGCATTGTTATGCTTGTCTATTCACAACTGGTATACCGAAAATTAATTGGATAACCTTGTTTCAATTAGGCATGACACGTCATGCCCTTACACCTAACAAAACTAGGATTTGTAGGGGTTTGGCGTGCCAAATCCATTCAGATGACGTTGCCTAATTATTTCTCGAATCGTCAAAGATGAATGAAAGTATTTGACCAGTCTATGCCAATTCAGTCTGTGGCACACGTGCTTGGTACTTAATTGATACGTTGGGACGCATCATGCCACTTATCCACAGTGGTTCAGCAGCGTTACTCAATTGTAAATCGTACTTATGCAAGAGCATCGCCACAATAATTGCAATCTCGTTATTGGCGAACTTCATCCCCCAACATTTATGCAAACCACCCCCGAATCCTGTCAGCGTATTAGCATGTTGAGCATGTTCACAACGCTCATCATTGAAACGTTCAGGGTCGAATTGGTCAGGATTAGTGAAAACACGCTCTAACTTGTGCGAAAATTCTGGACTGAGCATCACTGACCATCCTGCTGGGATATGATAGCCACCAATCTCAATATCTTCTTTAACTGTCCGCATCAATACTTGCACCGCAGGGCGATAGCGTTCAACTTCTGTGACAGCATAGCCCAAATGTGGCATCTCGCGCAGATGTTTGAGTTCCAGTGTATCAGTTGTGGCATAGACAGTCTCAATTTCTTGCATCACAATCTCAAGAAAATCAGGATGTTCAAGCAAGTAAACAATCGCCCACGCTAAATGCCCTGATGTCGTATCGAAGCCAGCAAAAACCATCAAAATGACTAATGAAATCAACCGCTCTTTATCAAACTGGCTACCATCTGGCAATTCAGCATTTACAATTTCTTGGAAGAAATCATCATAATTTTCGGGATTCGCACGCCGTTCATCAATCAAATCACCGAGTAAAACCGCCAGTTGTTTTCTAGCTTGGTCACGTTTTCTAAAGCGCGGAAGAGGCAAATTCGCAGGGAGCACTTGATCAATGCCATTGGCAAGCATATGGAATGCTTCCACAAATTCATGCCCCACATGCTGACGAAATTCATCCCCCAACAAAGCACGAGACGCGACATACATGGTGATATGCTGGCAAAAATCGTTGATGTCAAATTCACCTGCCTCCCCTGCTTGCTCCATCCACGTCTCAGTTTCCAAAACCATTGTGGCAACGTGTTCTTTCATATAACGCCCACCGAGCAATGGCGCGATAATTTTACGCTCTTCCATATACTTCTCGAAACCACCTAAAATACCCACTTTTCCTAAGACTGGTTCAAGATAGCCCATAGATTCTTTCATCGAGAGTTCCTTGTCCGTCATGGCAAAGAATTGTTCAGCATTTTCAGGACCTAGTAACATCGCAAAATTCTGCCCAGCAAGGCGAAAACCAAATATTTCCCCATGTTGCTGATACCCACGCTCAATCAGCGCAATCTTATCTTTCATAAATTCGACCATGTTACCAACAAGAGGCAACCCAGAAATCATCGGTGGAGTTTGAAGAGACATTATCGCATCCTATACAGTAAATTAGTGTACTATTTCAGCTTGACTATCTGTATTTTATTAGACACTTTGTTAATTACAATGTGCAGCCTCACGAAACTGTAAATTACTCTGGTATCTTAATACTATCATCTAACAATGAGCGGTCGAGTTTATACCAGTTTAGGCTAGCATCTTGTTCTTTGAGATGTGCAAGGGCTTCGGATGTCGTTCTAAAATTGATTGCTTTCATACGGAGTAGTGAACGCGAGATAGACAAGCTAATCCTCATAATAGAAGTCATTGGTCCAACAACAATTTCCCATCCATCATTTTTGGTGGCTTCAAATTCTCGTAGGACTTTGATAGACTCTTGAAATGGCAAAACCATCGTTACCGCTGTTGAATCCGTGATGGTATGCACATAATCACGATCAGATGCGTGTTGCATTGCTGTAATCTTAGTCAAAGCACTACGGAACTGCTCAGTAGTACTTTCACCCCAAAATCGTACATGGACAATTTGATTCTCAATCAGCCAATTTACTTCGTAAGGCATTATTATTCTCCTTTAGAATTATCATTGTTTTATCAAAACATAGATACGCGCTAGTCTGGTATCTTAACATCATCTCCGAGCAATGAACGGTCGAGTTTATGCCAATAGAGTGTCGCATCATTATCTTTAAGATGTGCAAGGGCTTCCGACATTGTTCTGAAATTGATTGCTCTCATGCGAAGTAACGAACGAGAAATAGTGATGCTCATTTTCATAACAGGATTCATCGTTCCAACGACAATTTCCCATCCATCATCTTTGGTGGCTTCAAATTCTCGTATCACTTTTATAGAATCTTGAAATGGCAAAACGACCGTGACCCCCGTCGAATCTGTAATCGTATGCGTGTAATCACGGTCAGAAGCATGGCGCATTGCTGTGATTTCAGTCAATGCACTACGCAATTGTTCCGCATCACTTGCACCCCAAAAGCGTGAATAGATAATCTGGTTCTCAATAAGCCAGCTAACTTGATAAGGCATTGTCTTCCCCTCAAATAATAAATTGTCTATCATTATTTTAATGCAACAATGATTGACACAATGTAAAGAAAACGACACATTACGCCATATAATGTATTGAATTGTCAAACACTTATTGGGGAATTTACAGAGAGTACACATAGGGCATGTTGTGTCACATGCCCAAATGATCTTACTTAATCACAGAACGCTGGTTTCGTCGTCAAGAACGGTGTGAAATCAACATTCGCCGATACAGTTTCGCGCACGACAACGTTGGGGTTCGTTGATGGACCATCTTCGCTACCCCACCAATTATCTTCGACAATAATGGTACTCGCACTAGAGTTGAACAAATCCACTGAGCCAGCAGCCGTTGAATTGTTCTCTAGGCAAGTGTTTTGCATCCCGAAATTAGCATTATTGGTCGTAATCGTCGAAGACGCAGTCGCCGTATTATTCTGGATGATACTATCTCTGATGTTGACCTCTGAGTTAGTACCCGTTGATGCGAGTACACTCGCCCCTGCTGTCGAAGTATTACCGACGACACGGGTATTGTCATTCAAACCAAGCTGCGAATCTTCAATGCTGAATGCGCCACCGACGCTGGCTTCGTTACCTTCAACTGTCGCATTGACAAGGCTAACTTGAGCACCACTCTGGGCTAAGATTGCCCCACCGTTGCCTGTTGCTGAGTTATTGAAGAGGGTCGTGTTATCAAGCAAAATATAACCATTTTCAACGTAGACTGCGCCACCGCCATTGGTTGCATTATTATCACGGATAGTCGAATTGTAAACGAAGAAACTACCACCCGTTAAAACACGAATCGCACCACCAAAATTAGCATTCCCGCCTGAAATGACTGTATTCTCAATGATAGCATTTCCACTAAAGCCTCGTACAACAATCAGGCTCACATTCAAACTTGATGATGTAATTGTTGAACCATTACCCACAATACGGAATTCTGTTTCGTAGGAAATCTGCGCGGACAAATTGTATGTGCCACCACCCAAGCAAATCACAGAAATTGATGGTTCACTATTTGCTAAATCGACAGCTTCAAGCAATTCTTGAGCGTCACCAGCAGTTACATTAATATCACACGAGAAAGGTGTGCCTGTTGGCGTTACTGTGTTGGTTGGCGTACTCGTTGCGGTTGTTGTTGCAGTCGCAGTCGCTGTAGGCGTATTCGTTGGTGTATTGGTCGCCGTTGCAGTGTTCGTAGCCGTCGATGTGGCAGTTGCCGTATTCGTCGGCGTTTGAGATGGGTCATCTGTTTGCGTTGCGGTTGCCGTTTCAGTCGCAGTTGGTGTCGGCGTTTCAGTTGGCGTATTAGTCGCTGTACTGGTTTCCGACGGTACAGGTGTTGCAGATAATGTCCCTGTCGGTGTCGCCGTTGGGGTTTCGCTAGCCGTCGGCGATACTATTGGCGTACTGGTTGAACGTCCATGATTCATACAGCGTTGACGGTCTGCTTCGGTCAAAATCAAGAAATCAAATTGATGATTCTCACCATCGAATAACAGTTGTACCAACTGATACAATGAGAGGTCTTCCAAAATTTCCTTATGAATCCCATCAGGTGTGATACGCACACGACACCAATCAATTTTGATGATGCCCAAATTACAACGGAAGCGGTCTGCTGGTGTCAAAATAATAAAATCGTAGGTATGGTCATCGCCATTAGTGAAGAATGCAATCACTTCTTCAATAGTTTGGTCTTCTATGATGCGATTGCCTTCTAGCTCAACATCGCAAATATCAACACGAATATCGCGCAAGCCATCTACACTTGGCAATGTGCCGATATTCATACAATGTTGACGGTCTGCTTGGCTCAAAATCAGAAAGTCGTAGCCTTCTAATGACCCTGTTTCGTCAAATTGACTATCGATAGCATCCACAGGCATATTGTCGAGGATAACACCTTGCCCATTGACGACATCACAATAATTCACGAAACCATCGGCAATTGAGAGTAAATCAATTGTGCCATCAATGGCTGGTGTGCTCGCCGTACCACAGCTAATTGAACTGTTCAGACTAGTGGCAGAAATCCACGGTTGTTGTTCAACTTCAATGCGAATATCAACGCCATTGCTCTCGTAAGTCACTTGCCCTGATGTATTACTATCAAGTACATATGAGCCGATATCGACCAAGCTATCACCCACATACAAACGCCATTGGGCTGCTTGCGCCATATCGCCACCCACATTGCTAATCTGGAAGATAGCGAGATTACTCGCACAGACAGCTATCACCTGAATGCTGGAACAATCTTGTGCATCGCAGATAGGAGCGACATCAGCAGGTTGTGGATTACTATTATCAGCAGGTGCAACAATTTCTTCTTGTGGAGGATTATTAATCGTGCCCGATGAATCATCGTCACGCGCATTGCTATTATCAACAGGTTCTGTAGGGTCAACAATTGGAATATCTGTCACTACAGGCGGAACATCTGTCACTGATGATACAGGTGAACTACACGCGACAGTCGCGCCTGAGACGGTTGTAACATAACGTCCATCCCAATAGATATCAATCGAATTTGTGCCATCTGTAGTTAATGTTTGGAATGTCACCTCGCCATTGGCAGGAATCGTCCCATTGCCAGATTGTCCTGTTGATGAAGATTGCCAATTAAACGGCGCAGACTGCCCTGTTGGGTTTTCAACGCGCCACAATTGCGTGTTCCCATCAATCGCCGTACATTCCGCAAAAAGTCGAATATTCGATTGTGCAAATGTGATGGAATAGAGTGCCCCTGTGAGCAATAATATAACGATACCCCATCCGCCGAATTTTCTCATATGTTGGTTCATAAGACCCAATATCTACCCTAGAGTGATTCAACTGTTATTTGCAATGATAATGATTCTGGGTGAAAATACAAATAGAATCATGACATTAAGCTAACGTTTGCAAACAGTTTGAATAAACATACAAATCGCGCAGACTAAATACAATGTCTACGCAATTATGACATAAAACTACTTACATACCTAACAATATAACAGTTTATTACACTAATGATACTACGAAAAGGGGCATTCTGTACATGCCCTAACCAAATACTGACGAACGTTTACAAAATCCAAACAAAACGATGCCCTTATGCAAAAAAAAATCGAAGGTTATGACTTAATTAGACAAATTGGTAGCGGTGGCTTTGGCGAGGTTTATCTTGCCAAGCAAAAAGTTATCAATCGGGATGTGGCAATCAAAGTGATTTTGCCACTCTATGCTAATCGTGAAGATTTCATCCGTCGCTTCGACTTTGAAGCCGAACTGATTGCCAACTTAGAAAATCCCTACGTTGTCCCCATTTACGATTATTGGCGCGATCCCACAGCAGGCGCATATCTGGTGATGCGCTATATCAAAGATAATCTCGCTGACCATCTCTATGATAATGGCGCATTAGGTATGGTCGAAGCGGCTCGTCTGCTAGAACAAATCGCAAGTGCTTTACACACCGCGCATCGTAAACGAGTCATCCATCAAGATATTAAACCTGCCAATATTCTTCTTGATGATGATGGCAATGCCTATCTCACCGATTTTGGGATTGCCCGCGACATTGATGCCAATGTTGACCTCTCCAAAGATGATTCTAATACCATGCACGGCTCACCCAAGTATATTTCGCCAGAGCATTTACGTCGGCGCGAAATTACCGTGCGGAGCGATATTTATTCGCTTGGTATCTTGATGTACGAAGTGCTAACAGGACATCCACCATTTGATCATGATGATATGTTGCAACTCTTGCAAATGCACATCAAACAAGATTTACCACCACTCAGCAAATATATCCCTGAATTACCTGATGCGCTCAATCAACCCTTGCAACAAGCAACCCTCAAAGACCCGATGATGCGTTATGGCTCAGTCATGGACTTTGCGCGTGATTTCCAGATGGTGGTCATGCAACAAGGCAAAGGTATCACAGGCACGATTCGCTTTCCTGAAACATGGATTATCGAAGACACACAATCCATCGAAGTACGCAATCCATACAAAGGTTTACGCGCCTTCAAAGAATCCGATAAAGATGATTTCTACGGACGCGAATCCCTTATCAAAAGTCTCATGGAAAGCATGGTTGCTAAGAATCACTATCAACGCTTCATGGCGATTGTCGGCGCGAGTGGGAGTGGGAAATCTAGTGTCGTGCGTGCAGGTCTTATCCCTGCTCTGCGTAATGGTGACATTGATGGTTTACCATTACTCTTTATCAGCACTATGATTCCTGGTAACGCCCCCATGCGTAGCCTCGAAGGAGCGATTCTGCGCGTTGCTAGCCGTGCTTCTGTAACACTGATGGAAACAATCGCCAAAGATAAATACGACCTCAACCAAGCCCTAATTAGTGCTTTACCCGATGATGGTGAACTGGTTTTATTGATCGACCAGTTTGAAGAACTCTTCACCCAAGTCACGGATGAAAGCAAACGCCAGACGTTCCTTGATATGATTTACGAAGCACTCACTGTCTTTGATAGTCGTCTGCGTGTGATTGCTACACTACGAGCAGATTTCCTTGACCTCCCCTTGCAATACAATAACAAATGGGGACAACTCTTCCGTGAGCGCATGGAACTCATTCCAGCTATGTCTCAAGTTGAATTGCGCTCGGCGATTGAAGACCCTGCTCAGGCGAATGGCTTATCGTTTGAAACAGGCTTAACCGCCATGATTCTCGCCGATGTCAATTCAGAGCGAGGCGCACTTCCTCTTTTGCAATATGCCCTCGGCGAACTCTGCGAACGATGCTCAGGTGTCGAAATGACCATCGAAGCCTATCAACAAATGGGTGGTATCAGTGGTGCACTCGCCAAACGTGCTGATGAACTGTATTTAACATTGGATGCTGATGAACGCGAGATTGCGCGTCTCGTCTTCACACGTTTAGTACGGGTGAATGACAATCAAGAGCATACACGTCAACGTCGCTTACTGGGCGATTTACACTCCATCAAGCGAGATACTGAAAAAATCCAATCTGTGATTGATACCTTCGGCAAATATCGCCTGCTGACCTTCGACAACGATACTAGTTCACGCCTCCCCACTGTCGAAATTGTGCACGAAGCCTTAATTCGTAGTTGGGATTTATTAGGCGGATGGATAGCGGATAATGTTGATGCCTTGCGCTTGCAATCGCGTGTCTCCGATGCGTCTGCTCTATGGCTCGAAAACAAGCAAGACGAAAGTTATCTAGCGACAGGGGTGCGCTTACAACAATTTGTCTCACTCGAAAAGAACGAAATTGTCGCACTCACCAAACAAGAGCGTGACTACATCACCGCCAGTATACAAGCCGATGAAGCCCGTAAATTGCGTGCCAGACAACGCCAACGCCTCGTTGATGGTTTGAGGACAACCGCTCTCGTATTGGGTGTTCTTGCAGGGATTGCAGCCATTTTTGCCTTTATTCAACGTAACGAAGCTGTCATCGCCCGTGACCTCGCCCAAGACAATGCTCAAGAATCGCGTGCGCGTGAGTTAGCTGCATCATCTTTACTCTTTGCCGAAAGTCAGCCTGACCGTGCGCTTTTGCTATCTCTAGCCTCACTCGATGTCCAAGAAACCTTTGAAGGACAAAATGCCCTGCTCACTGGCTTACTGACCCAAGATAATTTAGTGGGTTACTATAACGGGCACGCAGATATTGTCCGAGCCGTCGCTGTGTCACAAGATGGCACACGCTTAGTCACAGGCGGACAAGATGGCACAGTCATCTTATGGGATACCAGCACACGCACCCCCCTCTGGCAAATCAATGCTGATGAAGCAGACACGATTACACCTCGTATGAATGCTCTTGCCTTTCATCCCGATGGGACACAGGTTGCGTCGGGTGATGGCGAAGGCAATATCATCATCTACGATACCAGCGATGGTAACATCATCAGCCAGCAACAACTGAGCGAGCAATCCATCCGTGCTTTGAGCTACGCCCCTGATGGGCAACAACTGGCATCAGGCAATACCAGTGGGGACATCACCCTCTGGGAGACAAATACGTATACCGATACACAAACTATCAATACACATGGCGGAGGTGTTATCTATGTCCTGCGCTATAGCCCTGATGGTTCAATCTTAGCATCAGGGGGTGATGACGACCTCATTCGCTTATGGTCAACTGAGGATATGAGCGACATCCGAATTATTGTTGGTCATGAAAATTGGGTGTTATCACTAGCATTTTCACCTGACGGGATGCAACTTATCTCAGGTAGTTTAGACCGAACTGTGCGCCACTGGGAAGTCGCTACGGGTGAACAAATTTGGGGCTATCGCAGTCATACCTCAGAAGTTTTCGCAGTAACATTCACTGACGATGGCGAACTAGCTATTTCGGGCGATGCCACTGGACGCATCATCATTTGGGATGTCGCTGGCGAAGGCAGTATCCGACGGCAATTTTTCACCTACGAACGCACAGGGGTTCTCAGTCTTGCCGACCACAACAATTCACTCTTTGTGACAGGCAATACATCCGATGTCGTTGAGATGAACATTGGCTTCGTACCGCGTCTGGGTCAGCAAGTGGCAATCAGCAACGAAGATGTGACCAGCCTTGCTATCGCACCCGATGGCACACTCGCCTACGCAGGGGGCGATGATACTGATTTCAATATTTATCTGCTCACCTCAGATGCCGATACGCCGACTAACATCGACCATCATGCCAACTTTGTAGAAGCACTCGTCTGGCAAGATAATCGTCTTATCTCTGGTAGTATTGACCGCACCGTAGCAATTTGGGAAAATCAAACGCTCATTGGCACAATCAATTTGCCTGATGCTGTTGTCAGCCTCGCGGTTTCTGATGATACGCTAGCGATTGGTTTGAACAGTGGCATTATCTCTCTATGGGATATCGCTGGCGATGATGAAACAACATGGTCAGAAATTGGCACATTGATGGAACATAACAATCGCATCAGTGACCTTGCCTTTAATAGTTCAGGCACACAATTGGTCTCAGGCAGTCGAGATGGCACAGTCATTCTCTGGGATGTTGCAACACAATCACCCCTCTTTGAACCCTTCACTGACCATACAGATGCTATTGAATCAGTTGCCTTCCACCCTACCCAGCCCATTATTGCATCAGGTAGCCGTGACCAAAACATCATCTTGTGGGATGCCAACACAGGCGCACCACTCGGTCCTGCTCTTGAAGGACACAACAACTGGGTCACCGATATTGCCTTTAGTCCTGATGGCACACAAATGACATCTGTCAGTGCTGACCAAGGCGTTATTTTGTGGGATGTAGCTTCACAAAGAATTTTGGGGCTGGCGATGATTGGGCATCAAGATTGGATTACCAGCGTGGCATACACCCCTACTGGTGAGCATATCATCACAGGGGGACGCGACCAGCAACTCTTCCGATGGCAAACTGATTTAAGCACTTGGCGCGAGACCGCTTGTGCGATTAGTAACCGTGCTTTCACCGCAAGCGAAGAGCGCGATTTCTTCACAGGTGAAACTTTGTCAACATCGCCTTGTGATGATGGCTAAATAATCACAGGGGCATGACGTATGACCTGTCGTGCCCTGTTCGCTAATGCCGTTTCTTGCTCTTCCATGTGCCACCATAGGTGTAATGCGGATTATCATCACGCTTGAATTGCCACAAACACGTTCCACAGACAAACACCCAAGCCCCTGACGCATCATGCTGGATGCGATATAGGGTGTCATGCTCATCGTCACAGTGAAAACAAGGTTTTGTTCGGATGCGTGATTTTGCCATAGATAGCCTATCCTAGTGGTTGCTACGATTCTATCCATGACTATAATCAAGCTAACTTAACGTATCTTGGGGATACACATGAATAACACATTATTGATTGTTGCATTAATTGGTGTGGGTGTCATTTTTGCAGTTGCAGCCTGGGCAGGTCCGAAAGTTATTAGAGCCATCTTCCCAGAAAATCAGCATGAACAGATGATAAAAAACCACCGCATCATGGTGATTGTGGCGATTGTTGTTGCCGTTTTGGGACTCGTGACAGGGTTGCCAGCCTATTTAGCAAATACATAAAAAGACAACAACAAATCATCTTAATAATCTAAGCATTGTAGACTTCACCAATTGTTCTTCAATAAGTCACACCATCACTTGCGCCGATGCCGTTCAATATCTCGATGGTGCATCGCATTGTGTGCATCATGATGCTTCTTATGTAGACGGTCATAGGTCTCGCCATGTTGGTTGAGTAAAGCGACAGCGAGTGCAATCACAATCCCAAAAATTACCAATCCAAGCCACATTTTTTGCTCCTAAATCTTCCTTATCTCGATAATTACATCATAAGACAAGCAAGCAAGATTCTGTTCCCCAATTGTTGGGGGTAATATGATAATTGATGTTTCACGGATGATGCGCCATACTATGTTTACGATTGACCTTAGACAGAGATAACATCATGAGCCAACCATCATCGTCTATTCGCTCACAAATCACCCTATCGCGCGTCTTGCGTTATGGTGGATTCGCTATTTTATTGGGGATGCTCATCTTATCGCTTGTCTATCAGTACACCAATCCCCCCACCGATGCCGAAGCGATTGAAGCAACAGTCCAAGCAGGGGTCAATCAAGGCTTGACCGAAGTCGCGCAACAAACGGGCACACCCGAAGCAACAGCGTTACAATCGACAGTGGATGCTCGCATTGACGCAACACTGACCGCGATTGTGGTATCTTCTGCGACTCCCACGCCTGACCCTGACCGTACCCCGACAGAAGAAGCTGTCGATAACACCGTTGGCTTTTTCGAGACACTGCTCGCGCCAATTTTGAATATCCTTGCTAGCATGTGGAACTTTGCTGGCTTGGGCGGTGTTTGGTTACAAGTCTGCTGTTGTGTTGTGCCACCGATAGCGATTGTGGTCGGCATCATCAATGATTAGACTCAGCCTCTAAGCGGACCTGTCTTCCTTCGCCCGACATTGGGATGCGCCTGACGTACCAAAGGCAAAATCTCTTGCCCGATTTGTGCGTCATCTTGCGGTGTTCTGACATTCGGATGCAGTGACCAATATTCTCGATGCGTGAGTGTTTCATCGGGACGTAATTGCCGAGACCCACCGAGTGTCTCTAATTCAAGCATGTCACTATCACTAAAAATTTCGACTTGCGATCCCATATCAGGATAAGTTGTTTCCGATAGCGGTGGATGGAAGGATTTCACGAAGAGTGTGTTATCGTTGACATAAGCCAACCACCCCACTGACCACAAATATTCTTGTGTGACTTGCAAGCCAATCTTGATGGGTTCATCCATATCAGCGCGTTGTTGCATCAAGATATATTTATCTCCGAAATGCAATCGTGGGTCATTGAGCGATGTATAACCCCACAGTGTAATAGCGTGAGTCGGGAGTAGTTGCACATCGTGTGCCACATGCGGTGGTAAAGGCATGACAGCTAATCCACCTGAGCGCATCACCGTAATTGCCCAAGGCGCAATATCAATTGACCACATGCCATTATTAGTAAACGTATGGTCAATAACTAAAGTATCATCTTTGAAAAAAAGACTAATTTGCTTCTGGATGCCTGTCGCTGTTTCGATAGGCGGTACAAAATAATGAATATTATCCAAATCAAAATAGTCAACAGGGTCGTTATCAGCCTGATAGGTGCGCGGTTTCATTTCAGGGGCGTGCCATAAACGATGTCCGCCATACATGCGCCACTCATCGCCTCCTATTTGTCCCAAATCTTCTGGTACGGTATGGAGCATATTCTCGCCCCCACGCAAGCCAAAATAGATGATGCGCGGTCCTACATCGGTTGTGACAATCACATCTACAGTATCGTTATATAAACGGTAGCAATTATCCCAACTACCAAATGCAATTTTTTCTATTGTCATGAGTCTTCACTTTCTTGCTGTTTCGGAAAAACAAGCGTCACTTGAGTGCCAACTCCAAGCTCACTTTCTATATGCAATTCACCACCATGAGCGTACATGGCATGGTCAGCGATGGTCAAACCAACACCGAGTCCGCGTTTTACACCCGATTTATCCACCTGATAAAATCGTTCTGTCACATGCTGGAGATGCTCAGGTGCAATGCCAATTCCAGCATCGGTGATAACCACCATCGCCACATCAGGGGCATTCACCAAGGCTATCGTAATTGTACCGCGATGTCCCGTATATTGAATCGCATTCAGTAGCACTTTGCTAATTGCTTGTCGCACATACTCAGGTAACATTGTCACACGAACTGCCTCATCTGGCGAATCAAGCGACATACGGATGTTTTTGCGCCGTGCCTCTATTTTAAGACCATCATAAATATCGTGTACCATCAAAGACAAGTTTTCCTGAACAAAGGATTGATTGAGTCGCGCATCCATCTTGGATAATAGATTCAAGGCATCGACCAAATTCACAATAGTATCCACTTGGCGCACAATGCGTTCCAGATAATCCCCTGCAATGCGCTGATCCACTTTGCGCCTGAGCAAATCCACCGAACTTTTGATGATGGTCAACGGTGTTTTAAAATGATGTGATGTATCGCGGACAAAGTCATTCAATAAGCGATTGCGTTGTTCGTCCAGAGTGCGCTGTACAGCTTGGTGTGTCAATTGTGTATTGTCATTAGTATCGGCGAGTTGTTCAACTTGTTGAGCGCGTAAGGATTCAACTTCGGCTTCGAGCATCGCATTTTTGAGGCATAACGCCGTTTGCCCTGCTAGATAATGGAGTGGTTGCAATTGTTCTTTCGAGAAAGCATCCGCTTCATTACGATTTTCCATGTAGATTGCACCCAAGACATCCCCTGCTGCGATTAAGGGCACACACATCACCGACTTAATGCGGAGTTTTTGCACAGATTCAGAGTCATCGTATCGCTCGTCTTTGATTGCCGATGCCGTGATAATGTGCTGACGATCATCAATCGTGCGGAACAAAATTGTACGACTAATCTGCGATTCTGGGTCAATCACCGTTTGCCGATTGGCATCACGCGCCACAGGGAACGCAAAATGTTGTTGTTTATCCACCAAAATGATGAAGCCGTGCGTGGCTTCTAGCAGTTCAATACTGACATCGACTGCATAGCGCAATAGTGGCATCACCGCCCGTGTTTCGTTTATCTGCTGAGAAATATCCAGCAAGGTATGGAGTAAAATGTCGTTCCGCTCACTTAACACAGCGATTTCCCTAGGAATCTAAATCATTTAGTGTAATTTCTACCTAGATTGTAAGCGCAACAATACAAGTCACCAATTGAGATTTTTTAAGGGCGAGCAATAAAGCTATTTCGGTATCACTGAGATGAGACGATTTGTCTGCTAAACATTAGCTTTGGGTCTATCACAATACAGAAACAAAAAAGCCACCAACCAATCACAGTTGATAGCTTCTATAAAATCTAGCTTTTGAGCACCTCAGCTACTCAGCATGTCAGGAAAAATCACAACACATGCCAAAAACAAAAAAGCTAATAACTAGTGGCTGACGGCTGATAGCTCTCTTCCAGTTCCCCGTAGGGAGTCGCCTCACAAGAGACAAAGCGCCTTACACACAGACAGCCATACTATGGAGTAAGTTTCAGTTCCCCGTAGAGATAAGCCACTGTCATGACAGTAAGAGTTCATTAGATAAAGGAAAGTATGTCAGTTTCAGTTCCCCGTAGGGATAAGCCACTGCCATGACCCTTGCGTGACTTCACTTATAAGATATCTCGGAAAGCCCCGTCTGTCAAGCAGTTCAGCGCGTCCAATTTTGAACAATTTGTTGTTTATCGGGCATTACAAAAAAGAAACCTAAAACGGTGGGATTTTATAAAAAGTTTTGTCGGAGGGGGTCAAAATAGGGGGTCTGCGGAGGATAAATGCTCTCTTGAGTGCATCGAATACACTTTCTCCGACGTGGTGTCACGCTTTTCGATTATTTCCACAAACTTTTAGTCTATTCATTAATAGCTGCTTGGCATTAAGTATGTTGAATTTCTGACTGAGACTCACATCATTAAGGATATGTTAGGCATCAATCGACCCTATCTTCTCGTGACTCACATCATCATAATGACAGAACAGGAGCAATCAATAACGAGAGTAAATAAATGGAACGAGCAATCATCTTTGGCGATATTCACGGTAATTTACCTGCCCTCGAAGCAGTCTTTGCCGATATGGATGAACGAGGCTATACAGAGAATCTCTACTGCCTTGGCGATTTAGTCGGCTATGGCACATTCCCTAACGAAGTCATCGCCCTCATTCGGGAGCGTAATATCCCGACTATCATGGGCAATTACGACCAAGGCGTGGGCAATAACAGTGATGATTGTGGTTGTGCCTACACCACCGACAAAGCCCGTCAAATGGGTGAACGATCCATTGCATGGTCAAACGCGCACGTCACCGATGATAACAAAGCCTATCTGCGCCAACTCGATGCCCATCGTCCAATTACCGTTGGTGATACGGAGGTGCTCCTCGTGCATGGTAGCCCACGTAAAATCAACGAATATCTCTACGAAGACCGCACAGATACTAGCCTCTTACGCATTATGGATGGCATCGAACAATCGGTGATGGTCTGCGGACACACCCACCTGCCCTATGACCGCACCTTATCCGACGGACGACGTATCATCAACGCAGGCAGTGTCGGCAAGCCCAAAGATAACAATGCAGATGCTTGCTACATCGTTCTCACCGCAACAGATGAGGGCTTAACAGTCGATTTCGTGCGCGTCCCTTACGATATTGAACGCATTGCCACCGCTATCGAAGCTAGCGAGATGCCATCTGAATACGCGCAAATGCTCCGTGATGGTCGTGGCTAAATATTGTCTGTTATAATGATGACTGAGACATCCGTTTCAGAGGGGAACATCATATGACAACACTGACACCGACATTCGAGACCTTACTCGATGATATTTTCGATAACCGTCGCTTACCACGCTCGACCTATCGCGTGCAATTCGGTCCGCATCAAACCTTCCGCGATGCACAAGGCTTAATTGACTACCTGCACGATTTAGGCATCAGCGACTTATACACCTCACCACTCTATCAACCGCGCGATGGTAGCACACATGGCTACGACACTGTGGATTACAATCGTTTTAATCCCACACTCGGTAGCGAAGGCGATTTCAATGCGCTCGTCAATAGCTTGCACGAACGCAATATGTCACTCCTACTCGATATTGTGCCGAATCATATGGGCATCGGCAAAGATAATCCTTGGTGGATGGATGTCCTCAAACATGGTCCATCCTCGGTGTATTCTCACTATTTTGATATTAATTGGGAATCGAAAAACCGTGCGCTCGATAACCGTGTGCTAATTCCTGTACTCGGTGACCACTACGGACGCGAACTCGAAAATGGTCGCTTAGAATTGGTCTATTGGCATGGCGATTTCTATCTACATTATTGGGAAAACCAGTTCCCGATTACGCCCGATACCTACGCCAATATTTTAGAGCAAGCACATAATTTTTTGGTGCAAGAACCCTATGACCAGTGGGTTGTAGATGAATTGCTGAGTATCTTAACCGCACTCAAGCACATTCCACCTTTTAAAACACGCGATAAATCCCTACTGACCGAAATGCGTCGTGAACAAAAAATCGCTCGGATGCGCTTCGTGACTCTTTACGAAAACAGTGAGCAATTCCGTGTCGCTCTTGATGCGGCTCTTGAACGCATCAATGGCACAGTCGGCGAACCTGATAGCTTCAATATTTTGGACGAAATTCTAGAAAATCAGCCCTATCGCCTCTCGTTTTGGCGTGCTGCTTCTGATGAAATTAACTACCGTCGCTTCTTCAATATCAATGACATGGCAGCGATTCGCATTGAACATATGGAAGTCTTCATGAAGACCCATCAACTGACATTCCGTTTATTGGGTGAAGGCAAAATCTCAGGCTTACGCATCGACCATCCTGATGGACTGTGGGACCCGAAATACTACTTCCAACAATTGCAAGAAGAATATATCGTCGCGCGTCTCAAGCAACATCTGCCCGAAGAATATATTGACCGTGACCACATCCGCGAACGTTTGGTGACTTTATCCGAAAATGACGGCGCATCAGAATGGTCGCTCTATGTGCTTGCCGAAAAAATCCTCTCGGAGACTGAACCACTCCCTTATGATTGGGCAGTCTATGGCACAACAGGCTATGACTTCATGATTGCCGTCACCAATTTGTTTGTCGATTCTGTCAATCAACAAGCATTCGATACGCTCTATAACGATTTTCTAGGGTACGAAGCCGACTTCCAAAAGATTGTGAAGATGAGCAAGCGATACATCATGAACGAGACACTCAATAGCGAAATTTATGCGCGGAGTGCCCAACTCGCAGACATTGTTGAGCAGAACCGTCGCTATCGAGGTTTCACACGCCATGCCCTCGCTCATGCGCTGATAGAAATCACCTCCGCATTGAGCATCTATCGAACTTACATCACGCCTGATGAACCTGTCAGTGAGCGTGACCGCAACTACATCAATGAAGCGGTCAACATTGCCAAGCGACTCAATCCACGTAGCCCTGAATACGTCTTCGATTTTGTGCGCGATATGCTACTCAAAGACCTCTTTGAAGAATTTGACCCTACCTTACACGATGCCATGAGCGAATGGGTCATGCAATATCAGCAGATGACAGGTCCGATTATGGCAAAATCAGTGGAGGATACCTCATTTTATGTCTACAATCGCCTGACATCACTCAATGAAGTCGGCGGACACCCTGAGCAATTCGGCATTAATGTCGATGAATTTCATCAACACAATCTCAACAAAGCCTATCCGAACACAATGCTGAGTACATCCACACACGATACCAAACGCAGTGAAGATATTCGGGCACGCATCAGTGTATTATCCGAAATTCCTGATGAATGGTCAGGTCTCATTGAAGCATGGTCACAAATTGGCGCAGTAGCAAAAATCGAAGTTGATGGTGACCTTGCACCATCTCGTAATGATGAGTATCTGCTCTACCAAACATTGATTGGTGCGTATCCACTCAGTGATGACCCTGACTTCCAAAATCGCATCACCGCCTACATGGAAAAAGCCATCAACGAAGCCAAAGTCCATAGCAATTGGGTCAATGCCAATCACGATTATCACAAAGCAACAGCCGATTTCATTGACCATCTGCTGAATAGTGATAGCTTTATGGAAAGTTTTGTCCCTTTCCAAGAGCGCGTGTCATTTTACGGCTTCTTGAACTCGCTGGCGACGACTTTGCTCAAAATCACCTCACCAGGTGTGCCTGATATTTATCAAGGTAATGAGATGTGGCGATATAGCTTGGTTGACCCTGATAACCGTCGTCCTGTTGATTATGGCTTGCGTCGGCAACTGTTGGGTGACCTAATGCACCGCGCTAACGAAGATAGGCAATCCTTAGCAAACGAACTGACCGCCTCCCCTGCTGATGGACGCATCAAGCTCTATCTGACAGCCATTGCATTGCGTTTCCGTGAACACTACGAAACTCTTTTCCTAGAGGGTGATTATGTTCCTATCAGCGTTTCAGGGAGCAAAGCGCAATATGTTTGTGCCTTCTTGCGCGTCTACGAAGAGCAAATCGCGTTGATTGTCGTGCCACGTCTCGTCGTGCAATTGACACAAGGACAAACAGTTATGCCACAAGGAGAATCCATTTGGGGTGATACTGCTTTGCACGTTCCAGAGGAGCATCAAGGGGCGTTTATAAATCAATTCACAGGCGAAACACTTACAGAAAACGAAACACTCGCCCTTGCAGATGTGCTAGCACAATTCCCTGTGGCGTTGTTCACCCAAGCCTGAAGAATCGTTATCGAAAACCAAAGATAATAATAGTCTCAGGTTGCCTGATAACGAATCAGAATCATCAACTTTGTAAGGAAGGATCAGCGTATCCTTCCGCTTGAAGCATCGATACCATCCTACGATTGCTATCAATCAACATATAAGACCAACAAAAGATGAAGAGAGAGTAACGCTCTGACAAGATACTAGTCACCTGACCTATGGCGCAATTGAGTGATATTTGGCATGATTAGGTCATCTGTGTTCATCATCACTAAAGGATTCAAACGTGACTGTTTATCGTATGATTGGTTTGTTGTTCTTGCTGTTTATCATCGTCGGCTGTGGCTCGACAGCACAAGAGCCAACCGTTGCCCCATCCTTAACACCTTTCCCATCGCCTCAACCACAAGCGACACGCACACCCTTCACCAACAGCAATTTGCCAACGCCGACCCAATTGGTTATAGGGGGTAATCAGATTGCACCGACAGCTATCATTCCTGCGACTGTCTTTGTGCCACCAACAGCAACCACATTGCAAACGAATATCGGTGGCACATCCAATAGTGGATTTATCCTGACCAATGGCACAGGCTTGACCAACGGTGCACCTGTCACCAATGGCGAATTCCAAGTAGAAGGCTACTGCAATCGCCTCAACAGCAGTTACGGGGTATCCGAAGATGGCACGAACTGGTTCTGTACATTCAACGGACAAAATGCGATTCAATTGCGCCAAGCAGATTTTAATGAAATTTGTCAACTGACCTACAATAATCCACAAGCGATTGCACTCCAGATTAATAACGGTCAACGCCCTGCCTATCAATGGCGATGCTACCAACCTGCGATTTTGCCAACGCCAACCTCATCAGCACCACCACAATTGCTCAATAACGGACGTGGTATGAGTACGGGCACAATCATGAACAATGGCGAGGTAGAAGTCGAAGGCTACTGTAGCTCGATTAATCCGACCTATGGTGTCGCGGAAGATGGGAATTTCTGGTATTGCACATCAAATGGTACACGCATCTTGACGCTTGGGGTCGCTGAATTTGACGATATTTGTATTCGGACGTACAACAATCCTGCTGCCTACGCGGAACAAATTCAGAATAATGACCGTCCTGCCTATCGTTGGCGATGCTTTGCGATTCCAGCGTAAGTTAATCTCTTCGCAGATGTTATTCTGTAAATATCTCATAGTCGGGGACGACCTGCGTGTTGAGTCTATTTGGGACAACCCCCTACCTTGTATCCATTTTAGATACCCCCCGACCCCTGAGTTTACTCGTATCTCGTGCCATATGTTCAAAACATATGGCTAGCTTGTCTTGGGAAGTGCGCTAAAGGCACTGCTTTTGAACCCCTTTTAGTGGGTTTCCCATTTTGAACCATCCGTGAGAGCAAGGGTACGGGGATGCTGTTTTGGATATTGGGTCAGGGGTCAACCCCGTTGGACTCAACATGCGTGTCGTCCCGCACAAGCGCAGACGTAGTTAGCTCCTACTATTAATCATCGAACAAAACATTTTGTGATTTTGCATGAAAACCTCTCCTTGACCTTCCAGCTAATGGAAGCTCTACACTGATGATGTGGTGTTAAAAAACACGCCAATGTCGTATCCATCAGAGTATCGAATATGAAGAGAGGAATACATGACACATCAACAAGACACACTGGCATACTATGCCGAGGCTGGCGCATTCACTGATTTCGGTCAGTATGCAGACCATAGTCAATATTTGCCTGATTCTGTTCCAGAATTAGTTGAGGTAGTTCAGAATCTAGGCATCTATGATTTATTCGCTCGTGACTTTTACGGGGTAACGTTGTCGGATGATCGCATGTCACATATTCATCTTCGACCCGTCGAAACAATGTTGGAAGCACTCTTCGCTGTTAGTGATAAAGCACTCACAGAGACGCGCACACCTAATGAACGGATTGCTTGCCGTTGCCATGCCTTCACGAAATTGATTGTATCGTTATTGCGTGCAAAAGGGATTCCAGCACGAGCGCGTTGTGGTTTTGGTACATACTTCGGCACAGGGAATTACGAAGATCATTGGGTCTGTGAATATTGGAATGCAAGTGATAATCGTTGGGTCATGATTGATGCCCAGCTTGATGCCACTTGGCGCGAGAAATTAGGCATTACATGGAATACCTTGGATATGAACAATGAGCAATTCCTCGTCGCTGGCAAAGCATGGCAACTATGCCGTAATGAAACAGTTGAGCCGAATCGCTTTGGGATTGGTTTCGTTGAAGGGATGCACGGTCTATGGTTTGTTGCAGGAAATCTCGTGCGCGATGTTGCCGCTCTCAATAAGATGGAGATGTTGCCATGGGATGTATGGGGTGGTGCACCAGCCAGCGCAACAACATTCACAGATGAACAACTCGCATTTTATGATGAACTTGCCACTTTGACGCTATCGCCTGACTCTAACTTAGAGGCATTGCAAACACGCTATCAAAATGATGAGCGTCTGCGCGTGCCTGAGATTATCTTTAATAATTTGCGTCAACAGACTGAACCGCTCATTATGCCAAACACGATAAGCCTCTGAGAGTCGGTCATAATTGTTGTCGCCAGAGATAGGCAATTTCATAAGCAGTTTCGTCTTCGAGCCTGATGAGGGTATTCACAATATCGCGGTGGATGTGCGCTTGATTTGGGTCAACCAGCAATTGCAACAATTTTGGAATGATACGCACATCGCCGATGCGTGCCAATGTTGATAAAGCCTTGCTGACACTCCATTTGTCATAGTTTGGCAAAAGGCTGAGCAAGATAAAAATTGCCCGACTACCGACTTTATCCATGCGAATGATGGCTTGTTGCCTCATGCTGTAATCGCCTTGGTCAATCATTTGGCTGAGGCGTTCTAGGGCTGTATCTGATTCACGGGCAATATCGGCAAGGGCATAGAGCGCATTAACACTGATGAGACCATCGTCTACATCCAAATATTCCGTGACAATGGCTTCCGCTTGTTCACCGCCAATCATCCCTAAACTGCTCAAGTAGCGTTCACTGATGCCTTCTTCTGTAATTTTTTCGGCAATAATAGGGACTGTCGCCAAGACGCGCTTACGTGTCAATAATCCGAGAGGGTCGCCGTGCAAATCAAGGTGATAATCAGGATGAGCGAAAATGTTCAACGCGAGTTGCTCAGCACGCTCATCGTAGTAATGGTCAAGCAAAATGAAGGCATGTTCCAGCGATAGATGCGTGTAGCGATTTTCTGCGGCATGGATAATGAAGTCTCTGATAGTTTGCCCAGCTTCATCTGTCAGACGACCTTCTTGTCGAGCAAAGGCTTTTAGCACATCAAAAGTGATATTGGGATAGCGTCGGCGTTGGTCTTTATTCATGGCGACGAGTACGATGATCGCGTAATGCTTGAGGCGAATTAAATCCCCTTCTAAATCGACAAAATTTTCATTCGCTTGCACCTGTTGACTGAGTCTATAGGCTTCTTCTTGGAGTTTCGCATCGTGTTTTGCTTGCCAGTCATCCGCGATTTGCTGGGCTTCAACTGTGCCAATCTGGCGCACGGCATCGTGAGCATATTCACAGAGAGGCACTTGTAACTGCACATCGGATAAGGCGTATTTGAGGACACTGGTACTATCATCAAGGCAATTTATCAATTCAGGGAGCGCACACGCATCACCGATATTGCCGAGTGCAATCACCAGCCGAAAGCGCAGACTGAGTGCGTCTTGATGATTCAGACTCGTTTTTTTGCGCCCTGATAACAAAGCACGCATGAGGTCAACTGCATCACCTTCGCGCAAGATTCCCAGGGAGTTAATGACCACTGTCGATGTCTCATAGCCATTATGAAAATACTGTAACAGCGTTTGATTGGCGCGTGGGTCGTCTGTATAACGCAGGGCAACTAAGATATATTGGCGCACCTCGTCAGAAATCGAGGGGTCGTTCAATAAATCCAGCAGAATCGTGGTTGCGTCAGGATGGGCTAGCTTGCCCAAGCGATAAATCGTGTTGGGATTGGCTGCCCCACTGCGTCGGGTCAATTGTCGATGAAGATAAGCAATTGTGTGTTGCATCTGTGTGTGTCAGTTTGTGATAAGACTGTTATAACGATTATACCCCAAGAGAGTTTATCCGTGATGTGTTCGATAAATTATTGTAAGGGATGACAATCAGCAGCCTACGATAGAGTATTTACAAGTTTAGAGTTTTAACGCACACGCTCATAAACGCAAATCACGGAACGTCCAAAATTGAAGCCAACAAGGGGGTCAAGCACACGCGACATCGGGATGATGGTGCTATCCCAAAACTTAATTTGACTCAAACTCGGTTGAGAAGAGCGTAAAACTAGCAAGTTGGCGACAGAGGCTAACATGCCAACAGCATCTAAGTAAAAAGCATCTGTTACACGACAATTATCAGGGGTGAGGTCACGCAGGTCAGAGCGTCGATAGCGTCGATAGTGCCCAATAGCTTCATCGAAGGGCGTGTATAAAAATTGGAATGCTGGACTGAGCACAATGATATAGCCCCCGATAGCGACCTGTTGCGATGCCGACAGTAACTCCGCTTGATGGGCTTCAATGTGTTCCAGCACATCTATATAGAGGAGTGTACCAAAATCCCCTTCTGAAGAGAGGTCTTGTACTGTGCCTTGTTGGATTTCGACAAAGTCAGGTAACTGCCCTCTCAGTTTTTGCTCATGGAGGGAAGCAACTAACGTGTCATCAGGTTCAAGAGCCAACCATCGCTGATAGTTATCATCAGCAAAGACGCGCGTTGTGCCACCAATACCTGCTCCGACTTCGAGCACCTTTTGCCCGATATAAGGAGATAATTTTTGGCGAACGTAATGTTTATAATTTTTGGCATGACGGAAAACTTCTAATTCCGTGCCTGTATAGTGCATAACACTTGTCTCAGATGAAGACATTATCTTGAATTCGACTCACTCTGCGATAAATTCCTTCCATTGTAGAAGGTTGCTTATCACCATGGCTAGAGTAAACCTCAATCGTTATATTCAAAGATAGCAAAATTCTCTATCGTATTGTTAGGCAGTAGCGTGTAATCACCAAGATGCGATGCGACGAATCCACTGGCTTCGAGCCAAGCATAAATCTGGAATTCTTCTGGGCATCCATAGCACGCACCCGAATTGATGAACACGAGGTCGGGTTGATGTCGTGCAATGTCTCCTTCTAGTGCATCGACATAGCGTTGTAAATCATCAGGCAATGGCACATCAGCGTAAATAGCTGTCGGGTCAGCTTGGTCATAGACACTGAATGCAATCGGGAAACCCTGCACATAGGTCATATCCATCTGGCGATTGATGCGCGTGATGAGTGGAAAAGCAGGTGCCATTGCGCTATCCACAAAGAAAATAGAAGCATCTTCTGGTGTGCGTTCTTCAATGAGGTCAACAATAGCTTGGTCGGATGGCAAAGTGTTGAGGGCTGGCAGAATCAGGTTCATCAGCAGAATCAATAGACCACCACTGATGGCATAGGTCGCCACGAGTAAACGCATAGCGCGTTTTGGCAAGGCAAGTTGGGTGTCATCGCGCAAGATTTGCCAATAGGCTTGTAGCACTGTGCCAAAAATCAGGAAGACAGTCAAGCTAGCAGGAATCGCATGGTAGCTGAATCCCAATTGCTGATAGAGATAAACACCATATGCCCCTAGTGCAAAGATGAAGAGTGGAATCAGCAATGGTGGACGCTTGTCTTCTGGCAAGGCAAGATACAGCAAAATTGATGCCCCATAAATCAATATCAGGTGGATAAAACGAGCGTTCATTAACAACCAGAAACTATCGCCTGAATAAAGCGAATAGGACTCATAATTGTCTTGTACAAAGGGAATCAACTGATTGAAGAATACATCGCGTGCATCGGCTGGGAGTAAAGCAAAATGCGCGAGATAAGCAATGCCTGAGACAATGACGATGACCGTCTCAGCACGGAAGATATGTTTAACTGTGCGATAGCGTGCCAAGAAATACAATTCAACCAATGCTAATGGCAAGACAAAATAAGGACGCAATGCCATCGCAATCGCGGCTAAAAATCCAACCAGTAAAGTTAAGGCAAGCGAGCGTTTATTTTCAGGAGCATGATACCGTTCGATGCGAAGCAATAACCAAGGTATCAGTATCAATGCCATCAGGTGGTCACGCTGACCAAAATCAGCATAATCGGCAATCGTCTCAAAGACCATCACAATCGGAAAGAGCATAAACAGGGGCAGTGTGCCAGCGATGCTTGAGCCACGCAATAACACCCGCGATACCAACATGGCATAAGCAAGCACCATCAATACCAAAGCCTTGTAAACAATAATTGGGTTGATGTTGAGCCAATGGGCAACCGCTACAGGAATCACATTGATATAGTGAATCAGCGGTGGATTGAGTTCGACATAATCCAAATACGGGGTGCGACCTTCTAGCAGGTAACGCCCGACTTCAAGATACATCCCTGAATCGACATTGATATAGAGTGGCGATGCTATCAAGATGCCAATCAAGATGCTTAGCAACAGCACCAAGAGTCCCCATGCAAAGGGTGATGTCGATGTGGGTGGTGTCCGTGTCATGGTGATGGTGTCCTGTTGTCAAAGTCTGTAAGTTTCTAAAGTGTATGTTTTATGGTGAACGGCATTCATGCCATCCCTAAGATGGAACAATTTTTGTAGGAACACGATGTATCGTGTCCGCCATTGAATTCATGATATACATCAAGATTATTTGCAGTGAATCCGTTTCAAATATACAAGAGAATGTGCAATTTGTGGCTTAATGTTATACAACGCAAAAGAGAGCGTGCAATGACGCTCTCTCTGTCTGACTAACTGGTGCTGATTATCGTTGATTCGTCAGCAGAATCATTGTGCCGTTGCTATCACCATCGATATCACGGTTGTTTGCAGCGAGGTATGGGAGTGACCCACGCACGCCGATAACAGTCATGTTGGTTGCTGGTAGCAGATTCGGATAACTCGGTGTGGTCATGCTACACGCGCCATTAGCATCCGTAACACAAATATTGTATGTGCCATCATTCAGAACAGTAACCACGACGACATTAGCGACAGTTGCGCCTGTGTTATCGGAGATGGTAACCGTAACACTTGCTGACCATCTACCACCACTGCTGGTGACGACTGCATCCAAATCACTGACAGCAAGCGATGTTCCGTTGCCTGATGGTGGCGGAGGCGGTGGCATCGTCGGGTTCGGTGGTGGCGATGTCGGATTCGGTGGCGGCATCGTTGGGTTCGGTGGCATCGTCGGGTTTGGTGGTGGCATCGTCGGATTCGGCGGTGGTGTTGTTGGCGACGGTGGCGGTGGAGCAGAGACTGTCACGGTTTGGCTAGTGCTATCTGTTGCGCCATCATCATCGGTGACAGTAAGTGTTGCCGTATATGTGCCAGCATTCGCATAAGTATGGCTATTAGTTGCGCCACTCGCTGTGTTACCATCGCCGAAATCCCAATCATAGCTGACGATACTGCCATCACTATCACTGGAATTATTGCCGTTGAAGCCACAGGTCAAATCACTACAAGTAACTGCAAAGACGGCTGTCGGTGCGATATTGCTCGGTTCAGCAATGGTGACAGCTTGAGTCTGTGAATCACTTGCGCTGTCGTCATCAGTGACGGTCAAGGTAACATCATATGTGCCTGATGAAGCAAAGCTGTGATTGGGTGTTGCACCTGTCGTGCTAGAGCCATCTCCAAAGTCCCATTCATAACTGATGATGTTCCCATCGCTATCGCTTGAGCCTGTGCCACTGAACGCGCACATCATGCCATCACAACTATAGGTGAAACTAGCTGTTGGTGGCAAATTAGCAGGAGCAGTCACAGTAACCGATTGTGTCTGTGTACCTGTCGCGCCATCATCATCGGTGACCGTCAGCGTGACATCGTATGTGCCAGCCGTGCCAAAGGTATTATCGGGTGTTGCCCCAATGGCACTTGCACCATTGCCGAAATTCCATGTGTAGGCATTGATTGTGCCATCATTATCGCTTGAGCCTGTGCCATCAAATGAACAGGTCAAATCGGTGCAGTTATAAGTGAAACTAGCTGTTGGTGCTTCGTTGCTAGGAGGTGTTGGCGTGGTTGGGTCATCCCCAACAAAGACAGGTGTGAAATAGGTCGTATCCGAGACATCAAGCAATGGTTCTTGGACGCCATCGCCACTGGTATCGTTCCAATCGTAGCTCCCTGTTTCTTTCAGGATGCGGTCAATATCGGTTGGTGTATAACCTTGACTAGCGAGAATAGCAGCCGCCCCTGCCACATGCGGTGATGCCATACTCGTGCCTTTGACATAGAAGTAACCACCGTATTCAATAGGAATCGTACTGTAGATACACGTTCCTGGTGCAGCAATGTCGATGATGCTCCCCCAATTCGAGAAGTCAGCGAGTGAGTCATCAGTGTAGGTTGGGCAACCACCCTCACCGCGATTTTGATTTGTACCTTGTGAGCCTGGTAAGCCATCGTAATCAGCAATTGCGGAAACGGTAATCGCTGCTGGGATATTCGCAGGACCGTAACCAATCGCATCACGATTTTCGTTACCTGCTGCCACCACGACTGTCACACCATTAGCAACTGCGCTATTGATAGCTTGTTCATAGGCTGGACTGTAACCACCACTGTATAAGCTGAGGTTGATGACTTCAATATCGCCACGTTCAACGACCCATTCAATGGCTGCGACGACATCGGCTGTGAGTGCGCCTGATTCGCCATTCATGACTTTTACTGCCCACAGACGTGCCCCTGGTGCAACACCGACAACGCCAATGTCATTATCGAGTGCGCCGACAATACCTGCGACGTGTGTGCCATGATAGCTACGGTCATCATAATTACCCCCAGAGCCATTCGGACCACAGTAATTGGCTGTGCCACGCACACAATTTGTGCCCCCGACTACGTTCAGGTCAGGGTGCTCGGTATCAATCCCTGAATCCAAAATCGCCACATCAACATCAACCGCAGGACCTGTGCTGTTAATGCCAATACTTTGATTGGATGCTGCATTGATACGACGAATACCTGTTGGTATCTCTTGGGCAGCCGTTGCCCAGAGCGTATCTGCTTCGACAAATGCAACACGCGGGTCAGCTTGTAATTGTGCGATGGTTGCATCACTAGCAATAACAGACATGCCATTTAAAACAGTATCGTATAAATAAATGTCATCAAGTGCGTAGTCCGCTTGCAGGGCAGATGCCGTTTCGCTGGCAGATTGGGCACTATTAAAGACAATAATGTGTCGAGTGGAGTCGGCGGCTGCAATCCCAAAATTACTTAATAAAAGGGTTGCAAAGATAAGAGTGGTGAATAGACCAATGAGATTTTTCTGAGACAAGATTATCTCCCTTTGGATTCCCGAATACTTGAACAAAATGAATAAATTCAGCATTACAATTTGTATTGTTACAAATCGCATTACTGATTCAGCGTTATGATAGTTGTAATGTTGTCTGGAATCCATGAATTGTCTACAAATTACAACAATTGTTACAACACCTTGTCGTTAAACAAACCTATTATTTACGTCGGGCGTGACTTTAGTCCTAAACAATGGGCACGAATGGCAGTAACATCACTTTACTAAAGGATAATGTTATGTGGCGTGACCGTGTTTTAATCATCATCATATTGGGTATCGGTGCGGTTTTGCGTTTCTGGCAATTGAGCGATGCACCAGCATGGTATACCGACGAAGCAACCCACATCGAAATAGCGCGTCACTTGTTGATGGGTGAGGTACGTTACTTTGCTGTCGCAGATAGTTGGTTATTGTTTGCACGATTGCCTCTGTTTGAAATTATCTTAACAGGCTTATTCGCTGTGACCGATGTGAGTATGCTGGTGTTGCGTAGTTTGACTGTTGGGTGCGGTTTGCTGGGTATTGTACTGCTCTACCTCATGTTACGTGATGTCGGTGATGCTCGGTTTGCTCTCATGGGTGCGTTCATCTTTGCTATCTTGCCACAGGCGATTCTCTATAACCGTTTTGGTTTTAGCTACAGCCTACTCCAACCTTTGCTCATCCTCATGATATGGGGTGGTGTAAGGTACACACTTCATCATCGACAATGGTTATTGATGAGTGTGATAGCTTTTGGCTTAGCATCTCTGACAGATGTGCTGGCATGGTCATTTATTGTGCCTCTAGCGATTATCATCATGATGGTGCGTTGGTGTGACATTTTTTGGGCATTGCCTCTGGCTATGTTGCCTCTGAGTCTGTATGGCTTGCTCTCGTTGTGGTTTATTCCAGAAGCCTTTTTGTTTGACTTGCAATACACGCTATCCCGAACAAGTGTTGGCACACTAACATCACAATGGATAACTCTACAAACAAATATTCAAGTGCTACTGAGCAACCCTTGGTGGGTGCTTGCAGGGATAGGCATTATCACCCTGAAACAACAACGCCTATTGCTGATTAGCTTGCTCTTTTTAATTCCCTTATTGCTCATTGCGCGGACTGTTCCGCTTTATAGTTTGAGTGCTTATTATTTGATTCCGTTTTTGCCGATTGTTGCCATTGGGGTTGCGTCACTGTTTGTTAGAGGATGGGACTATCTGCAAACTGTGCAATATCCACTGGTGCGTGTGCTGATTATCAGTGTTTTTAGTCTTGGTCTATTCGGGACAATTGTACAAACTATCATGGCAATCCATACAGATTATCCGACAGCAATTGACCCATTCTTGATTGAGGCTGAGGCAGCGCGTGAGGTAGCTGAGTTCGTGAATGGCTATGCTGATGATAATCAAATTATTGTTACCTCTGCGCCAATTGGTTGGTTGTTAAATCATGAGTTACAGGTGACTGAATTTCAGATGGCATCCATTGCTGATGGACGTGATGCTATCCATGTTCCAGCGAATCTGCCAGCAGAACGCTTGGTGATTCAGGCTGGATTTGCCGATACTGATATTTTGGTCGTTGATAATTTGTGGCGAAATTGGGGTGCAGTTCATATCCCACAGATTGCAGAGGTCTTAGCTCATCTTGATGATTGGCAAGCGATTTATTCAGCAGGTCAAATCACCGTATATGAGCGAGAATAATGTGTGACAGCACAGATGATACACTTGTCACGAAAAGATTGTGAATAATCTCACTATCAAATAAAATTAGTATACGTTACAGTAAAGAGATGTCGAAAAATTTATGAAGAAAGTGTGGTTTGATGTTCGCTAGTCGCAAGACCAAATGGATGCTTCTCCTTGTACTCTTATTCGTCGGTATCTCGCCTCCTGTGGTTAACGCGCACGTCAAATGGTTTGCTGATTTCAGCTTCCTCGATGCGCCCCTGACATTTCAGGAGGTATTGACTCCCCTATTCATCGGCTTCACCCTTGCGAGTGCCGTTGCTATGACTGCGACTGTTTTCATTGATACGAAGCTCGAACAGTTGTCTGCTTATCAGCAATTGCGTGAATGGCTGACAGAACGACGTGATAGTGGTACACTCATCTTACGGGTAGCGATGGGGATGACCTTTTTGCTCAGTTGGCAAGCGGATACCTTGCTTGCGCCATATCTTGAGACTGCGCCTTGGACGGGGTGGGCACAATTTATCCTCTTCTTGTGTTTGCTTTTACCTCAAACGACTCCGTTGGCTGGCTTAGGCACAATACTCCTGTGGTTATTGGGCGTGCAACAATTTGGCATTTTCTATATGCTGGATTATTTATCCTTTGTGGGGATCGGGACATGGCTCTTACTGAGTCAGGCAAAATCAGAACGGACTCGTCAATTAGGTGTGCCTGCTCTCTACTTTACCGTTGGCTTTGCGCTGGCATGGTTAGCAATGGAAAAAGTGGTCTATCCCAATTGGGGACTCGATATTTTGGAACAAGTGCCTCAGTTGACGCTTGGCTTCCCACCTGAATTTTTCTTGACAGGTGCGGCATTTGTCGAATTCACACTCGGTTATCTGCTGATTATCGGCTTGTTGGGTCGTCCATTGAGTTTGGTGATTACGCTGGTCTTTTTCACGACAACGCTCTTCTTTGGCAAAGTGGAAATCATTGGGCATACGCATATACATGCGGCATTGTTAGTCTTCTTGCTCTATGGACCTGGCACACATTATCCTGCGCCGATTGATATTCACAGTAAAATCACTTGGCGGATGGCGTTCGCAGCCGTGAATTATGTGGTGCTGTTGGCGATTTTCTTAGGGATGTTCGCGCTGGGGGCACAGAGTACCTTCCAACACGAAGTCAGTGAAATTCTCACACCAGAGAATATTCGTGCGTGCGAAGGCGTTGCCCCCGACACAACGGTTGCCATACGCGGTGAGCCTGTGCCGTGTTCAATCGTGCAATCTCTAAGTGAGTGAGATTGCCATCAAGCTAATTTTTATTGGTCTTTAATAACCCTTTATGCCTCATTTATATCTTTTTCGACATGAAAGGGGTATGGTGAGGCATAGTGTGATTAAGGAGCAATAATCATGGGGACAAAAATAACGCACCTGATGGGGCTAGCGATGATGCTCGTCACATTGGTTGCGTGTCAATTAGGGACAAGCTCTGCAACACTTGTGCCGACGGTTCAATTAGTGACTGTCGTATCAAGTGAGACACCAATATCAGCAACACAAATTCCAACGCAAATTAATGTGCCAACAAGTACATCGGTCAGTCAACCTGTTGCCACAGCCATTGATTGCCAATTACAGAATGACAATTGGCAACGTTACACCGTGCAAGTCGGGGATACACTCGGGCAAATTGCAAGTCGTGTTAACAGCACTATCAATGAGTTAACACAGGTCAATTGTATTGCCAATATCAACACAATAGAAGTTGGGCAGGTATTGCGTGTACCTCAGTTACCGCCTCCACCCTCTGTGCCAGATGAGCCAACATTTTTGCCAACCATCAGTCATTTTCCGCCAAGTATCGATGCCTGCATGGTTTTCCCAATTGATGGTAGTGCGCCTGTGTACCAAGTTGGGACAAGTGGACAAGTCGCTAATCTCTTTCGGGGACGCTTTGTGAGGATTGCTGATAATGCTTATATCCTTGATACCCCTGAATTGGGCGGTGAAACGTGGGTCTCGCGCTCAGAAGCCAATCTACAAGGTGCGGATTGCCCCGATGAAACCGTAGAAGTCGATTGCCTTGGCGTGACCGTTCTCAACAATGGCATGACTGTCTCACCAGCGACTGTCATCAATGATAATTGCGTGGCAGTTACCACAGGAACAGTCACAGTGACGTACACTAATGCGCCTGATGACTTCGTTGAGGTGGTCTTCTGGGTGATGAGCGAAACAGGCAATACGGATGTCATTGGTGTGGATACCACGCCCGAAGATGGTGCATCAACCGACTATGTGATTCATTCGTCATTTAGTCGAGGCTATGTCTATGCTTTTGTCGCTACTGAACAACAATACGATGTCGATAGCGGTCAGTTAGCGATGTATCTAGTAAACGACTGATTTCGTACACAAGTCAAACTAGCTCTGACTATTCAGGGCTAACCTCCATATTAGCTTGATATTGCACTACAAGATCGAGAGCTATATCCAATGTAGGTGCTGCGAATGTTTTGCTCCCCACTGAGTTATTAAATAACTGCCGAAAGAGATTGACGAGCATATTAATCACTGAATTGCCACCCACAACAACCAAACAGCCCCAATTATCACCAAAACTGCTTAAGGCATGTTTGGCATGGGTGAGTGCACTATTCATGGAGGGGATATCGCCATTGGTAAAATCTGAAAAGATGTGTACGGTGTGGGGAACTTCTCGCATCATAGCAGGTACGATAACATTCGTGAGTTCATGAAATTCTTCCCAACTCCAACGCCCGTCATAGTTTTGTATGATAATTGTCTTATCGTCGTTGTACCATTCCACTGAGATGCCCATAAATTCCCCCTCATGTTTTCTGTCGTGGCTTATCTTATTGTGAGAGCAGATGACAGCAAATGTCAATTAAGATTTGAAATGCCAGTTGATGACCTCGTAAACATCAAAAAGGTGAGACAGACTAGCCTCTGGTTGTTAGTCCATTTTGATTTCATTTAATATCCTATCCAATTGACAAGCACTATAAATCGACTACAATGAGGGTCATTAGGGTTCATAATAGGTGAAAGAGTCATCATGGAACGACCAATACTCACAACCGAACGATTGATTCTCCGACAGGTGCAGATGAGCGATGCTGAGCGTATCGCAACCCTTGCAGGAGCATTTGAAGTGGCTGAATACACTTTGAATATGCCACATCCTTATGAGCCATATATGGCAACAGAATGGATTACAGGCGTTCATAATCGTACCGATGATGACCCAACCTATACCTTTGCTATCAGCCAGCGAACAGACCAACAACTCATTGGGATGATAGGCTTCACTGTTGATGAACGACACAACAAAACGGAAATCGGCTATTGGATTGGCAAACGCTATTGGGGCAATGGCTACACCACAGAAGCCGCACAAGCTATCGTTGACTATTGCTTTGATACACTGGAACTGAACCGCGTTGAAGCGAGTTACTATGCGAGCAATACCCGTAGCAAACGTGTCATGGAAAAAATCGGTATGAGCTATGAAGGCACGCAACGGCAAGCGATTGTGCGCGAAATCCCTGCCCTGAATTATCGTAAGGTGCATGATTTAGGGATGTATGCTATCCTGCGCGAAGATTGGCTCAAAAATCGAGGATAGCTGTGCTACGAGGCATACTATATGGCGCAACGGCGGCTGCCATCTGGGGTGGCATGTATGTCGTCAGTGATGTGGTGCTGATGGTCATTCCGCCCTTCACACTCTTACTACTCCGTTTAATTTTAGGTGCACTCAGCTTGAGTGTATTCATTATCAGCAAGTCACCGCAATCCTTAACACGCACATTTTGGTTGATGTGCATCGGTGTGGGTGTTGTCGGCTATGGCATCAGCCTAGGGGCACAATTTGTCGGCACAGATTTATCGACAGCCCTCAATGGCGCAGTTGTCACGAGTGCGACCCCTGCCTTTGTCGTGATTTTTGCAGTCATCATCTTGCGCGAACGTCTGACATGGCAACGCTTGGCTTCGGTTATGTTAGCGACTGTTGGTGTGCTGGTCATCATTGATTTGAGCCAAGTCGATTTCAGTTCAGAGACCTTTGTCGGCAATATTTTTCTAGCAATTGCTGCGATGACATGGGGTTTATACAGTGTTTTGGTGCGCTATGTGAATGGCAAGTATCCCAAGATTGATACGCTTTACATCACTCTGATTGCCTTCTTAGGAGGCTTTTTGCTAGTGATACCTGCTTCTATCCACGAATTATCGAGAACGTCAATTGCGCTATCAGATTTTACTGTGCCTATCATTTTAGGAATCTTATTTCTCGGTGTGGTTTCGACAGCAGTTGCCTTTTGGTTGTGGAACACAGCATTCACTTTATTAGATGCGTCTACTGCGTCGGTGCTTTTCTTTGTGCAACCGATTAGTGGTGCGTTACTCGGTTGGATTTTCCTCGGGCAATCTCTGACACCGCAGATTGGACTGGGTGGATTGCTGATTGCGCTCGGCGTTGGCTTGTCAATTCAGAGTGAGCAACACACAATTTCAGACACTCAATCAACTGAATATAGCTAAATCGCGTATATAAACAACACATTGGCAGAGATTGGCAGTCTTTTTCGTGGATTTGGCATGACTTCATCGCGTAATGTGAGGGCATCAACTCACATAACACAAGGAGTCCAAGCAATGGCAACTTTAACACAAAAGCGGTCTAATCTATTACGAACTGCCCTACGAGCAAATGGACTTTTCTCTGCGCTGAGTGGTATCCTCTTAGCACTCGGTGCAAGCCAATTCCCTTCATTGATGGGCGTGGGCACAAGCCTGTTCTATGGGGTACTCGGCGTTATCCTACTCTTCCACGCAGGAATGCTCTTCTTTTTTACACGTACCGAGACCATTCGCCCTGCTTTTGCATGGTATGCCATTTTAGGAGATGTGGCATGGGTACTAGCGACAGTGGTCATCTTATTGAGCAATAGCATCGGTTTAAGTAGCACAGGCAACTGGATATTGCTCATCATTGGTGATATTGTCTTGGTCTTTGCCATTGTACAGATTATCGGCGTGCGTCGGGCAAGCGCATGATTGACTGGTTAATTTGGCTCAATCTGGCATGGCTCATCGGGCATGAACTGGATGCCATTCAGCAACATGAATGGCGATTCTTCGCACAGCCCTTCACGATTGATGATGACCATGCCTATCAGATTTTCACACTCTTGCACGTCCCTGCGATGGTACTCATCTTATGGGCGATGGCTCTGCCAGCGTTTGGCATTGGCTTGAGTGTGTTTCTGATTGTTCATGCACTCGTTCACTTTGCCTTACGGAATCATGACTTAATCACCTTTGATAGTGCTCTATCACGCCTAATGATTTACGCACCTATCCCGACCAGCATTGTATATTTCTTTTTGGTATATACAGGCTAAGCACAAGTTGTGTATTAGATTTCTGTAGCCAAAACAAAAAATGCCTCCACATCGTTGTGGAGGCATTTGCTGTACTAATTTGTACGTTTACTGCATCTTAGACGCTAGCTGTATCTGCGCTAAAACGCCCCGAATTATCGAACTTCCCGATGACAGTGCCATTCTTGTCGATTGCCATGCGTCCCAGTAATTTGAGCGGTCCGTAGTTGTTATCGGCTGATGGATGAATCATACAGGTATGCGGATTGAATGTGCCGATGCGCGTCCCAGTCGTATCATAGATAGCGGTTGGGCGTTCTGGTAAATTAATTGGGTCAAATACTGTCTTAGACATCGTGCCCTCCCTATTGTAGGCTTTGCAAGCATTTCGCCTTGCGTTGCACTGAGGGTATCAGGTCACCTATCACGCTTCAATAGCATTCGGCACGCACCAATATTTTCGTCATAAATAGCAATTTCACTATCCTTACCATTGGATAAGTTGCACAAGTAAACTCTCAACCCCGTTCATAAGTCGGACGCAGATAAATATCAATCAGATATTGTGGATAGCCAATTCGCTGTAGATTCTCTTCACAGACTTCGATTGTTGCTCCTGAATCGCGCCAATGCGGAACACGCTTAATCAGTGTTTCAACCTTCTCGCGTGGGGTGATAATCCACGTATCTTTTGGCACATGCCCATAATAAATCACATCCATCTCATCTATGACATCTCGTGTTTTGAGATAAGGCGCAATCAACACCACATGCCGTGCACCTTTTTCTTCTATCAGATATTGATGCACAAATTTAGCTGTGCCCCCCAAATCAACCAAATCTTCGACAACGCCAACAACTTTATCTTGCACATCAATCGAAAGCGGACGATTGATATAGGGTTCGTCAAGCGGTGCACCTGGTCCTGCATAGAATTTAACGCCGAGCGTTCCGAAATCAATCACAGGGATATTTTTATTGAGTGTCCATGCCAAATGATCATGCAATAACACGCCAGGGAGCAACGCCCCCATCGTGATCATGACTGCCGTCGTAATTTGTTGCTTGGTGCTCAGGTTATCAATCTGATGGCGATACACCAAGCGGGCAATCTGCGTCATGATATAGGTTTCGATGTGGTCAGGGATATATAAAAATTTGAGGGTATCATAAGCGACCTCTGTGCCATGTGGATTTTGCCAGAAGTCGTTATCAATCTTGTCAGAAAATTCTTTGATATGTTGCGAATATGTCATCGCCATGATGTGCCTTTGTAACAGACGCGAATAAAATCATTTTTTCACCCCTATCCTAGCACATCTAGCAATCTCCATAGCTTAAATCTTGCTGGATACACACACAAAATCTCGCACGCTTTCGATGTAGCGTTTGTAATCATTTTTGGCAGTGATTTGTAGGAACGAGACAGGTCTCGTCCGTTGCAGATGAAAGAGATTTAATTTCATTGTTCAACCAACGCCAAAATCGTTTGGAGCATCACATTAGCTGCATTGACGCAATCAGCATCATGGGTGAACTCGCGCGGATTATGGCTGATACCATCCACCGAGGGTACGAAGAACATCACGCTATCGGTCACTTTTGCCATCGACTGAGCATCGTGCCCTGCAAAGCTGAGCAATTGCGTGTGCGACAATCCAAGCGTCTCGCAAGCCACTTCGACGGCATCCACAAAAGTCTCAGACATCGGTGCAGGGTCAATATCGTGCATTCGGGTAATTGATAATCCCAATTGGAGTGCATCCGCCGTTTCTTGAGCAATCTTCAGCAGTGTCTCTTCCATTTGGTCAAGTTGGCTCTGATTCCCATGCCGAAATTCGACCCCTAGCTTGACCTCGTTCGGCACAATGTTGAATGCGCTGGGTGCGAGTTCAATCGCCCCAAAATTGACTACCCCAGGATGATACTGTTCCATAATGGTATCGCGTGCGATCAGTGCAAATTGCGATGCTCCCCAGAAAGCATCTTTGCGCTTTGCCATTGGCATCGTTCCTGCATGAGCAGCCTCCCCAGCGAACGTCAACCACAGTGACCGAATGCCAACGATGCTATTGACAACTCCGATTTGTATTCCAGCATCTTCCAGACGTGTGCCTTGCTCAATATGCACTTCAATGTAGCCTAATAAATCATCGGGATTGCGTTGCGCGTTGAGCAAGGTTGCCTCACTGATGCCGATGCGAGCCATCCCTGCTTCAAATATCTCGCGTCCACCACGCGGGGTCGCTAAAGATACTTCACTCAAACTGCCAATGACTGCCCCACTGCCCAATAAACCCAATAACGAACCTTCTTCATCGGTAAAATTAACGACCTCGAGATGGAAAGGCAAATCCATGTCCAATTCTTTAATCGTCAAAGTCGCTTCCAGAGCAGATAATACGCCTAAAGGACCATCGAAGCGTCCACCGTTCGGCACACTATCAAAATGTGACCCAACAAGTAAAGTTTTAGCATTTTCATATGTGGATTTTAGAATGCCTGATTGATTCCCTGCTCCATCCATCTGATAGTGCAAATCATATGCTTCAATTTGTTTTTGAAACCACTGGCGAATTTCAATATCCGCATCGGATAAAGCAGGACGGGTTACGCCACCGTCGGTTGTTGCACCAATTTGGGCTTGTTCTTGCATCAAGGCGAGGAAACGCGCCTCATTAATGGTCAGCATAGCAAAACTTTCTCAGAATAATTGCATCAATAAGGTCTCTGGTGTACGTCATTTCAACAGATGATGCAAGCGTCGGTTTGATAATATACTGACCTATGCTGACTGTACTGAGGAAGAACGCAACATAGTACGCTCTTCCACTCAATAGCAATTATTGATTTTGTTCAATCATTGTAGGAACACTCGCCTGCCAGATGCCTGTCTCAGCAACTTGACGCACATAATCAGAAAAATCGCGCGGGTCTCTACCAATTGCGCGTTGAACACCGTCTGCGAGTTGTGCGTTGCGTCCATCTAAGACAGTCGTGAACAAATAATCCATCAACCAAAGATAATTATCATCTAATCCTGCTTGTCGCATACCATCTTTATAAGCAGCCATCGGGACAGATACATACTGTATCGGTTTATCAATAGCTTGAGCAATTTCGTTGATAGCATCTTCAAAGGTGAGCAAACGCGACCCTGTCACTTCATAGATTTCGCCATGATGACCTGTCTCAGTGAGCGCAACAGTCGCAATATCAGCAATATCATCGACATCAATGAATGGCTCACGCACAGTCACAATTGGTAAAATGACTTCTCCACGTTGAATCGCTTCAAGCAAAAATCCTTCACTGAAGTTCTGATTGAAGAAGCTGGCACGAATCACTGTCCACTCAACGCCAGCATCCGCAACAATCTTTTCACAGACTTGTGCTTCTGGCTCACCTCGTCCAGAAAGTAAGACAAGGCGTTTAACACCACATTGTACGGCAGTATCGACAAATTTTTGGATAATTTGGGTTGCGCCAGGTACAGCAAGGTCAGGTTGATACGCGATATAAACCGCGTCAACTCCGTCTAATGCAGGTCGCCATGTTGCATCCAATTGCCAATCGAATGCAGGTGTTGCTGACCGTGAGCCAACGCGCACCGCAACATCTCGGTCTTGCAAGCGTTGCACAATGCGTCGTCCTGTTTTGCCTGTACCACCTGTTACCAAAATCGTTTGGACTGTCATGATATTTCCTTCCTTCTTGATATATCGTTTACTGATTATTTGTTGATATATCTAGCATAAGCGTTGACGCAACGTGAAGCTCAAGAGGCAATTTGACAATTTAATTTTTGTCTTCTGTAATCTTCGTATCATCAAGGGCAATACATGAATAAATACTAAACAACGATTCACATCAATGTAATGATTCGCCTCTAGCCTGTATCTAATCAGTAGTAAGTACACTGTAAACATTTAGGAGAGTCGAACATGGTACAAGCAATTTATAACGGAGTTGTCCTCGCAGAAGCTGAAGAAACTGTTATGGTCGAAGGCAATCACTACTTTCCACCAGAAGCAGTTAACCGTGACTACTTCTCAGATAATCCGAAACACACCACCTGTCCATGGAAAGGCGAAGCCAGTTATTACGATGTAACCGTCAATGGCGAAACCAAGAGTGGCTTAGCATGGTATTACCCAAACCCGAAAGATGCCGCCAAAGAAATCAAAAACCATGTGGCATTTTATCCCCAAGTTGAAATCAAAAGCTAGATAACACTCGCCATAGTGCATCTTGCTCATTATGATAGCTAGAGTTGCTGGATTTAGCCTCTAATACGCGACTGATTTAATTTTCGTGGTTTCTTGTTGGTGGACAAGGCATGCCTTGTCCCTACGACCCTAGATTTTATTGAGTTTGTGTAGGGTTGAGGCATGCCTCAACCGTTGATGTTTTCGCATTAACTTTTTTGGTCGTGTACTAGATATTTGCTATGTGTCACTTACGCATCACCATTGATTAATTCAGTAGCTCATAGCACACGCAAACAACAAGGAGACCAACCTATGATTCAAGTCGCTCTCGTCGATGACCACCACGTTGTAAGGCGCGGTATCGAAAGTTTTTTAAGTGCCATGCCTGATATTAAGATTGTTGGTAGTGCAGAAAGTGGCGAAGACCTATTGGCGCATCTCGAAGCATGGTTGCCTGATGTCATTGTTATGGATTTATACATGCCTGGTGGCATTGATGGCATCGAAACCACCCGTCGCCTGACCGAGATGAGTCCGCATACACAAGTGGTTGTCCTCACAGCACATACTGATGATGAACGCGTGATAGCTGCCCTCCGCGCAGGAGCAATTGGCTACATCCGCAAAGAGAGTGACCCCCTCTTACTACTGGATGCAATTCGAGGCGCAAATAAGGGACAATCCGTGATTGACCCTGCCGTTGCCACAGCCGTTTTGCACGATATGACCAAACAAAAAATGCCAGGCATTGACCTGACAGACCGCGAAAGTGAAATTCTACTTGAACTGGCACATGGCTTAACTAACAAAGAAATCGCCGAAAAATTGGTCATCGGCACAGAAACAGTCAAGACACATGTCGGCAATATCTTATCAAAATTACATCTCAAACATCGCCATCAAGCACTAGTTTATGCTCTCAAAAACGGCTTGGTCAACTTAGATGACTTAGAGCTATGATTTTCTTAGCCTGCGGGTTTGTCCACAGGCATTTCAAAGGTGATAGGAAATTTAATCATCCAGCAAATTGTTGATACTCGTCACCGACATACGGAAGGCATGAGTGATGTCCGTTGTGTTGAGCATCCGCCCTGCAAAAAGACGCGCCATCTGATAGACCAATTCAAGTGCAGCATCGCGCTCTGTGCCAGTCGGCATCTTGGCGAGACGTTGCACCAAATCACTTGCAGCATTCAGATGAACAATCCCTGCTAGCGCATCCTCATCGACATCCATACCACGAATATAATCATCGACCAAACCAGCAAACGGACCTGGCAAATCGCCTTTATCGAGGGCATCGCGTGTTTCTTTGATGAACTCGGCATCTTTAGGGTAACTGACAATCGCTGGCACATCCTCAGGCTTGAATGTCACCACTTTGGCAACAATCTTGCGCTGACGGAAATAATCCAGCAAGGCGACAAACTCGTCTTCGGGCGCAGATTGTAAGAGTTGGTTGGCATCTTTATCCATATGAACCACGTTGACGTTCGCGTTCATATGAGCATACTTCCGCAAAAATTCAGGTTCGAGCGAGACTTGGGCATCAATCACAGGCACACCATAGCCTGCCCCAAGCAATTGGTCTTGTTGTGACCCCATGCGCTCATCAACGTAATAAATCGTGCCTCCTGTTTCTTCCAGATACTCTGGCAAGGTTTTTTGCCCATCAGGAGTGTGAAAAGTGATAATATCCATTACCTCTTTGAAGAAGACATCATCTTTAACCGCCCAGCCCATGATTAAATAGCGGTGTCCGCGCACGATACGCTTCCACGTCATTGGGTCGTTACGGGCGATATGCTTCATCCCTTTGGTAATTTGTTCGTCGAGTGCCTTCTGCACATTGAAGAACATCTCATCTTGCTGAATATCTTCACGGCTGGCAGTCGGTTGTAGATACGGGCAATCGACCACACCACGCACGAACTTCGCCCATGATGGCAACAAGCGCATGTGCTTATCTGTGATGAACATCCGCCGAATATAAATGCTGGTATCACCATATTCTTGCACCGATGCCATTGTCCCAGGTGGCACGAACAAAAAGCCTTCTATCGGAATCGTCACATAATCGTTGTTCGCAATTGGGATTTCTTGGTCTTCTAGTGGGATAATTGCGAGCGGATTCATCACTCCAAAACGTGCATTGATGTGTTCACGCATTGCCATTTCGGGGTCAATCGCTTCCCACGGAGGCATCATCGCATTGACAGGTTGCGGTTCACGCCCAACTGTCACAGGAATTTCGAGGAAATCCGCATAAGATTTTACTGTGTCAATCAGCACTCGTTCATTGAGCAAAAATGAGGCTTCAGGCTTCACCCGTAATTCGACGCGTGTGCCGATTTCAGCATCTTCCGCTACTGACACATCATAATGAACATCACCTGCACTACGCCAAACAATACCCTCACTGCCCTCTTTATAAGATTTCGTCGTGAGAATGACTTCTTCGGCAATCAAAAAAGCACTCAAGAAACCTAAACCGAATTGCCCAACTAGACGGCTCGCTTCTTCTGGATTGAAAATAGCGAGGTCTTCGCCTAATTTGCGTGTGTAACTGCGCCCAATGGTCGATAGATATTCTGTCACTTCATCTTCGGTGAGTCCTGAGCCATTGTCCTTGATGATAATCGCACGATTATCAAGGTCAAAATCAATCGCAATGCGTGGCTTATAGTAGGTCTCTTTTGCTTCGACCTGACGACGCACACAACTATCATGCGCGTTCTGAATCAGTTCCCGAATCCCAACTTTTTTGCTGGAGTACAAACTCTCTGCTAGCACACGTAATAAGCCTGGCAGATGAATCTGGAATTGCTTTTTATTCTCGCTCACGATGACCCCTTGTCTCTGTTTGACTGGCTGTTGAACGATTCCATGAAATTGTCAATTTAGATTGTGTTCTGTAGTCAACACAATAGTTCTATTATACAAGAGATTCACCTTGATTGAACGACCACAGATGAAACTGTGATAAGTCTCATCCATGCAATAGACGATACGCCTTATAGCCATCAGTTGCTGTTCCGCCGTATGCCCCATCCATTGCGGATAGCGCAGTCGGGGATTTATACATTACCTTTACCCTTTATTTTATTTAACCGCTATAACACTTGGCTGGCTTAATCGAAATTATCTCAAATATGAGATTTAGACAAAGATAATTGCGGGTTGTATTACGATAATTTCACGCTATAATATAAGTATAAATTTGCACATAATTCAGGAATGGATTACATGAATTACAAAATACTTACAGGATTTGTCCTAATTTTTGCATCACTTTTCCTACCTGCGCAAGTTTCAGCACAGGAATGGTATGACACTGCAACGTTTTCTTGCGATGCTGGTCCAGGTGATGGATTTGCCTCTGTAAAAATTATGGGATATGCAGATCTAAGAATGCGGAATGTTCACGAGGGTGCAGGTCCTTATATTCGGTATATCGACAGCATCTCGAACGAGCGCTGGGTTGCACAAGGACCACAAGTTGGTGTAACCGTTAGTGATATTTCTGTCAATGCAGAGAAAACAGGGTTCAACTCTGCCAAAATGACTGTCACATACACGGAAAGTTGGCGAATTGGTGTAGGTGATTTTGGTCTTATCGAGTATCGTTCGCGTTCTGTGACTAGAACCTGCTATCAAAATAACTTCTAGCTTTTAAATCATCTCTAGAATGAATGAGTGAAGGGTGTAGGTGTCTTTGGCATAGTTGCTATGGGTCTTCACCCTTTATTTTCTGACATCATACCTCTATAATTTTAGGCTGTATTGATCGAAGAGGAGATTGAACATGGCAAGTAAACGTAAAATCACCAATACCAAGCCACTCTTCGGGCAGAGTCGTTCCAAAGCGTTTAACACTGTTAAGCGTAAATTTAAGCCGAACATTCAATCAAAACGCATCTGGGTCGAAGAACTGGATCGTTTTGTACGTGTTAAAGTGACAGCAAGAGAAATCAAGACCATCGACAAAATTGGTCTGCGTGAATTCTTGGCACGTCAAGGCAAAACACTGGAATCGATTCTCTAATGTGTGGCAATCCATCTTGTGGGGTGTGATTGCACAGAGATTTTTTCGCAAGCTACCCCACCCATTGCAGTACATCAAGGCATCGCACGATGTCTTTTTTGTTTCAAATGTGTATCGCAGCCTGTGAAAATAGGACTTTCGGAGAATAACAAGTAAACAAAGGATGCTATACCAAACTTGTTCCGATACAGCACCCTTATCAAATTACCATAACACGAGGAATGTGCAGGACTCTCCACCGTTACGTCGTGAAGGTTTCGATTCATCTCGTTTGACCAGCATGTCAGTCGAATCAGCACCTCTAAACTTCTGCACAATGCGATAAACTAATCCATAGTCAAAATCACTTGGATATGGATTGTGGCAGAACATGATTCCAGAACGCTCTCCTGTTTTTTCGTACCGATACTCACCAATTTCACCACCACGATGATTCATGTTGTAAACAACATCGAGTGATCCTAGCGCATCGTGCACAGTGACAACCTCTGGTGGCCATTCTGCTTGGTCGGGTATCTTCATACCAACGGCTACGAGATTCATAAAATCTCGTTCATTGAGTGCTTCGTACGCTCCGAGCACTTGTGTCTGAGGATACCACTGGTCAGCTTCTAAAGGATATAAATCAAATTCCTTTAGTACAGGAATCACCTCATCTTTGAGACCGCTCAAAAATGACATTACTGTTTGTCCATAAACCTCAACTTCTGGGTCAAAAGCCTGATATTCAGCCATATACAATCTCCTTGATTCTTTTAATTAACATACAATAAAATCGTTCTTGCACCCCTTAAGGTCACGAAACTATGTGACATCATTACATTTTATTTTTTAGAATTATCTTGAGATGGAACGATTGTATCAATCCTCGTGTCTCAGAATACAGACACACATGCACAAAGGACACTATCTATGCGCCATCTTGTGATTGCACTCGCCACACTGACCCTCATCGCTTGCAATTTACTGACCACTACCCCTAGCGATGCGACAGCTATCCCGACCCAGCCGATAGTACAAGCCACATCGACAACTACCCCACTCACATTTGAAGGACAAGAAATTCGAGATGAACAAGCTGGTTTCGCCGTCAATGTCCCTGCCGATTGGTATATTTTCCCATTTGGGGATACATCGGATGCTATTGGCTATTCAGCAACCGCACAATCCATTGAACCTAGTGTAGGTGGTGGCGGTTTCCCAGACGGTGAAAGCAAAGTGGATATTAATGTCGAAACCCCCGAAGCTGGTAATTGGACACTCGATAGCATTGAAGCGGAACTCCGCGCACAAAATTCTGGTGCAAGCATCGAACGCATCACTCTCGATACAGATGTCGAAGCTATCCGCATGACAGGCATCAACCAACGCGGAAACGAATTCAGCATTATTTACACTGTGTTCAACGCACATCGTGTAGCAATCGTTGTCTTAGGCGATGTACAATTCCTCGACCAAATCGCCAACACCATCCGCCCCATTGAGTAAAAACAAAAAGGACATATCGCTATGATATGTCCCAATTAACTATCTTTTTACTCGTCATTCCAATCAAAGCGCACCCACACAGGATACTGATTATTACTCGGATTATCCGTGATTTGGAAATGCACCATATCCACAGGGTCGGCAGCAAAAATCTCGTAATCACCATCGGCATCCGATGAATAGAGAATATAATCATTCAACATCCATGACGGCCATTGGTCATTCGCAGATGACCCTGTAATCTGAGTCACATCTGTGCCGTCGATATTCATTGTATAAATATCAAAATTGCCATTCCGATTCGATTGATATGCCAATCGCTGACTATCAGGCGACCATGTGGGATAAAATTCATTGGCACGATTATCGGTCAATTGCTGTAAATCGCTCCCATCAGGTCGGATGATATAGATGTCGTTGCCACCTGCACGCCCACTCGCAAAAGCAATCCATTCACCATCAGGCGACCACGCAGGCCATTGGTCATTGGATGGGTCTGTTGTCAAGCGCGTGACATTGCGCCCATCAGCACTCATGATGAACACATCCCAATTGCCATTGTTGCGCTCCGAATGGAAAGCAATTTGTGTGCCATCAGGCGAATAACTGGCATGGAAATCGAGGATTCCTTCGTTATCTGTCAGGTTGGTTTCAAGAATGCCCGTAATCTCAATCGAGAATAATTCAGGGTCTTCGCCAAAGGGTTGATGGTCGTAGGTGATGATATTATCGCGATATGTCCACGATGGTTTGCCCCCACTCGCAATGAAGCGCGTATCACTACCATCACTCGCCATCCACAAAACATCATAGGTATCATTGGTGACAGAGTTATAAGCAATGCCCTCTTGCAAATCATCAGGCAAGTCACTTAAGGGCAATAATGCTAGCAAATCATCATTATCGTTGGGGTCAACCGTCGGCACCATAGTCGGTTCTAAGGTCGGCTCAACAGTCGCTTGATTAATGATGCCCAAATTATCGTTGAACAACACCCCTGCAATCCCAAGCAATGCAATGACGAGAATCGCCCCACCGACCAGCATCGATTGCGAACTCGTTTGAGGCTTAGTTTTTACTTTTGGTTTCGGCGTAGCCTCTAAATCTTGTTGAGATACCCGTGCCTGAGTTGGTGCAACATTTTCAGGCTGTTCTTTGATAGCAACGATGTTGTCGTGTTGCCCTGCGGATAATGCCTTGAGGTCATCGACAAAGCTACGCGCATTCGGATAGCGATTGAGAGGGTCTTTGCTGAGTGCCTTCTGCATGATGTTATCAACTTGAGGCGGAATATCAGGACGTAATTCTGCCACCTCGTAAGGATCATCTTGCAAATGCCCATACATCAAAGTGTGCAAAGCCGTATCATCAAAGGGGAAATTCCCCGTGAGCATTTCAAAGGTGATGACCGCCAGCGCGTAAATATCGGTGCGATTGGTGACCTCATCGCTTGTCCACTGTTCAGGTGCCATATACGCAGGTGTTCCCAGTGTCGATTGCGTCTTGGTCAGCCGTTGGTTGCTGGATAAATTACGCGCAATCCCGAAATCGGTCAGGACAGCATTGCCATTCTCGTCGAGCAAAATATTGGCAGGTTTTAGGTCGCGGTGGATAATATCGCGCTGATGAGCATAATCTAGCGCACCAGCAATTTGTTGCAGATACTTGATGGTATCATCTAGGCTTAAGCCCCCATCCGAATCATCAATGACCTTAGCGAGACTGCCCCCTTTGATGAGTTCCATCGCCAAAAAGACCAGATTATCAGTTTTGCCATATTCAAAAACTTTCAGAATATGGGGATGACTCAGCGATGCGATGGTCTGCGCTTCGTTATCAAACCGCTTGATAAACTCATCGAGGTCTACCTCAACAGATTCACGAATCACCTTGATAGCAACATATCGTTTCATTGATTCTTGGAAACCTCGGTAGACTGTTGCCATGCCACCGATGCCCAATACATCAACAATTTTGAATTGTCCTAGTTGTTGCCCAATCAATTCCGTCATACAGAATTTCCTTCAAGCCATTTATCGCACGATAGCTATCATTTACTGACAATGATGCCGTGCGCTATTTTATATTTATCCCATAAGAAATTATATAACAAGTTATATAACTATGCTTGCACAAGAAGAAAACACTTCAAGATTTTTATACTTGACAAAGCCTTTTTAGTGAACTGCATGATAAATCATTGTAGGGGACGACCTGCGTGTCGTCCCGAACGGGCGCAGACATAGCTACGCCCCTACTATCAAGTATTTTATAGGAGGAAGCATTTAGAGAACTTTATGCCCGACGGAAGCACAGAAGGTAAAATCCGCACAATGCAAGGAGACCAATTGCACCGAAGATACTCAGCCAGCGCGTGATTTGGCTCACGAGGGTCGCTTCCCCTGTGTTGCCTAATGAATCGACAGCGAGGAAGCTCATAATCGCACAATTCGGATTGTCGTTACTAGAACTCGTGACACACGCCGTATTGATGATTTCAGTTGCGTCAATATCATCTCGGACAGTGGCATCAATCGTCATTGTGACACGCTCACCAGGGGCGAGTTCTGCTAATGCCAAGCGTATATCTTGCCCATCCACTTCGACTGTACCGCGTGTCGATTCCACTCCATTGATGTTGATAATTTCTGGCATACGGTCTTGGATAACCATATCAAATGCCGATTCATCAGTTGGATTTACAACACGAATTGTATAAGTAATGTCTGAGCCTGGGGGCGCGACAGGCGGTTCACCAATCTTGAAGATGAACGGCTCATCAATGATTTGCGGTGGCACACCATCAGCACTCACAACAGTCTGTCCTGAGTCAGGCGCAAGCCCACCCGTCGAAAGTGTAATATCAATGGTGGTTTGGTCGCCACCATCCAACACACCCAAGCGACAGGTCACGACACCCGCATTTTCAGTACAGATTGGCACACCAGGGAAAGCCGCACGGAATTCAACACCATCGCGCAAAAATTCCTGCAAAAGTAAATTATTCGCAGCGTTATCGCCAATATTGCTGATGAAAACACTCATATTATCTGCGCCATCACCAACCACCGTCACGATAAGGTCAGGTGTGCCTGTTGGTGTCGGCTCAATCGTCTCTGTTGGGATGTCTGTCTCAGTAGCAGTCACGGTTGGGCTAGCCGTTACCGTCGATGTAGCACTTGCTGTCGCTGTCGGACTAGAAGTCACCGTTGATGTCGCAGTGGCTGTCGATGTAGCGGTTGCTGTTGAACTCGCCGTTGCGCTAGCTGTCGCCGTAGCAGATGCCGTTACCGTTGATGTGGCAGTGGCACTCGATGTCACAGTAGCAGTTGCCGTTGATGTTACTGATGCTGTTGATGTCGCCGTTTCGGTTGGCACATCCGCAACAGTTGTCGGTGTAGCAGGTTCGGCGGTTGGTTCAGGTGTTGGTCCTTCAATCGTGATGCGACCACGCGCGGTAGCTGTTGCCCCTGATGTCCCTGTAATCACGAGGTCAATTGTATAAATACCAGGATTTGCAAAAGCCCGCTGGAAATCCCACGTTGTTGCGACTTCGACCCCTTCAACACGCCATGAGACTGACGCAATCGCCCCTGTGGATAAATTCTCAAATAGAATGCGTTCGCCGACTTCAAATGTGCCAGCACGCGGGTCAAAATCCGCGACCAGCGTTGCATCTTCAACAATCACACATTCTGAAAATTCGGAGGTATCGCCTGTCGAGAGATTAATCGTCAAAGCACTGATGGCATCGCCTACGCCAAAGTTGAACGGACCTGAAATTGTTTCAACAAATGCACCATTTGAACTGCCACGAATATAAGGCGACCCACCAACTGTCATGAACTGTGCGCCTTCGCCATAATCGCTAGGGTCGCATGTCCCTGCAGGGTTAACGTAGAAAATCGTCTCATAACCAGCAGGAACAGTCGGCAATGTACCGTTGAAGGTCACTTCGTTGGCAATAGTATCTAAGCCAATGCTGTTAAATTCAGTGAAATTTTGTCGTCTGTTAGCTCCTGTATCAGGGTCAGAAACGCCATCATTGAGTGTGACCCCGTTCTCATCAAGGTCAACGCCCAGACGACTATTGTTGAAAATGAGCGTGCTTCTGATGGTCACATTAACCGAAGACGATATTGCAATCCCATTTCCCCCATTGTTGGAAACGGAACTATTGGTAATATCTGTATTGGTACTTCCTCGAATCAAGATACCATTTGCACCGTTACCAATACGTGTCGTCACATTCGGCAAATTACCGACATCATTGTCATCTAAAACTGTGTCAGGGCTGTTATTGACGACAATACCGTTGCCTCGGCTATATCCGACAACATTACTGCGAACGATCACATCGCTTGAGCCTGTTACAAAAATGCCAGCACCGAGATTGCCTGCATCCGTTACACTGCCTGATGTTGGAATCCCCACAATGTTATTGCTAATGTTGATATTGGTCACACCAGATGCTTGAATCCCATGTTGACCGTTACGCCCAATCACATTGCCATCAGCCGCACTACCACCACCGATGACGGTATTGCGCGCTGTCCGATGCACAAAAATACCGTGAATCGCATTGCCGATAATGCCTGTAGTCTCTGTAATGCCGATAGCATTATTAGCAACAATCGTATCAAAAGTGGTCGGTTCACGAATTTCGATGCCGTAATCATTGCCATAGATATAATTGCGGAAGGCATCGCCTGCGATATTACCAATTTGCACATTATCTGCCCTATCGACCTGAATGCCGATACCAAAGTTGCGGATAATCATGCCTGTTACTTGTGAGTTGTTGGCATCGTACACACCATCAACACTGAATTCTAAACCAATGCCGATACTACCAGCACGTCCCGCAGGTTCTAAATAAACCAGCGATGTTGCCGACGGTGCGCCAGTTGGATAACCGCCAATATCAACTTGTGAGGTAATCGTCGGGAGTGCATCATCAAGTGCAATCGTTAATTCATCGGGGGTGACCCCTGCGGAGGTATCAAAACGGATGATATATTGTGCCAGTCGTTGGTCACCACCACCACTTGGTGTGAAGTTACAATCATTGCTGGTGATAATCGCCCCTGTGTTGGCTGTTTCAATCGCTTCGCGCAGGTCGCATGTCCCATTAACAGACAACGCCGCTAATGTGCCATCTGCTTCGCTATTGACTTCAAGCGTATAAGGACCCTGTGCCACTGAGGGACGCAAAAAGAGCGTAAAACTCGCTATCGCTAAAATTATTAAGATGTAGGGGAAACGTCTGATGACGAAACGCCGCATCTCATCGCCTAAGATTCTCATGATTTCGTAGAGATTTTAACACAACTCGCCCAGTTCGCACCCCTTAGCTTGAATTGATTTCAAATTTGTTAGTAAAATCAAACAATTGCATAATCTGTAATGCCGATGACATAATATCTTGACATCATTTTATCGTGTTCCATAGGTAAAACAGAACGAGTTACAACATGACTGAATCACCCAAAATTTTAGTGGTCGAAGATGAACAAACGGTGCGTCGCGTTATCCGCCAATATTTAGAGCGCGAAGGCTACACCGTTATCGAAACCGATAATGGCGGACAAGCCCTCAAGCTACTTTATGATGAAGAGCCAGATTTGCTCATCCTCGATATTATGTTGCCAGGGATTGATGGCTACACGATTGCACGCTCACTGCGTCGCCCTGTTGATGAAAACAACATCCGTGATATTCCGATTATTATGCTCACAGCCCGTACCGAAGAGATGGATAGAATCACAGGCTTTGAAGTTGGCACCGACGATTACGTCACCAAGCCTTTCAGCCCACGCGAACTCATCATGCGTGTGAAAGCCCTCTTGCGTCGTTCTACAACATCAGGCGGAGATAGCAACATCGAAATGAGCAAAGTGTTGGTCTTTGAAGGCTTAACACTCGACCCCAACACGCGCGAGGTCGAACGCGATAAAACTAGCATCGAACTCACGCACAAAGAATTTGAGCTACTCTACTATCTAGCGAGTAATCCGCGCCATGTATTCAGTCGAACACAACTGCTCGACCAAATTTGGGGCTATGATTTCTATGGTGATGATAGCAATGTGACTGTTCATATCCATCGCCTCCGCGAAAAAATCGAAGTTGACCCCTCCAAGCCAAAATATGTCCATACCGTGTGGGGTGTGGGTTATAAGTTTGATGTCTTATGATGATTGCTCAACGTCCCCTGCCCTTCTTGATTGGTGGCACACTGATTGCACTCGCTTTGTCGATGGTGGTCGTGATTGTCGGCTTACAACCGCCTCAGAGTGATGTGCAACAACTCTTACAATTCATGCTGATTTCGGGCTTAGGCACAATCTTGACCTTCTACTTTTTGTATCAGTATTTGCTGTCGAATATCATGAACAGCTTGCGTTGGTCGATGCTGGTCACGGTGATTACAACCGTCACGCTAGTCTTCATCAATGTCTGGGCAACGGCACAACTGATGTTCATCAATAATCATGACCTCATTCTGACAACGGCACTCTTGGTTTTTGGTGGTCTGACAGCGATTGTCTTCGGTTGGTTTGTCGCTGGTACGATTGCAACCAAAATCAGTCGTGTATCTGTCGGCATTGAGCAACTCGCCAAAGGTGACCTTTCAACACATGTCAAAATTGAAGGCAGTGACGAAATTTCTAAGTTGGGTCAAGCTCTCAATTGGACAGTCGATAGTCTGCGCGAAATTGAAGATGAAAAACAACGCACCGAACAGTTGCGCCGAGACCTCATTGCATGGATTTCGCACGATTTACGCACACCACTAACTGCCGTGCAAGCCTCCCTCGAAGCCATTGCCGATGACATCGTGACTGACCCTGAGATGGTCAAAGATTACGTGCATAATTCATTAGGTGAATTGGATAATTTACGCTTGCTGATTGATGACCTCTTCGCTATCGCACAGATTGATGCAGGGCACATGAGCCTCAAATTCACCGAAGCCTCGCTCAGTGACCTTATCTCAGATACCGTGAGTAGTCTCTATCCTCATGCTCAAAAGCGTGAAGTGAGCATCGCGGGCGAGATTCAATCCGATATGCCACCTGTCTACATGGCACCTGATAAAATTCAGCGCGTGATGTACAACCTGATTGATAATGCTATACGTCACACACCAGCAGGCGGTACAATCACAATCTCTGCAAGAAGCATAAATAACAAAGTCCAAGTCGATGTGCATAATACGGGCGAAAGCATCCCCGAAGAGCATCTACCGCATCTCTTTGAGAAATTCTATCGTGGCGAGCCAGCCCGTCAGAGTGATGTTGATGGACATCGTAGCGCAGGTTTAGGCTTAGCAATTGCACAAGGCTTCATCGACGCACATCAGGGAAAAATCTGGGTCAATAGCGATGAGCAACGTGGCACAACTTTTGCCTTTGCGATTCCTGTGAGTCAGCATTCACTACCTACATCGCACTCCATCAAGAGTTAATTTGAACTACTCACTGGGATTGTGCGTAAGTCATATTTGAAGTACGTACAATCACATACAGAGGTTCACACTATGTTTGAAGAAATCAAAACTGCACTCGATAGTCAGATGAATCAATCGATACTGACAGCAATGGATGAAGCTGTTCGCGCAGGTACATTCAAGCAAATCACAAGTGTCGCCATTGCACGACATAATAACTTAATCCACGAGACATATTATCACGGCAATGCTGAGACACGTCGTAACATACGCTCAGCAACTAAGAGCGTGACAGGTATGTTACTTGGCATCGCAATTCAACGCGGCTTGCTCCAAGGTGCGGAGCAAAGAGTTTTATCTATATTGAGTCAACATCAATCACAACTATATCCTGATGCACGCAAAGGCAAAATCACCCTCGAAGATTTATTAACCATGAGTTCATGCTTAGAGTGTAACGACTTCAATCACTTTTCTCGTGGCAACGAAGAACGCATGTATCTGGTAGAAGATTGGGTGCAATTCTTTCTTGATTTACCGATTAGAGGCTTCCCTGATTGGGAGACCAAACCCGAAGATAGCCCTCACGGACGAGCATTCAGTTATTGCACAGCAGGTGTCGTAACATTAGCAGCCGTAATAGAAGAAGTTGTACCATCAACTTTCGTAGAATTTGCTGATGAAACTTTATTCTCCCCTCTCGGCATCGAAAATCCGCAATGGCAACACACGCCAACAGGTATCGGTATGGGAGGTGGTGGCTTAGGCTTACGCACTATTGACCTTTTGAAGTTAGGGCAACTCATGCTTGATGGCGGACATTGGAACAATCATCAAATCATATCATCTGACTGGGTCGAAGCATCCCTCAATGCACAAGTTGCCGTTGATGATGAGACGACTTATGGCTATCTGTTCTGACGCAAGACATACACTATTGATGGTGTAGCGTATCCAACAGTTTATATGTCGGGGATGGGTGGTAACAAAGTGTACATCTTACCTGAGCACAATATGGTCGTTGTCATCACCAGTGAAAATTTCCGTGAACGTGATATGCACCTCTTAAGTGAAACACTATTTACAGATCATATCTTGTCAGCAATCACTGATAAGCCAAATTAATTGCTTTCGGTACCATAATCGGCTGTTGGTAACCAGCGCGTGACATATGGCTCAGGTTCATGTGGCGTGGTTTGTCGCTGTTCTAGCGTCTCTAAATCCAGCAGATACACCGCAGGGTAACCATCGTCATTAGTCATCATCAGCGTGGCATATGCCCCTGATGGTGACACACTCGCTTGGACAGTGCGTGCATCGAATAACTTTTCTTGCTCCCCTGTTGCAATGTGGATGCGCCACAAACTATCTCGAATCGTCGTTGCATCCAAACGCGAGAATAACGCCGTTGTGCCAGTCCACACAGGATATTGATTCAGATGCTCGTCATCTGTTAGTTGGGTCAATTCTTGTGTACTCAGGTTGTAATGTACGAGTTCCACATCGTCGTAATGGTCAATTGCAAACAGCACCTCTTGACTATTCGGCGACCAAGATAGTGATGTATAACGCACACTGAACGTGCCATAGTCAGTGATTTCGCCACTGTCCACATCATAGGTCACCAATGTTTGTCCTGATGGTAAGTAAAGATAACTCCATATCGCAATGCGACTACCATCGGGTGACCACGCCACGGCTGATGCTTCATCTATCGGGATAATGTCTTGCTCACCTGTGCTCAAATCGGCAATCGTCACTTGTGCCATATCATTCGTGTAGACCACGCGCGTACCATCGGGTGAGAAATCATATTGATGTATTGATAAACACTCATCCCCTGGAAATTGCCCGACAACTGTTTCAGTGTCCATATCATAAAATTGGATGCCACAGCGCGTCGTATAAGCAAAATCGGCTTGGAGTGCTTGCGAATCAGTCGTCAACAACCAGAAAAAGCCGATAATCATTGTCAGCAATGCACCAGCACCCCCTAGAATCACGACCATCTGCCACGATTGCCGACCTGACCGTTTGATTTTTTCATCATTTTTGCGTTTTAGCATCGTTTGCTCCCATTGTTAGCGTCAGCAATATAGACACAGGGAGCACCTATAAAGTTCACTTTTCCTCAACAATCAAAGAGAGATTATCAACAAACAACGAACGCACATCAACGTCAGTCGATTGTGGACATAAAATGACTCCAACCTCCATTGATGTTGCTTCGTCAGCAAGGTATGGTGGTGCTGACAGACTTAGCTCAAGTTCTTGCCAATCGTTATCAATTTCTTGGCATTGGATACCTAATTCGTAGAGCGTTTCTTCACCATCAGCATCCGAAACACGATAGATAAGTTGCCCACTTGCCCCATCAGGTGAAAATACTTGCGCGGATAACTGATATGATAAGCCCTCAATAAGGGATACAGGCGTGAGAATTCCTGCTTTATCGTCATCATCCTGATTGACTAACAAATGCAATGCCAGTTCACCTGCTGATGTGTAGTCATCTGTCCACAGAGTCGTCAAATTCGTCTCAAGCGATTCAAGATAAAATGGCAGACCATCTTGCAATAAATTCTCTTCACTGGGGTCATCTTTGAGCAAGTCATCACCGAGAATTTGTTCTCGCAAACGATTACGGTCAGACTCTAGCTCACTTGAAGGCAAGAGATTTACAACCGTCAACACAACAAAATAAGCCAGCAACAATGTTAGAACGAGGCTTATCCCTATTCTTAGGCGCGACCATCGATTGGGTTTCGATTTTTGCTTTGATTTTTTCATAAGATTCACTCAACTATTATTGTGCTGATACACATCAACTATACTGAAAAATCACTGCTATCCCTCATTGGCTCTTACTGGTCGCTTGCTGGCATCATCCAAGTCGCTATCCATAGTGTTCGTACTCTCGCTATGAAGATATTACTTAACTTGACACGCATGGAACATCCAACGAGATGTCCGCCTCTAAGACCTCAAATCGTGATTTAGTGAAACTGGTTATTACAATTTTGTAAATTTCAAAAGCAGCAAAATCAGAACTGCTCAAGTTCGCGGATATGATTGAGGCAGACCTTAATCTCGTCTTGTCGCCATGTGCAGTCGAAAGCATCATCGAATTTTTTGGCTTGGTGCATCCCAATCTGGTACATCATCCGTGCGCGATTGAGTGCTCGTTTGATAGAGTCAGATAGGGCAGGGCGTTCATCAACAGGGGGCAATGCTGGAAATTGCTGATGGAAGGCAAGGTCAATCACAGGCAATCCTAGTTGATGACGTGCCCACGTCAGATGATAATCGCCAATCAAAACCGCTTTGCGTCGTAAAATGGATAGTGGAATCACTGTAATGCAGGCTTTCGCTGTCTCAAAATCTTTTAGGCACAGTGCTGCCCACATCTTGGAGCTATTCATCGTAGCGAGACTCTCAGGTGTTTGCATTCGTTCTGTGAGCGACACAGCTTGCTGGGCATGGTTCATCGCTTGCTGGTAATTGCCTTTGAGCCGATGCAAGTGCGAGCGTGTGCGATTCATCACTGCCAGCCGATACAATGGAAACGAATTGTGCTTATCATTTTCCCATTCGATGAGGGTATTTTCGGCATCCTCAATTTTTTTGAGGCGAATTTGGAACATCGCAATCTGGAATAAGTGAGCATCTGCTACAAAAAGTGGATAGGCATCGCGCCATGTTGCCCAGCCTTCGATAGCGAGGTCGAGGGCACGGTCACGAATGCCTTGCATCTGATACAGTTCGGCTTCCAGATAGAGAATTTTGTGTTGCCATTCCAAATGCCCGATATCAACTAGATATTGTCGGGCGTGGGCAATCGCATCCTCAATAAGAGACTTTTTACTAGGTAAATCTAGCGCAATGATGATGTACTTCGTCATCGAATTATAGAGGTCATCAGGGCTACCGTGTGATGTTTGCTTGAGATTCGGTGTGAGAATCATCATCGCTTCTTCTTTGCGCCCTAGCTGATACAGACACTCGCCAATCCAAAAATAACAGGATGCGATGCGTACTTCGTCATTGAGGTCACGCGCAATCTGCAAACATTGTTGATGGGCATCTAGAGCTTCTTCATAGATACCATCGGCACGCAAACGACGCGACATCGCTGCATAACGGCTGTATTGTGTTTTGAGGCGTTCATCGTTCAACATCTAGCACAACCTATTCACTCGCGTATGCTCATTATAGCACTTCATCGCTTGCTAGATATTTCAGATGATAGCAAATGTGTGTCAATTACCTGGGACGAGTGTTTGCACGCCTTCTGCACGTTCCACAACCCAACCGACCTGCCCTGTGGAAAGGCGCACCTCCCACCATGTGAAGCCATCGGCTGAGATAGGTCCATCAGTGACGACGACGCGCGTACCACTATCGAGGCGGGCAATAATTGTGCCACTTAAACCTGCTTGATTTCGCATATTGAGGCGGTCACCACTGGTGGTGTTGATGATGGCAATGCTATCGACAGTAATCACACTTGAGCCACCGCCGATACCAGCAGTCGTTGGTACAGCATCAGGGTCAATGCCACCTGAGTCATTTGTGCGGACAATCAACTGTGTCGGGAAGATGGGTGGCGCAAGTTGAATCCACGCATTGTAATCTTCTTGTGGACGTGGTGTGACCCACATCGGCACAAATCGTGAAAAATCAGGCGCACTCCAGAGCAAACGTTGAGGAAGCGCACTATCACGGGTATCGACATGTAGCAGGGCAGGGGTCGGATTATCCGCCATATAAGCGAAGCCATCAGGTGTGCCAATCAGACGATTATTGACTGCATTCAGAGTGGGTAAGCCTTGTAAAACACCATTACGATTAATCAGAAGATGCGTGCGCTCAAAGGTCAGTAAATCTTCGGCATAGGCAACGACTTGTTCACCATTTTGGACAAATTGTGCTGAGAGCAAATCATAGGTCCGTGTGGCGAAAAATGGAGCGCGTGCGCCAATTTCAGGGCGATAGATGTGGAGGGCATTGGTGTAAGGGGTGAAATCCGCATCGAAATTGACCCGTTCATCGACAATTGGTGAGATAGTTTCGCCTGTCTGCGCGAGGGTATCACCTGTGATGCGTGGTGCACGATTGGTTTGGATGATGCGCCCTGTGACCACATCCCACTCGTAACTGAGCAACTCAGCACTGAAATCGGCAGTTTGATAAGGAATCAAGTTAAAGCCGAGAATGGCATCATTGTAGAATTGCAAGATTGGCAGTAAGAAGGGTGCGAGGAGTTCTTCTTGTTCGGCAAAATAGGAGGCAGTGTTATCCAGTTCAGTGACAATACGAGCATCTGTGGCATTGAGGATGATAATACGCCATGCTTGTGAGGTTTCGTCTGTGCCAGAGGCATAAGCAAAGGCGACCACTGAGCCACTATCATTCCATGCGACGGTGCTAAATGTCAGCGAAGAGACTATCGGGTAGTTAGGTGTCTCATAGGTCGATAAGATGCGGTCTAGTGCCGTATCGTAGATGATGAAGGCACTGACTTGTTCATTGTCGGCTGTGACTCCTGTGACCCCATAGGCGACGCGCGTGCCATCAGGTGAGACAGAGATATTAGGGGCATAGCTGGCGGTCACGAAAGTGTCGGGGATAGGCAATATGACATCGTAGAGACTCACGCCGACTTGTGTAACATGAAAAGCACGTCCTGAGTCGGCTTCAAATGCCCAAACAGTCCAATCATCGGTGTCGGTTTGGGCAAGGATCGGCATTGTGAATAGTAACGATAAAATTAGTAGTATACTCCAACGGCGCATGACATCATCCCTCATTATTTTTACTGAATATGCTCCTTATCATACCGCAGAAATCAAGCAAATGGTTAGAAAAGTTTGCCTGTTAAACAGGGCGTAACAGGGGACTTTGTTTGCAAATGTTACCCCTAAGTGCTGAGGTTTGTGTTTTGAGTGCTGAGACTATGGCACGATTTTGGCGATAGATTTTAAAGGTGCATGTGTTGAAGATAGCATATTTTGTCTGGGAGATGTTGTGCATATGAGCGGTCATATGTTCGGGATTTAAGTTAAACCGCCAAAACGCTGAGAACGCCAAGATAAACAGGGATAAATTAAGTTCATTACTATCTATGGACACCTGATTGATTTTTATTGTCGTCTGAACAATAGGTACAAAGCTAGTTGGATGCCAAAACATTGCAGTGAAAAAGAATGTGGTGTTTGCGAGACTAAAATCCGTTAGGGAAGATATGGACTCCTCCCTTCTGTGGTTTAGCGTGCCAAATCAATCAAGATAGTGTTGCCTAATTATTTCTTGAATTGCCAATCGCTGATATTTAAGGCTTCATTGGCGAGTTTATCAGCAAGCGACAAAACGCTGATGTTTATGCTTTAAGACGCGCCGTTGCGCGTCCCTACAGTGTTTCGTAGGGACATCCAACGGAATGTCCTGATAAACGAAGCAAGATTATTTGAATTTACGGATAGATACCAAGACCGTAATTGATTCACAGACTTATGTTAGGTTTCCAGTAAATCATTTTGGATGATGACAGCGACAGCTTCGGTACGGTTATCGACATTGAGTTTACTCAAAACACTGCTGACATGAAATTTGACGGTGGCACGGCTGATGAATAAGTTTTCGCCGATTTCGCGGTTGTTCAAGCCATCAATCATCAAACGGATAACATCGGTCTCGCGTTCGGTGAAGCTAATTTTTGGCTCTTGTGGGGTGGCACTGGCTTTGATAAGGATGCGGGTGACATCGGATGTCATTGCCATATCACCCGCATGGACTTTACGCACAGCATCAGCGAGTTCATCAACGGTCACATTTTTGTAAAAATAGCCTGATGCCCCTGCCCCCAATGCTTGATGCACTAAATCTTCATCATCGACAAAGCTGGTGAGAGCGATAATTTTAATAGCATCATGGTCGCGCTTGATAGCTTCAATGGCTTGAATGCCTGTCATTTTGGGCATGACCATATCCATCAGAATTACATCGGGTTTGAGTTCATTGGCAACCCGCACGGCTTCTTCACCATTGGAGGCTTCACCGACCAATTCTAATTCGTCGATGGCATCAATGAAGTATTTGAAGCCTTGGCGAACAACATCGTGGTCATCAACGAGGACAACGCGGATTTTATCAGTCATCGAATTGCTCCTTGTGGATTGGCTTTCCAGTGGATGTGAATAAATGTACCTTCGTTCGGCGTAGTGTCAATATCAAGGCTTGCGCCAATCGCTTGAACCCGTTCGTGCATAATACGAATTCCATGATGATTGGCAGGGATATTATTGAGGTCAAAGCCGATGCCATCATCTGCAATGACAATCTCCACTTGGTCAATTTGTTGACGCATATCGATATGAACCGTTTCGGCTTGAGCATGTTTGTAGATATTGTTAAAAATTTCTTGTGCTAAGCGATATAAATTCAATTGGACTTTGGGTGGGAAGATAATCGGTGCATCAGATAATTTCAGTTCAATTTGCACATTGCCCCGTCCCTGTAAACTATCTGTGAGGCTCTTGATGAGTTCACTGAGAGGGGAATCGGTGATGGCTTTCGGACGTAATTCCACTAAGAGGGCACGCATCTCGGCTAATGCTCCGCGATTCAGTTGTGTCAATCGTTCTAAGCCTTCTCGGATGTGCTCAACATCATCAAAATCGGATTTGCTTAGAGAATCGGCAATCACACTTGATGAAAACAGTGTTTGGCTGACAGCATCATGCAATTCACGGGCGAGGCGTTGACGTTCTTCGACGATAGCGAGTTGTTGGGCTTCGTCATAAGCACGCGCATTGGAAATCGCCAAAGATGCTAAAAACGCGAACAATTGCAGATATTCGACATGGTTATCATTAAATTGGTGCGGATGCAGACTCTCTAAATTGATGAAACCAATCACAATATCATCTTCTAGGATAGGCGCACCCAAATATGAACGATATTGCATCTCCTGATTGACACTACGCCAGATGGCACTCTCGGCAGTGTCATTGATGAGGAGGGGGGTTTTCGTTTCGACGATTTGACTCATTGTGGGCATTTCGTCTACTTGAATGACAAATTGCATGGGGTCAAGTTCATAGTCATAGGTGTCATAGCCTTTGGTGGCTTTGGTGTAGGTGCGATTATTCTCGTCAATGAGCATTACATTGGCACTTTGATGTGGAATAATTGAGCCGATATTTTCTAGCATTCGTTCGATAACATCATCAAAATCGAGGGTGCTATTGAGCGCAATCGACGTATCCAATAGAGCTTCGGCAGTTTTGCGCTGACTCTGTTCAACTTGGAGGCGTTTGCGTTGTTCGGTCACATCGCGCCCACTGATAATTAGCGCATTGACACCATCTGTCTTGAGGTGATTGGTCGCATTGAATTCAAACCACACATAATTGCCTGAAGCATTGTGTAATTGAAAATTTTGTCCAGCAGGGCTATTGGTTTGGCGGATGAGTGTTTCGAGTAAACTGGCAAATTGGGGCAAATCATCAGGGTGGATATAATCGGTTAGTAGGGTGCGTGTCATTTCATCTTCAGTGTAGCCCAGTAAGTGCCAGCACGAGGGACTGATATAGACAATTGTACCGTTGCCATCCAACTCTAAGATTAAATCTGAGCCTTTTTCGACCATTGCTCGAAAACGCACTTCGCTTTCACGAATGGCATTCATATAACGGGCACGTTCAAGGGTATAGCGAACGGTACGCTCTAAGATTTCGGCATTGAGTTGTGTTTTGCTGATGAAATCGGTTGCGCCAGCGTGCATCACAGCTAAATCAACATCCATGCGATTATGACTGGTCAGGACAATGACAGGGATAGTGAAGTCATGTTCTGCGAATAATTTTAAGAAATCAACTGCTGTATATTGACCTAAATCATAATCTAACAAGATAACGTCGTAGTCATGTTCGTTGAGCATCTCAAGGCTGGCTTGAGGAGTTGTGACCCAGTCTAAGATAAAGCGTGAGCCAATCGCTTGCAGCAATAAGCCTTCGACTAAATAAAATTGTGTTTGGATGTCATCAATTAATAGTATTCGCACATCTTGTAACATCATTGTGCTCTTTAATCTCATCGTGTAAAAATTCCCCTTAACTGTAGTACAAGTTTGTATCTTCTGTGATGATAGACTGTTTGTATTTTGTAACTTAGCCCTGAAAACGATAAGGGACGAGCGATGCCCGTCCATAGAAGTGTCTATAATATATAATCAACTTGATTTTTGTGGTCATCGTCGGGAGGGAACGGAGACCCTCCCCTACGTAAAACCTTATTTTTATAGGATTTTGCGTAGGGTTGAAACCTGTCTCAAGCGTTTATATTTTTGCTAAAAACCAAGTACTAAGCACCAAAAACTGATTTTGAAATATCTGAACCACACAAACTATGTTTCGACCACTTAGCCAATATTATGGGGGAAACGTTTACCAAAGAGATAATACCTATCACGAAATTATCTCTAGGGATTGCATGAGGCGAATCACAGTCGCATGGTTCATATAATCCTATGATAGATGTTTGGGATGGGTGTGTCGTCTGCTAGGTGGGTATATTTTACCTAGTCAGGTGGCTAGGGTTTGAGCAAATTCTATGCTTCAGTTTATCTATTTAAATCTTTTGGCAGAATCATCAGAAGACCTTGTAGTAGTTAATCAATTACACCAAAAAGCATCTGAGCACGAGGCAAACAGTCCAAAGAAGGCAGATTTTTCCAAGTCTTTGTTCCAGATGAGCGCATTAATTGCGAGTATGACAGGTTTATCAGCGTTGATAAATAACACGACAACAAAGACCACTGCCCCGTCAACAGAACCAAATGGAAATGCAAATCAATCAACACATTGAACACCAAGAAATCGATAATATTGAACTCATTATTTATCAGCAACAGAGTTTATCCATGAAAAATCAAGAATGACTATAGCAGGCAGGGGCTAGCGCAGATGTGTCTAGCCTCTCAAAGTATGGGATACATGCGCCTGCTATTTGAACACTTTACTCGGTGTAATCGACGATGACGGCTGTGCCACTAGCAGAAACCATCAGCATACTACCATTTGCGCCGATTGTCTCATAATCAAGGTCAACACCGATGACAGCATTTGCGCCCATTTTTTCCGCTTCTTCTTCTAATTCACGAAGCGCGGTCTCTTTTGCTTCTTGCAGTGACTTCTCATATGCGCCTGAGCGTCCACCGACAATATCAGTGATACCCGCCATAAAATCACGCACGATATTCGCACCGATAATCGTCTCGCCACTGACAATACCGAGATACTTTTTGATTTTGCGACCTTCTAAACTGTTGGTTGTGGTGATAAGCATTGTTTTCTCCTCATAATGTACCAGAAATAATTTGTCGTAGTTGCATAGCAAACACAAACTCCAAAAACCTTAACGCAAAGCCTCAAAGAGTGAAAGATTGGAAGATATGAGAAATTCAACAATCATTCTCATCTGAGACTGTTCACACCATTTCCCCTAATGGCTCTGCGTCAAGCAATGTATCTCACAGTTACATGATTCAGACTAATTACAAAACGGTCAGCAACAGAGTCATAAAGCCAAGGCGTAATTCATCACCAGCCGTAATCACATAATCCCTATTCGGATGTAGGCGTTCATTGTTGATATACGTGCCGTTGGTACTACCCAAGTCAGTGACCGAAATACTTGTATCATCCAGTGTCAGACGGGCATGTTTGCGCGATACCCCTCGGTTATGTGCGTGATACGGCGCAAGGTCAACATGAGCATCCATCACATCCGCTAACTGCTGCTGCGAGTCAGCCTCCGATTGTGACTCAACACTGTGGATGGTGCGCGGTTCATCTTCGCCACGTCCTAGTGTTACACGCTTCACCAATTCAACCATCACAAAAGGCGGCGGTGAGTCTGTCTGAACAGAGGTATCATCAAGCGTAGCATTATCTTGTTCTTGCAAACGATATTCATATGCTTCAATATCATCTTTTATCTCTAGTCGAATATGAATCGACATTCTAGCCCCTCATCGCGTTTCTAATAGCACATTGCCTAATATTATAGCTATCTTCATTTTAGGAAATGGTTGATACACAGTTTTAATTCATCAATCATATTTTGGAGATACCTACCCCACAGCAAAAAGAGACACCTAACAGTGTCCCTCATAATGATGTGTAAGCTAAAACTCTAACTGAGTGCTTCATCCTGTAAATATTTTGTCGTAGGGGCGTAACGATGTATGCGCTCTTTCGGGACGACACACATGTTGAGTCCAAAGGGGTTGACCCGCGACCCAATGTCCAAACCAGCATACCCGTACCCTTGCTCTCACAGATGGTTCAAAACCATCCGCTAAGTTCAAAATGGGAAACCCACTGAAAGGGGTTCAAAATCAGTGCCTTTAGTGCACTTCCCAAGACGAACTAGCCATATGTTTTGAACATATGGCACGAGACATGAGTAAACTAAAGGGTCGGGGGTGTCTAAAATGGATACAAGGTAGGGGGTTATCCCAAATAGACTCAACACACAGGTCGTCCCCATAATAGTTTATCAGACAGACTAGCTACTCTTCATCATCTGCACTACCAGCACTGACAATCACAAAATATGACCCAACATTATCACTGAAGGTATTGTCATTCGCACCCAAAAAGAGTTCACCACTACTAGAGGCAGTGAATGTTCCACCTGCACCAATCACGAACGGTGTCCCTTCTTCGCCGACACGACCCACTAATAGCATCGAATTGACTTCATCAATGGTGCATGTTCCCCACTCGGCAGAGCTACGGCATTGGCAATCCCAATCGTCACGCCCTGCTGCACTACAATCACTGCTAGAATGTCCCGCAGGACCTGTCCAAGGCATGTAATCAATTGTTTTGACAAACTCTGTGCCGATGATACTGTAGGTTTCACCTTCTTCCAGCATAACACCTGTGCCTGTCCAACGATTAGCTGATGAAATTTCGATAACTTGAGTCAGTAAGCGAATAGGAATGAACTGAATGATAATAGTGTCGAAAACCTCTGGGGCTGTCGGCGGAGAAATCACAATTAAGCCTGTCTCACCACCCAAAATAAGCAAGATTTGTTCACCACCCAATACGACGTAGGTCGTTTCTTCAGCAGTGACACTGACTTCTCCTGTTATGACAATCACAGACATATTCTGATTCGGCTGAGCTTCAATCACAACTGTGGTTTGAGGTTGCATTGTGATGTCCGCCCCATTAACTGTCACATCAAAAATTACACCTCTTGGTGTTTGCATCAGCAGACTATTGGGTGCACCGTTACACTGTTCATCCTCCCCTGTGCTAACCGTGAATGATTGCATTGGGTCTAAGCCTGTTTCGTCTGATGTATCCGTCACAGTGACATCACCCATCATCAGATAGCGCACTAAGCCACTATCAAGTGGGTCATCCAATTGTGATTCAGGTTCATCACTCGGATACGCTAGCACAACCACGCCCCATTCATTTTCAGTTGCATCATATGTGCCTGTATTGATACTGACAAAGCCATCTAATGGCGCAATGTCACTCGGCGCATCGAAAGTGAAGTCTGCACCCTCTTGCGCGACATAACTTACAGGGGATTGCACATAACAGGCATTGCCCCCGTCAAGTTCTTCACAGACGTCATCCACTGAATTGAGAACATCATTGACGAATGTCGCGCAAACATCGTCAACGAGACTCTGTGCACTTGCTATAGAAACCCATACAAGCAACAATAATGCTGACCAGAAATAAGATCTTTTTGTCATAGCCTACCTTTATAATATGTGATATGCCTGATAGACGAGGTGTCCCTTACAAATACAATATTACAAATATTATTACGAGTCAATCGAATTAGGACTATAGACTATCCACATCAACGAAGAATCCATCCTACCCACGCACGCATGTTCTGACTACAATCACTCAAGACTTCCGCTTTACAATATTTTGTCGTAGGGGCGTAGCTATGTCTGCGCCCATTCGGGACAACACACAGGTCGTCCCTTACAATAGTTTATCGAACATACCACTAAAATAACTATCAAGGCACATCATGAAACGCAACTACGATGCAAAAATTGCCAAATTATTAGGCGTATCACCCAAGCAAGTATCTTCCACAATTACCCTGTTGGATGATGGCAACACTGTGCCCTTCATCGCACGCTATCGCAAAGAGCAAACCTTCAACTTAGATGAATATCAAATCCGCGAAATTGAGGATAATGTCACGCGGTTTCGTCAAGTCGATGACCGACGCGATACGATTATCAATTCCATCAAAGAGCAAGATAAACTCACACCTGACCTCGAAGCCCGTATCGAAGAAGCTGAGTCGCTGACCGAACTTGAAGACCTCTATCAGCCATATAAGCCTAAGCGACGCACACGCGCCCAAACCGCCCGTGAACGTGGACTCGAAGCTCTTGCCAATAACATCCTACGACAAGCCCAATCAGGACAAACGCCGAAGCAATTGGCACGCGAATTTTTGACAGATGATGTCCCCACAGTTGAGGATGCTCTACAAGGCGCACGCGATATTGTCGCAGAAGTCATCACTGATGACCCTGATGTGCGTGGGACTGTCCGCGAGAAAGCTCTGCAATATGGCACACTCATCAGCACTCAAATCAAAGATGCTGACGACCCCAAGCACATTTTCAAAACTTATTATTATTTCAATCAGCGTGTGAGCTATATCAAACCGCATCAAACATTGGCAATCAATCGAGGCGAAAACGAGAAAGTCTTGCGCGTCAAAGTCGATATTTCCGAACGTGATTGGCGCGACCCTATCTACGATACATATCGTCCGAACCGACGGTCAGATTGGTATGAGCATCTCACCGAAGCCATCAATGACGGGGCGAAACGTCTGTTACTGCCAGCTATTGAACGCGATGTGCGTCGGCATCTGACCGAAATTGCTGAAAACCACGCTATCACTGTCTTTGCTGATAATTTACGCAATCTACTCCAACAACCGCCGTTACAGGGGCAAATCGTGATGGGCGTTGACCCTGCCTACCGTACAGGATGCAAAATCGCTATCATTGATAATCGAGGCAAAGTCCTTGATATAGCGACAATTTACCCCCATTCACCACAAAATCACTGGCGCGATGCCAAAGATGACCTCATCGAACTCATTTATCAGCATCGAGTGACACTCATCGCCATTGGTAACGGAACAGCCTCACGCGAAACCGAACAACTCATCGCAGAAATTACGCGCGACCTGAAAGGCGTACAGTATGCCATTGTCAACGAAGCAGGTGCGAGTGTCTACAGTGCAAGTCCCTTAGCACGCGAAGAATTGTCTGATTTAGATGTCAGCATTCGAGGCGCAGTCAGCATTGCACGACGCATCCAAGACCCACTCGCTGAATTGGTGAAGATTGACCCTAAGAGCATCGGTGTTGGCTTATATCAGCATGATGTCAACCAAACAGCCCTTTCCAGCACACTTGATAACGTCGTCGAAAGTGTCGTCAATCAAGTGGGGGTTGATGTTAACACAGCTTCACCTGCCCTTCTGCAATATGTGGCTGGAGTCGGCAAAAAATTAGCTAGCAATATCGTCAAACATCGCAATAGCAAAGGGGCATTTAACAGTCGTCACGCCCTGATGACTGTCTCTGGTATGGGTGAAAAATCATTTGAACAATCAGCAGGGTTCTTGCGTGTACGTGATGGTAAAAATCCACTCGATGAGAGTGCTATTCATCCTGAAAGTTATCACATTGCCGAAGCGATTCTCTCAGAAATGGGTATCAAAGCCGATGCGCCATCCACCGAAAAAGAACGTGCTATCACCCAACTCACTGCACAAAGCACCGTTAGTCAGCTTGCCAATGACCTCAACGCAGGGGAATTGACACTCACCGATATTTTAGAGCAATTGGTGCGCCCAGGACGAGACCCACGCGAGGATGTTGACCCACCCTTATTGAGAAGCGATGTCCTCAGTATGGACGACCTCAAAATGGGGATGGTTCTTAAGGGAACTGTTCGCAATGTCGTTGATTTTGGGGCATTTGTGGATATTGGCGTTAAACAAGATGGCTTATTGCACATCAGCAAAATTCCGCGTGGCACAGAGGTCAGCCTCGGTGATGTGCTGGATGTAGAAATTCTCTCCGTCGATATTGAGCGTGGCAGAATCGGTCTCGGCTGGGTGGATTAATTTCAACGATTTATCATAAGGGACGGGACGACCTGTGTGTTGAGGCTATTTGAGACCCGTACCTTGTGTCCAGTTTAGAGGCCTTCCGACCCTTGAGTTTACTCGTGTCTCGTGCCATATATTCAAAACATATGGCTAGCTTGTCTTGGGAAGTACACTAAAGCCACTGCTTTTGAACCCTTTTTAGTGTGTTTCCTATTTTGAGTAGCGGATGGTTTTGAACCATCCGCGAGAGCAAGGGTACGAAGATGCTGTTTTGGACATAACGTTGGGGGTCAGGTCAACCCACTGAGTAGTTTTAACCAGCTTATTCGCTCGCATTGCAGTGAATTTCTTACGCAAAATTCAAGTTAAAGTTACGATATCGCAACCGATGCTTGCTGACCACGCAGGACTGTTGCACCGAGTGCAATCACTGCGCCGATACCCACAATGACCGCAATCGCCAGCGCGGTTGTATTGACCAAGCCAGCATCCAATGAGGAAACCACGCTGTATAAATCTGTCTCGAAAGACCGTGCGTTGATACCATAAGTCGCCCAGACAATCACTAAGGCATAAGCAATATCACGACGGAAATACAACATCGCAAAAGCAAGTACCGATGCCACAACCATCATCACACTCGCCCACAAGGCAGCATCAATGCCGAGGAAACTGGTCACGAAGCCATTATCGAAGAGTGCCGTGCTAAAGTTCGCGACTGTTGCAACACTAATCCATCCGAGATAGATGCTAAATGGCACATGCACCGCGAGACGTTCCGCCCATGAGACATTGCTCTTACCAACGCCAAGATTACGCGTGATGACCACTAAGGATAACAACAAGACCAGCATCGCCACCGTACTCAACCAAATTTGATTGTAGACAAACAAAATCAACCATGAAATGTTTGCTGCGCTGTTGATGACAAACCACCAGCCAATCTTTTCGACAACACCATTTTCACGTTTAGATGGCAACGCTTGGTAAATGACATACGCCAGCAAACCACTGTAAATAACACCCCAAATAGCAAAGACATAGCCCGCAGGTAAGAAGAAAATCGCACGACTTTCACCCAAGTCACCCACTGTGTTCGGCACAAATTCAGTGTTAGCACCCCAGTTGGCAACCAACACCAACACAAATGCCACGATGTTGATAATCTTCAAGATTGTTGTATTTTTCATTAATACACTCCATAGAAAATATGACTGTTTGCAAGCATAGTAGTGGCTGAGTCTAAGTAAAATACTTAAGACTCCTAAGTATTTCGTGAAAGGATAACCATGCAACACCACATCACAGCCATTTCAGGAGATGGCATCGGCAAGGAAGTCATTCCAGCGACCATTCGTGTTTTGGAATCACTCGCCCTACCCATCACGGTCACATGGGCAGAAGCAGGTTTCGGCACGTTTGAAGCAAGTGGCACAGCCCTCCCTAATGCGACTCTCGCTCAATGCCAAGCCAGTGATGCTATCTTATTCGGCGCAACCCAATCCCCCATGACCAAAGTTGAGGGATACAGCAGTCCCATTTTAGCCTTACGCACGCAACTCGGCTTGTATGCTAATCTGCGCCCTGCCAAAACGGATACTATCGATATGCTGATTGTCCGCGAAAATACTGAAGGCTTGTACAGTCGGCGCGAACGTTTAGAAGATGATGGCAAAACTGCGATTGCCGAACAAGTCATCACTGAGTTTGCGACTCGTCGCATTGTAGACGTTGCCTGTCAACAAGCGATGAAGCGTCGCCAGCACTTGACCATTGTGCACAAAGCCAATGTCCTCAAAGAAACAGGCGGTTTGTTCAGGCGTGTCGCTTTTGATGTTGCCCGTGACTATCCAGATCTAACGGTCACAGAACAACTTGTCGATGCGTGTGCGATGAAAATGGCAATGGATGCCACGCAATATGATGTCATCGTCACCAGCAATCTCTTCGGCGATATTCTGAGCGACCTCGCGGCAGGGTTAACAGGTGGACCAGGTCTCGCGCCATCCGCCAACATTGGCGAGAAATATGCCCTTTTTGAACCTGTGCATGGCAGTGCCCCTGACATCGCAGGGCAAGGTATCGCTGACCCACGCGCAGCATTTTTGTGTTTGGTAATGTTACTTCGTCATTTGGGTTACACACACCCTGCCGACCGCTTGGCAACAGCCATTGCATCCATTGAGCATCTCGGCACGGTTGATGCCACCACACAGGCCATGATTAATCATTATCAAACATAGCAAATTCAAAATTGCCTCTTGAGCTTCACGTTACGTCAAGCTGTAGGATAGGTGTATACAACGAACAAGGCAGGAGGAAAATACACATGGTAAACAAGATACTGGTCACCTATGCCACACGCGCAGGCTCAACTCAAGGCATTGCAGAAGCGATAGCACGCACATTACAAGCACAAAATTTTGCAGTCACACTCCAAGCGATGCAAGATGTACACGACCTTTCAGCATATGATGCCGTGATTGCAGGTAGTGCCATCCGCTATGACAAATGGCTACCCGAAGCGACTCAATTTGTAGAGCGTCATCAAGCAACCTTGTCACAAAAGGCATTTGCACCCTTCGTAGTCTGTTTAGCGATGGCAAGTCAAAATCCAAAACGACGTGAAAAAGCTATCGTCACTGCATCGAATTATCTATCACCGATTCGTGCCCTCGTGCCAACCATCAGCGAAGGCTTATTTGCTGGTGTACTAGATTTGAGCAAGCTATCATTGATGCCTCGCATCATATTCAGCACAGTGACAACATTGGGTCTATTCAAGGAAGGTGATTATCGAGATTGGGATGCCATCGAACAATGGACACTCGATTTATCCTCACGCTTGGTGACACAAGCACAAGAACGGTATCATAAGGCAAGCTAAGAGGAATAATTTTATGTATACCGTTGGTGAATTTGCCCATCTCGCGCATGTCTCTAAGCGATTATTGCGCTACTACGACGAAATTGATTTGTTCAAGCCAATTCAAATTGACCCATCGTCAGGCTATCGCTATTACACCGCCAAGCAGATGACCCAGCTTAATCGGATTTTGGCACTCAAAGAACTCGGACTCACACTCAATCAAATTCAGCGCACCATCGCGGATGATATTTCTAGCGAGGAACTCGAAGGCATGTTGCGTCTTCGCAAAGCGGAAATTGAGCAACAAATGATTGCTGAACAACGGCGCATCCGCGAGATTGAAGCACGCTTGGAAGCAATCCACAATGATGAAACCAATACCCCACCAAATGTCATCATCAAGCAAGTCCCTGACATTCATGCTCTCAGTGTGCGTCGCACAATGGCAGATTTCGCAACGGCTGTTGATTTCTATACACGGGTGCAAACACTCATGCCACGTCGATTCGCCAGTGGACGCTTCTACTGTATCTGTCGCAGTGATACCGATACCCTCCATGACCTCGACCTTGAATTCGGTGTGTTCGTCAACAAGCCTCAAGATAAACCACTTGCACTATCCGATGATGTGATGCTTAATCCGAGCCAACTCCCTGCTCACGATAAAATGGCAACAACGGTAGTCACAGGCGCATTAGAAACCATTCATCGTGGCTATGCCGAAATTACTCGTTGGTCAGCCATCAATAGTTATCGGCTCAATGGTACTCATCGTGAATTGTGCCTACAGATGGCAACACACTTAGATGGACGCGATATGATTACCGAAATTCAAGTGCCTGTTGAACCCTTACCGTTGCCTTAGCTTTGCGGACGTGATACATGCTGTCCGATATGGGGTTATCAGTATTTGATATGACACACAGTTTTACGGATTTTGTTGGTTCGCCTTCGGATAAACCCGAAGGCTAGGTCACTCACACCGACTAAAGTCGGCAATCAATATTTTCTGTCGGCTTCAGACGATGTGATTATGCTAGCATCTGGTTTTAGCCAGATGCGCTTTCTATAAACCCTACGTCGGGTAACATACACGCTGTCCGCCTACTGGATTAGTAGGCCTAATTCCTAATGACAGCGAACCGCTTCATTGTTAAAATAAGCCTTCACTAGACCACTGTGTAAGTAACAACTCATGCGTTTTGAAACCATCTATGCCAGCCAATATCTCGTCAGCCGTTTGGACTATGCGCGTGCTGTCGATAATATCCGTGATGATGGCGACATCATCCAAATTGATTTAAACACAGGTCAGCAAGTGATGATTTTGCTGATTGAACGTTCCATGAGCATCAGTGATGTGCGCCACTATTACGAAGCCAACACGCGCAACGGCGTATATACACTAATGCTTTTATGGGCACCTGTCTTCTTACCTCAAGATGGCGATACCTATCGTCTTGATGATTGGATGCAAGTTCTCGTCACATTGCATGGCGATAAAATCTATGGCTACGAAGTCGCTGGGCGCGATGCTTTCTTCTTCCCTGTGCATATGCAAGGACGCACCCTCAAACGCAAGATTCGCTATGGCACGATTGTCAATTATGGCTCAATCGGCGGACGCAAGATAAACACACTCAATCCCTACATGCCTGGCGAATGGTATGTTGCGGGCTTCGATTTTGAAGCGCAGGGCTATCGTCATTATGCCTCGACGGATATTGGCACAGAGACCGACCCCTTGCTGGCGTATTTCGATGTGCTTGGCGTGCCTCGCTTTGCTGATGCCACTGCTATCAAACTCGCCTATCGCACATTAGCACGCTTGTATCATCCTGATGTCAATGCCACTGCTGAAGCCGATACACGCATGAGACGCATCAACGAAGCCTACGCCAAAGTCATGAAAGAATTTGATTAAAGGCGATTGTCTATAACGGTAAAATTTACAGACATGCGTTTAAATCAGTAAAGCATACTCAAAATTACACGCCCACAAAATTTGATGCGAAAATATAAACGGTTGAGGCATGCCTCAACCCTACACAAACTCAATAAAATCAAGGGTCGTAGGGACAAGGCATGCCTTGTCCGCCAACAAGAAACTACGAAAATTAAATTGCTTGTGTAATAACAACGAATAACTTTTCTTTATCAAAGGAAACTCAATGAAATACGGTGCAATTTTCCCACAATACGAAGTCTCGTCGGATGTCGATAATATCCGCACTTTCATGATCGAAGTCGAGGCGATGGGCTACGATTTTGTGCTCGCATATGACCATGTCCTCGGCGCAAACCCAGAGCGAGACACTGAGTGGAAAGGTCCTTATACCTACGAAACGCAATTCCATGAGATATTTTCGCTGTTCAGTTATGCCAGTGCCATCACCACCCAACTCGAATTTGCGACAGGTATTGTCATTTTGCCTCAACGCCAGACTGCTCTCGTTGCCAAACAAGCCGCCCAAATCGATTTATTCAGTGGCGGACGGATGCGACTCGGCATTGGCGTCGGTTGGAATCAAGTTGAACTCGAAGGCATGGGCGAAGATTTCAGCACGCGTGGACGACGCTCTGCCGAACAAGTCGAAGTGTTAAAATTACTCTGGCAAAACGAACTCGTGACATTTGAAGGCGAATTTCATCATTTAGATGATGTCGGCATCAATCCGCTACCGATTCAACGCCCGATTCCTGTTTGGTTCGGCGGTGGTGCCGATGCTGTTCTCAAGCGTATGGCAAAATTAGGCGATGGCTGGATGCCTGGGGGCATGGGCTTTGACCGCGCCAAGCCACGTCTCGAAAAATTGCATCGTTTCCTAGAAGAAGAAGGGCGCGACCCTGCTAATTTTGGCATTGACCCCTTCATCCCTCTCTATCGCATAGATGAGAGCGAACACCTTGATTATGTGCATCAATGGCAAGCCCTCGGCGCAACCCATGCGAGTATCCTCACTATGCACGGAGGCAATACAACCGTCAGCCAGCATTTATCAGCCCTCGAAAATTTCATCAAAAAGGTGAAATAATAGCATTCTATACATTGGTACCCATTTAAGTGCCATATGTTCAAAACATATGGCTAGTTCGTCTTAGGAAGTGCACTAAAGGCACTCTTTTTGAACCCCTTTTAGTGGGTTTCCCATTTGAGTGTAGAGGATGGTTTTGAA
>JBCCSC010000004.1:0-210228 GCA_039200705.1 Chloroflexota bacterium
CAGCATTTTCATGGGAATTAGCTGGTGGCGTAGTCGTCAATTTGAAGCAGAATTGGAAGATGATTATGCAGACTGAATAGGTGCGCTCTCTTTAATCCAGACCGCACCTACGAAATGGTTAAAAGCCCATTGAACGCCCAATAATTTCCTTCATGATTTCATTAGTTCCTCCATAAATTGATTGCACACGCGCGTCCATCCAAGCCCGACTAATCGGATATTCGAGCATATAGCCATAGCCACCATGTAATTGTACACATTGGTCAGCAACCTTACTTTGGAGTTCTGTTGTCCACCATTTTGCCATAGATGCTTGCTCAGTCGTCAATTCGCCTTGATTGAGTAATATAATGCAGTGGTCAACAAAAACTTGAGCAATCGTAATTTCAGTTTCCATCTCTGCGAGTTTGAAACGACTATTCTGGAATTTACCAATTAGACGACCAAAGGCTTCACGTTCTTTAGCATAGTCGATTGTCCAATTGAGAGCTGTTCTTGCACCTGCCACCGCACTGACAGCAATTGAAAGACGTTCTTGAGGCAATTGCTCCATTAGGTAGTAGAATCCACGTCCTTCATCACCTAAGATATTTTCAACGGGTACACAAACATTATCAAAAAATAGTTCAGCAGTATCTTGCGCTTTAAGACCAATCTTTTCGAGATTGCGTCCGCGTGTGAAGCCTTCCATATCACGTTCAATGGCAATCAAGCTAATCCCTGAATGGCGTTGTTCTGGGTCAGTTTTTACGACAGTCAGCACAAAATCACTGTTGATGCCATTGGTGATAAATGTCTTGCTACCATTGACTGTGTAGTGTCCGTTTTCAGTATCACGCATCGCTGTTGTTCGCACACTAGCGAGGTCGCTACCTGTGCTGGGTTCGGTCATTGCGATGGCTGTAATAAGTTCTCCACTAACCATTTTAGGCAACCATCGCGCTTTTTGTTCATCCGAGCCATATTCTAGGATGTAGGGAATCACAATATCGTTATGGAGACCAAATCCAGGACCACTTGCGCCAATACGCATCAATTCTTCTGTGATGATGGTATTGTAACGAAAATCTTTGATGCCACCGCCACCATATTCTTCTGGCACATCCATTCCTAAGTAGCCGAACTCCCCTGCTTTTTGCCACAAATCTCGCGGAACAATCCCTGCTTTTTCCCATTCTTCATGATGAGGAGCGACTTCTTGCTCAACAAACTTACGAAACGCCGTGCGAAACATCTGATGTTCAGACTCAAAAATCGTTCTTTCCATTAACATAAGAAAATATCCTCAAAATATTAATTAAATTTGTATTCAATTATGGCATGACTCAGCTAGTAATCGCAAATAGTTGATATTGCTTTAATATCGCCCTGCTATACTGTACACTGTTATATGTTGATATCTAATTTTAGCTGGAAGGAACGTAATGGCTGTCGAAACGAATGCTCCTGAACGAGTCAGACTCCCATCGCTCGATAAGATATTTAAGCCCAACAATGTTGCTGTGATTGGTGCAACGGAGAAAGAAGGTAGTGTCGGACGCACTATTCTCAAGAATTTGATTACCAATCCATTTGGCGGAACAGTTTTCCCTGTTAATCCTAAACGCCCGAATGTACTCGGTATTCAGGCTTATAAGTCTGTCACCGACATCCCTGTTGCAATTGACCTCGCCGTGATTGTGACCCCTGCAAAAATCGTGCCAATGGTCGTGCAAGAATGTGTCGATAAAGGTGTTGAGGGGTGTATCATCATCTCAGCAGGCTTTAAAGAAATTGGTGAAGAGGGTGTTGAGTTAGAGCGTCGCATTATGGAGATTGCGCGTGGCAAGATGCGGATTATTGGTCCTAATTGCTTAGGTGTTATGGTGCCATTCTTCGGCATGAATTCAACTTTCGCTGGCGGTATGGCAACTCCTGGTAATGTGGCGTTTATTAGTCAATCTGGAGCGATTTGTACTGCCGTTCTGGATTGGAGTTATGAAGAAAACGTTGGCTTTAGTGCCTTTATTTCGATTGGTTCAATGCTGGATGTCGGTTGGGGAGATTTAATCTACTATCTTGGGGATGACCCACATACAAGCAGTATTGTCATCTACATGGAAAGTGTCGGTGATGCCCGTAGTTTCTTATCGGCTGCGAGAGAAGTTGCTCAGAAGAAACCAATTATCGTCATTAAAGCTGGTAGTACCGAAGAAGGTGGCGCGGCGGCATCATCTCATACAGGGTCATTAACAGGTAGTGATGAAGTACTAAATGCAGCTTTCCGACGCTCTGGTATTTTGCGTGTTGATAATATCTCAGATGTCTTCAATATGGCAGAAGTTCTCGCCAAGCAACCTCGTCCAAGTGGTAATCGTTTAACAATTGTAACCAATGCAGGTGGTCCTGGTGTGCTTGCAACCGATGCCCTCATCAAAGGTGGTGGACAACTCACCGAAATTAGTGACAAAACCATGAGTGAATTAGACGCATTTTTGCCTTCTGCATGGAGTCATGGGAATCCAATTGATATTCTCGGTGATGCCGAACCAGAACGCTATGCTAAAGCCCTTGAAATCGCGGCAGACGATGACAATGCCGATGGTCTGCTGGTTATTTTGACACCACAGGATATGACTGACCCTACAACGACAGCAGAAGCATTACGACCCTATGCTGAGATTGACGGTAAGCCTGTGTTAGCAAGCTGGATGGGTGGTATCAATGTCAAAAACGGAGAACGTATTCTAGCGCGTGCAGGTATTCCATCTTTTGAATATCCTGATACGGCTGTGCGCTTGTTCAACTATATGTGGCAATACAATTACAATCTGCGTGCACTGTACGAAACACCAGAATTACCTAGAGAGTTAGATGACCTCGAACCTGACCGTGAGTATGTTGCTGAGATATTCGCACAAGCTGAAGCTGAAAATCGCACGATTTTGACTGAATATGAGTCTAAGGAAGTGCTACGCGCGTATCACATTCCTGTAACTCCTATGAAAATCGCTGATGATGAACAGTCAGCCGATGATGCTGTTACTATTTCAGAAGAGATGGGTTATCCTGTCGTCCTCAAGCTGAATAGTCGCACAATTACACACAAAACTGATGTTGATGGTGTTCAATTGAACATTATGAATGAGAGCGAAGTGCGTGGCGCATGGGAGCGCATCAAAGCAGGTGTTACTCGTGTACATGGTGAAGGACATTTCAACGGCGTTTCGATTCAGCCAATGGTGAAAATGTCTGATGCGTATGAAATCATCATCGGTAGTAGCCCTGACCCACAATTTGGTCCTGTCATCTTATTTGGTACAGGTGGTTCACTCGTTGAAGTCTTTAAAGATCGCTCCTTGGCATTACCTCCACTGACGACAACGCTAGCTCGACGCATGATGGAGCAGACAAAAATCCATGAAGCATTGCTTGGTGTACGTGGACGTGATGCAGTCGATATGGATGGCTTAGAAAATCTATTAGTACGTTTCAGCCAGCTTGTTGTAGAGCAACCTCGCATCGCCGAAAGTGACATCAATCCATTATTAGCGTCACCTGAAGGTATCCTTGCACTAGATGGTCGTGTTGTGCTCCATCCACATGATTTAGAAGATAGTGAGCTACCGCGTCTAGCGATTCGCCCTTATCCACAACGTTATGTTGACGAGTGGACATCAGAAGATGGCAATGAATTCACTATTCGTCCAATTCGTCCAGAAGATGAACCACTCGTTGTTAAATTCCACGAGGGATTATCCGAGCGTACCGTCAAACTGCGTTATTTCACACCAATGAATTTGCGTCAACGTGTAAGTCATGAACGATTAACACGGATTGTTTTTATTGATTATGACCGTGAAATGGCATTAGTCGCCACACGTTATAATCAAAAAGCAGATGAACATGAGATTGCTGGAGTCGGACGTATTACCAAATCTCACACAGCGAGTGATGCTGAGTTTGGTATCATTGTCAGTGACCGTTATCAGGGACAAGGGATTGGACGTGAACTGCTTAATCGCTTGATTACAGTTGGGGCTGATGAAAATCTTGCAACCATCACAGGGTATATCTTGCCAGAAAATACAGGCATGATAAATCTCGCTAAACAACTCGGATTCAACTTACGTAACAATGAAGATGGGGTTGTTGAAGCAACGTTAGCATTATAAATAGAATACAAAAGGGCGATAATTTTGACCTATCGCCCTATATGCTTTAGTTTGAACTTTGTTGCTGTTGGGAAGTTTCATCTATTTGGTTAAGCACAGACTGAATGTATTCTTTGCTATGCACGCCACTACCATCAACGAGTGACTTATTTCCAGTTGAAATCGCTTCTTCATTGTGATGCGCTGAACCTCGATGAACCGCTGCTGCAATCGCATGTGAGCCGACGGGACCTGAGAAGATGATAAAGATGCACAACGCGAGGATTTTTAATATTGCACTCGGTAAAATGAATGCTGTTCCCGCACCGATAAAAATTACGCCGAGGGTACTCGTCTTGCCAGAGGCATGTAAGCGTGTATAGGTATCAGGTAGGCGTAAAACACCAATCACACCTAATGCTGAGAAAGCAACACCCACAAAAATTAGAATCAGACCAATAATATCAAGGATTTGATCCATCAGAATACACGCCCTTCTGATATGTAACGTGCGATACTCACTGTCCCTGCAAATGACAAGGCTGCTAGAACAATACCAATATCAATAGTCGTATCGGTTTGTTCAATGATTGCTAGTAACATCACAATTCCAACAATGAGATTGGTGATGAGGTCAACACCGACTAAACGCTCAGCAGCTTTTTGGCGCGATTTAGCAACACGATAAAATGCAATCGGTAAAAGAATTACCATAATTAAAATGGCAATGTTCACTGCAACATCAATACCATTCATGATGATACTCCCTTATCATTTGCAACATCCAAGCCAAGAATACGCTGTATCAAACTAAGACGATTTGTTTGGTCATGTTCGAGCTTCTCTTTTGTGGATTCATTTTTATCAAGCGTGTGAACAAGCATTGTCGTTTGACCATTTTCGTCTTCGCTATAATCAATGACTAGTTCGCCTGGTGTAATCGTAATTGAATGGGCACTTAAAGCACTCACGAGTGCATCATTGGTTTTATCTTGTGTGCTTATGGTGTGTGTCCCTGGGTCAATTGGCATGGTTGGACTGAGGACTTTACCTGCTACATCTATTCCTGAAAGTAAGACATCCCATGTCATTTTGATGATATAAACAACTAAGGCAAAAATCTGTGATGGAATACGCGCAAGTTTTACTTCTCCACCATCATCATCGAATGAGGTATTACTCCGAACAACCATCAAAATCCCAAAACCGAATATTAATCCGACAATAAAACCTTCAATGGTAAATTGGCGAGAAATAATCATCCAGAATAACGCCATTGGCACAGTCAGTACAATTGTTTCTAACATAGTGATTAGCCTCCAAACAAATTGATGGCTTCGATATAAATACTAGCATCCAGAATTTGTATAGCTGTTTGCTCTGCTAAAACAACCAACGGACGTGCGTAAACACCCAATAGAATACAGATAGTAATCAGGAATGCAGGTGCGAGCCAGCCATCCCCTTTTTCACCCTTTTCCAGCAAGTGTAATTTAACTTCGCCTTTAGTCTGGAAAACTCGTTGCCATGTGCGGAACATGTAAGTTAGTGTCAGCGCACCAGAACCAATCACTAGACCGAGTGCCAGCCATTCGCCAAAACCGACTCCTGCGCGTGCAACCGCAAACTTACTGATAAAGCCATTTAGAGGTGGTAAGCCAGCGAGTGACATCCCACCTAAGAACCAAAGCATACCAATGATAGGCGGTAATTTAGGTCCGAGACCATCAATATCAACAAAGTCAACACTATGTTCGTGGCTCTGTCCTGCGACTAACCCCATAATCATCAGTAGGGATGATTTGATGAAGGCATGGTTGAAGGCGTAGATAATTGCAGCAGTCAGAGCTAGGGGGGCGACACCTGCTTCGGGTTGTAAATTTGCCCAGCCAATTGCTACTAGAATAAAGCCTACTTGCCCTATTGTTGAGTAAGCTAGTACGCGCTTGCCATTGTATGTTCGCAAAGCTGCTAAACTACCGAAGAAAATACCAATTATGCCCAGAATAACGAGCAAATTCTGAATTTGTGGTGCTTCCACCGTGAATAACAAAGTCAGTGTGCGGATAATCATGTAGATACCCACTTTGACTATGACTGATGACAACATTGCACTCACAGCAGTAGGGGCAGTCGTGTGAAAATCAGGTTGCCAAAAATGGAAGGGGAAAACCGCGCTTTTTAGCAAGAAAGCACTCATCAGCATTACAGCAGCACTTCGTGCGAGCAACTCTCGCTCACCTTCTGCGAGTAGCACTGCCATGTGCGCTAAATTGAGTGTACCGAATGTTGTGTACATTGCAGCAATACCAATGAGCAGGAATAATGTGCCCATACCACTAATGAAAACATACTTGATTGCTGCTTCCAGACCGTAGCGATTATCACTCATAGCAACCATCGCTACTGAGGAGAGTACCATCAATTCAAGGAAGACGAAAAATGTGAATAAATCGCCTGTGTAAAACGAGCCATTCAAGCCTGTTGCCATCACAGCAAACAATGGTATGAATGTAGGATATCCCACAGCTTTTTCTTTACTGTGAACGTTATACATGAAGCCAGCCATCATGACTGTTGTTGCCATCACGCCAAACAATGCAGAGAGCATATCGGCAATGAAGACGATGCCATATGGGGGCGTATAACCACCCAAACGATAGGTCTGAGGACCTTCATTGATGACCATCAATAGCACAACAATACTGAAGCCCCATGTCAGGATACTTGAACCAAGTCCGACCCAACGTTGGGCACGATTGGCACGCGCAAGCAATAACATTATCACGGATGCAAAGATCGGCGTGAAAACAGTTAACAAAATGTAGATGTTGTTTTCCATATCACCCCTACTTTGTCAGATTACTAAGTTCATCGGAATCAACACTGCCATAACGACGCGAAGCAATATTGACCATCGCCAACAGTAACGCATATGAGCCAAAGCTGACGACAACGGCGGTTAAGATTAGAGCTTGCACAAGCGGGTCACTAGTTTGTAAGCCTTGATCGACATTTGTTGTGTAAGGAGCTACATCGCCACGAAATGCTCCTGATGCCAGCAAAAAGAGATTCACTCCAGTGAAAAGAATACCAAATCCAATCACGGACTTTATTAGGTCACGACGAAGTAATTGGAATACACCTATCGCAAACAAAAGTCCAAGTGCTACAGCATATATAACATCAATCAATGGTTGCCTCCTTGAGTTGCTGGTGTATCGTCGATGTCTGCAAGGTCAGTCGGATGAGCAATCGCTTCTGTGATAATCCCAAGTCCCCCAAAGACTGTGAGAGCAATACCGACCTCAAAAATGATAGCTGTTGTAAGTTTTAAACCAAACTGCGACAAAATATCTGCGATACCAATTAATTTTCCATAATCAACGTAGGCTAGGAATGCACCTTCATTTAGACCTAAAACAATAGGAATCAAGCCGTTAATCGTTGCGATAATTAACCCTGCACGTAGTAATCGATATGGACTGAAAGCGGAGAGTCGTACCTTCGCATCTTCGTAACCGAATATCACATACCAAAGAGCCGTAGAAACGCCAAGTATTGCACCTGCTGTGAAGCCATCACCTGGCGCATCACTACCGTTGATAATATGTGATATTGCTATCAAAAAGCTAAGTAATAGTACAATTCGTGCGACCATTCGGGTAAATGGAGTATTGAGGTTCGTTGCATCTTGTACTTGTTCGATAGATTCATCAGAAAATTCTGATTGTTGCTTGACTGTCTTAGGAGCAGGGACGAATGGATTTAGTTGTTCGTAGCCTCGTGTGAGAATTGTGAGGACACCCAATGCTGCAATCCCAAACACAAAGATTTCTGCAAATGTATCCATTGCACGATAATCGGCAACAACCGCGCCCACTACATCTGTTACACCTGTTTCTTCAAAAGTATTTTCGAGATGATATTGTGCAATTGTCTCACGGTCAGGGCGATTGACTAACGCTGTGAGTGCAAAGTAGAAAACTGCCAAGCCAACAACACTGGCAATCACAATATCACGTATTAGACCAATGTTCATGCCACTAATCATGGTTCGCCCTTTCCAGAGCTTACCCATGGCATCGTAACGCTGTTCACGGCTGATGCGTCCGAGCATGACAATCACAAGAATGGTAGCCATTGTCTCAATCAAAAACTGTACGAGTGAGACATCAGGCGCAGGTTCAATTAGGAAAATACCACCTACAGCATAGCCCAGAACACCTAACGCAAGAGCGGCTGTCAGATGACTACGGACAATTGTTGTGTATAAAGCAGCAAGAATAGTCAGTAGTAGAAGAACAATACGGAAAGCTGTTGCTGCATCAATTTCACCAATACTTATTTGTAGAGGATTACCTGCATTGAAATCCGCAACAACACCTGTTGTCAACACCATCATACCGACAGTGCCCATGATGACAATTAGATAGTAGCGAACTTGCCCATTCTGTGTTTTAACAACTTGGTCACCAAGCCAATCCATTGTGTTGAGCATACCACGATAAACATCTGTAGTGCGTGGGAAAGGTATTCTACTCAAAATAGGTAGCCACAACCCACGAAGCAAGAATACAATGAACCCACCTGCTACAATCGCCATACTCGTCAAAAATATAGGACTGGTCGGGCTACTTGGTAAAAGATAAATATCGATTACTTTAGGTGTTCCGATTTCGACAATGTCTTCAATGAGCGTGATGGGCGGATCGAGAGAAAAACCAAATATCGTTGTGCCAATGACCAAAACGAATGGTGCAATAGTCAACCAAATGGGTGAAGCATGGTAGTGTATTTCGTGAGTTGGTTCTTTGAAAAACACATCCCAGATGAAGATAAAACCAACTGTGCCTGTGAGAGCAGCACTAACGCAAAGGAATCCATACGCAACTTGCAGAAGTGTCACTACTTCTTGGACTTCAAATGCTTCTAGCCAGACATCAAGTAACACTTCTTTAGCAACAAATCCGAAGAAAATTGGTAGACCTGCCATCGACAAACACGAAACGACGACAATAATCATCACAATGGGCATCTGCTTTCGCAAGCCACCCAATTCATCAATGATGCGTGTGCCAACATTGTGGTCAATTGTGCCTGCACTCAGGAAGAGAGCGGCTTTGTAGAGCGCATGTGCGATAATCCCAACAAGGGCTGCTTTAATACCAATGCTATCAGGAAGCCCAATCATACCGACTAGTGCACCCAGCCAACTGACTGTCGAGTATGCTAGTAAACCTTTGAGGTCACGTTGCCATAGAGCAATAAAGGATGCAATGAACATTGTTCCAATGCCGACGGTTACCAGCACTTGTGTCCACAAGATGTTTTCGTGCATTGCAGGATAGAGACGCAATAATAGGTAAACACCTGCTTTAACCATCGTTGCACTGTGTAGATAGGCACTTGCAGGAGTCGGCGCGGACATCGCACCAGGTAACCAAAAATGAAACGGAAATTGTGCACTTTTAGTGAATGCTCCCAACCCAATTAAGATGAGAGCAGCAAGGTATAGAGAATGGTCAGCAATAGCACCTGCGTCAGCTTGCAGAATATCAACCATATTGAAGTTGAATCCGCCATTTGTGACGTCTCCTGTGATGAAAGCGAGTATCACAAATCCAACAATTAATGCTAACGCCCCAACGCCCGTAACCATAAAGGCTTGTGTTGCGCCAAATCGTGCATCTTCTGACTTTGCTCCTTTGAAGCCAATCAACAAGAACGACGTGATGCTTGTCAATTCCCACATGATGAAGAGCGTAATCAAGTTACCAGATAGCACCAACCCAAGCATGGCACCTGCAAATGCCATCAAAATTGTTATAAAACGGATTTGGTCGGCATCATCTTCAAAATAGTAACCAGCATATAAGAAAATTAACGCCCCAATACCTGTCACAATCAAGCCAAAGAGCAGAGATAAACCATCGAGGTAGAAGCTAAGGGTTAAGCCAAGTTCGGGTACCCATGCAAATTCGTCAACGATTGCATTGATTATGATGATTTCTTCGCTAGAGCTTAATTCGTCAGTGGATTCATCTGTAGACGAATCTGTTTCTGATGAACTACCTTCGTAGACGATACCCTGTTGGGCTTTATATGTTTGGTCGAGTTCTTGAATCTGAGGGAAATAAGATGCTAATCCAACAAAAAGTCCCACCATCAACAGAGAAGCTAGCCATGTTCTAGCAACTTTTGGAAGGGCCTTATAGATGGGAGTCATGCCAAAGAGTGCCATCAAGAATGGCGCAAAATTGATGAGAGCCAAAGCCATAGAGTTTGCCTTGTTCGATTTTGATACAGTGTCACCCTACTTGTGTTGCATATTCTAGCGCAAAATTTGCATGAGTAGGAACAAGATTATCGAATACTTATTTTTACATCATAATGAGTGTAAACGGCAGGAAGACTACCAATCAAACATAAGCAGAAGATAAGTCTAGTAGAAACACTAAATTATTGGGAGATTACTAAATAACAAAAACCATCTCACTTATGGAGATGGCTTTATTATGGATACAGTTATGCTAGATGTGATTGTTAGTTGCGAAGCATTGCCAAAACTTCTTTACGAAGTTCGCGATCTTGTTCAAAGATTCCTCTCGCAGCAACAGTTGTTGTGTTTGCTTCGTGCAATTGTACACCTCGTGATGACATGCACATGTGCTCCGTATCATATAGAATGACCATCACACCTTGCGGTTTGAGTAATTCCATGAGCTTATCGGCTGTTTGTGCTCCGATACGCTCCTGCAACTGAAAACGACGTGAATAGATATTTAACATCCGCCCTAGTTTACTCAAGCCAAGTAAGTTTTCACCTGGGAGATATGCAATCGCGCCGTAGCCATGAAATGGTGCTAGATGATGACTACAAGTACTGTAATACTTCATATCTTTGACTAAGACTAAATCGCCTGTTCCACTAGAATTAGGGAAAACTGTGATTTCATCTTCTGGTTGACGTGCATAGCCACTTGCCCAATGTTCGAGGTAGGCTTTTGCTACTCGCTTAGGCGTATCGGTGTAATTTGGGTCTTCCCAATTAACATTGAATGCGTCAAGTAGATTGTAGACAGCATTATAAATGTCGTCGTATTGCTCTTGGTCGCCTGTGACAATTTCAGTTGCCTCATGCGCTTCCACGAAACTAGGACCATATTCGTCAATGTTATCGAAGTTGACAACTTCAATACGCGGGGCAGTGTTGCCATTGGTGCTCGGCATATTTGGTATTATTGGCAATACCTCTGTGCTACGTTTTTTATCCGATTTATTGCCATTGCGTCGTTCGTTACCTGCAAACGAGCCATTACCGTTACTTTTATAAGCACACATATATCGGTTTCTCCTCACTAATGTGTATATTTCAGGGTGCTACCTCACGGTAGAACCTTTCGGTTGAACATCAGTGGTTACAAGAGACCTGACCGATGACGTGTGACACCAACACGGTTTTGGTAAAGTCTATGATTTGCAATCCACCATTACTTTGATGTTCTACTGTGACTTATTCTTACCCAGCATAGTTTTGTGCTAGGCATTCATCATTGTGGCATAGTTTTATGAGTGAGATGTAAATCTGCTAGCAGAAAGAACTTAAGGTGAACTCATTACATTAACAAAATTTAACAATATACTTGACTAAGCAATAACTATCTATCGTCATTCAGCACTTTTGTTGGTAGCATATCGCAGATTTGTTGAAGAGGAGTCATATCATCAAACGTAAGACTTGGTTTGTAAATACTTTGGTTGTTTTAATTGGCATAGGTATTGGATTACTACTTGCCCTGCTCATCTTTCGCGCAACAATTGGTGATTTTAGGCTGTTGCTAACTTATCTATACGACGATGCTGTTGTCTTCCGTAGTGGTAATGGCGACATTTTATTTTGGCAAAGTGAATTTGTACAAGAACTGGAAAATCCTGAGGAAATTCTCTCTGTTCATCGGATTCAGGCAGATGAGATTGGATTTCGTTTACCTGCAAATCCTTCTGATACCTATCAAGTGGTAGCACTTGGAGATTCTTATACAGAAGGTGCCAATGTGGCTACACCTTGGAAAGATATATTTGCACGTGATAGCGGTTTAAGCACCCGTAATTTAGGATTTCGAGGTTATGGTATCACTCATTATCGTTGGACATGGGAACAGTATGGTATCCAAGAAAATCCTGATGTACTGATAATCGGTTTCTTCGGTGGCAATGATGTATTCACAGCAGGCTTGGATAATGAACCGCCTTTTGAGATACCACGCAATGTTAGACTCAATGAGACAGAGCCATTTATCGTCACTAATTATGCTGATGAAGGTGAGGACTTACGCTTATATCCTAAGTATCTCGATAATGGTACGCCAATCGCTTATTTATTAAATTACGTTCATTGGATGAATGTCGAAGAAGAGCAGTTGACAGGCTCTGTCAACTATCAAGTTATCTCTGACAATCTACAACAAATCCAAGAGACGGCATCAGACGATACTTGTCTTGTATTTGCGTATTTTCCGTCTAAACCAGAAGTGTATTTCCCATATATGCAACCAATTGATTACCCCGATTTACTAATTCGGTTACATACACCATTGCTAAATAGTGATGGGACATTGCATCTCGTAGAAGATTTCAATATTGATTTAGAGCGTACTTTGCGTTGGCGCACAAATACAGGTGATATTATGACGGAACTGGCTTCATCATTAGGGTATGAGACAATTAATTTACTTGAGATTTTTGAGGAACGTGCCTCTGAAGGTGAACTACTCTACTACAGTTATGACACACACTGGAATCAAGCAGGACAAAACTTAGCAGGTACAACTATCGCAGACTTTGTCGATGAGCAATGTGATGTGTAACAATCGTTAACCCTCGATTCAGTCATTTATAGCTTACGATTGTGTTGGTATTAATTATCGCAAACACAATCGGAGATTATCAATGAAGAAACTTATAGCATTAATCGTTATTGCATTGAGTGCGACAATCGGCACGTTTGCTCAAACGACTGATGCAACTTATACCAGTGAAGACGGCGCAATCATTTTTGATTATCCCTCTGAATGGACTATCGAAGAACAAGAGATTGAATTTGCAGTTCGTTACAATTTTGAACTATAGACACCAGCCTCCAATCCTTTTGCATCAATTGATCGTAGTCGCATTATTCTTGAATTTGTGACCCGTGATGAACGTGTGCGACAACGCCTCAGCACTCCTTTAGAATTCGCTGAATATGAACTACTCGATTATGCTGAAATAGATGATGTAGAAGAATCCGATGAATTCGATGTTGAGGCTGTACGGATTGAACTTGATACGGGCAACAGCTTTCCGATTGTTTTCTATAGCCTTGTACTCAATGATGATTGGGTTGTATTTGGTAGTATATCTGCCCCTATGGATGTGCTAGACATCGGTGAAGAAGCACTAATTGCCATTCTCGATACAATTGAAATGGATGTTGAAGCAACAGAAACACCATTCGAGCGCGATTTAGAACCCTATGATGTTAGTGGTATTGACCTCGATGAAACCTACGAAAGTGATGATAAGAGTGTCAGCTTTGATTATCCTGATTCGTGGGAAATATTTACTGATGACACTTACACAAATTTCTCAGTGAATACAGCTTATTTTGTAGAGTTTGAGCAGGATGATTACGATATTACGATACAAGTCATTGACCAAACTGACCCAGGTATCAATACATCGCGTGCCTCAGACTCGCCCTATGAATATCTTTTGCAATTACGTCAATACGATGAAGGCACAGTGACACAATTTCAGATTAGTGAGGAAGATACTGTCAGCCTTGTCATTGAAAATAATGATGAATGGTTACAACTAATTGCTTATGCCATTGGTGATAAATGGGTGGCATCGAGTTTGGTTTATGCGCCGACAGAAGAAGACCTACAAGCGATTGAAGCAGAAGTGGTCGCAACACTTGCAAGTATCGCCTTCGCTGAACCTGTTGCTTCTCTGTGGTCACCGATATTGAGTGCAGAATTACCTAACGATTGGGAATTAACACAATCTGAGTTTAATCAAGATGAACATCAATTTATGCTGAGCACGAATGATGACTCTCGTTTGCGAAATGCTCAGATGATTATTGGTGTGAGTAATGCTGATTCAATGGGTGTTGCAGACATCATCGAAGAGGATGGTGCAGAAGGTTTCTTGGTTAGCGCATTGAGACTCGATGAAGATGAAGTCGAAACATTGATGGTTGGTGATTATGAAATTGTTCGCACAGAAATAATCGAAAACGATGATATTTTCATTCAACATAGTGTAACTGCTATCGATGGCTGGGTATTCTTAGGTATTACAGCAAGCCCAAATGAAGATGATATGTCTGAGATTTTGGAAGCCCTTGATGCCATTATCGAAGATATGGAGATTACGCTTCCAGAGGATGATTAGTATCGACACAAGGTGACTTAGAAATTAAGTTCGAAAAATCTCTCTCAGCAACTGAGGGAGATTTTGTATTTCGACACTCGTAGCATAGGTATTCCGTTGGTGGTGGGAATGTCACTAGCATGGTAAGATTGTGCGCTGATGATATGGGAAGAGGTCTATGTTGAAGGTTCGGGATTGCATACTGATTGTAATCATTATATTGGTAATATCAGTCGTCAGCACCATTGCACAAGAAGATAGTGATGACAGCGACTTACCACCAGAAGGTAACATCGTCGTTGTTGATAGCGCGTTTGTACGCAGTGGACCTAGTAACGATTATTTACCTGTTGGAGCTTTATTCAGTGGCGATGAAGTTACACCAGTTAATATCAGCCCTGATGGACAATGGGTGTTGATTCCGTATAGTCGTGGAACAGGATGGATTCAGCGCATATTGGTGCGATGGGAAGATGAAGCTGAACTGAATCAATTACCTATCATTGAAGCAAATATCACACCAACACCACGTATTGCGATTACGAACACCCCTTTCATCCCAACAGCAACTCCTATAGGTAATTACATCAATGTTGAAGGAGCATCAAGTGCTTATGTCCGCGCTGGTCCTGGACGAGGTTATTTACGATTAGGTCAATTACTCCCTGGTGAATTAGTTGAGCCTGTCGCGCGTAACGACGACACATCATGGATTATGGTTCGTTATAGTGACGATGAACAACAAGTTGAATTTGGTTGGTTAGCATTTGAACTCGTCTATTGGGAAGAATTAGATGATTTAGCAGCTTTGCCAGTCATCACTATGGATAACCTAACACCGACGGCAACGTTTACGCCAAGTCGTACACCGTCAGTCACACCAACCCCATCATCCACTACGACCTCAACATCATCGCCAACTGCGACCCTAACCCAAACATTAACACCGTCACTGACAAATACATCTGTTCCAACGGTAACTGATGCAGCTACTAACACTAGTGTTCCGCCGACAGCAACTAGTACCCATACACCTGTACCCTCAGCTACTCATACACCGATTCCACCAACGGCAACTAACACAAGCTCACCTTCTCCATTACCAACTGAGACTAATACTAATACACCTGTACCATCCGCTACTCATACTGAAACACCATCTCCAACAAATACAGCTATTCCGACGGAAACTGAAACGCCTACATCAACTAACACGGTTATCCCACCGACAGCAACTAATACCAATACACCTATGCCATCCGCTACTTACACACCGATTCCACCAACAAATACAGCCATTGTCGCCGTCGCAGTTGCCAGCACAAATACCGTTGAACCGAGTGCAACAACACTATCAACCTTAACAATGACTTCCACCGCTACAGACATTTCTGCTGTGGACTCAACCAGTGTAGCAGTTGAGATAACAGCTATTCCACCAGCTAATTCCAATAACGCTCCAAACCCTACAATTTTTGAAGAAACACCTATCGATAGTGAACGTAATAGCTTCCCAATTGCGATAGAAACAATGGTTGGTCTTGTTATCTTATTGATTGTATTGGCTTATATTTGGTTTTACTGGCAGGGATTATCAGCAACTGGGCGTTATGCAAATGGTTTCGTCATAGAGAGATGCCCTGTCTGCCAGCGTGGTGAATTACAAGTCGATGAGCGTCCAGCACGGACATTAGGTATTCCAACTGTTCGTCGTACTGTACGCTGTGATGTATGCCGTTCTGTACTCCGTGAAACAGGGTCAAGACGATGGCGATATGCTGTAGACCGTCTTGAAAATCCAACGATGTATACTCGCTTCAATGGCAAGCAAATTACAGATGCTGATTTAGAGCGTTTGAACAAAACACCCTCATCTGGAGCATCTATGCAGACAACACCTGAATTTGTAGACGGTGATGATGACTAATTAAAGCAAATCGGGAGGACATGCCTCCCGATTAACGGTTACTGTTTAATTTTCGTACATGCGATAATTGAAGGAAATCTGACTACCTGGTGTGACACTAAGAACTTGTATAACGCCATATTTGCCTTCTGTATCTGTGAGTACCCCAATGAGCATCCCAGGGGTGATATTCAGGATTCCAACATTTTGTAAGCCTGTATTATTGGCAATTGCATCTCGGTGAACCGCATTGAAATTAGAAAATCCTGTTAGTTGAACCAATTCTGTTGCGCCTAAAGGTACAATTGCTCCACCACCCCATTGAATATCATCGCTACCACCATCTACTGAAACTACATTTGTCTCATTAAGCGTGATAGTGCCAGTCGCGGGCGCACTCGTGAGTAAGGGTGCATCAGCGACATACTGTAAAACAAAAGTGTTATTGTTGGCTTCGCCAGCGACACCTTCATTCACTTGATTATTCAAATCTGCGATAATGGCAACATTATATGGTCCTGTTGCACCTGTTAATGTACCTGTCAATGTGAAAGTTGTTTGTTGCCCTGCACCTAAGCTATTGATAATTTGCGCTGAATAGATTGCGCCTGGTTCAAATGAGGCAGCTACGGCGAATTGCCCTGCACTTGCTCCACCTTGATTGGTAACAGTCACAGTTACACTGAATGGTGAACCTATGATGAGACGATTCGGTGTTGCGTTCGTCACGACAATATCAGGGATTGGTTGCGCGGTTGGTGTCGCCGTTGCTGGCAGTGGTGTCGGTGTAGGCGGTGGCGTTAAAACTGGAACAATGGTTGTGTCACCAACAACATCGAGAATACCGCGTGATAACCAGCCTGTTGTTCCTCGGAAGTTGATAGCAACCCAGCTAAAGTCAATTGTTGCACCAATGATTTGTGCTGTATCACCTTCCTGCAATTGCCCAAGAATATCAAAGTTTAAGCCTGGTCCGACACGCACGTTTTGGACAGCGCGAGTGATGACGAGGAACGTGCCATCAGGGGTTGCAGTTGCCGTTGGTTGAGCAGGGGTTGGTGTCACATCACCGAAAATATTTTCAAAGAGTGATACCCGTTGTGTACCTTCAAAGCGTGCTACAGCAAAGGGCGCACCAAATTCACCCAGTTCCGTGATGACGACATTATTACTCAACTCGCCACCTGCTAAAGTTGCTGGTGCGAGTAGACCTTGTACACCGTCATATTCTGAGAGTGATAGTAGATTTGTCTGAAGGTTACCAGCCGTTCCGATGGCTTCTTGCAATAGGTAAATACCGTCATAGGCAGACGCAGCTAGTGCATTCGGAACATCACTAAAAGCTCGTACATAGGCATACAAGAAACGTTGGCTTGTCTCATCAGCTAGAGTTGGCGACCATGTACTTGCTCCAATAACACCTTCTAGTAAACTTTCTTGGATATTATCACGGAAAGTTGGTTGATTGGCACTATTATAAATAAAACGACCTGCCCAGTCATTTTCGCGCAAGCCACTGTAGAGCATCGCAACTTCTTCAGGAGGACCATAAGCAGCTACAAATTGTGTCTGTGCGGAAGCTATATCGAGTGTAATCTGTTGCAGAGACGTTTCATCGGATAGCAAATAATCTTCTGAAGGCACTAAACCTAGTTGTGAAGCTGCTCGTGTGAAGCCGATAACGCCAACAGTGCTTTCCACATCAAGTTGGACAGTAGCAACCGTCGCAGCATTGAGATCATTAACAAGATAATCTGCTAGCGCACGTCCAATGAGTGATTCTTGTGCACGGATTCGCAAGGTTGAATTGGATGTATCACCTGCAACGATTGTATCGTCTGTCGCTGGTGTCAGAATCGGCACACCGAGACTATTGAGTGCATCACGATTACCTAAAACAAGCTCAGATGTTGCTGGTCCAATAAGTGCAATTACACTCGCTTGGTCGAGATTAGCTATTGCAAAATCTATGTCTTCAGGCGATTGAATAACTAGCTGTAATTGGAATGGTGTACCATCAGCACCAATGACACCTCCATTGGCATTAATCTCTTGTACAGCAAGCTGTGCGCCTCGTGTTAATGCACCATCTTCCTCATCTAAGACACCAATCCGAAAAACTGATGAGCTTTGAGCGAAGGGGTTACTGACAGTGATGATGAGTAAAGACATTATGACTATCATCAATGAACTCATGCGATACCATTTTTGCATATGACCACCTCTCAATATTGTTGCAAAATAAATGTTTCAATTAGTATAACACTGAAAACCATTTAGCAACCAACGCATGACCTATTGTTTACCGTTTGTGTAGCCAATCATCGTTGAGATAACGCTCATCAAGCAATTGTTTGACCATTTCAATCTCTGATGAAGACAATTCACCAATTTGAAAATCTATATCAAATGTTTCTGCGAAGCCTTGAGCAATAGTGTTTGCAACAGTATCCCAAGAGATACGATTATTCATTACAGATTCGAGCGTGGTTGCACGAGTATTTATTTGTCCTTTAGCTACTATACGTGCGTCATCGTCTTGATAGATTAAAGCATCACAAATACGGGTAATATCACCGAATAATGGCAACGTTCCGTGTTGTAGAATGCCATTACGTCGGCGAACTTGTGCACTACCAATTAACTTTTTGCCACCTGATGTAATTTCATAATGTGATGGAACTTCAAAGCAGACAGGTCCTAAGCCTTTATTGCCTTTTGCTTGCTTTTCCGAGGCAGGCGATAAGCCTAATAGTTGCAAGGCACACATAAGGGCTTCGCTGATACGACGATAACTTTCAACAATATCTCCTTGCGCTAGCTCGTCGTCACTGGGCAAGGATACACTGTATGTCAATTCGTCACCGTGTAAAATTGCTTTACCTCCTGTTGGACGACGTACAATGTGCCAGCCATTCTCGTCAATACGATTGAGGTCAGCATCGCGTAATCTTTGACCATACCCTATTGATAAGCAAAATGGATGCCATGCGTACAATCGTAAAGTTGGTAGTTGTTCACCTTGTCCCACTGCACTCATGATTGCTTCGTCCACTGCCATGTTATCTGCACCAATCATAGGTGGATCGTATATCACACGCCATTGACGCATTTTCTCACCCTGCCTATACTGTTTATGTTAGGTGTCTATTGTAATATAGATTGGATCTGAATTCATGGCAGATGCACCTCAAGGGGGACAACAGGACAATTTTCAAGACGAACCCTCTATCCCGTCACCACGTCCTGTATATAGCACTAAAGATTATGGCAATCAACGAAAATCACCGCCACCTCCGCCACCACAGATGGTATCGTCCGCAAGAGACCGTGTGCGTAAACGTCGTATGCACAAGCGCGGCAATAGTGCGAGTGAATGGGTCTGGGTTGTTGTCGCAGGGACTTTATTCGCTGTTGTGCTTGTGATTAGTTTCGGCGCATTAGTGATTGTAAACAACTCGAACGAGGATACACTTGCCCTTCCAACAGCAGATGTTGCTTTACCGACGGCTGTGGTTGCGAGAAATGATTTTGACACTGTAATTACAGACGATACACTTATTCTGGATGATGGTAGTAGCATTAGCCTTGAGCCTTGGGATGGTGAATCACGCTTTACGATGATTTTAGTGGGCTTAGACCGTCGCCCAGGCGAAACAGGTGTTGCTTTCCGTACTGATACGATGATGTTGGTCAGCATTGACCCAATTGATAATTCTATCGGTGTTTTGAGTTTACCCCGTGATACCTATGTCGCTATTGATGGCTATGCGTCACGTCAACGGATTAATTCTGCATTGGTACTGGGCGAGATTCAACAAACTGGTTATGGTCCAACCTTGATGCGTCGTACTATCTCGCGCAATTTTGGCATCACTGTGCACGATTATGTCGCTGTCGATTTTCAAGCCTTCATTGATTTAGTGGATGCTGTCGGTGGTGTAGAAGTCACATCAGAAACAACAATCAATGATCCACAATATCCTAGTATGAATTATGGATACGACCCATTTTATCTACCAGCAGGAACACATTTCCTTGATGGGTATGATACCCTGCGTTATGCGCGGACACGTCATGGTAGTAGTGACATCAGCCGTGCTGAACGTCAGCAACAGGTAATTTATGCTCTGCGTGACCGTGTTCTAGATTTGGATATGGTACCGACACTTATCACACGCGCCCCTGCCTTGTGGGCATCGTGGCAAGATAACGTGTATACTGGCCTGACCTTAGAGCAGATGATTCAATTAGGCTTGTATGTTAGAGATGTTCCGCGTGAGAATATCACAATGGATGTCTTGGATTTCCAGTATTTGCAATCATGGCAGACACCTGAAGGGGCGCAAGTATTGATTCCAAATGTATCACGCTTACCGCAATTGATGACCAGCGTTTTCGGGGAAGATTACAACAGATAAAGCATCAAGGTAGTTTGTATTATAGAGTCACATCTGCTGTAGGTGTGGCTTTTTGTTTTACATACAAAAACAGCGCACCACACAGGTACGCTGTTGTAATGAGTGCAAACCTGCTTTGCCGTGTGAGAGCCGATTTTGAGACCTGTGTAAACAGGTGGGTACACTGCGAACACTCTTCGTCTCAGCCTCGCAGGCATATCACGTCCAGCGTTCTTAACTCGTGTTCCCGTCTCAAGAGTGTTGGCCCAAAATATGGTGCAACTCATCACGAACATTGCAGGATACAACTATGATAACAAACGCTATCCCAACTGGACAGGGTAATCACTCCTGTCCACGTTAGATTAAGCTATTCGTCAGTTTAAACCATGATAATAATCACGTTTAAGATATAGTTGATTCCCATGACTCCTTCAAAAAGTGATTGAACGCCTGAGCAAGCACAGACTGAGAACGCCCTTTATGATGGGCAGCAACAATGACACGATTTGCTGTATTAGAGTCAAGTTGCTTGAAAATCAAGTTAGTATATGACTTTGGAATTGAACAGGCAGGAACAAGTGACACGCCAAGTCCTGATTGCACAAGTTCCATTGTAGTTGTTAAATTCGATGTCCGATAAATAACAGGTGGATCAATTTTTTGTGTATAGCAAAATGCATCAAGCTGGTCAGCAAGGCAGTTAGGATCTGTTAATCTGATGAAAGGTAAATTACTCAGCGATTCAGCATTCACAGTTACAACATTGGCTAAGACATTATTATTATTCACTGCTACTAATAAAGGCTCTGTAAATACCTCTATGGTTTTAATTTTTTTATTATTTATTGGTAAACTCACGAAAATGACATCCAGCGACGCATTCAATAATTCATCAACTAGTGTGTTAGTAGTATCTTCTAGAATTTGTAGTGATGCAGTCGGATAAGCTACTTGAAAACGCTCAACTGCTCCCGAAAGTATATAAGGTGCAAGCGTTGGAATGATCCCAATCGCAAGTTCACGTTCTTCAGGATTATAGCCATCTGTGATGACGTGTTTTGCTTGTTGTACATCAGATAAAATTGACATAGCACGAGGATAAAATAACTTTCCTACTTCCGTGATTGCGATGCTCCGTCCCAAACGATCAAACAATGTTTGTTCCAGCTCTTGCTCTAGTTTTATAATTTGTTGACTCAGTGATGGTTGTGTAATGTTACAACGTTTAGCTGCTCGGCTAAAACTCCCCGTTTCAACTACAGCTACAAAATATTCGAGTTGGCGTAACTCCATAAACTCTATCCTTTAGCTTAGGCTTTCACTCTACTTATAGGCAACACCTATAAGTATATAGGTGATTTATATTTTACAAACATAACAGCAAGCTCTATACTGAACAATATAAGGTGATATTGAAAGCAATTTAAATTATCATCGAAAAATTGTTCAATATAATACACATTTTCAAGGAGCAGACATGGAAAAAAATGGTCAATGTCCTTTCACTGGTGGATCAAACACATCCAACCAAACCAGTACAAATCGTGAGTGGTGGCCTAATCAATTAAACTTGAAAATTCTTCATCAAAACTCTCCTCTTCTAGACCCAATGGGAGCAGAATTTGATTATGCTAGAGAATTTTCTAGCCTCGATCTCAATGCAATTAAACAAGACCTCTACGACCTGATGGTCGATTCGCAGGACTGGTGGCCCGCAGATTATGGGCATTATGGTCCTTTCTTCATCCGTATGGCATGGCACAGTGCTGGTACATATCGCACAGGTGATGGTCGTGGTGGCGCATCGGCTGGGACACAAAGATTTGCTCCTCTGAACAGTTGGCCTGACAATGCCAATCTTGATAAAGCACGCCGTTTACTTTGGCCTATTAAACAAAAATATGGTCGCAAAATCTCATGGGCAGATTTGATGATTCTTGCTGGTAACTGTGCATTAGAATCAATGGGGTTTGAAACTTTCGGTTTTGCAGGTGGACGTGCTGATATTTGGGAGCCTGAAGAAGACATTTATTGGGGACCTGAAACAGAGTGGCTAGGTGATAAACGCTACAGTGGTGAACGTGAACTCGAAAATCCATTGGCTGCTGTGCAAATGGGTCTAATTTATGTAAATCCTGAGGGTCCGAATGGTAATCCTGACCCATTGGCTTCTGCACAAGATATTCGTGAAACATTCGCGCGGATGGCAATGAATGATGAAGAAACCGTTGCGCTGATTGCAGGTGGTCACACCTTTGGTAAAACACATGGTGCTGCTCCAGATTCTCATCTCGGATCTGAACCAGAAGGTGCAACCATTGCAGAGCAAGGTCTTGGTTGGTTGAATAGCTATAACACAGGCAAAGGTATCGACACAATTACGAGTGGGCTTGAAGGTGCATGGACACCAACACCTACAACATGGGACAATAGCTATTTCGACACTTTGTTTGGGTATGAATGGGAACTTGTGAAAAGTCCTGCTGGTGCATATCAGTGGGAGCCCAAAAATGGCGCAGCTTCCGACCTTGTTCCCGATGCACATGACCCATCAAAACGTCATGCACCCATGATGGCAACGTCTGATATTGCATTGATTGCTGATCCAATCTACAAAGATATTTCAACACGCTTCCATCAGAATCCAGAAGAATTTGCTGACACCTTCGCACGTGCGTGGTTCAAATTAACACACCGTGACATGGGTCCGCGAGACCGTTATCTTGGCATAGAAGTACCGACAGAGGAATTGATTTGGCAAGATCCAATCCCAACCGTTAACCATGATCTCATTGATGACCAAGATATTGTAAGCCTTAAACAACAAATTCTCGCTTCTGGGGTCGGACAATCACAATTAATTTCCGCTGCGTGGGCATCAGCCTCAACCTTCCGTGGATCTGATAAACGCGGTGGTGCCAATGGCGCACGTATTCGCTTTGCCCCACAAAAAGATTGGGAAGTAAACCAGCCAACACAATTAGCCAGTGTTTTGGAAGTTTTGGAAACAATCCAACATGAATTCAACACTGCTCAATCTGGTAATAAGAAAGTATCACTCGCCGATTTGATTGTTTTAGGTGGATGTGCAAGCGTTGAAGCAGCCGCTCAAAAGGCAGGGTATGATGTCACTGTGCCATTTACACCTGGACGCATGGATGCATTAGCAGAACAAACAGATGCAGAGGCATTTGAGGTTCTTGAACCCAAAGCTGATGGTTTCCGTAACTATCTTCAGAGCGAATTCACCGTATCAGCCGAAGAATTACTCTTAGATCGCGCCCAATTATTGACTTTGACTGCACCAGAAATGACTGCACTTATTGGTGGCTTACGTGTTCTAAATACTAATGTCGGACAAACTGAGCATGGTGTATTCACAGATGATCCAGAAACTCTCACGAATGATTTTTTCGTGAATTTGTTGGATATGAATACAGTCTGGACAGCAACATCGGACGAAGAAGCTATGTTTGAAGGACGTGACCGCGAAACAGGCAACATCAAATGGACAGGTACTCGTGTTGACCTAATTTTTGGTTCTAACTCACAATTACGTGCTATTGCAGAAGTTTACGCAAGCCAAGATTCAAAAGAACAATTCGTCCATGATTTTGTCCATGCTTGGGATAAAGTTATGAACTTAGATCGCTTTGATCTAGCATAAGCTGCATTCAACATTAAGTCTTGTCAAACAACATACACAAGGGATAGTGATTTCGCTATCCCTTGTTATATTTAGTCTCTATTCTTGTTCATCCTCATTTAAGTGCCTTTCGCTGTTTGGAGAGAAAGTGTGATGAATGTAAAAGAGCTTACTGTTGAGTTCATTGGTACGTTTACCTTATGTTTTGTGGGAATTGCATCAGTGATTGTTGTTCCTTTATTTGGGATTGTTGCACCTGCCTTTGCACATGGTTTAGTTGTCATCGGTATGATCTACTCTTATGGGCACATATCAGGAGCGCATATTAATCCAGCAGTTACGTTCGGATTACTTATAGGAGGTCAGATTAGCCTCAGTAAATCCATTTTTTACATGATTGCTCAATTTTTAGGAGGAATTTGTGCCGCTTATATCTTGACATTTTTAGTAGGTGGTACAGAGGGTACAGCTCTACTAGCTTGGTTAGGAGACAACCCATTCAATCATGGTCAAACTGTTGGTTTCTTAACCGAAAATAACGTATGGCGTGCAGCAGCCGTCGAAGGTATTCTGATTTTCTTACTACTTAGCGTCATTTATCAGTCTGCTGTGTATAACGGGGCAGGTAATTTAGCTGGTTTAGCCATCGGCTTGACACTCGCAGCATTAATTTTTTCAACAGGCGCATTCTCTGGAGCATCTATTAATCCAGCCCGAACACTAGGTCCTGTTTTAACATCGGGAGACTATAGTTATGTTGTGCCTTATTTTATAGGATTATTTTCTGGAGGCGCAGTCGCAGGTCTATTCAATGGATATCTTTTAAAACCTGATGAAGCATAAATCATTTTACTATGGGAGCGTAATATGCGCTCCCATTAGTGGTTGTTTATTTACAAGCTAAACTTCTTCTTCCTCAAGTTCTACAAGTGCGATGCTGAGTTGCTCTAATTGACCTTCTTCTGGTCGGGAAGGCGCACCTGCCATCACATCTGCACCTGTTTGTGTTTTTGGGAAAGCAATCACCTCACGGATATTCGGTTCACCAGCCAACAATGCACAGACACGGTCTAAGCCCCATGCAATACCACCATGCGGAGGCGCACCATATTCAAATGCTTCAATGATATGACCAAAATCTTCCATTGCGTGTTCCATTGTTAAACCAATGAGTGGGAAAATTTTCTTCTGATATTCACGGTCATGAATACGGATACTGCCCCCTGCAACTTCGTGACCGTTACAGACCATATCGTATTGGCTACCGCGTGTTTCTCCTGGTTTATCTTCAATCATATCAGCATCTTCTGGGAGTGGCATCGTGAACATATGTTGTGATGGATCCCAACGTTGTTCATCTTCGTTCCACATAAACATAGGGAAATCAATCACCCAGCAAAATGCTAATGTATTAGGGTCAAGCAAGTCGAGTTCTTCTGCTAACACAGGACGGAGTGCTGCCGTGACATCCCAACAGATTTCGCGTTTATCGCTGATGAATAACAACAAATCAGTAGGTTCAGCTTCCATTGTCTCGAATAATTCCATCTTTTGTTCGACGGTGAAAAATTTCCCGATAGGACCTAAGACTTCACCCTCTTCTTCGGCTGGCAGAGCCATCCATGCTAGACCTTTTGCTCCTGCTTTTTTCGCTTCATTTTCAAGGTCTTTCATGAAGTTTTTGAGCTTAGTTTTGCTCATGCCTTCTGTAATTTTAGGGGCACGGATACATTTAACAGGTTTGCCATCAGCAACGTTGTTCACAAACACAGAGAAACCACTTTTGCCAGCCATTTCGCTAATGTCAATCGCTTTCATACCATAGCGAATGTCGGGACGGTCAATCCCATACCATTCCATTGCATCTTTGTACAAAATACGTGGGAAGGGCTTTTCTTGCATCGTTTTATCAGGTGCAACAGTTTCGACGAGTTCAATCATCATCTTTTCGTTGAGTGCCATTACATCTTCGCGCTCAACAAAGCTCATCTCAAGGTCAAGCTGCGTGAATTCTGGTTGTCGCTGACCCCGTAAATCCTCATCGCGGAAACAACGCGCAATCTGGAAATATTTTTCAACCCCTGCCACCATCAACATTTGCTTGAGTTGTTGGGGAGATTGTGGCAAGGCATAGAATTTACCTGGTTGTAGGCGACTCGGCACTAGAAAATCGCGTGCGCCTTCTGGTGTCGTTTTAAATAGAATGGGTGTTTCCACTTCGATAAAATCTTGTTTATCAAGATAGTCACGAATGAACTTAATCGTGCGATGACGTAAAACGATATTTTTCTGCATTTTTTGACGACGCAAATCAAGGTAGCGATGCTTCATCCGAATGGCTTCATCTAAGCCTTCTTTTTGGATACGTTCGTCATCATTGATGTAGAACGGTGGTGTCTTGGAAGCGTTGAGAACACTAATCTCGCTCGCTGCTACCTCAACTTGCCCTGTTGGGAGATTATCGTTCTTGGTTTCACCTGGGCGTTCAACCACTTCACCAACAACCTGAACCACAAATTCATTGCGCGTTTTATCGGCTGAGGCATGGGCTTCGGCTGCTAAATTTTGGTCAACAGTAATTTGTGTAATGCCCCATCTATCACGCAAATCAATAAAAATGATACCACCTTGATCTCGCCGACGATTGACCCAACCTGCCAAGGTCACAGTTTGCCCAATATGCTCTGTGCGGAGTTCTCCGCAAGTGTGCGTTTTCATCATAGTAAATCGTTGCTCCTGATCGCCTTTTATGGGTCATAATGGTTCACGAAACATCCTATCATATAGTTTAGGTAGATGCAAAGTAACCGAATAATCAATGTAAAAATTCAGCACAAAGCATAACATGCTGTTTGTGATGTTCAAATGGGTATTCTGCAAAGGAGAACACTGGCGAGTTGCACAAAATCAGACAGTTTTCGGCATCACCCACACACCAATTCTCTTCTGTGGGAAGGTCACAAAATCAGCTAATGAGGTAAGGTCTGCTTCATCATCGTAGTGCCGTTTGACAGTGTAATCAGGAAAATTGAAATATTCTATGACTGTGCCATCTATGAAAAAGACTTTACTCAAATCGTCAGAAACGACAACTTTGAGTCTTTTAGAGGATAAATCAGCTTGGATAGTTGTCAAATCATCTACTTCTACATCAGTGAACTGGCGGTAATCAGACGCTAGCTTATGGTCAAGAATTTCACGAATAGGTGTGACAGCGAGTTGATTATTTTCCAGTAGCATCAATTCCATTGGCACAGACATCATGCCTGCCCATTCGGTCGCCTGTGGGTCATTATCAGATCTATCTTCTTGCAACCAGCCAATGAGGATGCGTCTCCTTTTATCATCTTCAAATGTCAGAGGTGCGTATAGAGGATGATTCCCAAGGTAACCATGTGTTTCGACTATGAAATGATTCTGCCAAAATAAGCCTACAAAATATTCAACATGCGATGTAATCATACGCGAGATGAGTAAAATCCATTTTTCTCCTAATTTGAAGAAATTAGGACATTCATAGACATGCTCATTCTGCTCATCATTGACATAGAGAGGTTCGATATAATTCCAGTCATAGAGGTTTTCGCCTTCATAGAGCAACACAGCTTCAGCCCCATCTTTTGCCCCTGCCCCGATGACCATTTTCCATATACCATCTTGTTTCCAAACAAAGGGGTCGCGAAAACCTGAATAAGTTAAATCGGCTGGCATTTCTAAATATAGCGGATTCTTATCTGATTTTTGCCATGTGCTGAGGTCATCATCGTGGCTCGTTGCGATACAAACCGTTTGTTCTTCATATAATCCGCCTCGTACCCCTGTGTATAAAATTGTCGCAACACCATCATCATCAACTAAACACCCTGACCAAACGCCACGCTCATCATAAGTATCAGGAGTCGGTATGAGGGCGAGTGGCATATCTTGCCAATGAACAAGGTCATCGCTCACAGCGTGTCCCCAGTGAATCGTTCCCCATTCAGGTGACTCAGGGTTATGCTGATAAAACATATGATATTTCCCTTTCCAATGCACGAGACCGTTTGGGTCATTGAGCCAATTTTGAGGCGCAGTGAAGTGAAAAGCAGGACGTAGGGAATCTTTATCTGTACGATGAGGAATGATGGGTTTATCAGCCATGATGTTCTCCAAGAAAGATTGATGAGCATAACAGCATATCAGCTTGGGTATCATTATGCTATTCAAATCCACATGACGCTGATAACTTAGCCCTTTTCGTGACTGAGACAGCACCCTAAACTAGCCATAATCACTTTATAGAAAGTTTGTCATAATGGATAATGAGCATGAACAGGAGCTTACACACAAGCTCACAGAAATTTTATCGCCGAGTTTCACCTTCACAAAACGTCAATTAGGATGGCTTCTAGCTATCGTGGGTGGTATCGCTTTTATCGGCATTTTGGGTTTGGACATCATTGGTGGAGGACGTGAGGGAGGCATTGGTCCTGCACAAATAGCAGCCTTAGTCGTCACAGCCTTAGTTGCTTTAGTGGGCTTATCACTCATTCCACTCGGAGACGACCCTGCATGAAACAAATTCACTTTGGTTTGATGAGCATTGCCACACTATTGCTAACGTTCGCATTGTTCGTTTTTCTTGCGTATAGCTACAATCTCATCACTTTCACTTATGACTATGACCAAGGTGAAGGATTTGAACTCGTCGATACCATTTTGTTCAGTCAATTTGAGTATCCTTACCAAAATACAGATAAATACCCCTATTATTCCAGTAATTATCCACCACTCTACCATGTGATTGCTGCGCCCTTTGTATGGGTCTTTGGTGAAGGTTACTGGTATGGTCGTTTATTGAGTGCTGTATCAACACTAATTGCATCACTCGCAATTATGTATGCTGTTCAGCGAGAGACACAACATCGGTGGATTGCCCTAATATCAGGGTTAGCTTTTATTTCATCCAACACAATTTATCATATCGGACCATTATTCCGACAACACATTATGATGGTCATGTTTGAGACAGTGGCTGTGGTCATTCTAGCAAAGGCTGTGCTACAAAAGCGAAATTGGCACATTTGGGTCGGATTATTACTCATTATTTTGGCGGGATATACTAAGCAACTGGCTGCAATCACGGCAATGGCAGTTTTAGGCTGGATGGTACTGCGTAACCCACGCTATGGCATAGTAAGAGGTATTGTATTTGTGCTAGCAGGTGGGGCAATTTTTCTACTTTTGACAGTGACAACTAATGGTGAATGGTGGCGGCAAACGATTCTTGCCAATGTCAATGAATTCAACCCTTTTCAGACTTTTGGCTTGACCCTACTTTGGTTGCGTTTACACCTACTGTTAATTATCCCAGCCGTTTTGCTTGTGCTCTATGAACTCTACTTAGATCGATTATCACTGTATAGTGTGTGGTTTGTGATTGCGACTGTTCTCGGCGCATTCGGAAGCGGAACATGGGGTGCAGGTGATAGTTACTTCGCTACAAGTATTGCGGGCATGTGCATTCTGAGTGGGATATTCTTCGGACGATTATTGAACCAACAGTGGCAAATCAACTGGAATAATTTCTACAGTCGACTACTAAAACCACTTAGGCGTTTAACAATACTCACGCCAATCATAATGATTGTGATTCCATCACTCTACATTGGATATAGTGTCATGACACTCAAAATGCCGACAGAAGGTGGAATCTTCGGTGTGGTTGCACAGGTTGCCAACATTCAACCGAATGTTTTTGGGAGACATTATGATAGTGCAACTTACAATGTGCTAGGATATGCGAATATTGGGCATTTTGTCACACAAGAAGACCATAACAATGGCGACAGGATTGTTAACCTCATTCGTGAGACAGAAATGCCTGTCATGAGTGAAGAAGCTGGTTTTAGTATCGTCGCTGAGCGTGATGTGATTACAAATCCGACACAACTACGCAACCTGTGGCTCAATGGTCTATGGAATGGTGATGACCTGTTAAATCAACTTGAAAATCAAGAATTTGGGCTAATTATCTTCCGCGCTCAATTTTATCCTGTGCCTGTATTAGAGGTCGTGGGGCAACAGTACGAAATCAGTGAAATCATCCCAATGAATGGCTTCGAGTATCTGATTTTACGTCCACGTTCTTCTCAGGAAGAGTAATTTAAGTTTAGTTAAAAATCGTCATCTAAGCCAAATCCGTTACGCTTACTGCTAGTAGTTGACCCTAAACCTAATGGACGACGTTGTTGCAGGAAACTTCCATCAAGTTTCATCTGACGCAGTAAACTATCAATAGAGGCTTCTAGCATATCTAATGTAACTTCCGTGCGTCGCTCATGAGCAGCTATCATCCGTGCATGGAGTGCCACTTCGCGGACAAATGCTCCTGGTTGTTTGAGTAACTTATGCGTCATGCTGGAATGGTCTTCTATCCATTGTTCTGACATATAATGACGAAGCATGTCCTCGGCAATTTTTTCATCTTGGATAGTAGGAACAACAAAAATACGGTCTAAGCGTCCTGGGCGTTTGAAAACACGGTCATCTATGGCTTCAGGATAGTTAGTTGTGGCAATCATGAGCGTGCCTTTTTGATTATTAGGGCTTTCTATACCATCTAACACATTAAGGATTCGTGCTTTGTCATCACCACGCAAATAAGCATCAATTTCTTCAACAATCAGTAAAGTTGGCAAACTGGCAGAAGCAACTGCTTGAAATGCCCGTTGCATCTTCTCGAAGGTTGCCCCATCACGGTCACTGCCACTGACATAAACAACAATCCGACGTTCATTGAGGGCATGGCGTGCTAATGCAGCACATAACATGGTCTTACCTGTGCCTGGAACACCTGCCATGAGCAATTTACGAAAAGGTGTTAACTTGAGTTTGCGATAAATCTCTACACCCTCATTGAAAAATGCTTCAATATCATCCATGATGGCTGTTTTGAGTGGTTGGTCAAGGATGACATCATCCCATGACACGCTAGGATCAAAGAAGGCTTCTGTGCCACCAATGATATATACATCACGCCGTCTACGAATACGAGGTCGGACGGCACGCGCACAGATTGACTCAAAATTTGCCCAGCTATCCAATCGCCCCTCAGGAACAAGCGCAACAGCCGTTAAATCTTGCACATCATCATCAATGTAAGAACTCGCGTAAATAACATCAAAATCTTCGTCTGTTTCGGTATCTGTGAATGTGAAGACAAATGCTCCTGCCGTTGCGGTTAACACCATTTTGCGTCCGCGTGAGCCGTAATCACTAATTGGGGTGACGACATCTGTTTCGACTTCTTCAAATCCTACATATTTTGCTTTACCACGTAATTTTCGCCCAATTTTGACTTTTTCTTGAGCAATTTTATTACTGCATTCTGATGATGCCCAAATCGTCATATACGGTGTATCGCCATAGCGGGCTTCCCATTCTTGTGTTGCCCATGCTACAAGACGTTCATATCGCATTTCGCCACCTTTATCTTTTTTTCTTGGCTTACGAAACCCAAAGTTCACGCCACCTGAGCGTCGTCGCATTGGACGAAAACGACGCTTCAATCTTGATGAGGTCATACCGTAACCAGAATTTTCTTGTTAGTTTGTGTAAAATATGATTATTTCATGCCCTAGAGTATCATAACACAAGCAACAATACATCAATAGAAAGCAAAATTATGACAACACTCTATGTCACACACGAACAATATACTGTCCACAGAATGTTGGATCATCAACACCCAGAACATCCTGGACGCATAGAAGCAGTCTGGAATTTACTCAAAGAGGCAGGCTTAATAGACCGTATGCAAACTGTCACACCAAGTGCTGTAACCGATGAGCAAATTTTGCGCGTCCATACCCAAAAACACGTCGATACACTCCAGATGATTAGTCAACAAGACGAAATGATGATGTTCGACCAAGATACTTATGCTTTGCCACAATCGCCACAGATTGCCCGTCTTGCTGCAGGGGGTGTTATTGAGGCTGTAAATTCTGTAATGATGGGCACAGTCAATAATGCAATGGTTGCGGTTCGTCCACCTGGGCATCATGCAACACCGACTCGTGCGATGGGATTTTGTATCTTGAGCAACATCGCAATCGGCGCACATCATGCACAAGCCATTCACGGTGCGAAAAAAGTAATGATTGTTGATTATGATGTGCATCATGGTAATGGCACACAAGATGTATTTTATGACGATGGGAGTGTCTTATTTGTTTCAACACACCAATATCCATATTATCCTGGGACTGGCGCATTGATGGATATTGGTGAAGGTGCTGGCGATGGTACAACACTTAATATTCCACTACGTGCTGGACATGGTGATGCAAGTTACAAGCAGATTTTTGAGAAAGTGATTTTACCTGCTGCTAAGCGTTTTCAACCTGACCTGATGATGGTCTCAGCAGGGTTTGACGCTCACCATGCCGATCCACTCGCCATGATGCGCTTAACTCATACTGGATATGCACACCTTACTCGTCAGCTTAAACAAATGGCAGATGAATTATGTGATGGCAAAATTATATTTGTGATGGAGGGCGGATATGATTTACCTGCACTCGCGCATGGAATGCGGAATATTGTTCATGTATTGCTTAATGAAGATGAAATTAGTGATTACTACGGCGAGGCTTCGGGACGTGACCCTGAGATTGAGCCACTGATTGAGCAGTTACTGGAGTTACACAGTTTATAAAAAAGGGTGAATTACTCCACCCTATCTTTGTGACTAGACAGTTTCTTCGATGCGTTCTTGTAAATCATCTAGCTCGCGTTGGAAACGTTCTAATTTTTTGCGTTGGTCACTATATCGTGCGGAAAGCACCTCCAAACGACTGAACACAGGCGTTAGAATCTGATTGCCATATTGTGTTAAACGTGTACGTTCTTTGCTTGTGAGGTCATCGAGTGCTTGATGATAATTTGCTACTAAAGTATCAATACGCCCGTTGAACTTATCTTTGGTATCTTGCGTGATGCGACGGACATACATAATTGCTGGAACGCCTGCAATCAGAGCAATTGCGCCACCGATAACTGCAATGGGCAAAGCAAATGGTGCTGCCCCTGCTGCTGCACCGCCTAAAAGAGGTCCTGGCGCAAGAAACGCACCAATGACGGCGACAATCCCACTAATAGAAGCCAGCACAGACATTTGAAAATTACCCATATTGGCATCAAAGGCTTGTTTCATCTCGTTGACAACATCACCCGATGAGTAAGACTTCAATTCTGTTTCGGCAAGGCGAATAGCATCTTGGAGTGCTTCGCGTTGTTCAGCATAAATACTACCATCAAGTCCGCTAGCTTCGCGTTCCATTAGATCTTTGAGGCGATTTAAACGGTCAATGACCCCTCGCCAGTATAAACGGCTTTGGTCAACAACGGAATTGATATAACCATTGGCAGCATCATTAATGTCGCGCAGAGAACGTCCAATAACAACATCTTGAAATTCCGATTGAAGTGTATTTTTATCTACACCACGTCCAATTTTACGGACAGTGAGGTTGTTATCAATGAATGTTAAACCACGCTGACGCACATTTTCCAGAACCGTATCAATCTCAGCCGATGCTTCTTTCATCCGTTGTGCTAAACCAAGTGATTGTTGTTCAAGTTCGTTCTGTACATCTTGAACTTTGGTTAAATCACCTGTGACGAGGTCACCTTTATCCTTGAGGTCATCGTAATGAGATTGGACGATACCACGAACAGTATCTAATTGTGCGATTAATTTTTGCTTGGCAATGGGTGCCTCTGCATAGACTCCGCGCAGATGAGCTTTCACTGCATCAACATTACCTACATCAGCTTGGTTTGGACTATCAATCGCTTCAAGGGCTTCCTTTGCAGAAACCATGAAAATCAAAGGTTCAATGTTGAGCGTTTCTTTGACCTGACTTTCGATGAAACGACGGACTTCGACTTGCTCATTTGGCTTGAGCAAATCTACTTGATTCACGACCAAAATGATTTTTTTGTTGTAATTCTTTGCTAACTCCAGATAGAGACGTTCTGTATCAGCAAAAGCATGTTTTGCACTAATGATGAAAATCACTAAATCACTACGATGAAGAAAGTCTTTTGCTGTGTCTTCGTGCTTTTGGAAAACTGACCCTGTCCCTGGTGTATCAACGATAGCAACCCCAGGGGCACCTGTGCTAGGATGTGCCCATTCACGCACATCATTATTGCTCACAGTAGGATTACGGTCAGCCTCTTCTGCATAGCGGATTAACTCAATGTATTCCGTTGTAGGTGTAATCCCCATCGGAAGCAGCTTCTCACCAATTAATGAATTAACAAACGAAGATTTTCCTGCGTTAAATTCACCAATGATTGCAACCATGAAAAACATATTGCGTAAGTCATTCGCCATATCACGCAAACGTTTAATATCTTTCTGTCCATCGTCGCCATCTTGTGTCAGTGATAATGCAACATCATCAATAAGCTCTATTGCGCGTTCTCGCATTGTCGCAATAGGTCCTTCAAGTATTGTTGTAGATGGTATTGTCAAAATATCCTCACTTCCTTAGAGTATGACACCAAAAATTTTACGCTTACCCAAGGCATTCAATGCCGATTCAATTTTGCCAATATCTTGTGCATTTTGGTTAAGACGTTCAAGTTGTTCGTCTTGAATACGTGCCTGTGCTTCGACTAGTCTAGTTAAGGGATTAATCGTATCCCGACGCAACTGCATACCATACTCGATTTGCTTATCAGATGCCTTTGTTAGCACTTCTGTATAACGTGCTTGTAGCTTTAACAAGCGATTCACATATTCAGAGTGGATAATGCGTCCACGCAGAGGTAAAGCTGCAAAGCCTAGTAGTGCTGCACCCAATAAAATGAGCAATGAAACGGTTGCCAATGGAATTTCAGTTGCACTATCGACAAAGTTCCAAGCATAGACGAGGGCAACCAGCAGAATTACCATCACGAGTTCCCAAATAGCGAGATACACTAATGTATTGCGTCGCACGCTCTCTAGTTTTTCCGTTTCGACTTTCTTAGCTTCACGTTCGATTTCATCTAATTCTTCGCGAATTTCTTGCAAAAACACACGATCATACTTAGCTGGTGCTTGAATCTTACCAATGACTTTCTCGCCAATATCAGCAGGTAGATTACTGATTTCTTTGTTTCCGTACTTCACAAGGTCATCCAAATCTTGCATATCTTGCCCTTCAAGGCGTGGTGCAAGTTTGGCGACTTCTTGTGGTATTTCGTCAATCGGTTCAAACACATTATAGCGTTTAAAAACGCCTTCCAAGTAAGATGGAGTGTCTGGACGACGGAATAAGCGCGCTAAACCAAATAGCTCCATCACACCACGTCCAAGCGAACTGAATGCTCGTGAAAATTGAAAAATTTCATGAATCGCATCAGCACTACGTTCCCCTGTTTGGCGGAATCGCGCTTCAACTTCTGCAATCACAGCACGTACTGTTCGCTCTTGGGAATTTTTCTGAGATTGCAATTGCTGGTCAATATTCTCAGAAATATTGCGGTAGCGGTCAAATGTATGCTGATTTTCACGGACTGTTCCTAGTGCGTCATCATGCACCATCTGTACAATTTGCAGAGGTGTTTGCAATTTTTGGCGTAGACGATCTGCATCTCCTAATTGTTTATTGATGAAGTTTTCGACCTGTTGCAAGCCACTCTCTTTCCAGAGTGCTTGATTGACAGACTCACCAGAGCGAGCTTCTAAGCCTTTTTGTGCACTCACAAACCAAATTGTAGGCTCAAAGCCAAGACGCATTTTGCTCTCATTAGTGACATAATCTTCAATCGTGGCACGTTCTTCATCAGTAATGAGGTCAGATTGACTAATGACAATCATCACTTTTTTGCCGTATTCTTTGAAGCGTTTGAGATATTCCAAATTTCGCATTGACATCGCTTGTGTCGATAACATCACGAATAAGACGACATCAGCACGATGCAAGAACTTACTTGTTGTTTCTTCATGTTCTTTGAAGACAGATTCTAAACCTGGTGTATCAACAAAGCTAACTTTTTTGAGCAACGGTGATGGATAAAAAACGGTATCTACATCCCCTGCTGTTCCCATATGACGGGCATCTTCTCCCCATCGGAGAATGCTGATACGGTCTGTCGTTGGGACAACCCCGACACGCAGAAAATCTTCATCCCCAAGCAGGGCATTGATAATACTTGATTTACCAGAACTGAATGGACCGACCATGACCATCAGGTATGGGTGGTCAGCGTGGAACAGCGCGTCACGAACTTGCCCGACGTACTGTTCTTCTATATTGTCGATACGGGGCAGAATATCCAACATATCCGTGATGAGTTGATATTCACGTTGTCGGATTGCCTCATAATCTTGAATAAGTTTGGGTTCAGAGACGACTTCAGCCAAATTTATCCCCTTATTTGTTAATTGTTGGCATAAGAATACGCAAAATTTAATGAAAACAGTATACTAGATGAGTAATCAGCATAACTGGATTTATTTTATGATACAACAGCGAACTCATCGTATCTCATTTTTGATAGAGAGACATTAAAAGACAACGAATTATGAACGATAAACTAAAACATCTGCAACTTGACTTATTGATTGCTATGGATGCAGCACGTGATAGAGTAGACGAAGATAGTGACCCAATGATGATGTTTCGTCATATTGTGCGTTTACTCAAAGTCTATTTTGAAGCTGATGCTACTTGTGTGTTGTTGGTTGATGTCAAAACAGGTGAAACAGAATTGGTGGCAGCAGTCGGTATGCCACAAGATATGGGGATTATCCTCGCTACAGATGCAATGAAACTTGAAAATCCACACCCCATCTCTGATAGTGCTTGGGAATATACTTTAGGCTTACGAATTTACATTGACCGCGAACAGACCGTTGCAGGAGGCATTGTCCTAGCAAGAGATAGTATGCCGTTTCAAGCAGATGCTGTTGATTTACTTAAGTTAGCTGAAAGTCAAATTGACTCTGCGGTGGTTCAAGCACGAACGATGTGGCGATTGGCTGAACGTAACCGTGAATTAGAGGCAATTTATCAAATTGACCGTTTGCGCGACGATGCAACTGACCAAGACCAATTATTTACGAGTTTTGGCAAGTTATTGATGAAGCATTTTGAGGGCACATACTGTCAAATTGTATTAGCTGATATGATAACGGGTGAGCGTCTAACACGATGCTTGATTAACGACCACCCATTGTCGCACAAAGCATTGCAACAAATGATTGAATTGACACGCGATATTCAAACAACAACGATTATGCCTGTTCCCGCTGAGTTTGGTGATATTTATCTGTTGGCAGCCCCATTTATCATCTCTGGTAAACGCTTAGGTGCAGTCATTGTAGGGCGACGACGGGAATTTGCTATCCGTGATACACGTCTTATGGTAGCGATGACAAGTCAGATGGATTCTGCTATTGCAAAAAGTCGCACAGCAATGGAGCTTGAGCAACGCACACGCGAACTCGAAACAATTTATCGCATTGACCAAATTCGTGACCAACAGCACGATTTTGACGATATGTTAAGCGACATCTTGACCGAATTATGTGATGTCATCCTGAGCGAAGTTGGCTATTTGGTGCTTTATAAAAAAGATGATGAAGAACAACTTGAAGTTCGTACAAGTGGTCATGATAATGTTATGCAAAACAGCAACTACATGGCAATTATTGAACGAGCAGCACAAGAAGCTCTCGACTCAGAAGATACAGTAACTTATTCCAATTTATCAGGCGATGTTACCTCTGTGATTGCTGTGCCATTGATTTTGAATGAGCAAGTGATGGGGGTCTTTGGAGCATTGAATAGTCATCATCGTAATGGGTTTACTGTAGATGATGGACGCTTATTGAAAGCCATCACGAGTCAGTTAGATTCGGCAGTCTTTGAACGCCTTGAGCGTCGTCGAATGCGCCAAGTTTTAAGTCGCTCGGTTGACCCTCAAGTATTGGATGCGATTCTCAAACGGGCTGATGATAGTATTCTCGCTGGTGAGCGTGTGGTGTTGTCAGTGTTATTTGCTGATTTACGTGGTAGTACAGAATGGGTTGAACGCACTAATCCCGAAGAATTGGTTGTATCACTCAACACGTTTTTGGGTGTCATGACAGATGTCATTTTTAAACATGGTGGCACGCTGGATAAATTTGTAGGCGATGAGGTAATTGCCCTCTTCGGCAGTCCAGCTAATATGTCCGACCATGCCTTGCGTGCTAGCCAAGCAGCGATTGAAATGCAACTCGTTCATCAAAAAATTCGCGCGGAGTTTGAAGCAAATGGCAAAGAACTACCCCCCATGGGGATTGGCATCAGCACAGGCGAAGTCATCGCAGGTGAATTTGGTCCACCTATCCGCACGGATTACACAGCAATGGGTCGGGTCATGAATTTGGGGTCACGCTTGTGTAGTGTTGCTATTGGTGAACAAATTGTCATTAGCGAGAATACTTACGCAGAGATAGATAATTTTGCTCGTGTGCGTGAACTAGAAGCACAGCCGATGAAGGGCATCCAACGTACTGTCAAAACTTATGAATTATTGAGCATCAACACATGACCTTGAACGAGTCAATTCACTACCAAAATAAGCAATTATACATAGATAATATTGCGGTGTCCGATGTGATTACGCATGTTGGCTCACCTACTTATATTTATAGTTTGCCGAGAGCTATACATAATTACAATCGAATTGCTTCCGCTTTTGAGCATCTCAATCCACATATCCATTACAGCGCAAAAGCGAATGGTAGTCTACGGGTATTAAAGACATTGGTTGATAGTGGAGCTGGCATTGATTGTGTGAGTGCTGGCGAAATTTTCAAAGCACTGAAAGCTGGTGCATCTGCAAGAGATATTGTCTTTGCAGGGGTCGGCAAAACAGTCAATGAAATTCAGTTTGCATTAGAGCAGGGTGTAGGATGGTTCAATGTCGAGAATATTCTTGAGTTAGATTACATCAATCAGATAGCAATGAACTTAGGTCTGTCTAGTATAAAGATAGCCTTGCGTCTCAACCCCAAGGTGACAGCCAACACACATCCATATATTGCGACGGGGCATGGTGGTGCCAAATTTGGTTTAACTGCTCAAGCAATTGCTCATATCCTCAATCATCAAGAGGATTGGGCTAATTTGAATTTCGCAGGATTGCATCTGCATGTTGGTAGTCAATTGGGGGATACCTCTGCGACGACTAAAGGTATCCAGATTGCAAGAGATTTAATTAAAGACCACCCATCAGTAGACACACTCAATATTGGTGGTGGCATTCCAGTATCATATGGTGAAGCTGATTTGCCCTCTGTGGAAGCATTTGCCAAAGCAATTACTCCCCTCGTTGAAAGCTATAAACTCATCTTGGAACCAGGGCGGAGTATCATTGCTGATGCAGGTATTTTAGTCACATGCCTATTGTATATCAAACAACAAGCAGCGCAGACCTTTTACATTGTTGATGGGAGCATGACTGAATTCATTCGTCCGATGCTATACCAAGCTAAACATCAGATTGTGCCTGTCAAACAAACGAACAGTGATTCGCAAGTGGTACAAGTCGTTGGTCCTGTTTGCGAAACAACTGATGTGCTTGCAAAAGATGTGCCCCTACCCATCATGCAAATCGGAGATATGCTCGCTATCTTGACTACAGGAGCGTATGGCGCAGTGATGGCAAGTTCATACAATGCGCGTCCACGCCCTGCCGAAATCGTAATTGCTGAGGATGGTAATAACTGGCACATTGCTCGTAAGCGCGAAACGTATGATGACCTTATCCGTGACGAGTTACTTGATTAGTATAACCAATCCTCATTTGTGAAATTGCCATATTCTTGAATTGCACCGTAGATATGTTGTAGAAGTTCAGTGCTTTGAACAGTCAAGGTACAAACACCATATTCTAGGCGATTTTTGCTACGTCCTGAACTCTTTACGATTTGTGTTTTATGGAGATTATCACGAGGCAAGCCAAGCAGATTAAGCCAATAGTTTTCGATAGTTGCGATTTTATCCGCGTCGGTTGTGTGACAATGCACTTTCACCTTGATTTGTTCATCAGAAACATCCAGTTCTTGGCGTAAAAACTGAGCGAAGACTTTTATCATTTCTACATCACTATTAGCAAAGATAATAATGTTACGGCGATATTTTGCACCCTCAGCCCAATACATCATACAACCAGTAATATGTAATCGATTATTTTCTCTCGCCTTGAGGCGACCCTGTGACTGATAAACTTTTCTTGCTTCTAAAGCTCGTTTCTTATTAGTGATTGCCCCTTTATTATTATCACCATAATATATCCCACGCTCTTTATTGACTGTTTTTTGCTCAGGGGTCAATTCAATATCATGACACCAATTGTGGGCTGAACTTTTGGATATATCTAGTTCTTTAGCTATCTGGTTGTATGACCAACCTTCATTTCGCAATCTGCGTGCCTCTTGTTTCTCTTTATCTTTTGGTTTAACCATTATTTCAACCAATCTGGATTATCAAATCCCAAATATTCTTGAATAGCACCATAAATATGATGCAAAATTTCTGTGTTATTGACGCAAATTGCACATATCCCATTTTCATAATGTGTTTTGCGCGATTTCGTTCCTTTTTTGAGTTGCATTTTTACGGTGCACTCTGCGGATAAATCAAGCCAATGTAGCCAATATTGTTCAATAGCATCAATTTCATCTTCCTCAATTGTGTGGTGCATGATATGTAGATAAATCACATCGTCTGTTACTTGAAATTCTTCACGTAGAAATTGCATAAATAATTTAATCATATGTGGATCAGTATTCGTAAAACGAAGATGATTTCTGCTCTTTGCCCCTTCACCCCAATACAAAATACACCCTTTTAAATGCAGGATTGAGCCATCTACAGCGCGTTGACGACCTGCTTCTTGGTAAGCAAGGCGTTGATGTAATGCTTCACGTTTTGTTTGCTGTGCAGCTTCATGTAGTATCAGCCATCTGGGATTGTCTTTAGCTAGCACCTTAATTTGCTCATCGGTTAATTCTATATCCTGACACCATTTACTTACTGTTTCTCGACGCACATCCACTTTGCTTGCAATATCAGTAATCTTCCATCTTTTTCGGCGTAACTCTCGTGCTTTTTTACGTTTGATAGGTTTTGCCACAGCTTAATCCTCCACTATATGGTAATTGATGCTATCAAACCATTTTGATATAGTGAACAATGCACAAGGGCTACTAACTTTTGTGCTTTTGAACTCCAGATATTCGCAGTATCTGGAGTTTGCTTATTCACCATTAATACAACAATATCATACAGTAACTCAGTTAGCAAACAACTGATTCTTGAATCAAAAAAACCTCACTAGGAGGCTTTGTGGTGATACTTGGATTTGAACCAAGCACCTCTCGATTATGAGTCGAGCGCTCTAACCAGCTGAGCTATATCACCATAATCTAAAAAGATTAGTCGCGGGGGCTGGATTCGAACCAACGACCTCCGGGTTATGCTTACCATCTACAGCTTTCGCTGCCTACATCATTGTAGTTTGTGGTCTGGACTGTCCCTTCACCGTAGCATGTTGCTTTAGGTGCCTGTTTACCAGTCTCTACACAGACATTTTTGCCTGCTCGGGATTGCCATGCCAAAGGTTTCCCCGATCCAACAGGTTATCACATGCAAGTTTCCTCACATGCAGCCCATATTCACACAACCATACCCTCAACAAATTGGCAATTTGTGAGAAATTGAGTGAACAACTTGAGCCCGACGAGCTACCACTGCTCTACCCCGCACTATAATTTTGTTAACTACCTTGATTTTTACAAGGCTTGAACATCATATCAACAGCAGATATGAAAGTCAAGAGTGATATAGCTTTTTAGCACAAATCTTAGGGAGCATATAACTTATGCTACATGCTCCATCACATTAAGCATCATCGTTATCAATGGCGTTCTGCGTCACACGGTAAATATCATCTAGTGATGCACCTTTTGCGGCTTCAATGCGTGCCAACCGTTTCTGGAATTGCATCATGGCATAGGTCACAAAGTCATCAATATTTAAACCGAATGGTACGGGGTCATAATTAGAGAAAGCTTCATTGATAACACCTAGTGCTGGCATCAGGAGTTCATTCATTTTGGCTTCAGCAATATCCCATAAATCAGGGTTTTCACTCACTAGGCGTGAAATCAAGAAAATACCATAAGCAATATGACGCGATTCATCTTGCTTGAGTTTGGTAATCCCTTCAAGATTCCCTGCCATGATGCCATTATTTTTGAACATTGAATAATAAGCATGATAGCCTGTTTCTGCGAGAACCCCTTCAACAATCATATTGTAAGTCACGGATGCAATTAATTGTGCCTCTGCTGATTGGTCGTGCATGAGACGGTCTAGTGCTTGTGGGAGTGCTTCGTAGAATATTTGGCGATAACTATCTGAGTGAAAAGGTGTTAAGTCATCACCATTGATTTCAAGCACTTCATTCAAGAATCGCTGAAAAAAGTCGGTGTGTTTTGCTTCTTCCCACAAAAATGTTGTAAGGAACATTTCTTCTTCAATGCGCCCTTCATTAGCAACCGCCATAATCAAGGGCAATAAATCGAGTGTAACGGCTTCTTCACCAGCAACAAATAGTGAAGTCAAGCGCAAAACCATATCTTTTTCATCGTCGGCGAGGGCTTGCCAATCTTGTTTATCTTGTGTGAAGTCAATATCAGATGGATTCCAGATGCCAAATTTCTTTGCTTTCTCAAATAAGCGCATCGGTGGTGTGTTACGGTTCAGTCCGCGTGTCGTCGTGACGAACTTTTGATGATTTTTTGTTGGTGTTGTCATTATTAAAACCTTTCACAAAGAATTTTTTACGGTCATTGAGTTTAGTTCGGGATACTTGCAAGTCGAAAACCAATTGTCTGAGATTGGTAATCAGGATTGGCATAATTACGTACAATCACTTGGGCGAAACTCCGCCCTGAGTCATATGCTCCACCCCGTAATACTCTGGGAGCATTTCCTGAAATATCGCTCGAAAACATCGTGTAATCGTTTAAGCACCACTCTGAGACATTACCACACATGTCAAACACATTATAAGGGCTGACACCGCCAGGATAGGTTGTGACAGGTGTAGTCCGATTCAAGCCACTACGCAATGTATTACAACGATTTTTAGCATAGTCATTGCCCCAAGGATACAAGCGGTTATCATCGCCTTGTGCTGCACGTTGCCATTGGGCTTCTGTCGGTAAGGTGATGCGATGTGGACTGCGCCCTGTTTTTCCAAGCCAGCGACAAAAAGCGATAGCTTCAAACCAGCAAACTTCGGCGCGAGGAACAGTTGCTTCTCTAAAAATGGGGTCAATCAGTTCATCTTGTTGTTCAAACCATGTCATGGCTTCATCGGAAAATTGCCACCACTGAGGGTTATGATAGCCATTATCGTCTTTGATAAACGCCTCGAATTGAGCCACAGTTACAGGATATTTGCTCAGATAATAGAAATCGACATCTTGTTTGACACCGTCAACAATCGTTTGCCCTCCTGCAATATCACACCATTCAAAAGGGCTAGGGAGCAACCCAACAAATGTTGATGGTGCATTTGGTAACGGGTAGTTTGACCCAAGACCTGGAACCGTTGCTGTACTTGTACTTACATCAATTTGTGACAACGGAATGTGAGCATAACGTTTTTGCAGGTCAATGATGAGCGTTTTCATATTTGAAAGATAGGCTCGCTTGTTACGGATATCGAGCCATTGCATTGCCGAGAAGCCAAACGGTACAGACGATACCTCGTCACCACGCGCCAATAGTGGGATAATTTGAATATTCATCATCCGCGCATAATTGAGTTCTTCACGTACCCATTCTGAATTAGCAGCATCAGGCGAAAAAATACACATCACACACCCTGCATTGCGGATGGCTTGTTCGACAGCAATCTGCCACGCCGTTGTGCCTTGTGTAAGTTGTTCGTCTGTCCAGACAGCAAGTTTGGCACGTTGCAAGTCAGTTCGTATGCGCTTCATGAAAGGTGTATCATGATGGCTATAACTCAAAAATACGTGGTGCATCATGGTGATGGTATCCGTAAAGTCAAATGATGATGAATCAATCGTTTTCAGTATACATTTATCACCCATTCCACGCTATAATCAACCCCTCAAAGAACTGACGTTCTACAGGAGCGACCTATGCCCAAACTCAATCTTGTCTCCGACTTTGCCCCTACGGGTGATCAGCCTCAAGCTATCGAAAAATTAGTTGCTAATCTGGAAAATGAAGCAAAGTATCAAACTTTGCTTGGTGCAACAGGCACAGGTAAAACATTTACCATTTCACAGGTTATTCAAGCGACACAACGTCCGACACTTGTGCTGGCACACAATAAAACACTAGCTGCTCAACTATATGCTGAGTTCAAAGAAATGTTTCCGAATAATGCTGTCGAATATTTCGTCAGTTACTATGATTACTATCAGCCTGAAGCCTATGTGCCTCGGATGGATTTATTCATCGAAAAATCGACACAAATTAATGACCAGATTGAACGGTTGAGGCTTTCTACATCCGCATCGCTTTTTACCCGTCGTGATGTAATTATCGTCGCGTCTGTCTCTTGTATTTATGGTTTAGGCGACCCTCAAAGCTGGCAAAACGCATCTGTGCCTCTTGCTCTCGGAGAAGAAAAAAGGCGCGATAAGATTCTACGCGATTTGGTACGGATTCAATACAATCGCAATGACCAAGTTCTCAAGCGTGGAGCATTCCGTGTTCGTGGTGATACCCTTGAATTAATCCCTGGTTATAGTGAAACAGCGTATCGTGTCGCTATGTTTGGCGATGAAATTGAACGCATCACCGAGTTTGACCCGCTTACAGGCGAAATTTTACATGAGCATGAGAGTGTGACCATCTTCCCTTCACGCGAATATATCTCAGATGATGAAAATGTTCGCCAAGCCTTGCATGATATTCAAGAAGAACTTGATGAGCGACTTAAATACTTCCGCAGTCAAGATATGTTGGTCGAAGCACAACGCCTTGAACAACGGGTTAATTATGATATTGATATGATTCGTGAGGTTGGATTCACATCAGGCATTGAAAACTATTCACGCCATTTGGAGCAACGTCCAGCAGGAAGCGCACCTTTTACCCTCTTAGACTACCTGCCAGAAGACCATCTGCTGGTGATTGATGAAAGTCATATGACTGTTCCGCAATTGCGAGGCATGTACAAAGGCGACCAATCACGCAAGACAACTCTCGTTGATTATGGTTTCCGTTTGCCAAGTGCTATGGATAATCGTCCACTCAAGTTTGAAGAAATCGAAAATCGCTGGAATCAAGTTATTTTCACTAGTGCGACACCTGGTCCGTATGAAGACCAAGCCAGCAGTCATGTTGTCCAACAGATTATTCGTCCGACAGGGATTGTTGACCCTATGGTTGAGGTACGTCCGATTGAAGGACAAATTGACGATTTACTACAAGAGGTGGCTGCACGTATCAAAAATGGACAGCGTGTGTTGATTACGACTTTGACTCAACGTATGTCCGAGGAATTGGCTGGTTATTTCAACGAGATGGGTATCAAAGGACAATATCTTCATGCAGAAGTTGATACCATTGAACGGATTGAAATTCTGCGCGATTTACGCATGGGCGTTTACGATGTTTTGGTAGGGATTAACCTACTTCGTGAAGGGTTAGATTTGCCTGAAGTATCGCTTGTAGCGATTTTGGATGCCGATAAAGAGGGCTTCTTACGGAGTCGTTCGTCCCTGATTCAGACAATTGGGCGTGCTGCGCGTCACATTGAGGGTAAGGTCATCATGTATGCAGACCGCGTCACCGATTCAATGAAAGCTGCAATGGATGAAACTGACCGTCGGCGTGAGATTCAAGAGACATACAATGAGAAACATGGCATTGAGCCGAAATCCATTGTGAAGTCAATTCGTGATTTGACTGACCGCGTTAGAGCGATGATGGATGACGAGACAATGAGTGATATGCCAGACGGTGCAAAAGAGATTGACATCACAGGATTACCACCTGATAAGATGCACAAAATGATTAAAGAATTGGATGCTGAAATGAAACGTGCTGCCAAAGCACTCGAATTTGAGAAAGCAGCTGCGCTACGTGACCAAATCTTTGAACTACGCGGGGTTCTGGCTTTAGAAACAGATCCTGATGGTGATTTACTGTTAGGCTCATAACTTGGAGAAACAATGGGGGTTAATCGTTAGCCCCCAAACATCGCTTCAACCTCTTGCCGACGGGCGGTATAAATCACAAAAATCCACGCTGCAATCCACACAATGAAGGCTTCACGGCGATATTTACTTCCCCCTAGTGCCATTGCAGTATTAAGGCTATACGGTGCGATATATGGTGTAACAAATGCTGTCCCTATCGCTGCAAAAATAACACCATCGTCGGCATCTTTAGCACGATATGCGACATAAATTAAATACAGTCCAATGGGAATTCCAAATGGGAACGGCGCAATATTCCATGCACCTGCTTGTGGTGGTAAACCTGCGACTCGCGTTACCCAAAAACCATATATGACAAATGATAGCCCTGTCACAATAAGCGTTGGGACTAAGATTCGTGGGGTAAAGTTACGCTCTTTCCACCAGATGAGAGCTACCGCACCAATTGTTTGAGGTTTGACTGAAAGTAGCAAAATGCCCCATGTCGGCGGTACTAGAAGAGCTAGCGCAGGCAACCAATCAATATTGTTGGTACGTGCTAAATCCAGCATAAAAGGCGAAGTAAAAACGAGTAGTAATGCCCACACATCGCCACCAAATTTCCTCATGACCAGCATCAATACGCCAAAATTTAGGACAAGGTTAATCGCATTGCCGAGACGCAAATCTAAAAAAGCATGAGGTAGAAACAATAATGCCCACGGTGGATTGGTAAAGGTGCTATCTTCATAGGGGTCAAGCCATTTACGTGCTGCATCAGTATATGTTTCTTCCCAATCGACACCAATTGGCGCATATTGATAGAAGACAATCACCAATATCACAGCAAGAATTGCCAAAATACTGATGGCAATCCAGAAACTTCTTGGTTTTGAAGATAGGTTCAATCGCTCTAACACGACAGGCTCATTTCATCATGGGTGAGTAACGTCATCAGTGTAACACTCACCCACAAATTAAAAGCAAAAGATTTTGAGATTGAGCAATTACACCTCAAATTGACCATTCTTGTAGAATAGCTCACCATCGACGTGAATTTCACTATCGGTTCGCATGTCACAAATCATATCCCAATGGACAGCACTATCATTTTTACTGCCTGTTTCAGGATAGCCTTTGCCGATTGCCATGTGGATTGTGCCACCGATTTTCTCGTCGTAAAGGATGCTACCTGTAAATTTGTTGATGCCAAAGTTCGTACCAATTGCAAATTCACCAAGATAACGCGAACGAGCATCTGTATCCAATTGAGCAAAGAGCAACTCTTCATTTTGTTCAGCACTCGCATCTGTGACCTTGCCATCTACGAATTTGAGTTCAATACCACTGACTGCACGTCCACCAACGATACTCGGATAAGTAAAGCGTACCCAGCCGTTAACACTCTCTTCGACAGGACCTGTGAAGATTTCGCCACTCGGCATATTACGTTTCCCATCACTATTGATGAAGGTACGGTCTTCAATACTCAAAGTCAAGTCAATATTAGGTCCTTTGCAGATGACTTCTTTTTTACCGACTAACCAATCGACCTTTTTCTGTTGCATTTCACTGAGTTTACGCCATTCACTGGCGGGGTCGTCATGGTCACAGAAACATGCACCGTAAACAAAGTCTTCGTATTCTTCGAGACTCATGTTGGCTTCTTGCGCGAGTGCTTGCGTCGGGAAGAGTGTGCCGACCCATTTAAATTCGCCTCTCGCTGCACGTCCTAAACGAATATCGAGCAATTCGCGCTGAGCAGCACGCCATTGTTGAACGCGCTTGCCTGAAATGCTACTCTGTGCGCGTGTATTCTGAGGTGCACCTACACGGATATAAACATCTGCTTTTTCGTAATAAAGTTTGCTGGCAGGGTCAACCCAATTGATTTGGTCATCATTGGCTTCACGTAGCATGGTGCGTTGCATGTATTCGTCATTAATCATCAGTGTGGGGTGAGCACCTGCTTTGACAACAGCCTCATGCACAAGACGTAAGACAGGCATAGATTCGACATTGCCTAGAATGCCGACCCACTCACCTGCTTGAACTTCGGTAGAATAATTGACTAATAATTTAGCTAATCGTTGTTGGCGAATATCTGCCATGATTGACTTGCTCCATTTAAACAATTTTTCAAATGAGAGCAGTCAGTATAGCACGCACCTTTTGTGAGTAAATGGAAAGGATTAGTCAGCTATCCTCGCGCCAACCGATAATGCGTCCTTCGTGATAAATGCCCGTGCCATAAACCACATTAGCTTCAGGTTGATAGATTTCAATGGATGATTGCCCATTACGTGACAGTAAAGCCAATTGATTGGCAACAGGTGACCAATGAACACTCCCAGTTTCAATGCAGGTCTCATAAATTATTTGATGTTCAGTATCGATTAATATCAATTCACCACCAGCAAAAAGTTTTGATTTGACAAAAGCAACATAGCGACCATCATGCGACCATTCAATATGATTGGGTGTATCATCAAAGGCAATTGGATAGATATTTGTGATTGACTCAGATAAATGATTGTAATATGTGATAAATTTGCTGTTTTCACTTACAGTTGTCGTAATAAATTGGGAAGAGGCATTACTCCATGCGACAACATCTGTAGGATGTGGACTACCAACAATAGAGGACAACTGCAGAAGCCCATCTCCTGTTTCGAGATTATAAACACTCCACTGACCCTCTTCTGGCAATTCAATCGGATTATACACAGCGAGTTCCCAATTCAATGAGGGATGAAAATCGAAATCATTTGTCAGTGGGTATATTGGCAATTCAATAATACTTCTTTCGTTTGTGAATGGATTAATTCTTTGTGATTGAATAGGACGACCATACACACTACTACCATTTGTAAAAAATACTATTTCATCGTCATCCCACCACCGCATTTGGATACGAGTTTGATAACTTATTCCATAATCATAACCTACATCAATAGGAATAATGTATTCATCACCATTGAGAGTATCAAAAACTCTAATTTCAGAAATTCGCCAAACTCTGCTGAAACACTGCGGACAAGCAAATTCAGATCTAGTGGTAGCCAACCAACGATCACTGGGCGATAACTCCTGGAAAAGTGCCCAATCATCACGAAATAATTGTACTCGTGGGGTATCCCAATCAGCATTAATGCCATGAATCCCTACCCATCCTGTCGCAAGAATCGTGCCATCGAATGTCCAACCATCAGGAGGTGTGATGGGGTCACCAACACAACGTTCGATAATCTCCCATCCTGTGTCAGATGTTTCTTGTGACTGGCTGATGACTACTGGCAAGGATAGTAGAACCAACATCAAGATGAAGCGTTGCATGAAAAATCCTATATTCAGAGTGAGGTCATTCTAATTGTATCGAATCGGAAGAGGTTGAACCTGATGCTTCGCCTATGCTTTACTGTAGACAATCTAAAAAAAGAAAACCCCTCGTGTGAGGGGCATATTGCTTACACTAGCTCGTTGACTTTAGCTAAACCTGCGTCAAAATCCACTTCATCACCAATGACAGGCACATATTCAGCATATTGAATAACATTATCTTTATCCAACACAAACAATGCGCGTTGGCATACACGCCATTCGGTATCGTGCACACCATAATCATCAGCGAATTTCATATCTTTGTGTGCAGAAAGTGTTTCTGTATTTTCGATGCCTTCGTTGCCACAATAGCGACCCAATGCAAAAGGCAAATCTGCACTAATTGTCAAGACAGCGACATCATCACTGAGAGTACTTGCTTCTTCATTGAAACGACGTGTCTGTGCGGAACACACACTTGTATCCACCGATGGGACAACACTCAGTAACTTCACTTTGCCTTCATAGTTACTGAGCGTGCGTGTTTCAATTTTAGGTGTAAGCAATTCAAAATCAGGGGCGACTTGCCCAACTTCTAGCATTGCACCTTGTACTGGGTGTTCATTCGATCCTACCATCATCCCTGCGCGGTCTGCCATGTGAATATCTCCTCATCGAGATTATGTAATTGGTCAATTTTCTATGATACCGAAAAGCTAGCTGAAATCGTTAAGTAACAAATGAGAACCAGAATACGTCAGACACAGTATAGATTCTGACAACTCATCAAGGAGAAACAGACATGAATCGTAATACACTCATCATTGGTGTAATTATCATCGCATTAATTGGTATCGGGGTCACATTTCCTTTATGGAGTCCGTATTTTATCAATGATGTCGTTGATGAAGCCTTCCCTGAATTCACCACAGCAGAATTAGATGCTGTTCGTGATATGCCAGAAGACCAACAAACGATTTTAGTCGAGATGGCATCAGATAGTCCCGAAATGGCAAGTGATACAGCGCGTGCCATGATGGAAGAAGACACTGAGATGAACGATGAAATGCCATCGAATGAGCCTATTATCTTATCTGAGGGAACATTTACCTTCATTGACGCTGTTCACAATGGTGAAGGCACAGCGACCATCTTTCAGTTACCTGATGATAGTCGCATTTTGCGTTTTGAAAATTTCCGTGTGACAAATGGACCTCAACTGCATGTAGTATTATCGCGCAATAATCCTACGTCAATTTTCGGCGATATTGGCGATGATTATATCGACTTAGGACCATTATCAGGCAACGTAGGCAACCAAAATTACGAAATCCCTGATGATGTTGACCTTGAAGAATACAATACAGTCGTCATTTACTGTGTACCATTCAGTGTGGTATTCACCACTGCACCGCAGGGCTAATCAACACCACCGTATCGCCAGATACCATCAACCATTGTTGCTAAAACACCTGTATGAAGCAGTTCATCATCGACTGTTTCATACGGGTCTCGGTCAAGCACCAACAAGTCGGCATAATAACCATAAGCGAGTTTGCCGAGACGGTCTTCCATCCCTGCTGCATAAGCTGCACCGATTGTGTAGCCACGCAATGCTTCATCGACTGTCAATTTGAGTTCAGGCAACCATCCTTCGGGCGATGGTGAACCATTCGGTTGACGACGTGCAACGGCTGAATATAAGCCTTCAAATGGACGGAATGGTTCAACAGGTGCATCTGAGCCAAAGGCAACCACTGCGCCTAAATCAATTTGAAGACGTGCGTTGTATGCCCACTGAATGCGCTCTTCACCCCAGAAACGTTCGGCACGTTCCCAATCCGATGTGGCATGAATAGGTTGCATAGAAGCAATTACATTTAATTCGGCTAGACGGTGTTTGTCGTCAGGATGGATGATTTGTACATGCTCAATGCGATGTCGGCGTTGGCTTGGCGCGATACCTCGTTGCGCTTCTTCCTTGCGAACAAATTCGTATACATCTAGCACATCATGTACAGCACGGTCACCAATCGCATGAATCGTACTAGGAAGACCATTTGCACTCGCTTTGCTAACCAGTTGCATCATTTCTTCTTTATCAACAACAGTCATGCCATAATTATCGGGTTCGCCAATGTAGGGTTCAAACATATAAGCTGTGCGCGGTCCGAGTGCGCCATCTGCAAAAATTTTCAGTCCACCAATGCGAATCCAATCATCGCCAAAATTCCAACGCAAACCAACCTCTAGAGCTTCATCAAGCCATTCTTGTTTGACCTGCTTGACAATCCGCATACTGAGATCACCACGTTCACGTAGCACTTGTTCTGCCTTGAGTGATGATGGATCGTCATAATCGTGAAAGCCTGTCAAGCCAACTGATAACATTTGGTCGTGAGCAATCTTCATCTGGTCAGCAAGTCTTTCGGTTGTCAGTTCTGGCAAGGCATTAACAACCATTTCCATTGCTGTTTCTAGTAAAACACCTGTTGGATTACCTTGCTCATCTTTGAGAATATGCCCCCCATCAGGATTCGGTGTATCAGCATCAATCCCTGCGAGGCGCATTCCAGCAGAATTGACCCAGCCAGCGTGTCCACTTTTTGCGCTAAAGTAAGCAGGACGATTCCCTGTAACTGCATCTAAATCTTGTGCCGTTGGGAATTGACCATCTGCCCACAAATCTTGTGACCAACCACGTCCTAATATCCATTCATGGTCAGGGTGTGCATTGGCAAATTCAGCGACACGACGAATGGCTTCTGCCTTTGATGGCACTTCATAGAGTTGGACTGCACTCAGAGACCGAGAAAGCCACTCAAAATGCAAGTGTGCATCAATCAAGCCAGGGATGACAACTTTTCCGTTGAGGTTATGTTTGACTGTTGATGCAGTCGCTAAGTTAAGCACATCATCGTCACTGCCGAGTGCTACAATTCGACCAAAACTGATGGCAAGGGCTGCAACTCGTGGTTGCGCTGTATTTAGTGTGATGATATTGCCATTGTAGAGGATTGTATCAATCATGATTATCGTGTGCTTTCTGAACTGCTTTTTGGATAATTGTCTGTGACAATGGAATTTTCGCCCCCCGAACTGTCACCGCAATTGAGGCAATATATGCAGCCACATCTAATGCCATTTGTATGTTGTTATTTACCATAGGCAAACTTGCTAAGAGAGATGCAGCAAAAACATCTCCTGCCCCTGTTGGGTCAAGTTCGGTTGCAGGAACAGCATCGTAATGATAACTATCACCATTATGATAATATGTACCGCCATTCTCACCATTAGTGACAACAACGTGCTTGGTGTACTTGGGATATTCTTGCTCTAATTCAGGGGCATCAATAATATCTTGTTTGCTGAGCACCAAAATATCAATTGCTTCTAGTACACCTGTCTCTAAGAATTTCTTGAAATGTACGACATTATCATCACCCCATGTTCGCATATATCCTTGAGGAGTTAGTAAAACGGTCGCATCAGGAAATTGAGTCGCAAACTGATAATCAACATCATCAGCCAATGGCGCAAGATGAACAAGTGAGGCAGATTGCCATGCTTGGGGTAGATGGTCTAACATGAGATGCTCTGCTGTGTGCATCATCATTTGAGTGCGTCCCTCTGAGTTGTAAATATTTTGCATCGTTGTTGTGTATTCAGCAGGGACAATCTCAATTTCTCCAAAGTCATGGAGAGGACTAACTACTGCGTCATCAGGATTTGCACTCGTCAAGACTTTGAGATTGTGTCCGAATTGCTGAATCACGGGCGCAGCATAGGAGACTGTTCCCCCTAAGATACGCCCGTCACCAACAATATCGGCTGTTGTTGTACCGATAATTAGTACCGTCGATTTTTGCACTATTGATTAACCTATCATTCGGGGGTGATTGTCACTTTACGCCCTTTGCCTTCACCCACACTACGGGTAGTTACATCAGAACGCTTGCGTAATGTCAAATGAATGATACGTCGTTCGTTGGGGGGCATTGGTTCGAGTGTTACCATACGGCGTTGCCGAACTGCTTGGTCTGCCATGCGGTTAGCAAGACGCTTCAAACGGTCTGAGCGTTGTGCTTTGTATCCACCTGCATCAATGATGATATTGGCACGACGTTGTAGGCGACGGCTCACAATTAAGCGTGCGATGTACTGCAAGGATGATAGGGTTTCACCACGATGACCTATCAAACGATTCATTTCTTTGCCAACGACGTTCAAAATCCAGTGAGTGCTTTCGCCATCACGAGTAGACTCAGCTTTTAGGATTTCGACTGAGCCTTCAATTCCCATACGTTGCAAGATTTCGCCTACCACTTCTTTAGCAACTTGAGCATCTTCGGCTGCATCTTCAAATGAAATACGCTGACCAATACTGCTATCTACTTCATCATCGTCTTGGTCGCTAATATCATCTTCGGGAACATAAGGGTTCGCCACAATTTGGGTTGTGCCTTGTGGTGATGCAAGGCTCGGATTGGAAATGATAGATGTTTGTGCTTGTCCTGGACGCGATCCCATGAACAGCAAGCGAACAATCGCAGGTTTTGCCCCTTCACCCATAATCCCCGCATCGGGTTCTTGTACAACTTCAATCATCACTTGTGAGGGGCTTGTCACCCCTAGTTCTTTCATACCAGCGTCAACAGCTTCTTGGACTGTCGTACCAGTTGCTTCGATAGATTCCATAAGACAAAATCCTATTGAGGTCATTCATAATCTGCATTATCAAAAGCGAGCGGTTGTTAGACACAATCCGCCCGACCAATTACTAAGTGTTTTTGTATTATAAGGGAACACAGGCGAAAGAACAATTTTTCACCTGTGAGTAAGACTCATCCAAAGGCTATGCCTTTGCTTTTTTGCCTTTGCTTTTTTTGCTGGGCTTACTGTCACTCTCAGTTGTCGCATCATCGCTTTTATTGCTCTTGAAGACACCATCCAAAACTCGCTTCCCGATTGGGCTATATTGGATGATACCCACGATATTCGATGTCAAGAAGTAAATCGATAACCCGACTGATAGTGTTAATGAGATAAAGCCAAACATAACAGGCATGACTGTTCCCATTGATTTTTGCATCGCGGCTGCTTGATTTGGCGTACCGTCGTCATTTTGTACGGCGGGTGTTGGGCGACCTGCTGTTGTCATCTTGAACTGTAGCCAAGTGGTTACCATAACGAGCAAGGGTAACGCTAAGGCATACCAAGGATTATCTGGTGGCTGAGGTTGTGCTGTTAAATCCATACCAAGGAAGAGATTATTGAGCGGAATCAAGCCATCTAGTCCAGGAATTAATAGACGGTCTGATAAATCGACTAGTTGGAATGGTGTTGACGCAACAGCGAAGTTAATTGCTGAATATAAGGCAATGAAAATCGGGAATTGAATTAGCATCGGCAAACACCCACCCACAGGATTAACACCGTACTCTTTGTACAGTTCCATTTGGGCTTGCGCTAATTTTTCACGGTCATCTTTATACTTCTCTTGTAGTTTCTTGAGACGAGGTTGCATCTCTTGCATTTTTGCTGCCGATTCTTGTTGATTTGCCATCACTGGATAAGTCAACATGCGAAGAATCACAGTTATTACGATGATGGACATAACGATGTTATTGCCAAATACCTGATACAGCAGCACCAACAAAGTAACCATCGGGTTTAAGATAAAATCCCACATTTAATGTTTCTCCCTATCCTTACTATTGTTGGTAAACCCACTGTTGGCTGAATGTTTCGAGATTAATGGCTGTCACAAGACTACGATTCTCAGTTGAAGCAACCAAAATTAATGCTGGACGACCCACTTCTTCATCAGCTGGTAAATACAAAATGTCTGAGAGCAATTCGGGTGTACGTTCAACTTCAACTTCTTGCACTGTTTGACCTGTTTCACGGTCTAGCCAGTAAACTATCCCATTACGTGCCGCCACAATCACAAATTCGTCGGTGACAATTGGTGCAGGACGAATGCCGCGGTTAGCAGGGCGTTGTGACCATACTTCAGTCAAATTATCGGGATTCAGAGCATACACATAACCATTGAGGTCAGTATAGTAGAGCGTGCCATCAGCAATAACTGGCGTAGCCCATACCCAGTTTGAACCTTCATATTCAGCAACAATCTCACCTGCTAAACTGATTTTGTAGAGTTTGTGAGAATAACTCCCAACATAGAGGAAACCATCTGCAAGCAGTGGTGACGAAGCAATCGCACCTTCGAGGTCAACAGGATTATCCCAAATCACATCCCCTGTTTGAGCATCGAGGGCATATAAGAAGTGGTCAATTGAACCAAAGTAAAGAATGCCATCAGCTAGTAAAGGCGATGCCCAGACACCTTCTTCTGTCTCGAAACGCCAGACTTCATCGTAAGTTTCTGCGTTTAGTGCAACAACATCACCAGAGCGATATGGTACATAAATCAACTCATCGGTGACAATCACATCAGCGATAACACCATCCGTCAGTGGAATGCCTAATTCGTCTTGTAGTTGCCCAGTTTGAGCATCCACTTCGACAAATTTGCTGTTGTATGTTGGGAAAACAAAATTGCTATCGTCACGGAATGGTGCAACGTAGAACGTTTGATTGTTGCCTTCTCGCAATTCGACCGCCCAATCTTGGACATCACCATTGGCACTGCGAATCAGTTCGCCATCGGCATCGCGCGCAACAACAGTTTGTCCGCCTTGGTAGGGGTCAATTGCTACGATGCGGTCATTGAATGTAACAAGAACGCGCTCATTATCATTGATAGTTACTAGTTCGAGGTCAGGCCATGCGACACCTTGGCGTACATTGGCACATCCTGCAATCACTACGGCTAAAATCACAAGCAGCCCGATGAGTTGCCATCGCGCTGTGGGGCTTTTTCTCTTCAAGGGTTATGTCTCCTTCGGTGGCACAGGGTCATGTCCCCCTGGATACATCGGTTGGCAACGCCAAATACGATTTAGCCCAAGTCGAACGCCTTTTGCAACACCATGAATTTCGATTGCTTGATACATATATTCGGAGCATGTCGGTTCAAAGCGACACGCTGAGGGAAGTAGAGGGGAAATGAACCGCTTATAAAATCGTAATGATTTTAACGCTAACCATTTCACGTGTCTGGCTCCTTCACTATCAGCCCTGCTCTACGGAATAGATCATTTACTATACGTTGTACTTGCTGAAAAGATTGCCCCACGATAGGAGGGCGAGCGATGAAAACAACATCGTAGCCCTGCTTCGTAGTGGGATGTAAAAGACGAACACTCTCTCGCATCAAGCGACGGGTGCGATTACGTTTAACAGCATTCCCTAGATGTTTCGCCGTGATGAAACCATAGCGATTATGAGATAAACTGTTCAGTCGGTAACTGCAAATCATCGTTGGATGACGCTTGACCTGACCTTCTTCACGCAATCGTTGGAAGTCGCGTGTATGATGAAGACGGTATCGCCTTTGCATCAGTCTCTTCTACAACCTAGGAAGCATTCCAATTGGTTTTTTTAACATGGTTGGTTTTAACCGCAAGGCTATGACGCCCTTTTGTACGACGTGCTTTGAGGACTTTACGCCCACCTTTGCTTTTCATACGTTTGCGGAAACCATGGACACGTTTACGACGACGCTTCTTAGGTTGCCATGTACGCTTTGTAGACATTGGTAACCTCTTTTCGGAACCAGTACAATTGACAGCGCATAAGTATAACGGACGAAAAATTACGGGTCAACCCATGCTTGCCAACGTACCGCCCAATCGCTACAATGAGCAATAGTCCGATTTGAATTTATCATAATCAGTAAATCATTGCATTTATATTAGATTACAAAAATTAGTTAGTGATTTAGCTAATATACCACTATTTTCCAGCTAACTTAGCATTCATATGATCGCTACTTTGCCACGCGGTCATGTTTTTATTTCCGAGGCAAATTCGTCCATGATTGGAGGCGTTGAACTATGTTAGCGAACCGTTGGGCGCGTGACTTTGAGATTACGCAAGATGATATTGACTATCTGATGAATCTGTTGCTTGAGCAAGAAACACCAATGACAACACGGCAGATGGCAAAAGTCATCGTTGAGCAACAACTTGAACAAGAACAAGCTGAAATTGATGCACAATACAGTAATACCCGTGCCTACAGCCCTGCTGAAACATATGCAGAAGGTGACCGTATTGTCTTCACTGCAATGGAACTTGCAACGGCAACTGTAGCAGAAGTTCGTACAGGCAATAATCCTGATTATGGTGACTTTGACGTTATCGCAGTTGATTTTGATGACGAGCAACATAATTTACCTGACCGTCACCGTGAGTTTGCATCAGCTTTACAACAGGAGCATGAGTTAAGTCATGGAGAGGATGAAAATCCTTTAGCAACACAAACGGACATTGAAGCTGATGAAATCCTGAATGTTGAAGATAATCATGTGATGCGTGTTGTCCATGAGGCGTTGCGCAAGAATGAATCCTTAAAGCGTGTTGCAGGTTATTGGTTTCCTGAAGAATTGGTCATGGAAACAGATATTGGTGTCTTGCACCTTTCTGAGGCAGTGCTTGATATCAACGGTGGTGGTCCAATGCGGACAGAAGACATCATCTCCGAAATTGGTGGCATTGGTGATGCGCCGATTAAGCTGCAAGTCTTTTCGCTTAATCTTGCATTGAACGACGATGACCGCTTTGATGAAGTTGGACCTGCTGGCGAAGTGCTATGGTATCTGCGTCGGATGGAACCTGATGCAGTCCGTGATGTGCCTGATTTGCTGGCTTACACACCGATTGAATATGACGACGAGTTGCTCAGTGACGAAATGTTTGATTTAGAAACTGAGTTAGATGATGAATTCACAGATATTGAGTTTGAAGGTCGTCTACCACAAGCAACCACGACCATCATTTATCCGCATCGTCGTGCAGGGACATTACCCCTCAATGCTAAGAATCTCGCTATCTTCCCGCCTGGGCGCGCGCCACGTATCTATGTTGAATTGATTGATAAAGAAGATGGTGAAAAATTCAACGGCTGGGTTGTGCATGACCACCGTTATGTTTATGGTCTGCTAGATTACTATACGAAGCATCGCCTACCTGTTGGTGTCTTCTTGACGGTTGAACCAGGAGAAGAAGAAGGTCAAATTGTCATCAGCCACGAGGGGTATAAACCTCGTACTGAATATATTCGGATTCTGATTCCTGACCCCAAGAAAAATAACATCCGATTTGAAAGTAAGAAACGCCAAATCGGCGCAGAGTACGATGACCTTGTTATTATTGGGGTCGATGATTTGGATGGTGTTGATGAATTAGCGCGTAATCTTAGCAAACGTCCATTGGCATCAATTATTCGGGATATGCTCAATGCCCTCAGCATTTTGAGTCCGCAACGAACTGTCCATGCAACGACTCTCTTTAGTGCCGTCAACATTATGCGACGCTGTGCACCAGGTCCAATTTTTGCGACTTTGAGCGCGAATCCTGATTTCATTGATGTTGGCGACCATTACTGGAAATTGAGCGATTAACCTTAACAAAATGAATTCAAGTAGAAAGGGCGCATGATGCAACCTGGAAAGCCCAAACCAAGTGCATTACTCAAACCAACATTGGATACCAAATTCCAGATTGATTACGAATGGTGGGAACGTGAAAACAACGATTTGCGTGCTTATATGCTCACTCACTTACCACCCGAAGTCCGTGAAAAATTTGATGAAGGGGACGAAGATCAAGTCGTAGATTATATTGACCCTGAAACAGGGGAAGTATTCCAGCTTGATGAATTGGGACTTGCACTACAAGAAGCTGCAAAGGAAGAAGACTTCATCAATCCTCAAACATCTCTGGTCGATAGTGTTTTCCGTGTTTTCCTTGCGAATGGCAACACACCACGCACGCCACGAGAATTAGAAGAGGATACGGAACGCGATGCACGCACTATCTTAAAAACATTTGGTGGTATCCGTGTCTATCGCGGTATCCGTCCACTACAAAGTAGTTAATCAAGGGAGATAGTCTGAGTGGGACGCGTTATCAATAATAATACCCCTGGCAAGAAGCGTAGTGCAATGATGCGTACTATTGCTGAAATTTTACGTCGATTGGGGCAACAAAATGGTGACATCAACGACGATGTGCGTGATATGGTTGCTATGATTGTCTTTTGTCTGCGTGAGATTGATGCGAGCATTATCGAAACCATCAAAGCATGGGAAAAAAGAGGTTATTGGCAAAAAGCTGATAAATTCCAATTGGAGTGGATGTGGTCAGAGCAATATGCCATGAAACTCGAAAAAATGCTCCGTGATGAGAATTGGTCTGCATTACCAGAGATAATGATGGGTTTATTCCCAAAGTTTGCTGATATTCAAGTAGCAAAGATGACGCGCAACCCCAGCGATTGGGAAGGTGCGTATCAACGGTTACTAGACGAACCAATCGACTGAGTATACAAGGGACAAACGTCCCTTTTTTGTTTCTAGCGATAATTATCGTTTAGGTACTGTTGGAGTGCGTTATAGTTGGGAATAACATAACCATCACTCGGTATAATATAATCTCGATTGATGACAAGTTGATTGTAATCCCCTGCGTTAACAATTATTGGCGGTATCATCAAAGCAATATCCATGATTGTCATGTTGGTATCCATGTTGGATTGGATAGCTACCCATGCAGGAATCCAATTCATGGGATTTGCTAGTTTTTGAGATAGTGCAGTGATAACTTGTTGTTGCCGTTCTGCACGACGATAATCATCATCTTGATGACGTGTACGAGCATATATTAAAGCACGTTCGCCATCCATCTGCTGAACACCTTGCTCGAAGCGTACTGTAATTGTGCCATAATCAGGTGTAGGGAAAGCGTTATCGACAACAACATTGGGCACATCAATTGTGATACCGCCGACAGCATCGACTAGTGCAATGAATGCCTGAAAATCTAAGCGAACATAGCGATCAACTCCAATATTGAAGCTAGTTTCAATAGATTCCGCAAGTAAGATAGCTCCACGCCCATCAGTTTCTAACTCTCCTAAAACATTGATTGTGTTGATGCGTTGCAGACCATAATTCGGGACAGAGATGAAAATATCACGCGGAATTGACATCATGCTGACATCTAGTTGAGATGGTTGTACACCCACCACAATGATACTATCGGAACGTGTTGTCATGCCCTCGTTACCACGCGAATCTAGTCCCATGACCACAACATTTGTCGGTGGAATCGGTAAAACAATATATAGTGCAAGTGACCCAATACAAGAACAAACAGCGAGCAAGATACCGATGAACAAAGATGCCATACAGCCTCGTGCCCGACTCCAATGGCGTGGACGTGAACGATGGCGCATAGCATGTGGCGGTTGTTGAATTTGCATCTTTGACAACGTTCCTACTCTTAGATTGATGAACACTCGTTAATCATCGGAAGCATAGCTCTAAAAGTCAATAGATACTGTCAAAATCGTATCTCTGTCGTCAGAATCCTGATGGTGGCACAGCAGGTGGACGTGTTGGAATGATTGTTCCTTGAATGGGTGGCACTTGCCCCGATGTCCCAAATCCAAAGGAATTATACCGTTGCCAATTGCTGTAATCCCCGACTAAGCCAAAGACAAAATTACGAGGTGTGCTGATGAAGATTGAATTTGCATCATCGGTTTGTAACTGTGCGCTGAATGGTTCTTCCCATTGTTGAGTCGCATAACCTAAGCGGTTACGAATACCAATATTTTGCGTCCAGATTAAGCCAAAGCCACGACGAGGTGTCCATCCTGCCCCAATTTGGTTTGGTGGATTATCAAGATAGGACATCGCTGGATTTGTCTCTTCAAAGAAATCACGGCGCACTTCCCAACGCGGTTGATTGGCATCATTGTAAATGATATAGATACCATCGGTTGAGGCAATCCAAATCATGTAGCCATTCTGAAATTCTTGATAAACGCCATTGGTTGCTGTGGGAGGGTTCAATGGACAACTTTCAGGGCGAGGTTCAATGAAGAACCAATTTGTATCACAGATACGGTCAGCATTAGACGATGCAGGTTGTGTCACTGCGATAATTTCACTCGTTGGTAATACCAAGGCTGTACTTGATGCAGTCGCTGTCATAGTTGCACTCGGCGTGACAGATGGTGTTGGGGTTTGGCTGGGTGTGACAGTCGGCGTTTTGCTTGGTGGCAATGTTGGCGTAACCAGAACAAATTGAGCATCAACAGTTACTTGACTCAAGGGTGAAACAGCTTCACTTGTGGGGCGTGATGGCACGAGTGGCGATGGTGTCGGACTCAAAAATCGTGTTGGAAGAATATCAGTTGGAGCTATTGTTACTTCCTGTACTAATACAGGACCATCGACTGACACTGTATCATCTGGTTGGCACGCAACCAACAATATGAGGATGACTGGCAACCATACCCATCGACCCATGATGTATCCATTCAATTGACAACAAGTCTCCGTAATTGTAGCGACAAAACGACATGATGCAATTGATAACACCTTCAAATTTGAATGGTATAATAGAGCTATATTGATTTAAATCAGGTTTTTATGAGAGAAGAGTGTGATGCATGGCACGTCGCAGAAGAGGTAATGTTAAATCAAAAGAAGAAGCAAAAGTCGAGCGTCGCACATGGCTGGCACTCGCTGGTGTTTTCATCTTGCTATCCTTGTTTGACCCTAATAATACGCTACCAGATTACATGATTGCATTTGTTGTTGCAGGTATTCTATTTGCATCGGGGATTTATCAATTTGTGCAATCAGATGACAACGAAAGCTGGCGTGTCAGCCCTGCGACGTGGATTATCGCCGCAATTTTAACATTATTTGCTAGCTTCTATGCTATTACTGATTACCGTAGTGACTGGGCGGTTTTTCGTTTACCCCTCGATTTACGATTGCTCGCACTTGGCTCAACTTATGTGATTATCATACTAGGCATTTTAACCAATGAGGCTTAAAATTAGGGCGAATTAGCACAATCGAATTTGTGCATATTGACAGAATAGCTGAATTGCGTTACAAGTCTTACGATACAATTCTTGGAAAATGCCGAAATGATGACAGACGCTACAAACACTCTCACAGTTGAAGATGTTCGCAAACTTGCCTTACCCCTTGGTACTCGTGTTATTACAGGTGATGGTTTACTAGACCGTCCTGTATCTTGGGTGACACTCATTTACTTAGATGATAATTTCGTCAACAAACCATTGCAGGTAGAAGAAATTGTCATCGTCGCGCCTAGGACAAGTCCTAAAGCATCAGCGAGTAGTGATGTGGATGTCATTCGTTGGGCTGCCGACCAAAAAGCGTCTGCTGTTGTCTTATCTGATTCGCCGTCACCAACCGCATTGGCTGAAGCTAAAGCCTATAGTGTTCCGATTTTGACACTGCCACAAAATAGTCGCCCTCGTATGGTCGAAAAGACTGTCGTGAGTTTACTTGTTGACCAAAAAGGTCAGTTGGAACGGCGTGGTACACAAATCTATCGGCAATTGACACAAATTTCATCGCGCAACGAAGGTTTAGCTGAACTCATCAGTGCGATGGCACGCCTGACAGGGAAAGCAGTCGTTATCCAAGACAAACGCATGACTGTTATGGAATACACAGTTCAGCCACAATTTGTCGCAATTTGGGATGATGTCGAAGCATTCATCCGTCAACCGAATAACTTGCCTGCGGAATTTCAAGACCGACATCGTGTCAACGAAACTGAAAATGCAGTTTTGATGCAATCATTGACGACTCCTAATATTGCGCGTCTTGCTGCGCCCATTATCACAAAAGGTGTTGGACGTGGCTACTTGTCTATCATTGGACATGATAGTGATATTGATGATATTGACCTCTTAGTTGCAGAATATGGTGCAGCAGCTTGTGCTTTGGAAATGGCAAAATTGAAAGCTGTTAGTGAAACTGAGAAGCGACTACGTGGTACATTCTTAGACCGTTTGCTCATCGGCGATGTCAGTCAGCAAGAAGCAGTGCGTCAGGGTGAACGTTTTGACCACGAGATGGATGCGACCCACATGGCAATTGTGATGTCATGGCGTGGGGATGCGCCACCATCAAATCGTCGCTTAGAGACGATGATTAACAGTATTCTTGATTCGCAACGGGCGGACGCACTCGTTTGGCAACGTGAACGTGAGCAGGAAGTCGTTGTTTTCCATGCCACTAATTCAGAAGACCCGATTGACAACACACTCAAGTTAGCGAATTCATTCTCGAAAGAAATTAATCGACAATATCCAAGCAGTCGTCTAGCAATTGGGCTTGGGCAACCAGCAAAAGATGTCAGCGCATGGCGTACATCTTACCGAGATGCTGTACAAGCGCGTGACCTCGCTGTGCGATTACAAACAGATACACCTCTCTACATTGGTGATTTAGGCGTTTATCAACTTATTTTGTCGCTCAATGACCGTGAAAAATTGTTGCAATTCACCAATCAAACGCTTGGGTCGCTCACAGAATATGACCAACGACAAAATGCTGACCTCATCAAAACTTTGGAAGCATTCTTTACGTGTCATGGTAACTTGAGCCAGACGGCTGAAATGCTGATTGTGCATCGCAACACATTGCTCTATCGCATGAATCGCATCAACGAAATTGCAGAGATTGATTTGAATCGTCCTGAGACACGCCTCGCATTGCATCTGGCACTAACAATACGTCGATTATTATCGCTAAATTAATTGCTTGCTTTTCTATCTTCTTGAATCTTGAGACCAGTCTAGTACTGGTCTTTTTGGTATGTTGCACAATTAAATTAGACAATCTGCATAATCGTTATTCACATTAACTGAGATTCAGAGAGTGTTTTTGTGCAAACTGTCTATGATAGCTCTTCTTAAGCCGAACAGTATTCACGATGTAATTTGACAGTCACGAGATACAATAGCTACCGTTAGCTTTGATTCCCAAATTTACTATTACAAAAATCTATCAACCAAATTCAATCCTACTGACTGTGATTGTTACTGAGTATTTTAGGAGGATTCATCATGTCTACTCATCACCTCCCACACACATTCGTTCCCCCTGAACTTGCTGACCTCGGCTTGCATCCGATTGATACCACGGAGCGCGATGCCTGTGCATTGATTTGTTCTGTACGTAAAGGTGGACAACCAACGCATGGCAATGTAAAGCGCACCATCGAAGCACTTGCTCGGATGGGTCATAGAACAGGTTATATCAATGGTGAAGGCGATGGTGTCGGTATCTTAACCGATATTCCACGTCAAATGTGGTCAAAATGGCTGGCACAAGAAGGCTTGCTAGCATCTCTAGCAGCAGACCGCAATTTTTGGGTTGCTCATTTATTTGTCCCAAGAGCAGACCGTGAACGCGCGGAAAACATCGTTGAGCAAATTTGCCGTACTATTAGTGAAAGTGGTTTGCATCTGTTATTGGAGCGTCGTGGACGCGTCAATAGTCGCGTGTTAGGACCTAATGCAGAGAAGAACGAACCCGTTTTCTGGCAAATTGCCGGCATCAATGGGCAAGTACCAACTGAGGAAATTGATACCACGTTATTTGAGTTACAGACAGGTCTTGAGGCTGAGTTAGGTGTGCATTTCGCATCATTCTCACGCTACAGTGTTGTCTATAAGGTACAAGGTACTATCGAGATTCTGCGCCGTTATTATCCCGAATTGCGGGACCCTGACTACGCATCTTCAGTCACAATGGGACATGCCCGTTACAGCACCAATACCAATCCTATTTTTGAACGGGCGCAACCATTTAGCGTCATCGGGCATAATGGCGAGTTCAATACAATTTCTCGCTTCCGCACAGAAGCAGCAATGCTTGGCGTACCATTGCAGGTCAATGGCTCAGATTCTCAAGATGTTGACCGCATGATTTATGCGCTGACAACGCGATATGGGCTTGATCTAATCGAAGCAATGGAGCATGTCTTCCCACCGTATGAGCATGATTTGATACAAAACCGTGAAGACATTCGCGCGATGTATGAGCAAATGCGTCAATCATGGGGACATTTCGCGCAAGGTCCAGCAGGTGTAGCAGCGCGACTAGGCAATCAATTAGTTTTTAGTGTTGATGCACTCGGCTTACGCCCGTTATGGTTCGGTGAAACTGAGAAGGAATACTTTGCATCATCTGAGCGAGGTGTTTATCAACTGGATTCGATGTCACGGTCTCCGCGTCCATTAGCTCCAGGTGAAAAAATTGCCTTAAAAATTATCCCTGGTGCAAACATTGAAGTGATGGATTATCCAGCTATTCAGCGTCACTTACTTGACCAGTGGCAAGACCGTAATGCAGAACCCATTAATCCTAATGCTCCAACATGGGAGATGCCGACTCCAACCACCCCTTCAATCTCAAATCTGCCTATCAGCACTACAGGAACAACGAGTTCATCTCAACTGGAAGCGATTCCAACAGCAATTGCAGAAGCTCATGATGTACGGCCAAGTCCAATTGGGATTGCTGCATCAGCGAATTTCCCTTGGCAACGTGAGGATGCCAGTGTCACAGGGACAATGATGGCTGGTATGGGTTGGGAACGCTATCATGTGGAGGTCGTGACTGCGATGGCAGAACGTGCCAAAGAACTCATTGCTTCCCTCGGTTGGGATGGACCACTTGCAGCACTCAGCCATAAGCGTACTAATCTCGCAGATTATTTTAAAGAAACTGTTGCGGTTGTGACGAATCCTGCAATCGACCGTGAGCGCGAACAATCACAGTTTAGCACGCGCGTTTTGGTTGGCGCACGTCCGAATTTGGTCAGTGCACGTAACCGCAATGATACGCTTGTTCAACTTGAAACACCATTTTTGACAGGTGGCTTAGATGATTTAGGGCATCCTGACTTGATGCGCTCAATTGCTGATGAGTTTGGCACAATGTCACTTGAACAACTCACGCTCATCTTCGGCGAAAAAGTACGTATTCTATCTCTCAGCGCACTGCCCAATGAATCAGTGGAAGATGCCATTGAACGTCTACAATTCACATCCGTGGAAGCTGTAGCAACAGGCGCACAATGTATTGTTTTAGATGATACTAATGTAATTGATGGCGACCATCTCTGGATTGACCCACTCTTAGCAACTGCCGCTATCGACAAAGCTCTACGCAGTTCGGATACTGAGCCTAATTTACGTCGCCAAGCAGGGATTGTCGTTCGTTCAGCATCATTACGAGATTTGCATGATATGGCACTCTGCATCAGCCTTGGTGCAAATGCTCTAGTTCCTTATGCACTATATGCCGTTGCTATCGGAATTGCGCCTCGTGGAAGCAAGAATAGCCCAGAAGATGAGCAAATCCGAGAAGCGATGAGCAATGTTATCAGTGCAATGACCAAGGGACTCGAAAAAGTCACGTCAACCATTGGGTGTCATGAATTACGGGGCTATGGACATAGTTTTAGTTCAATTGGTCTGGGTAAAGCGATTGCCAATATTTTTGGTACACCAAATTACTTCGGCAGTGAAGCACGCGGATTAACTTGGTCAGCCCTGCAACAAGATGCAGAAGAACGGGCAACAGAATTTCGTGGTGATGCCAAAGCACGCCTACAAAATCCTGATCGATTCTTCCCAAAAGTGTGGAAAAAAGCCGAATCAGTCGCTCAGAACGACATGACATGGGAAGAATACACTGACGAAGTGCAAACATGGGAAGATAAAATTCCTGTCAGCATTCGTCATTTGCTAGGAATCAAAAATCTTGCTAGTGATATTGACCCTCACGATGTTGACTTGCGCGTTGGCAACCACAGTATGCCTGTCATCATCAGTGCCATGTCCTATGGGTCACAGGGAGAACTTGCCTACCGCACCTATGCTGATGCAGCAAAGATGCTGGACATCATCTGCATGAATGGTGAAGGTGGCGAGTTGCTCGATATGTTGGGTAAGTATAAAAAATGGCGTGGTCAACAAGTTGCTTCGGGACGATTTGGTGTCAACATTGGATTTTTGAACTCTGCTGACTACATTGAAATTAAAATCGGGCAAGGTGCAAAACCTGGTGAAGGTGGTCATCTGCCTGGCTTCAAAGTGACTGAACAAGTCGCTGCTTCTCGTGGAACAACACCTGGTGTTGCTTTAATCTCACCCAGCAACAACCATGATTTGTATTCTATTGAAGACCTTGCACAACTCATTGATGAACTCAAAACAGCTAATCCACATGCAAAAGTCAGTGTTAAAATTCCTGTCGTTCCAGGAGTTGGTATCATTGCCGTTGGTGTTGCCAAAGCTGGTGCAGATATTATCACCGTGACAGGTTACACAGGTGGTACAGGTGCTGCACGCGCTCATGCGCTTCGCCATGTAGGACTACCAGCAGAAATCGGTGTTTGGTTATCACACCGAGCATTGATTTCGAGTGGTTTACGCGATGAAGTCGAATTATGGGTTGATGGTGGCATGAAGACAGGGCGCGATGTCGTTAAAATGATGTGCCTTGGTGCGAATCGTGTTGGGTTTGGGACACTAGCGATGGTGTCTGTCGGTTGTACGATTTGTCGTGGTTGTCAGGATGGTACATGCCATGTGGGGATTACCACGCATGTCAAAACCAAAGAAGAAGCTGAACTGAAAAACTTCAAAGCCTTTCGTCCTTTCCAAGAAAAAGGTTCACCAGAAGGAATTTACAATGTTTTCTGCGCCTTAGCGGAAGACATCAAAAAATGGACAGCAAAACTAGGCTTCACCAATGTCAATGATTTAGTCGGACGTGCAGACTTACTCGAACAAGTACAGATGCACGATAAGATTGACTTAACAACCCTGTTGAAACCCGTCACACGTCAAGCCAGTCAGATGACACAACCTGGTGGGCTACGTATTGCTCGCCCACGCAATATCATCAGTCGTCAAATCACCGAAGAAGTTGCCCGTTATCTTGCTAAAGGCGAGTACGAACTCACTTATGATGATGAACAAGTGATGGCGCATGACCGTGCATTAGGGACACACCTTTGTGGTGCTATCAAGCGTGAAGAAATTCCGAACGCAGAACATATTGAAGCAATTCACCTGAGTTTCAGCAACAGTGCTATTCCTGGAAATGGTCTTGGGGCATTCAATGATAATCCCGTGACTATTCTGACAGAGGGTGGTGCACAGGATGGTGTCGCTAAATGTGCTAAGGGGGGCATCATCAATGTTCTCAAAGGACTTAACCATAATGGAGCGCGTCTAGATGGGTCTGTTGGCAAGAGTTTTGCTTATGGCGCACAGGGTGGACGTTTCATCGTACAGGGTGATGCAGATACACGCGCCTGTATCCGCATGAGTGGTGCAGATGTTATATTTGGTGGCGAAGTACGTGAACCGTTGCGAGATGAACTCGGTGGTTTAGGAGCGCGTGCCAATCTCAAGGGATATGCTTTTGAGTATATGACCAGTGGACGTGCATTGGTGCTTGGTGACCCTGGTCCTTGGATTTGTGCAGGGATGACAGGAGGCGTTGTTTATCAACGCATTCAACCGAGTATGAATTTGACTGTTGATGCCATTCGTCGGCGGATTGCACCTGGTTCACCTGTAGAAATTTATCAACTGGATGAAACAGGCATCAATGATGTGCGCGAATTATTGAAACATTACATCCAAACACTGGAATTTAGCACTCAAGCAGATGCTGTCTCGCATTTGTATACTCTGCTTAAACGTCCTGAAAATCACTTTGTCAAGTTGATGCCTCAAGCATAATTAGACATATCTGAATGAGTAAACAAAACACCACTAGTCAACAAAGCCAGTGGTGTTTTTTTATTTGTCGCTTAGTTGAGGTCACTATCATCCATCATGCGATTGAAACGTTGGCGAACACGGTCTTCTTCACGCTCTTGGGATGGTTGCTGATTTTGTGATTCTAGCGTTTCATAAATATCTTCTACATAGGATAGTAATTGCCCCGCCAGTAGATTCACTTGTGTCACTTTTTGGCGGTCTGTTGCATCATCAGGCAAATCAATCACCAATGCATTGATAAACGGGTCATCAAGTTCTTGTTTCACTGAGGTATGCAGGGCTGTGTAGGTACGCACAACCACATTACCCATGCCTTTGTACACTTCCATAGGAATCATGCCACGCATATCTTTACGCAAGCGTGTTAGAGCATTTAAGGTTCGTTTGAGATTTCTCATATCCATTACAAATAGCTCCTTATTTTGTATTTTCAATTGCCAGCAAAGTATCAGGAGAAACTAACTGGCGGAGTAACTTACGGGCGTAATATAGACGAGATTTGACCGTACCAAGTTCAGTGTGCATCACCTCAGCAATTTCAGCCTGAGATAAGCCTTCTTCTACATACAAGATGAGTGTATCTCGATGAATTTCAGGTAGACAATCAATTGCTTGTCGAACACCTGCAAGCATCAATCGCCAATGCGCATTTTCTTCTGGCGAAATATGATTGCTAGATAGACGATATTCACAATCATTGATTGACACATCATCACGACGATAAACTCTTCGCAGATTATCGTAACAAAGGTTACGCGCTACCCGAAACAAAAACGGACGTAGTTTTTCAGGCGGGTCAATCTGATCGAGGTTCATATACAAAGCAATGAAGGTCTGCTGAACAACATCGTCAACGTCATCGAGCGATGCAAGCATACGGCTCGCAAAACGATGGATAGACCGTTCAAATTGTTGTTGAATTAACTCGAATGATTTTGCATCACCTGCTAAGGCATCTTGTAGCAATATCTCAAGATTAGATTGTTGCACACTATCTTATCCTCTCATCTATTGGAAGATTCGTCTGAGAGAGAAGAAGGTTCAAAATTGCGAAAATCCACTTTATAATAGAACAAAAGTTCTTAATTAGGAGGGTGTATGTTTGATGTATTATTTCGTTTATCACTCAGAGAGCAAAATCAACTAATCGTACACTGCGAAGACATCATCAAAAAAGCACCATTGTTTCAAAAGACCATGCGAGGAGGCGCAAAGTTCAAGTATTTATGCACATCTGCTGGGGAGTATGGCTGGATTAGCGACAATAAAGGTTTTCGTTATGTGGATACGCATCCGATAACTCAGGAAACTTTTCCTGAAATTCCTTCTAGCATTCAGGATATTGTTGAGCGTGTTGCGACAGAACTACACCAACCGACAAGACCAGAAAGTATGCTCATCAATTGGTACACTGAGAGTAGTTCACTAGGACTGCATATCGATAAAACTGAGAAAAGCGATGCACCTGTTATTAGCATTAGCTTAGGTGATGCTTGTCTATTCGTCAAAGGTGGTCTGAAAAAATCGGATGCCAAAGAAACTATCACATTACACTCAGGTGATGTCTTCGTGATGAGCGGCGAAGAGCGTTATTGTTATCACGGTGTGAAAAAGATTATTCCCAACACTGCACCAAAAGAACTCCTAATGGCAGGAAATGGACGCTTCAATATCACGATTCGACAAGTATACGCTTAGCCGAGAACACGTCCTGAAATAGTTGCCAATACACGTTGAATTTTGAGTGATAGATGCAAGATGAGACGATTATCTGCATCGTTTAAATCTAACTCGGTTAATTCACTGATGCGGTCAAGACGATACACGAGTGTATTACGATGGACATCTAAATCTTTGGCAGCTTGCGCTAAATTACCATTTGCGTCAAAGAAGCCTGTCAATGTACGTATTAAATCACTCTGTTTGCGCTCGTCATGTTCAACAAGAGGACCAAGCGTATCTTCATAAAAACTGCTCATATGGTCGAGGTTACGTTCTTTGAGTGCTAGGAGCAATTGGTATAATTTGAGATCACCATAAAAGGTTGTTTTCTCGAAATCACCGAGTTCACTGGCAATATTGACTGCATCTTTGGCTTCTCGGTAAGACTCACGCAAGACACGCAAGCCTGTCGAAGGACGACTAATCCCTGCTGCCACTAAGCCACTTGGTGTTCGCATCGCTAATTGTTGACGTAATTCTTCAATGGCAGTTCGGATGCGTGGTGTGTTTTCGAGTTTATCAATTGGGTACAATGCAACAATCACATCAATATACTGCCCAACAGCCCCTTCGATTTGGCGACGTGTCATATCATCACGAACAAGCGAAATGAGTGATTCTAGTGGCAGTGTTTGTCCTGTCGCAGTCATCGCACGATAGACAACAACAAAGTAAGTCGTATTGGTATTGAACCCAGCTTGTTGGGCGCGTGTTGCTAGTAAATCATCATCAGCCGATGTACCACTCAACCACATTTGTACCCAATCACCTCGTGCTTGCTCAACGGCTGATTCAATTGCACGGGTCTTAGCCAATTCAATTGAACAAACATCTGCACCATACGATAAAACTAGTCGGTCAAATTCGTCCATTGCTTCATCGCGTGCTACAAGTGATAGATAAGCAGCAACACGCTTCTCAACTTGTAGCACCGTTGTATAACCTATCGGGCTTGCAACAATAGCCCCTTGATTAGCTGGTGCATCTGTATCTAACCATTTCTGGAATTCACGATAAGGCAAGTTTTGAATGAGTGAGCGTCCACTCATGCCTCGTCGCCCAACAGTTGGATAGACTTGTGACATCATTACACCAGCATCATCGTGCATGATAACAGGTTTAGTCGTCGCACGAGAGATAACTTGCAGTAAGGAATTAATATCACGGTTTTCGGCAGCAACACGAGTGAGTTGTCGCTGAATTTCGACAGCCCGTTCAGTGAGTTGAGCAGCTTGATTGAGGATTAACTGATTAACAGCACGCTCAATATTAGGCAAACCTGATTGCTCTGGTAAAATCATCAATGCAGTTTGACGCTCGTGAGCCACTGTAATTGCAGATTGCGATACATCACCACTAACAGCAACCGCACCGACACCCGCTTCTGCAAGGCTTTGGACAACTTCACCTAATGAGATGCGATTATCATAGCTTCGTAATAAATCCATAGAAACAAGCGCAAGTTCACCACCATATATATCAGGAAAAGCAGGCGGTTGTGCGCGGACTGTTACTGCCCAATTAATTTGTGTTTCAGCATCTCCAGCAACAAGATTTGTCCCAAGAGGTAGTGCAAATCTCAACAATGATTGCAACGATGCAGTATTTTTTTCATTATTCACTGTGCAAAGTCTCCAATGTCTCGATGATTGTAAGGGATTAAAGAGACATTCTCTATAGCATTTCTACCAATGGAATGTGTTATTTTTTGGACGATTATAACAGTAAAATACAAAAAATGGAGAAAACAAAACAAGCAGACATGATTATTCACATCTGCTTGTAGAGATTTTTGTTGATATTACACAAAAATGGGCTTATACACGCTTGACGCTAATGACTAACGATTCACCATCAAGGTCTTTGGGCAAGTCGGATGAGAAATCTTCAGTGTAGTAGTCATCTTGCGCTTCACTGGAATCCAAGCTATTGGCAAGTGTTTCTTGTTGAATGCGTTCACTGAATTGTTCGATTGCATTCGCCAGTTTATCACTCGCTGTGTACCTAATGGTAATACGGTCATCAAGATTGAAATCAGCATTTTTACGTGCAACTTGGATACGTCGTTGGACTTCGTTAGCAAGGCGTTCTGCAACGAGTTCATCTGTCAGATTAGTATCTAGAGCAACAACATAGCCCTTTTCCTCACTGACAATGTATCCATCGGCTGCTGATTCTTGATATACTTCAACTTCATCAGGCGCAAGTTCAAAGGATTTACCATCAATTTCGAGGGTGATATTATCCCCTGCCATTAATGCACGCCCCCACTCAGTTGCATTATCGCCATTGGCAGTCTGTAATGCTTTGGCGACGATTTTTACATCACCACGCAATTTTTTGCCGAGCTTGCCAAAATCAGGTTTGAGCGAGTAGCTTGTTACGCCTTCAGTTTCTTGTAGCAATTCCACTTTCTTGACATTGAGTTCATCACGGATGACAGCATCATAGTTGGCGACTGCTTTACGCTCTTCGGCATTACCGATGCCCAATTTTGCGAGTGCTAATGGTTGTCGAACACCGAGTTCAGCACTATTACGTGCACCAAGTCCAAGACTGACCATTAAACGAACAAGGTTCATGTCACGCATCAAAGTTTCGTCAATCAGTGAGTCATCTAACTTGACCCATTCTGCCAGATGAATACTATCGACCACGTCTTTTTCTGCTTCGACAACCAAGTTACGATAGAGTTCTTCCGCAACAAATGGCATTGACGGTGCAAGCAAGAAAGCGACTGTTTTCAGACATTCGTAAAGTGTGGCGTAAGCAGCTTTTTTGTCATCTGTCATGCCACTTGACCAGAAACGTTCACGACTACGGCGCACGTACCAATTGCTGAGAACATCGACAAATTCTTCAATAGGTCGTGTTGCAAGTGCTACATCGTAATTTTCGTAGCCTTCGGAAACTGTGTTGATAAGCGTGTGTAACTCTGAGAGTACCCAACGGTCAAGTACATCACGGTCAGCGACATCTGGTGCACTCATATCAGGTGTCCAGCCATCAATATTGGCGTAGGTAACGAAGAAGCTATAGGTATTCCATAATGTCAGATAGAACTTCTTGACCACTTCGCCTACAAGTCGCTTCGAGAAACGCCGTGGTTCACCAGGAGGACCACTTGTGTAGAGATACCAACGGAAGGCATCTGCGCCATGCTCATCCAAGACATCCCAAGGATCAACCGTATTTCCCTTGCTCTTGGACATTTTCTTACCTTCTTCATCCAAGATATGCCCCAAGCAGATGACATTTTTGTACGATACTTCATCAAAGAGCATCGTTGCGATGGCATGTAAGCTATAGAACCATCCACGCGTTTGGTCAACAGCTTCGCAGATATAATCCGCAGGATATTGTTCCTCAAATTTAGCTTGATTTTTATGTGGATAGCCCCACTGCGCTAGTTGCATTGCACCACTATCAAACCAAACATCAATGACTTCTGGCACACGGCGCATCGTGCCACCCTTGCCATTTGGATTCGGGAAAGTAATATCATCAACATATGGGCGATGCAAATCGAGTTCTGTGAGGTCTTGCCCTGTGAGTGCTTCTAATTCTTCGACACTACCGACACAGACCATATCACCCGTTTCATCATCGACCCAAACAGGGAGCGGTGTTCCCCAGTAACGTTCGCGCCCCAATGCCCATTCTTTGAGGTCATCTAACCAATTACCGAAGCGACCATCTTTAACGTGATTTGGCACCCAATTGACTTTTTGATTGTTGTCAATCATTTGTTGCTTGTATTCACGCGTATTGATGAACCATGTTTCACGCGCGAGATACATCAACGGCTGACCATCGCGCCAGTTATGCGGATAGCTGTGGAGATATTGTTCGACTTTGAACATCAAGCCACGATTTTTAAGGTCTTTGATGATTTCTTTATCGGCATCTTTGAACCACATGCCCTTAAATTTATCGACAGCATCAATCATGCGTCCATTATCTGTGACGGTCATGAAGTAAGGCAAATCGTGTTCACGTCCCATACGGTTATCATCTTCACCATAGGCTGGCGCAATGTGAACGATACCCGTACCGCTATCGAGCGTGACAAAATCCCCCGCAATGACATAGGCATGGTCTTTTTCGGTTGGCACAAAGGTATAGAGCGGATTGTACCGTTTACCGAGTAGTGCCTCACCTTTGAAACGTTTGACGACCTTACGCTCTTCGCCCTCTTCTAACTCACCCAATACTTTATCGACCAAGGCTTCTGCTAAAATCAGTTGCTCTGTACCACCATCAGCAGTCTCATGTTCAATCTGAACATAGTCAGCATCCGTTTTGACAGCTAAAGCAGCATTACCAGGTAATGTCCAAGGGGTTGTTGTCCATGCCATGATGTAAACACCGTCTTCATCTTTGAGCGGAAAGCGCACGAAGATACTGGGGTCAACAATGTCCTTATAGCCTTGTGCAACTTCGTGGCTACTTAATGGTGTGCCAGATGTTGGGCTGTAGGGAACAGTTTTATAGCCACGATACAGTAGCTTTTTATCCCACAATTGTTTGAGAATCCACCAAACAGATTCGACATAATCGTTAGAAAAAGTGATGTAGGCATTCTCTAAATCAACCCAAAACGCGATGCGCTCAGTGAGTTTTTCCCAATCAGCAATGTTACTAAACACGCGCTTACGACACAGCGCATTGAATTTTTCAACACCGTAGGTTTCGATTTCACTTTTATCTGTGATGCCGAGTTCTTGTTCAACAGCAATTTCGACAGGTAGCCCATGTGTATCCCAGCCACCACGACGTTCGACATAGTAGCCGTTCATCACTTTATAACGTGGGAACATATCTTTGAATGAGCGTGCTAAGACATGGTGACTGCCAGGTTTACCATTCGCAGTCGGAGGACCTTCATAAAATACGTAGCGAGGCGCATCATCACGCCCTTCTGTTGTTCGCTTGAATACGCGGTTCAAACGCCAAAATTCGAGAGTTTCTTGCTCAACTTTCTGAATATCGACACGAGGGTCAACAGGTTTAAACATGTTATCTCCTATGATACGGTTATTGGTTTTGTTAGGGGAATTATGGCTATACGTGCAATCATACACGTATCCGTATCTATGCTATAATGCCCCATGACCCGATTAACGTCATGTAAGCACCTCCTTGTGTTCAATGCCGAAATTGGTTGCATCATATTATGACGCAACTCTGCTAATAATTATAGAGGAAAAATAGCTCATTAGGGGTCATTATGGACAAAAATTTACAGCATTTTTTCGAGTTGATTCACATCTTGTGCTATGGATTGTCCGTAAGGTGTATGTTTAAAGCGGTCTGCTTCTGCTTGCCAGAATACTAAACCATCAGCATATTGGTGTAGCTCATCATGAGACTGACCAATTTCACTTTGCATATAGGCGACGAATAGATTGCGATATGGCTCATCTAAAGTTGGTAATTGTTGCAGATGATTCACTGTACGGCGTGGATCCCCCACCTTGAAGTAAGCTAATGCAAGATCGAAGTGAATTGTCTTATGTCCATCATTTGCAAGAGCTTCTTTGAAATGATCGATTGCAAATGGATAATCTCCCTTCGCAAGGGCTGTTTTAGCGAGTCCGTAGAGTGCAAAGTGATTATCAACGCGACGGTCTAAGGCTTGCAGTAAGTATTTTTCACTGTCTTCGAGATTTCCTAAATTGCGATAGGCATTTCCTAACAACACAAGCGCATCAAGATCATGATGTTCTTCAGTGTTGATATACTCTGTGAGTGTGTTCACTGCGCCTTGGAAGTTACCCGCTAACATCTGACGTTGTGCTTGTGTAACAGGTGTAACGAGATTGCGATTACCCCACATAAAAATCGCTTGAATTGCTAAGATTAAACCTACTGCACCAATCAAGGCAGGTGTTTGTAAGTTATCTTGCGTTGAAAGAATCACCAAATCAATGATGAGCAAAATTGTAGCAATTGTTAAGGCAAGCTGACTCGGACGATCCCACTTTGGCACTTCACGAAGCAAGTTAATCAATATTCGCATGGATTGTCCTATGCTGTCATGAGTGTCATTGGTTGCACATCACCATTAATGAGTTGTTCGGCTAATTTTACATCAGCTTCCAGTACGTCGCGCAAAACTTTAGCTTGTTCATCAGGCAAGATTTTCTGCCATTCTTTTAGCCCTTTGCGCTCCTCTTTGAGATTTGCAAGCACTGTTTCAGCTTGCTCAGGTTGATTGAGGCGTGTATAGGCACGTAATTGCCACAGATACACTAAGAGGCGGTGGCGTGAGTCAGGGATTTGAGCATCCATGGCTTTGTTCAGACTATTGAGAGCAAGTTCACTATCGCCAAGACGGTCAGCAATCATACCAAGATTATAGCTAGCGACCCATTCATCAGGGGCAAGGTCATAAGCAGATTGAGCCGATTCGAGTGCTTCTTGGTATTTCCCTGCTTGTAGGTCAACTTCTGCCATGCCATTGTAAGCCACAGCGCGGTCTTCATCATTTTGGCTCTTTTCGAGCATTGTCTGGTAATCTCGGCGAGCACGCCCAAGTTTACCCCATAAGCGCAGTAATTCTGCGCGAAAGCGATAGTGATTAGGGTCATCCCCTTCTTGCTTGATGAGTGCATCCATTGTGTCAACTGCTTTTTTGTAATCTTTATCGCGCATGGCTTTAATTGCTTCCCGATATTGCATAGGAGTTCGTTCATCACCGAAAATCAATAAACCAATAACCCCCCAGCCGAAGGCAGCACCGATGAAAAGCCATAAGTATTGTGGGAGGAAAAGCACACCAAGCAAAATTAGCCCGAATGATGGCACAAGAATTGCCGCCCAACGTCCACGTTGAGCCATATCCATGCGTGAACCGATAATCAAAATTGTGCCAACAAGGAATGCTCCTGCCAGTGCATTCTGTGTGATAACTGCACCTTCTGCGCCTGTGAATTGTATGATGAGGCTACCAATCCCTGTAACGATTAGCATTCCAACTAATGCCCAAAAGCGACCTTCGCCAAGCCATTGTCTAAAATTATTAATCAAACCGTGTATACTCCGTCAAAACCATCTCGTAATTATCTGCCTGAACTTTTAATACAATACCGTGTTTATCAAGCCAGTAAAGTTGACCATAGCGATATTTCTTCGCTGAGTAAATCTTATTATCAATCGTGACAAACTCTTCGCTTAATTGGTTTACTGACTTTTTCGCTAAATCTCCAGCGCGGTCTCCTGAGTACAAATGTGGTGCGAAAACAGGAACAGCACCGTACTGGTTTAGATGTAGGATAGTGTGACCTTTTGTACTAAGAAAGGGTAAATCTAAGATAGCATCATCTGCCCAAACAAGCGTATCTTCTAAGTCAATATTCGGGGGGAGCGACCGTTTGGCAGATAGTTGTTGACCATTAATACGATATAGTCCGTGTAATTGCTCAGTCACATGATATTCAAAAGACATAATCCTCTGTTGTGCATTACGTTCTATTGAAGCAGTTAGTTGATATGTTTCAGTTTGGAATAGAATCGATAATTTAGTATTTTCAGTGATAGTCCATTTTTCAGTGATACCATTCGTTATGCCATCTTCATAGTGTGTGCACACCCCACTAGCGATGGGCATAGTTGGTCACTTTCGCTATGTATTCCACATCATTGTGCATATACTGACGTTGTACAGGAATATGATGTTTATCAAGCCAATAAAAGACATCATCTGCGATTTGAAATTTACGGGTGGCGATCTCTCGTTGACCTATTTTTAAGATTTCTTCTGATATTTCTTCAACGATGATTTTCTGGAGTTGACTATCACTAATAGATAGTAGCTGAGGCGCAAAAACATGAGATTTACCTTCGCCCATTGATAAATTACGAATCGTCAGCCCCATGTAGAGTGTCTGCTTGATGTAGACTTCACAACCGTCGATGAGGTCAAATTCGTCATATTCTCTATCATCACCCTGAACTTGTCGACCAATTTGTACATAGTCAGGATTGAAGGTGTAATCTGCTTTGAAAGATTTTAGGTCAGCATCTTTAGCATTGTAAGATTGGATATTGAAGCGTTCAAATTGTTTATCAGGACTAATGAGTGCTTCTGACAAGATTGTTAGACCATCTTCATCACGACCATCTTCATCTACGCGGTAGAGAAGTGCTCCACCTTGTAACTCGTGAACTGTGAATTTTTCACTGATTTTCAATGGCTGACCATCTCGCCATGTACGATAGTCACCACTAGCTACAAACACTTCATTTGGTGAAACGGCGTGTAATCGACGCATCAGTCTGTAATCTCCACATAGATTCGCTTGTTGATGCCACCTTTACTTTTATAGTTTGTGACCTTGATATGCCCCACTTCACTTGTATTGTTAACATGCGTGCCACCATCGGCTTGTAAATCAAGTCCCTTGATTTCGACAGTTCTTACTTCTGATATACCTTCAGGCAGAAGATTAATCTTCGTGCGAATGAGGTCAGGAATAAGAAAGGCTTCTTCACGAGGCAGAATTTTGACTTCAATATCACGAGACTCAGTGATTTCTTGGTTAATTTTCTCCTCGATTTCGGAGACTAATTCTTTTTGCATTCGCTCAAACTCAAAATCCATACGCCCACTGAGGACATCCATATTACCGCCTGTCACACTGGCTTCGTAATCTCGCCAGACAACGCCACAGAGGATGTGCATTGCGGTGTGGGTTCGCATCAGCTTGTAGCGTCGTTCCCAATCAATGATGCCTTTGACCTTTGTACCAATTGGAGGCAAGTCACCATCAATAATATGTAGGTTGCCTCGTTTAACTTTTGGCACACTAATTTCTTGACCATCAATGATAAATTTACCCGTATCATAGGGTTGTCCACCGCCACCAGGATAAAATGCGGTGCGATCTAAGAGAATACCATTTTGTTCTTTATTGACGCTGATAACTTCTGCCTCAAATTCTTTAAGATAGGCATCGGTATGATAAAGTAATTCTGTCACGATTTACTCCTAAAGTCTTGATCTAAATTCGCACGCATCCGCATCATAACAGGTTGTGCGCCCATCGTTTTTTCCCAAAAGCGAATCCCTCGTTCGTTCATAGCTGCAACGTAAAGTTCGTAATGGGTTACACCACGCAATTTGAACCAATCTTTCATGGCATTCATGAGGGCTGTACCAACGCCTACACTACGTTGTGTTTCTTTGACATAAATATCACCAACGATGCCCGCACGTTCATCTTTGAACATTTCAGGGAGTAAATCAACCACTGTGCCATAAACATAGCCTACGAGTTCACCATCAATTTCGGCGACAAATGTTTGCACATGATTATCATCAACACTCCAGCGAATACGGGCTGTATAGCGTTCTGCACCATCATCCGCAGGGATTGGCATCATATCAGATAAGGTGCGGTGATATGTTACCAATTCACGCCAAAGTTGCCCGACTGCATCTACTTCTTCTCGCTTAACAGGTCTTATCATCATGTGCTTAAATCCATCCAAAAAGTATCATGAGTATGTTGCAATCCCAGCCCACGCCAGAATCCTTGTTCCACTGGCGAAAAAGTAGGAACACGTATCATTATGTACTGAATATTCATTTGACGAAAATATATTTTGAGTGCTTTTAGTAAATCTGTAACAGCATTTTTGCGTTTATGGGGACTGTGTAAATCTAAGATAATATCCTCGATTATACCGATTTGCTTAGGATGTAAGCCAACATTATTTGTCTGTATGCGACCAATCGCACAAGCAATAATTTCATTGTCAATCTCTGCCAGTAAAAAGGCGACATTTTCGTCGTTGACTAAGGATTCAGCGTAAGTATGCCATTGAATTTCGGCATCAGATGCGAGGCGAATTGAAGGGTGCTTCTGAGAAGCGAGTGCCATTTGGTCATACCAAAATTCGGTTAAAACGGGAATATCATCAAAAGTAACAGCACGTACTGTCATAGTGAATTTTGCCAAACTGTGTAACAATGACAATGATTATCCAGCATAGTAGCTATAATTCATATGTCAGTCAACGATAATAGTACACTGCAAGAACAACTCCCGATATGGATGCGTCAAGCAATGCGTGGTAATGATTGGGGTGCAATCCTCATCATTGGTTATGCTTTATTGGTTGGGTGGTCATTTATTACATTTGCTGATATATCCGCTACCACAGCCAATGAAGCGACTGTTTATCGCATCACAGATACAGCACAAGCCTTGGGTGAAGGGACTCTTAATCCACGATGGTCACCTCATGCACTCAACGGTTATGGTACTCCGATACCCCATTATTATCCATCAGGCGTTATTTATCTTGGTGGTCTGATTAGTTTCTTATTCTCTTTAGATTCTGTGCTTGTTTTGCAACTTTTGTATATGATTGCTCTCATTATATCAGGGAGCATGGTTTATACATTCGTCACGCAACGCACCAATGCTCTCGCTGGGCTTGTGTCAGGTGTGGTTTATCTATTTAGTCCGCATATTTTCAGTGGCACATCGCAGGTGATGGGTGATTTATCATTGACGTATGGTGTTGCACTCTTACCAGCCTTATTATGGGCAACGAATCGTCTTTTAACACGAGATACTGTTTCTGACATTGTGTTTATTGCGTTGATTATTGCCTCCATGACAATCACTCTACCTGTTATGCTGTTACAAGGTTTTTTCGCCCTCATTGTATTACTGAATGTCGAATTCAGTAGAGGAATTGATTACAAAAAGATTCGTATGCTCACCATTGGCATTTTGATTGGTATGTTGACGGGGGCGATTTATTGGTTACCAGCTATTGTGTCTGCATCTCAGATTACTTGGCATCCTCCGATGATTGATGCGCCTGACCTCGTTGTGCGCTGGCAGGATATATTCAGCTTATATGCTATGACAGAGCCTCGGACTGCAACGCCCTATCCTACGTTTGCAATTGGCTGGGTATCACTCATATCACAGTTCATATTTTTAGGCTTATGGTTGCGCCATCGTAGTCAACTCGCTTTATCTACCAATTTTTTCTTATTGGGTCTTTTTACTTTATGTGGTGTTTTATGGATTGTGCCGACTCAATCTACATGGATAATTCTCGTGATACTGTGCTTTGCTATTTCAGGCAGTAGCTTTTTGCAAATCAATCATCTATCAAATCGTATCCAACAGTATGGTGCTGTAGGCATTATTTGCTTTTCATTACTGCTTTCTATTCCGAACTGGGTTTTACCAGTAACAAATGCACCACTAAGTACACCAACTGCATCTGACCAAATTATTTATGAGCAACAGGGTTGGGGATTTTCAGGTTTGCCAGCAGGTAGAGCCTTGCCATCTTATCTATCACCTGAATTAGCATATCAGATGCAAATCACTGATGATTTCTCGGATATGGTTAGTCGTATTGACATACCAGACGCTACTCTGACTACAGAGACAAGTCAAACGGGGGTTTATAATCTTACTACTGACAGCCCAGCCATTATTTATCAGCGAGCTTATTTCGACTTATGGGATGCTTCTATCGGTGATGTTCCACTTGAGGTACTAGAATCTGCAAATCATCAGGTAGAAATTCTGCTACCATCTAATATAGACGAGGCTTTAGTCATTCAACTAGCTCCAGATGACACTATACGATTAGCGCGTCTCTTGAGTGGTATGGGTATTATCTCGTTAATGCTTATTACAGTATATCGTCTGCGTTATAGCAAACAGTTACCTGATGAAAGCCTCTTGTTAAAGTCAAAAAACGTTCGCATTTTTGCATTTATATTATTGGTTGCAGGGCTAGCACGTGGTTTGATTGCTGAATATCCGAACTTCCTGATTGAACGCTTCACATCGGAGACATCAGCAGTCAATTATGAGCGACCATTTTCGATACAGAATTCACTTCAGTTTATTGATTTTTACGGTATTCGTCCGCAGTATAATCAGGGAGATTATCTTGAATTTGATACAATTTGGACATTGGAACAAGCAACACAAACTCAATTTGTAGTCGATTTACAATTGATAGCGAACGAAACGAATGAAATCGCCTATTCAACAGGTTATCAACACATTGGTTACATTCCAACAGACCGTTGGCAATCAGATGTCATGATAAGCCATCCTTATCGGGTACAAATTCCAAACACTATTGAAGCAGGGAATTACACCTTACAGTTACACATCTTTGATTGTAGTGCATCCTGTGACCGAGATGGAATCACAACAGACCAAGCAATCAGTATTATTCCCTTGCCTGTGACCATCATTATCAATTAATGGTGCTTGCTTGTATTTTTGAGTCTGATCGGTACAATAACTGACGTTAAATCAAGTTAAAGGAATGTTATTATGGCAACAATGCATACAGAAGAACGCATCGGTGAAGCATGGAAGCAACATCGCATGGGTAATAATGGACAAGCGATTGACATCTTCAAAGATATTTTAAGCAAACGTCCTGACCATATTGATGCTCTCTACGGTTTGGGACTCGCCCAACGTGCTGATGGACTGTTAGATGATGCGACAGAATCATTCAATAAAGCGGCATTATTAGCAAAAGAGACACTTGAAGCTGTTGATAAAACTTCTGCTGTTGATGGGCATCAAGGGAACAATGACCTTGATACTTATGAAGATGACCGCTACCTAATGCTTACACGAATGATTCAACAACGGCTTGAAGAAATTGAAGCCACCCAAGCCTAAGATTATGTAATAGGGCGTTTCGGCGTCCTCTCTAAGTCAGTAAGCTCATGAACAAACGTGACCGACTCGAAAAAACTATCGCTGGTGAAGCCACTGACCACGTGCCTATATCTCTTTGGCAACATTGGGCAGGAGATGACCAACGGTCAGCAGATTTGGCACGAAGTCATGTCAATTTTATGATGCAGTATGATTGGGATTTTTTGACTGTTGTCCCTTCGCATCACTACATGGTGATTGATTATGGTGTCCAAGACCAATGGCAGGGTGACGCATCAGGACGGCGAACACTCATTAAAACCCCTGTACAGCGCACGCTCCACTGGACAGATTTGCGTCCACTAGACCCTAATCGTGGACAATTTGGCAAGCAAACTCAGTGTTTACAACTCATTCGCGGTGCCTTACCTGATACTCCTATCATTCAACTTGTACAAAGCCCATTGACGCAAGCTCTGTTACTCGGTGGTACTGATTTGCTTCTGCGAAGTATGCGAACCCAACCAGACCGTCTGCGAACTGGACTCAATAGTTTAACTGAAACTACATTACGCTATATCGAAGCCTTACAACGTAACACAGATATCGATGGCATACTCTACCAAGTAACACTAGCTTCGTACACTGAGTTATCCGAAGCAGAATATCAAATCTTCGGGTTGCCATATGATAGCAAAATACTTGACAGCTTAGCGCGTGATTGGTGGTTCAACGTTGCACAAATCAACGGCAAGACCCCTATGTTACATCTCTTCGCTAATCAAGCTGTGCAAGTTTTGAATTGGTCTGATAGAGAGGCGCGGCCATCGTTATCGCGTGCACAACTTGATTTTAATGGCGCATATTGCGGTGGCTTAGGGGAATCCACACATCTTCATTTAGGCACACCAACCACGATTCGTGAAGCAGCACGCGAAGCTATCAACATTATGGGACGGCGACGACTGATTCTTGGTGCGGGCAATGCGATTCCTGCAACAAGCCCCCGTTCCAATTTGCAAGCTGCTCGTGATATAGTGGATGTATCATTACAATAATCACTAAATCAGAGAAATCTTATGTCTACACGAGTGATTGCTGGCACAGCAAAAGGACAACGTTTGCAACTTGTCCCAGGTGATAGCACACGCCCTATCACAGATAAAGTCAAAGAATCCTTATTCAATATCATCAATCAAAATGTAGTCGATGCAACTTTACTTGACCTGTTTGCAGGAACAGGCGCAGTTGGGATTGAGGCACTCAGTCGTGGTGCTAACTTTGTTCATTTCAATGAGCTAAACCGACTTGCTATTAAGACGATTCACGATAATTTGAAAGCTACTAAACTTGAGCAAAATTCCGAAGTACAGATGTCTAATGCTCTTGACTTACTCAAGCGTCGTCCTGCGCGTACTTATGATTATATTTTTATTGCGCCTCCACAGTATAAGGGCATTTGGTTTGAGGTGATGCGTGCCTTAGATGCTAATCCAGTATGGCTAGCATCCAATACAACAGTTATCGTACAAATTGACCCCAAAGAGCATGAAGATGTGCTATTTCGTAACATGCGAGATTACGACCAGCGACGCTATGGCAATACATTGTTATGGTTCTTTGAGTCTTTGGCTTAAAAAAGTCTATATTCTACAGTTTACTGTTGCATATATGCTCGTGCGACTTCAAATGCTTCATCGCGCGAGGTTACCTCACCTACAACTTGTGCCTCGCGTAGTGTAGTCAGCAGTTCACCAATGATACGTCCGCCGTCCAAGTTGAGTGTTTCCATCAAATCGTTTCCATTGACAAACGGTTGTGGTGAGACTATTTCATCGTGTTGTTCATAAAACGCAAACAATAACATCAATGCTCGCTCAACCTGAAACAACCACGCATCTTGGTCAAGTTCATTACCGTATGTTGCTAGATAATCAGCTAGACCCAACAGAATCGCATCGACACCGCTTTCCCCTATTGGATACCAAAAACGATGAACCGACAATGAATCTGTATGATCAATAACTTGTGATGCCTCATAATGAGTAATCATCGCTATTAACCGTTTTTTTTCTGCATTGCTGAGGTGAAATTCATCTGCAAATAGACCTGCAACTTGAGGTGCATTATCTAAGCGATGGAGTAGAGTCGCTAGAACAATGATTGCTGTATGTTTACGGTCATCGGGATACGTGGTTGCTAGGTGGTCATTTAACTCTGCTCGAAAGCGATCAAATTGCATCGCTAACATACCATAACCGAATGATGCTGCTGTCGAATCGGAACGTCGATAGCTGATGGTATCCATAATACCAACGACATTTTCAACAGATTCAATCGCTTGTTTCCAAGCATCAAATACGTGCGGTGATGGTAAGGTTTTATCTTTGAGAACTTCTAGTTCTGGAATAATCAGTTGCAAAAAGCCAAGTGCGTCTAACACTTTGAGGGCAACAGGTGCACGTTTTAAACCCAAGATTTTGAATAATTCATCTCGCACACGTTCAGGAGATGTATTGAGTAGATTCTTTCCATATTGGCGGACATCTTTGATAGTTTCAGGTTCGATACGTAATTTTAGTTGTGTGCTTTGGCGCACAGCACGCAACGCGCGAATGGGGTCGTCCTTGATTGAAGCAGACGTGCATCGACGGATGACTTTTTGCGTTGCATCTGCTTCTCCGTTGAGGGGGTCAATCAAGAGTTGCAAATCACCAAGTAAATCAACTGCCATCGCGTTAATTGTGAAATCGCGTCCTAGAATATCTTGCTGAAGGTTATCCCCACGAAAAGCAGCAACATCTATCGTCAATTGCCCCTCTGTTGTTTCAATCAATACTCGTGCTACACCACGCTCATCATCCATGACATAAATATCACCTTCAAAAGCATTAGCAATTTTCCGTGCAGATTGAATTGATTTACTTGGAACGGCAATATCAATATCTTTAATCGGTAAATGTAAGAAGGCATCACGCACAGCACCACCAACGATATAAAGCGGTTCAGCAAAATTGAGGGTTAGCAAGACATCTTGAATATTGAGAATTATATCTGACCATAACAGATTGCGTGTCGCTGGCTTATGTGGTGTCATATCATTCATTTGGGTAACTTATCCTCATCTACGACTCCGATGAATGGCACATTACGATATTTTTCATCGAGATCTAAGCCGTACCCAAAAACAAATTTGTTTTCAATGTCAAAGCCAACATAATCCATTGGAATTTCAACTTCTCGGCGTGATGCTTTATTGAGTAAAGCACATAATTTGAGACTGGCTGGTTTACGAGCTTCTAGCGTATCCATAACGAAGCGAAGCGTATAACCACTATCGATAATGTCTTCAACAATCAAAATATGACGGTCTTCAATCGTCGTTGTGATGTCCATATCAATGCGAACTGCGCCACTACTTTTGCGCTTTCCAACACCATAGCTACTCGCCGCCATAAAATCAATTTCGTGTGGAACATCAATATGACGGGTCAGGTCGGTCAAAAACATCACCCCACCTTTGAGGATGCAGATGAGCAATAAATCATCTGATTCCTGATAATCGTCAGAAATTTGTTGTCCTAATTCTGCAACACGTTGTTGGAGTTGTGATTCGTCAATCAAAATTTCTTTGAGGTATTGTTCATAGGATGCTGACATGAATCCACCTTTTCTGTTCAATCAGGTGGATTATAGCAAGTCAGTTGAGTGCGTAAAGCACGAAAGTCTGTTAACTATGAGCGGAAAAGAACTTGTACAGCTAAGCGTCCGAGCAATAGCTCATCGCCTTTACGGAGTGGCGTTGGTGTGTGCGGGTCTAGTTGCTTGGTATTCACGAATGTCCCATTGGTACTATCTAAATCTGTGATATGTACAATACCATCTATAATCTGTAGTTGGGCATGGACGCGCGAAACCCCTCGATCTTGTGCGCCGTAAGGAGTCATATCAATTTCATTATCCGCAGATGCACCTATCTCGAAGCGACCAAACTTATATACTTTGCCGACTTCCATTACAACGCGCTCTGCCATACCACGAATGAGAAGTAACACCTCTTGTCGTTCCCCTATCGACATTGTGCTGAAGTTCTCATCACTTTGATTATTGAGTATTCGTTGTAAACGACGATCGTCCGCTAAGACATTCGTGTCGTTATCTTTATTAGCATCCTTACGCCAAAATGGTAAGCGTGACCGTTTGACATTGATGGTGATAATTGAGTCATCATCTGAATGTTTTGGTCTTTTCTGAGATTTGGGTTGCCGAGTTGGTATCGTATCAGGCGATGAATCAGTATCTTTGGGTTGCTTTTGACTATAGGCAGATGTCTCATCTACTTGGCTTGTATCATCGAATTCATTGCTAGATTTATTCATGTCAGACATGATTTATTTGCCTGTTCGCATATCATTTTGTCACTATGTCATTATAGCATACAACGCTTATCCATACTGCGCGATTTGATTTGTGACATCAGCTTGTGATATTTGAGAACATCATGTTATGCCACAAAAAATGTACTTAAATATTATGTTATGCCACATTTCTTATCTTAATGAAGACATTGATAGAATTACGATACAATCTACAGTTAGAAAGTAGTTATAATTTTCAAATTATCAAGACTGCTAACGCAGGAGAATTATATGGGTCACAAAATAGCTATTGATTTCGGGACAACAAATAGTGTGGTTGCCCGTTGGAATGAAGAAAAAGATGATGCAGATGTTTTAGCAGTTAATCCGATTGCTGATGACACAGTTGAAGACCGTCCTCCGATTGTACCATCCTTAATTTATGTTGATGATGCAAAAACAGGACAATTCACAGTCGGGCAAGCTGTCCGTGAACAAAGTAAAAACAGTCAAAATGATAATCGCCTATTCCGCAATTTTAAGCGCGGAATTGTCGCTACACCTGCTCCACCACCACGTGATATTGACGATATAAAATTCGCTGACCGAGATGCTGGGGCAAATTTCGTGAAACAAGTGCTTGACGCATTGCCACATGACGATTCTGATATTGAGCAATTAGTTCTAACTGCTCCTGTAGCTGCATTTGAAGGATATCTTGCATGGCTTAATCAAGTGATTGATGAAATTGCACCTGATAAAATCCGTGTAGTAGACGAATCAACCGCAGCAGCCCTGGGCTATGCCGTAACTGAACCAGGGGCAGTCGTACTCGTCTTTGATTTTGGTGGTGGCACACTCGATTTATCGCTTGTGCAGTTACCTGAACATCAGCGCAAGACAGGTGGTTTCCTCAAGAATTTAATAGGCGGGCAAAGCAATGCTTCAAAAAATGCTGCGCGTGTGATTGCTAAAGCTGGACGCATCATCGGTGGTAGTGATATTGACCAATGGATATTACAAGATGTACTCAAACGAACAGGATTAACAGCGTCCGAACTTGGCAGTGCATATGCTCCCACATTGACAGAGTGCGAACGCGCAAAAATCGAACTATCGACGGAAGAATCGGTTGATATCAATTTTGAAGCATCAGGAAAAGCCCATACCGTAACCCTCACAAGAGAAGAACTGGAAACACTCCTTGAAGAGAATGAATTTTATACAGCATTGCGTCGTGTCGTCGATAAAGTGATGCATGTTGCACGTCAACGCGGTATTTTCAAAGAGGATATTAAATACGTCTTGATGGTCGGTGGTACATCGCTGATGCCTTCTGTTCAGCGTACACTGGCACAATATTTCACTGATATGGCAGTACGTGCTGATAAGCCTTTCACGGCTGTTGCAGAAGGCGCATTACAACTTGCAGCAGGATATGGCTTGGAAGACTATCTAGTACATAGCTATGGCTTACGTTATCTGGATGACGATGACACTCATTCATGGGATGAAATCATCTCAATGGGTAGTAGCTATCCAATTACAAAGCCTATTGAAGTATTGCTGAGTGCCGCCCATGATAATCAAGAATCTATTGAATTTGTCATCGGAGAAATTGATACAGATGCAGTGTCGATGATTGAAGTTAAATATGAAGATGGGCAAGCTGTGTTTGTTGCAGATGCCTCAGGAAGCGAACAGCGCATTATACCCATGAACGAATCCGAAGCTCTGAAACAACTTGCTGTGCTTGAGCCACTGGGACAAATGGGAGAACCACGCTTAAAAGTCGATTTCACAGTCGATGACCGCCGTCAATTACGGATGACAGTCTTCGATATGATGAAGAATAAGGTTTTACTCGAAAATCAAGTTGTCGTGACGTTACAATGAATAAGGAGCATGATATGACGAAGCCCCAATTAACAGGTCGTGAGCCCATGCTGGCATCAGGTTTGCTAGAAAAAGGTAAACGTCGCCTATCATTGCGTCGTCTCGGCACAATGTTGAACATGGTCAGTCCTGAGAATGTATCGCTTGAGGCTACTCAGGCAATGATTAATAGCGATGATTTTTTCGTGCGCTACAATGCCGCTAAATTACTCGGCAAACGTGGTGACCGTGATGCACGTATCATCATTGAGGATGCACTACATAATGCCAAACCACGCACGCGCGCTAATGTTGCGCGTCACTTGCATGGGTTTACTTGGTTTAGTGCTGAACCACTCATCAAGAAAGCCCTCAAAGATGATGATGCCCGTGTCCGTGAGGCAGCAATCTATGCTCTATGTGATATGGGTGATTTGAATGCCTACAATTTGATGATTGATACACTGGATGGCGAAGAAGATAATGTCCTAGAGGCAGCTGCATTCGGTTTACGAGATACCCAAGATAGTGCTGCTGTCCCAGTTTTGAAACAAGTTCTGAAGGCAAAAGACCCCGATGTGCGTATCAAAGGTTTAGAAGCATTAGGCATTTCTGGTGTTCCTGAAGCTATGCCTGTTGTGCGCGAGGCAATGTTTGATGCTGAGCCATCAGTAAAATATGCAGCAACACTCAGCTTGTTAGAACTCTCTGGCGAAGGCTGGTTACAAGAACTCGCAGGGGTAATTGGACGAACCACAGGTGATACCTTAGAACAAGTCCTACTGGCATTTTTCCACGCAACAAATTACCTTAAAATTGATGTTGCTAAATCTAGTGCATCTGATTTGATGATTGACGCACTCGAAACCGCTCTTTTGGATGAGCATACTAGTGTGCGGATGGCAGCCATTTGGCCTTTGGCTTGGATGCGCCATGAACGTACCCCTGCTATTCTCAAGAAAACTTATCGCATTGAACTTGAACCCGAAGTCAAAGCACATATCGTGCGGATTTCAGCAGGGTTAATGTCTGATGCGAGTGAAGAAATTCTTGCTGATGCCATGGATAGTGAGCAAACCGTTGTCCGTAAAGCTGCTGAAAAAGTGATGTTAGAGCGTGAACGGGCAGGCGGTTACGCAACCTACGACGAAAATGCTAAACAAGGTGAAGCCTTCTCGCGTGAATTATTGCTAGGTCGCCTAGACTAAACACCACAGAAACTAAAACGGAGATGGTTCATATTCATCTCCGTTTTGTATTTCACTTTTAGTTACAAGTTGCTCTATTCAACTGTGACTGACTTCGCCAAATTACGAGGTTGGTCAACATCTGCACCACGCAAGGCAGCAATATGATATGCCAGTAGTTGCAGTGGAATGACACTCACGACAGGACTCAGCAGATACGGTGTCTCTGGTAAGTAGATAACATAATCCGCTTTATCCTTGATGTATTCGTCGCCTTCTGTGGCAATTGCAATCACAATACCACCACGTGCTTTTGCCTGTTCAACTTGACTAATCATCTTCTCGTAGAGATGGTCTTTAAGTGCGATACACACCACAGGCAGTTGTTCATCAATCAGCGCAATAGGACCATGCTTCATCTCTCCTGCTGGATAGCCTTCTGCATGGATGTAACTAATTTCTTTCAGTTTCAATGCCCCTTCTAGCGCGATTGGATAATTAATTCCACGCCCAAGGAACAAGAAATCTGTATATTTATAAAGTTCATTTGCAAGGTCGAGGATGGAGTCATCCAAATCCATGATTTGCCCAACTAGGTCGGGTAAACGCGCAATATCATGAACATATTGTCGGCGTTGTTCATCTGACAATGTTCCTCGTAATTGACCTAGTTTTAGAGCAAGCAAATATTGGTCAACGATACTTGTGGTAAAGGCTTTGGTCGATGCAACACCGATTTCAGGACCTGCATTCATACTGATGTATCCATCTGCAATCCGCATCGCTTGGCTACCAATGGCGTTAACGATGCTCCAGATAGTTGCGTTGTTGTTTCGTCCAGCTTCGATTGCTGCTAATGTATCTACTGTTTCACCACTTTGTGTGATAGCCAACATCGCTGTTTTATCATCAATAATTGGCTCACCGTAGCGATATTCACTACCGTAATCAACATCTACTCGTAAGCGTGCCATATGCTCAATGAGATATTTGCCGACCAAACCACTGTAGTAGCTTGTACCACATGCAACTGTGACGAGTTGATTGATTTTCTGTGCGAGGTCTTCGGTTAGATTCATATCTGGCAGGTTGACTGTGCAGTGGTCGAAGTCAATACGCCCACGAATTGTATCAGTCAAGCTACGTGGTTGCTCGAAAATTTCTTTCTGCATGAAGTGCTTATATTCACCTTTGACAGCACTTACAGGGTCATAAGGAATATGATGCAATTCTGGTTCAATACAATTTCCAAGTAAATCAGTCACTGTAAAGTGACCTGCTTGAATCACTGCCATTTGGCGACTTTCGAGGAAAACCATATCGCGCACATACTGATGAATCGCAGGAATATCTGATGCGATGTAGGTCTCCTCATCACCAACGCCAATGACGACACCACCTGCATTGCCAATACGAACAGCAATCAATTTATCTGGTTCGTTGCGACTCATGACCACAATGCCATGTGCGCCACGCAATTGCTGCACAGCTTGGCGTGTTGCTTCTTCTAATGAAACGCCACTACTTGATAAACGTTCAATCAATTGCACAATCACTTCAGTATCGGTTTCTGAGCGAAATTCCACGCCTTCAGCTTTTAATTCTTCACGTAATTCAAGATAATTTTCAACGATACCATTGTGCACCACCACAAAATCACCGTGCATACTCAAATGGGGATGCGCGTTGTACTCTGTAGGTTCACCATGCGTTGCCCAACGTGTATGACCAATGCCAATGTGACCATTAGTGGGAGACTGCTCTATGGTTGTGCGTAGATTATGTAACTTGCCTACTGCACGTCGGATTTCAATATTTGAGTTTTGAAGAACAGCAACCCCTGCGGAATCATATCCGCGATATTCGAGACGTTGCAAACCGTCGAGAACAATATTCGTTGCCGTTTTAGGACCAATGTAACCAACAATACCACACATAAGTTTCTCCTCATGATTTGAATAGATAGCATTATCACTATGCCGTGTGGACATAGCTCAGATAGATATACAGTTAAAGATATTGAGCTAAACCACTGCATGATTGGTTGTTTATCTGTTGCCAGATAATTTTGCATATCATGCTTATTTTTGAGGAGGGAATTACAGAAAGGGTATGTGGTTAAATTACCCTGATGGCATCCGCCGAACAACTCGATTTTCCTTGCAGTATTTGCAAGTTAGCTCCTACGATGACATAGGAGAACCATCACCTCGTCAACCAATGAACTTGTATTGGTCTGGCGCTCACTGTCCCTCAGCTTTAAATTATTACGAAACCTTTCACTTACATATGCTGTCACTATACTGATTCCTCTGTATAAACGCAAGAGGTGAATCAGCAATCGTAGGATTTATCTACAACTTATTTACATTCGATATGCTTGGATAAAATATTTATTTGATTTGTATGATTTAGGAGTTGAACAATGGTCAATGAATCTCGTACCAGAGCCTCACTACGCGATACAATTGGATATTATCGATTTCGTATTGGTGAATTTGAGTGTGCAGTTATCAGTGATGGTGCATTAGAAATACAACCTGCAATGTGGGGTGGCAATGCGCCTGAAGGTGAACTGCCATCACTCATGAAAAATAATGGTCTGGATGTTGATATTTGGTACTCTGGTTTGCATTGCTTACTGGTAGATACAGGTGAATTGCTAGTCTTAATTGATACAGGTGCAGGTGAATTTTCAATGCCTGGTTCTGAGCCTAATGCTGGCAAATTGTTACCAACTCTCACTGCGATGGGGATCGAGCCTGATGCAATTGATCATGTAATCGTTACACATTATCATCCTGACCATGTTGGCAATATTTCTGTAGACAATCGAGTGGCTTTCCCGAATGCAACTTATTGGCTATCTCAAGCCGAAGCAGATTTCCTCGCTGATTACGGCGAAGACCCATTCGCACCATTTGCCAATCAAAAATTACAGCCTATCCGCGATAATAATCAATTGAAAATTTTCAACGCAGGTGATGAAATCATCTCAGGATTTAAAACACTTGCAGCATATGGACACACACCAGGTCATATTGTGCTGATGATTGGTCAAGGTGATGAGATCTTGTTCCACATGGTCGATGTTGCACCTAATCCAGTTGTATCTTTACAATATCCCGAATGGCACTTTATGTTTGATAGTAACCCTGAGCAGGGAGTCACTACACGTCATGAAATCTTGGGTAAGGCAGCCGATGAGAATTTACTAGTGATGAGTTATCATTTTCCGTTTCCTGCTGTTGGTTATATTGTGCGTGATGATGATAGTTTCAAATATACTGTCAGCAGTTAATACAGAAAACGGGTGGCTCAGCTTGAGTCACCTGCTATGAATTAAACAAATTCAAGGTATTTCGTTGTTGCTTGCTCAAAATCACTGTAAATCCCTCGTTGAGAAGCATAGTCATCGGGAATTATTTTTGCGAGTTGGTACATGGCTTCGGTCATCATCTGCTCACGAACATCCCGCGAGAGACGTTCACCTACAGGGATATGAAACTTGAAAGGCTTACCAATCAGCATTTTGACATACATCCGCTTAAACGATTTCAACCGTTGTAACCAATCTTGAATTCCACATAAAACAATAGGCACTAACACAGCATCAGCTTTATGAGCGATGAACGAAACACCTGCCCTCGCCTCACCTAAGCCATCAGGATTACGTGTCCCTTCTGGCGCAATCCAGACTAACTGCTCATCTTTGAGGAGTGCAATTGTATTATTCAATGCTGTGCGGTCTATTTCACCGCGATTGATGACATAGTTGCCCCAGATACGTAAGCCTAATCGTTCAATAGGATGATTGAGGGTTTCTGCCTTCGCCATCGAAATCACGAAACGACTCTTGATAGACCCTGTAATCAAAATGGGGTCAACAATTGACACATGATTGCCCAGTAACAAAGTCGAGCCAGAGGATGGTAAATTCTCTAGCCCTTCGATTTCAACTTTAGCAATCAGTGAAAGTAAGCGTCGGTAAGCAGGATGAAGCATCGCACGACGCTTATTGAGTTGGCGTTGTTCTGCGATGAATTGTTGTGTGGTAGCCGACATACCCTTGTGTGATTTCCTTGCTGTAGTGACTAAGATGCTTTATTGGTCGTCATCATCGTAACGTTTACGACCATGAAATTTCTTGTTTTTACGACGAATGAATTTGACTTCTTCGGCAGGCATTAACATTGCTTCAACTTCAAATTCTGTCAAACGATACCATGCACCTCGCTTAAGTGTGCCTAAACCCAGTTGACCAATGTGAGTACGAACCAGTTTTTTAACAGGATACCCTAGCATAGATGCCACTCGCCGAATTTGACGCTTGCGTCCCTCAATCATAATGACACGCAAGACAGTTGTTTCAGGGTTTGTTTCCAATACTTTGACGAAGCACGGGGCTGTACGTTCACCATCTAGCCAAACACCATTCTCCCATTTTACGAGAGTCTCCGAATCAGGCTTGCCATAAACTGTGACCTTATAGGTTTTGGTATGTTCATAGCGTGGATGTGATAGCTTGTGCGTCAAATCACCATCGTTAGTCAGTACCATCAAACCTTCACTTTCGGCATCCAACCGCCCAATACTGAATAAGTGCCCATCAACAGGAAGCAATTCACGCACTGTTGAGCGGTCATCACCATCAGGTGCGCTATTGGTTGATAGAACATTCATCGGTTTGTGGAAAACGTAGTATTTCTTTTCATAGTTTTCGAGTTTGAGGCGTTGTCCATCGACAGTAATAGTATCGTTTTCGGGGTCAGCTTTATCACCAACCGTGATGATTTTGCCATTTACCTTAACTCGTCCCTGTTCGATGATTTCTTCGCTTTTGCGACGTGACGCGATGTTGGCACGCGCCATCAATTTCTGTACACGTTCTTTTGGCATTTTATCTCCTTGCGTCATCCCGACGCATTATCTGAACGTCTCACGACGTTTAAGCTATCACTATAGCAAATTGCATTCCTTTAGTTGAGGGTCTGTTGGTAAGTTCAGGACAACATCAACACATCTATACAACACATTAGTTCATTATTTTAAGTTAAAGGAACACTATGCTCAATTTACTTGATTATCGTCGAAAGGTATTCAACCTTTATCGTAAGATTCGTGAATCAGGGACAGACAAACCAGATGCGTATCATTTATGGGTGAACACTCGCAACAAATTATTCGGAGAACACTCACAATCAGCATTATTAGCTGAGGATAAAGCAAGTTTCACAGGTCTGCCCTATTGGGATTATAATCCTGATTATCGAGTTGTATCAGAATTAGATGTAGAATTTGAACCAGTCCAATATGATATTTCAGCAGGGGAAGATGGCACGGTCACAATTCGACAAATTGGACAAGTGCGATTCGATTTACCTACAGGCTCAGGGACACTAGGTGTCTTTTGGATTGATGGGTATGGAGGAGGAATTTTTATTCCTTTTAAAGATGCGACGAATAGCAAAGAGACTTACGGTGGCGGACGTTATCTCTACGATACAATTAAAGGCGCAGATTTAGGGTCTGATGAACAATCATTGGTTCTTGATTTCAATTATAGTTATCACCCATCTTGTAAATACAATCCACGATGGGTATGCCCACTTGCACCACAACAAAATCGACTAGATTTTCCTATTTTGGCTGGTGAGCAATCTTGAACGTATATCTTAGTCATCATTTATCATATTTCTCTGCCGATTGAACTATATCATCTTGTAAAGCATAGTCAGCCAGCGAGAGATTTTCAGCCGAGGCAGTGTCTTGTAGGCGTGTTACATCATCACTCTGCAAATATTCGTTCAGCTTTTGTGTCACAAAGTAAGCATAATCTTCAACTAAGTCAGTCACAATCGGACGACGATTACCATCGACTGTTTGTGCCCAGATGATATAACGTGGCGTATCGTAATTATATTCTTTGGAGGCTTCTGTTTCCGCACAGTGAATTGCTTCTACACCGTGTAGTGAAATTCGTTTGCCCTTATTGAATAAAGTCGGTAAGGGCTTACGCATCACATCAATATGGTCATCTACAAGTGTGATTTGTGTTTGATTGTAAACATTTAGCATTGTGAGATAAATCATAAAAATAGATAACATGGCAAAAATAAAAGGCATTGCTAGAGGTATCTCACCAGACAATGCACCAACAGACATAAAGTTGGTTAAGACAATAAATGTTCCTGTAAGAACTGCACTACTGATAAATTCTTGATTACTATCCAATCGCCAGTTGGTACGAAATGCCATACTCAAATTATGCCCTTCGTTCAAAGTTAGCCCAGCAGGTTGTTTGACTTTGCGACGTTTTGCCTTTTCGGTTGGCATTGCAAATTCAAAAACAGTGTCACAATTATCACAGACTGCGATTTTATCATGCACATTAATATTCGTTGCTTGGATGAGGCGACCACAGTTAGGACAAGTGAGTTGCATCATATTGACCTTTGCGCTATTTATGATGAGCGTAGCATAGATTACTATTCTATCATCCCCTGAATTGGGGAATAGAAACTACAAATAATAGAGCATTTATGAGATTTCAACATATCGTATCTCATGCTTTGCGATTTGGTTAGAAATGTTAAGATGCAGAAACATCATCCCTCCTGTAAAATGCTTATAGATGCATTGAGTGGATGAGGATTCTATGTCAAGGTCAGAACAGTCAATTTACAACGAAGTCTTTATTTCATATTCGCGTAAAGACGGCGATTTTGCTCGCAAAATTGTAGAAGCAATCTATGCTGATGGGCGCGAAAATATATGGATTGACTGGGAAGATATTGAGTACGCCGAGGATTGGTGGCAAAAAATTCAGCAAGGAATCGACTCTGCTGAAAATTTTATCTTCATTTTGACACCTGATAGTGCGCGTAGCCAAGTCTGTTACAACGAGGTCGATTATGCTGTTCAATCTGGCAAACGCATTATCCCCCTTGCCCACGTCGATATTACTGAACCTGAAGATTTTGAACAGTTGCATTCTGCTATTTCGCAACATAACTGGTTGCCTTTCCACAGTTATGATGACTTTGATGAGGGGATGACACAATTATTCAAGACACTAGATACAGATTTAGCGCATGTCCGCTTTCATACACGTTTACAAACTCGTGCGCGTGAATGGGAAAATGCTGATAAAAATCCTGCTTATCTATTATCTATAGGTGAATTGGACGAAGCACAAAACTGGCTACGAAGTTTCGCGTTAGAAGATAAAGTCCCACTCGCAACAGATTTACAGCGCGATTACATTGGTACATCACAAATTGTTGCAGATGAGAATCGGGCACGAGAAAAAAAGTTGGAAGACCGTGCACGTCGGAATCGACTCTACTTAGGGGCTGCGATTCCGTCCATTATTGGCTTAATCATCACGAGCATTTTTGCCTTCCAAGCATTCAATGCTGCTCAGGTAGCCTCAGAAGAACGACAAGCAGCAATTCGACGGTCTGTTGAATCCGATAGCATTAGTGATGCAACTTTTGCTCGTTTTGAGGGACGCGATGGTGATGACCCTCTGCTTGGCTTAAGTTATGCACTCAATGCTAATTCTATAGATAATCCACCTATTCAATCGCAAATTACACTGGCAGAACTTGCCTTCCAAGCTGGTGCACAACGTCGTTTAGAAGGACATCTTGGCGAAATTTGGGGCGTTGCATTTAGCCCAGATGGACAATGGGTATTTTCTGGCGCAGGTAGCTTTACAGGAGAGCCAGATAATCGGCTCATTCAATGGGACACAAATACAGGCGAAATTATTGCAGAGTACGATGGACACACTGACCGCATCTACTCTGTTACGACCAGCCCTGACGGACGCTATGTCGCTACGGGTTCACAAGATACCAATATCATTATTTGGGATTTAGAAACGGGTGAACAACATCACCTACTCGGCGATGGGATACAACAACATGGTGTTCCTATCTTTGGCATACGTTTTACGAATGATTCTACTCGGCTAATTTCGGCTGGGTCAGACCGTATTATCGTTTGGGATGTCGAAACAGGTAGGATTATTAACCGTTTCAATCAACTACATACTGACCACATCTTAGGGATTGATATTTCGTCCGATGACCGTTTAGTACTAACAGGTAGCTTAGACCGTACTATTCGATTGTGGGATATAGAAACAGGTGAAACATTACATCTCATGGAAGCTGGTCAAGTGACAGGCGCAAAGTTCTTCCCTGATGGACAACGCTTTGTCACCTCAGACCAAGATGGCAATCTCATCATATGGGATATTGAAACAGGCGAGTCACTCAGAACAATTCCTTATGAAAATGCCGCTCTAAGAGGTGGTGTCGTCGTCACGTCAGATGGCGAGCGATTAATTGCAGCCGATGAAATTGGGAATGTCGCTGTTTGGGAATTGGCTCGTACAAGCAATTCACCTGTTCATATCTTTCAAGGGCACGATTTGCGAATCAATGCCGTCGCTATTCATCCAAACGGATACAATGTTGCTTCTGCTTCGTTTGACCGCACAGTTATCATTTGGGACATTTTGGGACGCGATGCTGAAATTCAACGGTTCAATCAACATGAACAAGGTGTGTCTGTAACACAATTTAGTTCAGATAGTGCATTTGTAGCAATTGGTACATTGGACGGAATGCTTGAAATTCATGATGCAACGACAGGCGAATTGATCCGTGAGATTCATGCAACAGATAGTAGTATCTACGATGTAGGTTTTAGCAATGATGGCACTATGATTGCTGTTGCAAGCGAAGATAAAACAGTAACGCTATGGGATGTCAGCACACTGACATTACAAAGCACTTATGATGATTTACAAGCCCCTGTGCGAACATTAGACTACAGCGTAAACGGACTTTTAGCTGTCGCTGGTGGACAAGTGCAAGTCAGTGAGTCTCGTCCAGCAGATAATCGCATCTTGATTTGGGATGCTGAGGGACAACTTGTTCAGGAACTCATAGGACATCAAGCCTCTGTGCGGACACTCGTATTCACATCGGATGGCACACAAATTTTGAGTGGTAGTGATGATGGTCGTATCATTCGGTGGAATGTTGAAACAGGTGAACAACTAGCTGTTTATGATGCACATACTGATGCTGTTTGGAGTTTAGCTATCAATCAAGATAGCACGCAATTTTTATCAGGGTCGCGGGATACGACAATTTTCTTGTGGGAAATAGCTAATACCACACCGATTGCGACACTGGATGCCCACACAACAGGTGTACGTGCTCTTGCGTTTCATCCTAATGGAGACTTCGCAGTTTCAGGGGCTGGTGAACTTGACACCGTGAGTAGTTTTACTGATTATGATTTACTCTATTGGGATTTAAGTCAGCAAGCCGTATTGAGACAACTACCAGGACATACAGGTACGGTTCGTAGTCTCGTATTTAACACTGAAGGCGATGCCATTTTATCAGCAGGTGATGATGGTGCGATTATCGCTTGGCACGCGGATACACTTGAGAGCCTCATAGACCGTATCCGAACAAAATATCAAGTTGTGTGTTTACCTAATGAAACTGGTTGTGTTGATGCAAGTATTGTTGCTAGTGATACCTCAGATGAAACTGACAGTACAGATGTAGGTTTTCCTGTACAGTTAGATACAGTTGAATCCTATGCACCTAATAGTCTATGTGTATTACCACCTCTGAGCAGCACAGATGAAGGCTATACTCCTCAGTCTTTAGTAGATACTCAGCAATTCGTTGCAGAACCACCCTATGTCATCGGCTATAGTCATGGCAATGTCGATAATACATGGGATGATTGGGTTCTTGCATGGGCACAGTATCAAGTTGACCAAAATGGAGAGACCATTTCAGGATTCCAGTTGCGAGATGCGAATGGTAGTGGTCCACAACAAGTGAGAGATTTACGCCTTCTTGCTGATGGTGGCGCAGATGTAATTATTATCAACCCTATTGAACGCGCTGAATCAAACATGGCTGATTTAGAACGCGAAATTGAGGCAATTATCGCTAGTGGCATTCCTGTCGTTCTCGTGGGAAATCGCACATTTAATCCTGTTTACACCACTTATGTTGGGTATGACCCTTATGAGGTCGGTTGCATCATGGCACAGGAACTCACAGCATCACTTGATGGTGAAGGCAGTATTGCCGTTATCAATGGAGTTGATGTATCTGTAGCGGATGTTGCTTATAAAGCAGGCGAAGAAGCTATTTTCAATCAATATGGCGGTATTTTACTCACAATCGAAGGTCCAACAGCCTACAACCGTGATACAGCGCGTACTCAAACTGAACGTCAGGGGGTGGCAGGCATGGTTGGTTATAATAGTGGCATCACACTTGGTGCACAGGAAGGGCTTGCATCACAAGGATTAGCTTACGTCCCATTTAGTAGCGGACATTCCGTAGAAATAGCGCGTTTCGCTGATGAAAACAATCTGGAAGCGTCGTTAATTGTGCGGTCTAATCAAATGGGTGCAACTGCGATTGAAACGGCATTAGCCATTTTACGTGGTGAAGAGGTATCGCAATTTATTCGGCTCGTGCCAGAGGTTATCACTACAGACGACCTTGACCCTGATGAATTGTTAAATGCACCCGATAATGCTTACTTGGGCGATTGGCAAACATTGCCAGAGGAATATTATCCTGAGCCTGACGCTAACACGCAATAATTAGCGAAATGATGTCAAATTCATCACAGATTATCACGATACTATTACAGTCGCATCATAACATCAGATATAGTAGAATGTGCTCAACTGGGGAGTCAGCCATAGTGCAGTACATTTGTTCATACCCTAACTAAGCTAAAATCCCATCTACATGGGACAAAAGAAAGGACAAGGTTTGAACCGCAAAATCTATGATGTGCTGAAGGTGCTACTGATTACAGTCTGTGTTTCGTGGTTGTTCACACAACCAAGCCCCGAACCGTTAGTTGCTTTTTTGTCGAGTTTGATTGCGCTTAAAATCTAGTAAGAGGGGTTGGCTCTCCACTGTTTATCATCCCCAAACCATCTCATTTTCGCGCAAATCTCAAAGCAGTGCTAAAATCTAATGCAATCAATTAAGTCAGCATTAGAGGATTAGACTGATGAGTCAACGTGTCCTAATTATTGAAGATGATGAAGAATTATCGCGGTTGTTGCAGATTGACCTGAAACGTCATAGCTTCGATGTCTTAGCATCCAACAACGGTATGGAAGGCTTACGTATGTTCCAAGATAACATGCCTGACCTCGTGGTATTGGATGTTGCATTACCTTTGATGGACGGTTTAACAGTCTGTGAACGTATTCGTGAAATTTCTAATGTACCCATTTTGATGATGACTGCTCATGCCATTACAGAGCAAGACATCGCGGAAGGTCTCAACAAAGGTGCAGACGAATACATGATTAAGCCGTTGGGCAAAATTGAGTTTCATGCCCGTATCAAAGCGTTGTTGCGTCGTGCGCGTCTAATGGAAGATTCGCCATCTATCACCGAATATAAAGACGGTTATCTGGATGTTGACCTCAAAACACGACGTGTTTCAGTCGATGGTACGGAAATCCGCTTAACGCCTACAGAGTTTAAATTGTTGGCAACGTTTATTCGTAATCCTGGTGAGGTGATGAGTTTCCAACAACTGCTAGAAGTTGTTTGGGGGTCGGAATATACTAGTGAGCATCACTATCCACGGATTTATGTCTCGCATTTGCGCCGTAAAATTGAGCCTGATGCAAAAACACCAACATATATCCACAATGAGTATGGTGTGGGGTATCGTTTCGTAGGGCAGAAGTGAATCATCGTCTGGGCGATAGTGGATATCGTCCAGACAATTTAAACTCAAGAATGCTTCGTGCCTTTAGCCCCTTTTAAACCACGCCCTGCTGCAACCTCAACCAAATTTGTTTTGTAATCGTAGACATTGCGACGTTTATCAGCGTAAGCATCTCGTGCTAGTTTAACAAGATAATCGACGACTTCACTATCTGTCATATTTGTTTCACGCCAGAGATAGAATGACAGTGAGCCTGGCATGGTATTCATCTCATTGAGATAGACTTGCTCATCATCGGGCTTAACGAGGAAATCAATCCGAACGATGCCACGCCCGTCCATCACACGAAAGGCTTGTCGTGAATATTCGTGAATTTTATTGGTTAGAACATCACCAATTTGTGCTGGAATCACACGGTCAGCACTTTTCATACCTTCTTTACCGCGTAGGTACTTATCTTCAAAGGCAAGGAAGTCTGACCAAGAGAGTGGTTGCTCTAATGTGCTGACTTTTATTTCGTCACCATAGCCCATGACTGCACAATTGATTTCAATACCATTCGTCACAGCAGTTTCGACCAATACACGTCTATCAAAATTAACTGCCATATCAATCGCACCACGTAGGAAATCAGCATCATCTGCTCTACTGACTCCAATACTAGAACCCAGTGTTGCTGGTTTGACAAAGAGAGGATAGCTTAGTTTGGCTTCAATTTTGGCGAGCATCGCATCGGCATCAGCAAGCCATTCATCACGGTTAAAGCTCATGCCATCGACTACAGGAATATCATTTTGCTGGAGAATTTGTTTTGTGAGGACTTTATCGTTGGTTACGGCACTACCACACGTTGCAAAACCCACATAAGGAATATCCGCTAGTTCAAACAAACCCTGTAGCGTACCATCTTCGCCATGAGAGCCATGCACGGCTGGAAATAGTACATCTAGGCGCAAGACCTCACTTTTTGAAAAACGTCCAGCCAATGGATTCACAATCAAACCATGATGACGAACATCAGGCGAGAGCAATACAGCTTGCACACCATCATATGAAATGATTTCATTATCTTTGAAATTTTCAATATCTTTGAGTGGGTCGCCAGTAAACCATTTACCATCGCGCGTGATGTAAATTGGGACAATGTTGTACAGTTCAGGGTTAAATGCTTGCATGATTTGTTGTGCTGTGACAATGCTCACATCGTGTTCAACGCTACGCCCACCAAAAACGACACCCACCGTCGTTTTACGTACTGCCATCGGCTTTCCAATCTCTTCTTTGTTTAGTACAAGCGGGTAGGATAACTTTTCTGATTATCCTTGCACAGTGTCAGTTGTCGTTACGTTGGGTAATTCTGTAACTAAAACTTTATCAACCCGCTTGCCATCCATATCAATGACTTCTAGTGTGTAGTTACCCCATTCAAATACTTCGCCTGTTTTAGGGATATGTCCCAAGCGTGCTAGGACGAAGCCTGCGAGGGTATGATAGTCAGTGCGTTCATCATCTGGTAAATCAAAACTATCGAATTGGGTTGGCATATCAATGATAGGATATTGTCCATCAATCAACCATGTACCATCAGCACGCTGGATAGGCTCGACATCTTGCATATCCAAATCACCGAGGACTTGTTCCACGATGTCATTCAAGGTGACAATCCCTTTTAAGCCACCATATTCGTCAACAACCAACGCCACATTGACTTCTGTTGTTTTGAAACGTTGTAAGACATCAGCAGCGATGGCACTTTCTGGCACATAAAATGGCTCGTGCATGATTGCTTTTAGATTCACAGTATCGTTTGTGACCAAATATGTCAGTAAATCTTTCGTGCGTACAATACCTGTCACATCATCAATTGTTGTATCGGCAACGATGTAAGCACTATAGGTTGTCTCCTTCAAGATTTGGCGAATCTCATCTTGGGGAGCATTAACATCAAACCATACGAGTTCAGTACGCGGTGTCACAATTTCGCGTACACGTTTATCGTCAAGTTCTAATGCACCTTTGACCATTTCATGTTCTTCAGCATTGAATTCACCAGATGTTAAGCCTTCACGCACCATAGCAATAACTTCAAAATCTGTGATGAACTCATTATCATCACCCTGAACACCTAAGAGTCTAGCAACTAGCTCAGTTGATTTACTCAAGAACCAAACCAATGGTGCAGAGATACGAGAGAGCCACTGCATGGGACGCGCTACTAATTTTGCGATGCGCTCAGGATTATTGAGAGCAATTCGTTTGGGAACAAGTTCTCCAATCACTAGCGAAAGGTATGTTGTTAGTAAAACAACGAGACCAATGCTCATTTGACCAGCAAGGCTTTCAGAAATTCCAAATGTCTCAGCCAATAAAGGGGCAATGTCGTTGGCGATGGTTGAACCACCAATCGCACCAGAGAATATTCCGACAAGAGTGATGCCGATTTGAACTGTTGATAAAAACTTATTCGGTTCATCAGCAAGTTGGAGAGCTATTTTTGCAGATTGATTTTCATCTTCATCTGTTTGTTGGCGCAAACGTGCTTTATTAACTGAAACAATCGCAAGTTCTGACATGGCAAAAATGCCATTGAGAATAATTAGCCCAAGCAGTACGAAAAATGCCATTCAGTTTTTGTCCTCTCAATTAATCATTTGAATGGCATTGTACGCATTGAACATTGGAAGAAAATCAGTATGTGTCGGGCAAATCGTTCAGGAAAAGGACTGTATCGCCTGTGGTCAAATTTTGTTGATACCAATTAGTCGCCTCAGATAGTGTCTCGAACACCTGCAAACGACTTTGGTCAAAGTCTGAACTGAGGATACCTTGCCGAATAGGGTCAGTTTGCTTTTCGCCAATTAAAATGATGTCTGTTGCATGTTCTGTAGAGGCAACACCTAGCTTGAAATTTTCTTGTTCGTGCAATTCACCTAATTCAACCATGCCTGGTGTAATGAGTAATCGCTTACCTGTTGTGTGCATCCCTAATACTTTGAGTGAACTCAAAACACCAACTGGATTAGCACTATACGCATCATTGATAATCGTAATACCCGATGCTGTTTGATTACGAACCAGACGACTTTCGGCAGGCTGTAGCGTTTTCACCCTGAATGCGACATCACGCAATGACATACCCTCATGAACAGCAACGGCTGTTGAGAGCAATAAGTTGGTGACGTTGTGTTCACCAACAACAGGCGTTTCAAAGGCTTGCACATCATCCGTTTGAGTATCATGAACTGTGAACTTCAAACCATCTAAATTTTCCTGAACATCAGTCGCAATAAAACGCACACCATTCATTTTTGCTTCATCCACTGCGATCTGTCGGCTGATAGCAATGCGATTATCAGGATAGCCTTTCTCGTACATCTCACGGACATAGGGATTATCCCAATTGAAAACACCCAAGCCCTGTGGTTTGAGATTCGCAATGATTTCGTATTTAGCGATAGCAATATTTTCGAGGCTTCCGAAACGTTCCAAATGTTGAGAACCAACTTCGGTCACAATGCTGATGTCAGGTGGCGTGAGTTGGCAAATTCTCTCAATTTCGCCCTCAACATAAGCTCCCATTTCACTAATAAAATATTCAGTGCTATAGTCATTGGCTAAATCTGTATTGATTGCCAGCGTGACACCCATCATCGTATTATAACTTTTTGGGGTCGCGTAAGTTTTATAGCGTCCATTGAGAATATCATGTAAGAAATTTTTTGTTGTTGTTTTACCATAACTGCCTGTAATACCTATTATCTTAGGCTGAATTGTTTCCAGAACACTTTCTGCTTGGCGAATAAATCGTTGACGTAAAGCACTTTCGACAGGAGTCATGAGTAAATTGCCAAGCATCAACCAGACAGGCGCAAAGATAAAGTTGATGAATCCAGATGTAGCAACCATGCCAGCCGTAAAACGATCACTCGAAATACCGAGTTGGTTGATGAGATATATTGTGATGATTGTATAAAGTACCGCTAGTATAAACGCCGTAGCTAACATACGTGTCGCCCGTTGGGTACGAACAAAGGCTTTTTTAATTTCTCTATCGCGAGGCGGTATAATAGCAATCAATCCAGCAATGATGCTAATTGCATAAGGCAAAATAGAGGTTTCATTTGGGATACTATCATTGAAAAATGCAAAAACACCACCAACAAAAAACACGGCTAATGGACGCAAAGGCAACCAACGATTGCGCTCTGACAGAAGCCAGCGTGTGTAGCGTACACTCATGTATTCTTCAATTTGATAAAATCGCGCTTGCTGATAAATGCGAATAATTGTTCCGCCTAGCCAAATTAGCGCAATGATGGTCATCAAGGTGAATTGCATTGTGTTTATCCGTTGGTGATTGTGTATCTATCAGGTCGCATTATAGAAGGTGCTAGCCAATTGTCACGGGGAAGCCTCAATCTTGCTGAAAGAAAAACGTCATCACACGCGCAGTTTCAGCTAACTGTTCGAGATAGGCATAATGTCCTGCCCCTTTGTGGACAATCAAGCCAGCATCGGGGATAGTCGATTCTAATTTTTGACCCATCCAAAGGGGTGTATCCTCATCTTTATCACCCCAGAATAAGAGTGTGCTAACTGTTACTTGGGATGCTAAGGGGAGTAAATTTTCGTTGACAACATTGATAAAAGTTTGTCTCATGACACCTGATACAGCGTTAAAATCGCTCGACCCATAGCGTGCATTATATTTTTCACGCAAGGTATCAGCTAGCAAATTGAGTCCGATATTGTGTAGCAAATCACGAACAGACTTATAGGTATTAAGGCGTAAGCGCGACCAAAATGGTGTCTCTTGTCGAATCCCTGCGGCATCAGATAAAACCATTTTATTGATACGATGTGCGTGTTGTGCGCCGAGAATCAATCCTAAACGTCCACCGAAAGAATGTCCAAACAGATGAACTTGCTCTAATTTGTGATAGTCCATGTATACCAATACGAAGCTGGCATAATCATAGACTGTCCATGCTAAGGGCGGTTCATCGCTATGACCGAATCCTGGCATATCGAGCATATAGCATGTGAAATCCTTGCTGAGCCGTTGCGCTAAAGGTTGAAGTAAACCGATATTTGCTCCCCAACCATGCAGAAATAGAATCGGCTCACCTGTTCCTATCACTTGTTCAGCAATGTTTAAGTTGTTGAGTTGAATAGTTGTGTAATCATATGTATTCATGACGCAGGATGATAACAGGTTTGCAGGACTGCTTACAGGGAGTATGATGCGTCGTATAACAATCATTTGTGGAGTGCTGGTATGCGAAGACTTGTTGTTATCTTGTTTTTAGTGTTTTGCACGGTGGGTTATACACAGGAAATACACTCCGATGCGATGACTATCACTAGTGAAAATGTTACCCAATTACAATCCACAAATCAGTTATCTTTTGATGCAACTATATCAAATGATATACAAGTAGGTTGGTTTGCATTACAAGAAGAGAACAATCATCTAGTGCTAATCGCTGACAACAATGTATTAATCATCAATGATGAGGGACTAGTTACTAAAACAGTTGAAGCTATTGAGTTAATTGATACTGTATCATTTGCCGATAAGTATGTTGCATTACTATATACGTTGCCAAATGGATTCGGATTAAGCTACACCAACACAGAAGGTTCGTCCGATTCAATTATTGAAGTAGAAACAAGTACTATTCCATCAACTTTGTGGGTTGAATGTAATGGCGCATCTAAGTGTACTGCTTTTGCTGAGTCTATTACTAATCAAGGGGAAACAGTCCTTATTGAACTGCCTTCTTTCGATAGTGATGCAGTACAAGGGTCTTCGATTCGAGTGAATATCTCAGAGCTTGCCCAAAGTCCATACACGCCTGCATTAGACGAAGATGCTGTTGTCCGCATTGGACGCATTCCATTGCCATATGTTGTTACTTCATCATTAGATGGTATAGTGCAATTGTGGAATTTAAGCACTAATGAACTTACCTATGAAGTCGATAATGGAACAGGGCAACCATCGGTTTTTGGCAATATCAATGTGGATGCGACTCATCTTGTCTGGCGAGATAATGCCAATGAAACGCTTTATCTACTCAATTTTGAAACAGGTGAAAATCAAGCAATCGCACCTCTCAACGGTGAGTATGCCCAATGGTATTTTTTGAGCAATGATGCCAGTGTGATTATCGCTGTGAATCTGGGTGGCGAGCCAAATATTGTGGCATGGGATACGACCACAGGTGAACGGACAGACTTAGGCATTTATCGAGAGTGTAATCGTCCACAACCTGATATGGTACGGCTATCAGACGATGGTAGTACACTGGTGATTGGTTGTGATACAGGATTGGACATTTGGCAAATTGTTGAGGAAAGTTAATATAAAAACAAAAGGCTGATACGCATGTTATCAGCCCTTAGAATTAGCTTAGTCGTCTTTATTTCGTGCCCAAGTCAATTGTTCGCGCACTTGTAAGTCCGTATGGCGAATCTTCATCGCAAGGTCGGCTGCGAGATTTCGCATTAATTTATAACCGAGTGTTGGATATTGGTCGCACAAGAGCATCAAACGCTCACGCGGAATCACAACTAAGTGGGTATCATTATGGGAACAATGTGCGCTTGCACTACGAAGCCCTTCATCCACCAGGGCAACTTCACCAAACACTTGTCCTCGGCGGAATGTTGCAATTGTGAATGAGCCTTGTGAGTTGTCATTGCCAATCAAGGCAGGATCAACTTGAATATCAACTTCACCCGAAGCAATCACGTACATCTCATTACCGACTGTATTTTCTTCAAAAATGACATCCCCTGCTTGGTAGTGCCGTTCATCGCAGATAGAGCTAACCAATTCAAGCTGGGTAGATGTCAATTCATCGAAAATGTCTGCATTGCGGAGGATAGTTGCTACAGACATTAAAATCTCCTGTTCTTATTGAATTATCACCAAGTATTCTTGAATTGTAGCATAGTTAAACGTCACTGCAACTTGAGAGACCGCACAGAAAAAGCCAAAACTACTTAAGGCGATTGATATGTCCATGCTTGTAAGGTACGGAAACGGTCTTCTGGTGAACTGATGAACCCTAGTTGCACACCTGTCACTGATGTATCCACTGCATAAGTATAGATTGGATAGTAGAGCGGAATCGCTATTGCCTCGTTGATAAATTCTGCCTGAAATTGCCGATACACATCAATGCGTGCTGATTCAGATGTTGTTTGTCGTCCACGTTCCAACAATTCATTGATGCGTGTATTGCTGATACTACCGTAATTCAAGCCTGTCTCATGTTGGTCAGCGTGCCAATAAGCAAATACATCGGGGTCTGCACCGAGTTCATAATCAACTATCGCTACATCAAAATCACCCGAAGCTAAGCGAGCATTATATTGTTCAGCAGATACAGCCTCTACGCTGACATCAAAATTAAATTGTCCCCATTGAGATGCGACATTATTCGCGATACTTACAAGTGCAGGTCTGTCAAGCACAAGAATCGAGAATTGGTAGCGAAAATCACCAAAATCAGCATCTTCTGGCACAGTGATTGTTGCATTTTCGAGTAGCTCAAATGCTTGAGCAGGATCAAGTGGATAGCTTAAACCGTTGTTATATGCCCACGAATCAGGACGTAAGGGACTATCTGCAACCACCGCTTGATTGAGCAAATTCTGGACAACTGGATTTTCACGATTTAAGCCCAGTTGCAAGGCACGTCGAATGCGTAAATCACTGAAAAACTGCGTTTCTTCGCCTTCATCCCAATTGAAAATAAGCGCGGTTACACTCGGTTCAATTTGGGCAAATAAGTTCGCCGACCCCAATGTGAGCATCTGCGGACGTTCAAACATTGAGCTTGAGGCTAAGCCTTGAATATCACCTTGCACAAAATCAGTTATGGCTGCGTCAAATGTGTCATAAAAGCGGAATTGCAAGCGTTCTATGGCATAGCCTGTTTGTCCGTCAGTACGTTGGCGAAATGTCGGCGCAACTCTTAAATCTAAGCCATCTATTTGTTGCCCATTGACGGAGCGTAACGTTTCTAGCTGATAAGCACCTGTTCCAACGGGAGTGAGGTTAAACGGGTGGTCTATTAATTGTGATGCTGTAACACCTACTAAGGCATGTTGTGGCAGAATGCCATCCGTCAATAAAGTTGGGAAACTAGCTAGGGGTTGAGCAAGGCGAAAACGTACTAGGTAATCCCCTAATTGTTCGATTTCAACTGTTTGCCAAAAATTGCTCAGTTCAGTCAAAGGGAAATCACTATCTGCCAGCAATTGATATGTAAAGACAACGTCACTTGCTGTAAATGGAATACCATCTTGCCATAAGATGTCCTGCCTCAGTTGCATCACATATTCGTAACCATCACGCGATACGACCCAATCACTTGCCAAATCAGGAGCAGGTTCACCAAATTCATTGATTGTCACAAGACCATCATAGATTAAAGATGTGATGTCTCGCTCTGCTTGGGTAGAGATTAATACAGGATTCAGACGTTGAATACGACCAACAATACCTTCAGTAAAGGTTGTAATCGTTGATTCTGGCTCTATGGATGTAGCATCAGTTGGTTGAGGCGTAAACGTTGGGGCGATAGTTGCAGTTGCAGGAAGCATTGTTGCTGTAGGTGTTTCAGTCATTTGTTCTTCAGTCGATGGGGATAAAAAACGTAATCCCAGCACAACACTGAATAAGATAATTGACCCAAACAAAGCTAATAATTGCCAGCGAATGCCACGCAACATGAGCAACCTTTCTTGTAAAAAATGCTAGTGACCAGAAAAACGAAAGGTGCTTTGCACACCTGCAAAACACCTATACATAATCGTTGAAGTTAACTTAATTGAAGACTACAGAGAAGAGTGAAATCGCCATGAAAACAATGCTCAGATACACTGTAATCTGGAAGAGTGTTTTTTCTAGACCACGACGGGTGTGCGTGAAACCACCGCCACTATCTCCACCAAGCAAGTTGCCAAGTGCGCCACCCTTAACTTGCAACATAATCAACGCAATCAACGCAATTGATACAATGATTGAAAAAATTTGTAAAATCACATCAATATTCATTATGAATCTCCTAAAACTGACCGATGCAACGTTGCGCGAGTATAGCACGCCTCTGTTAGATTTGCATAGTGGTTATGAATTTACTGACTTCACTTTACGTGCTTCAGCTACAAGTTGATTAAACAATGCTTGTTGTGTTTCATCATCAGATGCAGATTTTTCAGGATGCCATTGAACTCCTACAAGCCAAGGGTGGTCTATCGCTTCTAAACCTTCAACAATATCATCTGGTGATTTAGCGACTACCAACAAGCCATCTGCGACAATTTTGACGGCTTGATGATGTCCTGAATAGGTTTTTACTTGTGTTGTATTCATCGCATCAGCTAATTTTGAATTAGGTTCAACAAGCACATCATGTATTGCCCAAAACCCATCTACCCCACGATGAATATCTTGCTCTCGAATATCAGGAATATGTTCATACATCGTACCACCGAGTGCAACATTGAGTACTTGCATTCCTCGGCAGACACAGAAAATAGGCTTATCCTTTGCCTGCATTGCTTGCTTAATAATGGCAATTTCAAACTTGTCACGCGCTTCATCTTGCCGTGTTAGATTGGGATGAGCAATGTCACCATCATAGAATTGTGGGCAAATGTCGCCACCGCCCGAAATAATAAGACCATCAAGCAGTTGCAATAGTTGTTCCAGATTCGGTTCATCAGGGGGTAATAAAATCGGAATACCTCCTGCTTGTCGAACTGCATCTACATAAACATCTGGCACGACAAAATAATGATCATAGTAAGGCAAAGTGACCCACTTATCATTTCTTGCATTTGTAGTTATACCAATGATGGGATTCATAATCGTTTCTCTTGACAATTGCGTTGGGCAACCGTAGGGTTTAGCACTCGAAATACGGTGGCGACATCTGCGAATAGCTATGTTAATATACCCCCGTTCGTAATATTTTAGCATCTAATTGGAGTAATAATGTCAGAATTGGTTACAGAACACGATATTAAAGACCCTAGTTTAGCAACTGGTGGGCGTTATCGCATTGAATGGGCAGAAAAAGAAATGCCTGTCTTGCGTGCAATTATGGAGCGTTTTGAAAAAGAAAAACCCCTCAAAGGTGTCAAAGTCTCAGCGTGCTTGCATGTCACAACAGAAACCGCAAATTTGATGCGTACTTTGCAAGCAGGTGGTGCAGATGTTGTCTTGACTGCATCGAACCCATTATCAACTCAAGATGATGTTGCTGCATCGTTGGTTGTGCATGATGAAATCCCTGTTTATGCGATTAAAGGTGAAGACAACGAAACCTATTTCAATCACCTCAACGCAGCCCTCGACCATGGTCCTGCGATTACGATGGATGACGGTGCTGACCTTGTGAGTGAAATTCATAAAAATCGTCGTGATTTACTCGAAAACATCATCGGTGGCACGGAAGAAACTACCACAGGTGTAATTCGTCTGAAAGCAATGGCAAATGATGGTGCGCTTGAGTTCCCTGTGATTGCAGTCAATGACAGCATGACCAAGCACCTCTTCGATAACCGCTATGGTACAGGTCAAAGCACCATTGACGGTATCATCCGTGCAACCAATATTTTGCTAGCTGGTCGTAATGTAGTTGTTGGTGGCTATGGTTGGTGTAGTCGTGGTATCGCAAGCCGTGCGCGTGGTATGGGTGCGAATGTCATCGTCACTGAAATTGACCCCATGAAAGCTCTCGAAGCTGTGATGGACGGTTTCCGTGTAATGCCAATGGCAGAAGCCGCACCAATCGGTGATATTTTTGTCACATCTACAGGTGACATCAACGTGATTGATATTCATCATATGGAAGTGATGAAATCAGGTGCAATCATCAGCAACAGTGGTCACTTCAATGTTGAATTAAATCTCAAAGCTCTTGCTGAACGTGCAGAAGGTGAACCAACCCTCGTGCGTCCATTTGTCGAAGAATACATTCTCGATGGTAAATCACTCTATGTTTTGGGTGAAGGTCGCTTGATTAACCTCGCGGCTGCGGAAGGTCATCCAGCTAGTGTGATGGATATGAGCTTCGCTAACCAAGCACTCGGCGCAGAATTTATGCTCAAGAATGCTGCCACTCTCGATAAACAAGTTTATACTATCCCAGCCGATGTTGATGCAGAAATTGCTCGTCTTAAGCTAGAAGCAATGGGTATCAACATTGATGTTCTCACCGAAGAGCAAGAAGCATACCTCAACCAATGGCAAGAAGGCACCTAGAAAGCCTTTTGTTATAATAACGCAAAGCAACACACAAGGACGAGCTAAGAAACTCGTCCTTTCCCTTGATTTACATCTAGCGAAGGAGATTCAGATGACCCGATTGACTCGATTTGTCATCACCAGCGTAATCGTAATTTTAATGCTTGCGATTAGTCTCATTGGCACAATAGCACAAGGCACAGCACAAGTTCGTTTTGTGCATGTTTTGCCTGATGCTGTTCCTGTCGATGTCTACATCAACGGTACAGTAACTGCACAAAGCCTTGATTACGGCACAACAACAGGCTATATCACTGTTCCTGCTGGCGACCACATTGTGACTGCAACTGTTGCAGGGTTGGCTAGCCCGCTCTGGGAACAAAGTGTCACCGTAGCGGATACCAGCGAAACAACCTTCATTGTTTCTGATACGGCAAACCCACAATTTGAAGCATTCACTGACAATTTGGATAGTATCGCATTCGGCACATCACGCTTAGCAGTGATTCATGCTTTATCAGGCGGTCCTGATGTGACTGTTCAACTTGCCGAAGCGATTGAACTCGGTAGCGAAGTGCAAGATGCTGGCACAACCATTGTTCCAGAATTAGTCTACGGTGCAAAATTCGGTGAATTTGACCTTCCAGCACAAACCTACACTGTCGATGTCTTGCCTGTTGGTTCATCTGATGTTGTATTAGGCTCTGTTCCACTCGGTTTGACTAGCAATACAAGTGTGATGGCAGTTGTCTACGGTACGGTTGATGCACCACAAGCCCTACTCCTGACAGCACGGACAACGCCAGCAGAAGATACAGGTTTGGTTCGTTTTGTGCACGGTGTCGTTGGTGGTCCGACAGTGAATGTTCTCGTTAATGATACGGTAATTGCACCGAACTTAACGCCTAATACACCAAGCGAACATATTGCCCTCCCAGCAGGTGACCATGATGTTGTGTTCGTAGATGCAGAGTCAGGTGATGAACTCGGCGCAAGCAAAATTACAGTGGGTGATGCACCAGCACAAAGTGTTATCGCATTATTGGTTGATGGTGAATTAGCAATCGAAACAGTCACAGATGATATTTCAGTCGTCAACGCAACATCTGCTGGTGCAAATGTCATCAACACCATTGATGGTGCATCTGTAGAAGTAACTTTACCTGATGGCACAGCCATCGATAGTACTGACGCAGTTGCCTTTGATGCAGTCGCAGGTAGCACATCCTTCACACTTACTATAGATGATGAAGAAGGTACATTAGATGGTGGCGAATTCGTCTTTTATGGTGGTATGTACTATAACATCATCGTGTTGGATGGTAGCACGTTTGGCGCACCAAGCCTCGTCGTAGCTCCATCAACAATCGCTCAAACATTAGAATCTGCGCCTGATGCTGACACAAGTAGCCTTATCGTTGGTGACCCTGCCCCCCCTGCTGAACCAGCACAAGCTGAAACCGAAGCACCTGTGGCAACCGAAGCCCCTGTCCAACAAGTAGTAGCACCAGCCGAAGATGTCATCATTGGTGAAATCACTGCGCTTGACCCAAGTGCAAATTTGAATATTCGTCAATTCCCTGATGCTCAAGCATTTAATTTAGGGCAAGCCCCAGCAGGAGCAGCTTTGACGATTATTGGTCGTGAGGGCGCACCTGTTGCACTTGTTGAAGGTGACCCACCGCCACCAGAAGCAGATACTTTCGTTGACCCTGTACTTGACCTAGGCGAGGGACAAGACCTCGACCCAACTCAAACATGGGTTCGTGTGATTTATGACACACCTGATGGCGGTCAAATTGAGGGATGGGTTCTCAGTCAATTTTTGACCATCCGCGATGATGAAGGTTTGATTGACCTGCGCGATTTAGAAACTGCACCAGGTAATGTGCCAGGTGAAACACGCAACACGGATGTTACACCACCACCACCACCTGAAGATATTGTGACCGCAGAAGTCATCAATCTCAATGTTGATGCAGGGCTTAACATTCGTCGTGCTCCTGATGCTAACAGTGAAGTGCTTTCACAAATCACTGTCGGAACTGTTGTGGAACTCGAAGGCTTACTCGTGAGTTCAACAGGCTTCCTTGAAGATTCTGAATGGGCGTTCATCACTTATTCACCAGCAGAAGGTGGCGTGATTACAGGTTGGGTCAGCACAAATTTCTTGCAGTATCGCCTCAATGGTGAATTGACAGACATCACTGAACTTGTTGCAGAAGGCTTAATTGATGAAACACTAGAAGATGAAACTGGCGAAGTCAATGCTAGTGCAGCCCCTGTTACAGCGTCCACGCCTGACCCACAAGTAGATGCTTACGTTGCAGAAGTCATTCTCAACGAAGGAGCAAACTTGAACTTGCGTCGTGATCCTTCTGTACAAGCAGAAGTTTTGCAAGGTATTCCAGCAGGAACTTTCTTGATTGTGACTGCGCGTACTGCTGATAGTGAATGGTTACAAACCAGCTACGAAGGCGATACAGGCTGGATAACATCTCAAGTAGTGAGTGTGACTTTCAACGGCGAGTTCGTAAGTGACTTGAGTGAAATCCCAGTTGATACAACAGTTGGTGCATCGTCTGATGTTGCTCCTGAAACAACCGAAACACCGTAATAGAAAGTATATCCACTGAGACGTAAAGCCTCATGCTGAGATACAGTGTGGGGCTTTTTCTTGCCCCTAGACCGTCTACAGACATTCGATATAATGCTCCGAGCAATCACTCATTCCTCTTGGTAAGGATCGCATGGTACAAGTCATTGTCACAGGTGCTGGCGGATTCGTCGGACCTTATCTTATTCAACACATACAAGCGACACAACCTGCCACAACTGTATTTGGTAGCACCTATGGCTTATTAGAGTCACCAACTGTACCAGCTAATTATCACCAAATTGACCTTAAAGACTATGATGCTGTCGTTCGCTGGTTGGATGATACACAGCCTGATGTTGTCTATCATTTAGCAGGACAATCTTCGCCGAGCAAAGCTCTCAACGCTATCTGGCAAACACTTGAAACCAATATTCGTATTCAATTGAATTTGCTCCAAGCCTGTGTCGATTTAAAGATTGAACCAAGAATAATCAGCATTAGTTCTGGTGATATTTACACAGGTGGCGCATCACATTCTGATATGATGCCTGTCAATGAACTATCTGAATTACGTCCGAGCAATCCTTATGCACTCAGTAAAGTAACGCAAGATTTGATGGGATTACAATATTTTTTAAGTTATCAATTGCCTGTCATTCGTGTGCGTCCGTTCAATCATACAGGACCGAAACAACGAGAGTCGTTCGTTGCCCCTGATTTCGCGCTACAAATTGCCAAGATTGAAGCAAGTTTACAAGAACCACTGATGCGTGTAGGCAATTTAGAAGCCAAGCGTGATTTTACAGATGTACGCGATGTTGTGCGTGCCTACGCATTACTGGCAGAACATGGACAAGCAGGTGATTCTTACAATGTATCATCTAACAAAACCTACAGTATTCAGTCGCTACTAGATACATTATTGAGTTATACAGATGCTGATATTAAGGTTGAGATTGATCCAGCCCGTTTTCGCCCTGTAGATGTACCGATTGTGCAGGGAGATAACACAAAACTCGTAGAATTGACGGGGTGGCAACCAACCATCACTTTTGAACAAACACTGCATGATTTGCTCAATGACTGTCGAGAGCGCGTGCAGATAATGATGAGGAGTAAGCAGTAAATGGCAAAAAAAGCATTGATTACAGGAATCACAGGGCAAGATGGTTCATATCTAGCTGAATTCCTGCTTTCTAAAGAGTATGAAGTTTATGGTATGGTGCGCCGAACTAGCACTGTACGCTATGAGCGAATCCGTCATATTCAAGATGATATTCATCTCATTCAAGGGGATTTGGGCGACCAAACAAGTTTGAACCGTGCAATGACGGACATCATGCCTGATGAAGTTTATAACCTAGCGGCACAGAGTTTCGTTCCTACATCTTGGAATCAACCTGCTTTTACTGGAGATGTAACGGCGATTGGTGTCACACGGATGTTAGAAGCTATCCATACAGTCAAGCCTGATACACGCTTTTATCAAGCCTCAAGCAGTGAGATGTTTGGTGAAGTTAAAGAAGTCCCACAACGCGAGACAACCCCCTTCCATCCGCGCAGTCCCTACGGTGTAGCAAAAGTCTACGGGCATTGGATTACTGTCAATTATCGTGAAAGTTACGATACATTCGCAGTGAGTGGTATCCTGTTCAATCATGAATCCCCTCGTCGCGGATTAGAATTTGTGACCCGTAAAGTGACCTACAATGCTGCAAAAATCAAACTTGGGATGGCAAATGAACTCCGCATGGGAAATCTGGAAGCTCAACGCGATTGGGGTTTCGCAGGTGATTACGTGCAAGCGATGTGGTTGATGTTACAGCAAGATAGCCCTGACGATTACGTGGTCGCTACAGGTGAAACGCATAGTGTGCAACGTCTATTAGAAGTCGCATTTAATTGTGTTGACCTCAATTGGCAAGATTACTACGTTCAAGACCCACGCTTCATGCGACCTGCCGAGGTTGATTTACTGATTGGCGACCCCCAAAAAGCTAATGACCAACTTGGTTGGGAACCATCAGTCAGCTTTGAGGGCATGATTCAGATGATGGTTGAAGCAGATATTGAGCGATTGAAAAAAGACCCTGACAACGTGGTTTAGTGACAATCTCAGAGCGTGGCAGATAGCTACGCTCTTTTTGATTATTTGTGAGGACTATTGATGACTGATAAACCCATTCTAGTAGATACACACTGCCATCTTAATTTTGATAGCTACGATGATAGTCGTGATACCATCATCCAATCGGCATCAGATGCAGGTGTTACTAAAATCATCATCCCTGCGGTTGATTTGCAGACGGCACAAGAAGCGATTGCTCTTACTAAGGACTATGATGGTATCTATGCCACAGTTGGCGTTCATCCAAATAGCACAGTTGATTTTGATGATGGAGTGTTAGCCTCTATCCGTCAAATGGCTGAAACGAATACCATTGTTGCCATTGGAGAGATTGGTTTAGACTACTATTGGGACAAAAGTCCGAAAACGACACAGAAATCAGCATTTGAAGCGCAGTTACAACTCGCAAAAGAGCTAGAATTGCCCGTCATCATTCATAATCGAGAAGCACACGATGATGTGATGCAACTTCTTGAAGCATGGGCGCAGGATTTACCTAATTCTTTACAAGGGCGTGCAGGGGTATTGCATTCATTTTCTGCACCTATGGAAATTGCTGAACGTGCTCTAGCTAGCGGATTCTATCTCGGTTTTACAGGTCCGATTACTTTCAAAAATGCCAAGAATTTGCGTCAAGTTGCGCGAGAAGTACCTTTAGATAGACTATTAGTCGAGACTGATGGTCCGTTCTTAACACCCCATCCGCATCGTGGCAAACGCCCTAACAAACCAGAATACATTCCATTCATCGCAGACCGTCTAGCAAGTTTGCATAACATAACTTTGGCAGAGATGGCAAAGCATACAACAGATAATGCTCATAGATTGTTCAAACTGTGATGCTAGTAGTGTCAACTTGTTTTGTCTGACGCTGGTAATCAAATCTCTCTAACATGCTAAAGAAATGGTAAACTTTGAAGTCTAATCTCAAATGTAGAGGATTTATTGTGTGATTGATGTTTCGATTGTCATTGTGAGTTGGAACGTGCGTGAATTGCTTATAGCGTGCATCGACTCGATTATCTCGTCACCTATAGCTATTAATACACCTAGCGATGACTCACCTATTGTCGAAATTATCGTGGTGGATTCTGCTAGTGAAGATGATACTGTGGCAATGTTGCAACGAGACTACCCACAAGTGTTAGTATTCGCACAATCAGAAAATATTGGTTTTACACGCGGAAACAATCTTGGCTTTGAGCAAGCACGAGGACGTTACTTATTTATGCTAAATCCTGATACAGAGATTATCGGTGATGCAATCCCACAAATGATTAACTATCTTGATAACAATCCAACAGTCGGTTTTGTAGGTCCTCACACACTTAATACTGATAGAACGACACAATCTACACGTCGTCGCTTCATGACTAAGACACTCGCATTTTTTGAGAGTACATGGTTACAACCTTACGCACCAAAGTCTTTATTAGCAAACTACTACATGAATGAGCAAGCAGATGATGCTGTCTTAAATGTAGATTGGGTGCAGGGGTCAGCGATTATGGTGCGTCGCTCAATTTACGAGCAAGTTGGTGGATTAGACACAAGTTTTGTCATGTTTTTTGAAGAACAAGACTGGTGTAAACGTATCAAAACACAAGGATGGGACGCTACCTATCTTGGGACAGCATATGTTATTCATCATGGAGGCAAAAGCACAGACCAAATCGGTGCACAGAAGCACATTTGGTTTCAGAAAAGCAAATTGCGCTATAGCCACAAACATCACGGTGTGATGTTTGCGAGTGTTCTACGTATCTTTTTACTGCTGAATTACATTATGCAAATCATCATTGAGGGCTTAAAAGGCTTACTAGGTAGCAAACGCGAGTTACGTCGTGAGCGGATTATGACGTATTGGCAAATCGTGCGTAGTGGATTGAAGAGTGCATAATGCGAATTGGTTTAGTGACAGGTGAATACCCACCATTGAAGGGTGGTATCAGCAACCATGTTGCTGTACTTGCGAAATATTTCACTCAGCACGGGCATACTACATTCATTTTCAGCAATAATCTTACTCAACAACAGCAACGCGATATACCTCTAACAAATACAGTTTCTAAATGGGGATACACTGCGAACAGGCTGGTCAATGAGTGGGCAATTAAAAATCAGCTTGATATTGTCAATTTACATTTTCAGACGGCAGCTTACGATATGTCACCGTGGGTACATTTTATGCCTCATATGATTGATGTGCCGTATGTGACAACTTTTCACGATTTACGCTTTCCATATCTATTTCCGAAAGCTGGGAAATTGCGCGATTGGATTGTGATGCACCTAGCCAAAGTGTCAGACGGTATTATCGCTACTAACCACGAAGATTATGAACATGTTAAACACTTAAATGCGGCTATGATTCCTATTGGTAGCAGCATTGGTTATGTAACTGATGTTGACTGTAAGGCTATCCGACAGAAACTGGATTTTCGCAATGATGATTTCATCTTAGCTCATTTTGGTTTTATAAATCATAGTAAAGGTGTGGATACGCTTTTACATGCGATTGCCCAAATTAATGATACTCATTTAAAGCTATTATTGATTGGGGGTCGCACAGGGACAGCCGACAAAACTAATCAGTCTTATGCTGACACGATTGATGTATTAATTGATAATCTCAGCTTAACTGAGCAAGTTCACTGGACAGGGTTTGTTACGCAAGAGGAAGTCGCTATGTATCTAAAAGCTGCTGATTTAGTCGTGCTGCCATTTAAAGATGGCGCATCATTCAGACGTAGTAGCTTGATGGCAGCCATTGAACAAGCCTGTCCAATCATTACTACTAAACCTACTGTTGATATACCAGAATTTTCAGACGGTAGTGTACGGTTAGTGTCACCAGTTAATGTTGATAAATTAGCAGAAGCTATTCAACTATTGCGAGACAATCCCCAACAAGTCATATCACTGAGAGAAAAAATTAAAGAGCTAAGAAATCATTTTGATTGGGATGTTATTACACAAAAAAATCTTGAATTTTTCAGACATATAATTGAGACACGCGTATGACATTTTTTAACAATGCAGACCTGCGTGCTCTGATGGCACTTCTTATTTTGTGGATAATTTTCTTCTGGCGAATCCTAACACCCGTTGCTGCTGACCAAGCCTCTTTTAAGCAAGGCGATTTTTCAGGACAATTTGTCGCTTTTGGAGCATACCAATATGAGCGTATGTCACAGGGAGAAATTCCTCTCTGGAATCCTTATAATAATGGTGGTTTGCCATTCATAGCTGATACACAAGCTGCTGTATTTTATCCACCTCGATTATTAACGATAGCCCTTGCGTCATTAGGAGGTGGGTGGTCATATCATGTTCTCGAACTTGAAGCCATCTTTCATGTTTTATTGTACTCCTTGTTGATGTATGCCTTTTTGCGTCGATTAACTGGGTCAGTTTGGGGGGCATTGACAGGTACAATCATTGCAAGTTACGGTGGTTTTACAGTCGGCTATCCCTTATTGCAATTAGCACTTTTGGAAGCTGCAACGTGGTTACCCCTCGGTGCATTGTGCATCTATGAAGCAACACAAAAAGATAATATTCAGTGGCTGTACTTAATTTTCGCAGGGTTTGCACTCGGATTATCATGGATGGCTGGACATCCTCAAACAAGTTGGTTTTTGACTTATTTCTTAGTGGCTTGGCTCGCTTACTGCATTTACGATAAGCATCATCACTGGCGAAATTGGATTCTAGGAACAATTGTATTGGGTGTCATTTCGCTAGGCACAACAGCAATCACATTTTTACCAGCAGTCGAATATCTTACGATGACAGTTCGTAGTGGCTTAGGGTTTGATGCAAAGGCAAATGGTTTTCCTTTCCAAGATGTAGCGCAACTTATTTTTCCGAACTCTGTTAGCCTTTTTTCGCCCTTATATGTTGGTATCCCTGCACTACTGCTCATTGCCATTGCAATCATTACACGCTGGAGGAAAAGTCGCTTCTGGTTAATGGTTACTGTGATTGCCTTATTGCTCAGTTTTGGAGGAAACACAGGCTTATATCATGCACTCTACAATGTTCTACCAGGTTTACGCTTTTTCCGAGGGCAAGAGCGGGCTGCCTTTCTGATTGCAAATTGCCTAGCCGTTTTGGCAAGTATTGGCATGACAGGTCTCATAGCTGGTATTCCCGAAAAACATCAAGCTCTTATTCTGAAAATATTAAATGGATTAGTTTTATTGATTAGTGGCTTCACTGCTCTAATTTACATCGGGTGGTGGGGCAATGTTGGGGATGGTTTTGGACGTTTAATTAGTATTTTCGCATTTAGTACATTGATTGTTCTTGCTCTGTGGATACTCATTCGGCTTTATCTACAAATGCCGACTAATCAACTACTGATTGTATTGTTGATTGCTCTTATCACATTTGAATTATTCAGTGTCAATTTAGATGCAGATAGCAACTACGACCCGATTCCATCCACTGAGCAATTATCCATGACTATGCCGCCTCTTGTGCAAGCTGCACTCGATGATGCGCCTAACCGGCCCTACCGTGTGGATGGTTTCCGAGGATTACGCGACAACTACGGCAGTCTTTACCAAATTATGGATATTCGTGGCATTAGTCCGTTATTTTTAGAGACACCGTCAGCAATTATCTATCGAGATTATGTGAATAATCCGCGTGCGTGGGAAGTTTTTGCTGTGCATTATATTTTCAGTGAACGAAATAGTTTTGGGCAAGTTTCAACAGATGTGATAGCACAGGGTACAGACCAAGACGGACAAGTTTTCTTGCATCAAATTGATAATCCGCGTCCATTTGCTCATCTTGTTTATGATGTTGCTGTTGTAGGTAGCGATGACCATGCCATTGAATTATTGTATGACCCAAACTTCCCAGCGCGTGATAGTGTGGTTTTACAACAAGAACCAACCTTATCTTTACCTAACAATCGTCCTGAAAGAGCAATCGCAACCGTCACAGATTTTGAGCCTGAGAGAGTCATCATCGAAGTCGAGACCGATGATAATGCGATTTTGTCGCTCGCTATGGTTGATTATTCAGGTTGGTCAGCAACGCTCGATGATGATCCTGTTGAAATTTTACGCGCCTATGGTAGCTTATCTGCAATAGAAATTCCCAGTGGCACGCACACCGTAAGTTTAACCTACAATCCATTGTCATATCGTATTGGGGCAATCATGAGTGCTGTGACATGGTTATTCGTGCTAGGGTCTTTTGCAGTGTGGGTCATTACAAACATACAACAAGCTCATCAGGAAGGTGTATGATGCAACAATCACCTGCTGAAAATCAATTCAGGACATGGTTTACATCACTTGACCGTCATATTGTCGCCATTTTAGTGGGGTTGACCCTTGGCATTGTGGGTGGTTTATTAGGCTTGTTGCTTGTGTTGACAGGTCCTTTGGTGACATTAGTTGTTACTGTAGGTATTTTTTCGGCTTTGTACGTTCTGACGGATACGACTCCAGCGCTCTATGGTGCGATGGCTATCACTGTTTTATTACCTTTTGGTACGTTCCCCTATGATATTGGCATCACGCCGACATTGCTTGATTTGGCATTAGCAGCTTTTGTCGGCGTGTATATCGTCCAATGGATTACTGGTCGGCGACAGAAGTTGACCTTAGTACAACCACACATTTTCATAGCAGTCTATGTTATGTGGTTAATTTTTGCGTTCATGCTTGGCTTACGCTATGGCAGTCCAACAACAACAATTTTGCGCCAATTTGCTGAAACACTACTCAGTATGAGTCTCGCATTTGTATTGGTTGATTTATTATCTAATGAGAAAACTTTACGCCGATTGGTACTGCTCGTGCTAGCTTTAGTTGGTGTACAGGCAACAATTGCTACGGGGCTATATTTACTGAATGATGAAGTCGCTAATCAATTACTCAATGTCTTATCGCGAATCGGCTATCCCGGTGGATTTGTAATTCGCTATATCGAACAAACACCTGACCTCGGTGAACGTGCTATCGGCACATGGGTTGACCCTAATACACTTGGTGGTCTACTTGCTTCAAGTGCTGTCATGATTGCACCACAACTCTTCGCCCGACGACCCGTATTGAAATATCGTTGGTTAACTCTTCTTGTGTTTGGTGTTGTCGTTTTGGCTTTGCTATTGACTAACTCCCGTGCGTCGTTTTTGGCATTTGGCGTGGGTTTAGGCATGATTGTGTTCTTACGCTATCGACGCTATCTGCCATTAGTTGCGATGGCAGGTATCATTTTCTTATTCTTGCCCCAGACTCAAAGCTATATTGACCGTATTTTTCAAGCCTTTCATGGTGAAGACCTCGCTACGCAGATGAGAATCGGCGAATGGACAGATTCACTGACCCTCATTAGTCGCTATCCACTGACAGGGATTGGTTTCACTGGTACACCAACCAATGATGTTTACACGGATGTTGCAAATCTTTATTTGATTATGGCAAATCAAATTGGTCTGACAGGGGTTTTGCTGTTTTTATTAGCCATGAGCAGTGTTTTTTACTATGCTTGGCAAGCACGTCCTTATGCAGAAAATGACCCTGAACTAGATTCAATCCATCTAGGTTATAATCTTGCTCTATTGACTGCACTTATCAATGGTGTCGCAGATTTATACTATTTTCGTCTGGATTTTCAATCGGCTATCACTTGGTTCTGGCTATTGGTTGCGCTTGCATTAGCAAGTTCGCGCTTAGTGTTGCTTCGCCAGCACGAGCAATCAACCGTTGAACAAAGTGTTCAAATACGATAGTATCCTGCGTGGCAAAACAAATGCCATTAACCACAACTTTCCGCTCCACACGGCACACCTGTGTAAAGTGGGGCTTCATTCATGGGAAGGAGATAAATCCCTATGAAACGATCTTACGAGATTCCCGTTGTGTTCCGCGTCATGCCTGATGAAGAAACACAACAAGCCATCGATCAAGTAGTTGCTTGGATGGAAAATAGTACCGAAGGCATTGATAATGCTGGGTCTGTTAATCGTATCGACCGCACTCGCTTGGGTCGTCGTCGCTTGGCATATGAAATTGATGGTCAACGTGATGGCTTCTATGTTCTCATCTATGCGAATATTGATGCACAACATCTGCCTGAATTTGAATTAAATATGCGTCTTTACGACCCCGTACTGCGCTATTTGATTGTCAAAGACGATGAAGTTTTTGCTAAAACAGAAGAAGAAACAGATGATGTCGTTGAACCTGTAGCAGAAGAAACAGAAGCCGAAGACGTATCAGACGACACTGACGAAGAAGACACCGAAGAAAACGACGATTAATGTGCCACGCTACGCTATAATAACTTCGACTTAATGGTCTCAAAAGATTTATGAGGGAAGGTTGTTATGGGACGTGGTCTAAATAAAGTTATGGTGATTGGTAATGTCGGACGTGACCCAGAAATGCGCTATACGCCAAGTGGTCGCCCTGTCACAAGTTTTAGTGTCGCAACGAGTCGTACATGGACATCTGCCGAAGGCGAACGTCATGAAGAAACTGAATGGTTCAATGTCGTTGCTTGGGGCAATCTCGCTGAAATTTGCAACACATATTTGAGCAAAGGTCAGCAAGTCTATGTTGAAGGGCGTTTGCAGACACGTGGCTGGGAAGATGACACAGGCAAAAAGCATTTCCGTACAGAACTCGTTGCAAATGAAATGATTTTGCTAGGAGAGCGCGGCGACTCACATCACCAAACATCTGATGATGACTCAACTGATAATTATGCGTTTTGACGCAATGAACTGGAGATAGAAATATGGCAAGAGAAAATCGTTCAAACCGTCGCGGTGGTGGTGGACCACGTCCACGCCCAAGTCGTCGCCGTCGCGGACGTCGTTCAGAATATTGTCCTGATGGAAAATGCTTCGATTATAAAGATGTAGATACTTTGGAACGCTACGTCAACGAAGTCGGAAAAATTAAACCGCGTCGCCAAACAGGTAATTGCGCTCGTTGCCAGCGTGAATTAGCGCGTGAGGTCAAGCGTGCTCGCTTTATTGGCTTACTGCCCTTCATTTCCAACGCCGACTAATTGCGAGTGGCATTCGTCCGAGAGTGATAAGGCATAGGCAAGCGTCTGTGCCTCATCATATCTCGACCTCAGCCAACGCTATGGTATGATGATGCCACTTTGTATGTAAGTCAATGAACTTGTTTCAGATTTTAGGAGCTATTTTATGGCAAGAAGGCGTCAAACAACTGGGATGCCCAAAAAAGATCGCAAAAAGGATGAGACTCCAGAAAATTCCTCTCTTTTAGATAATTTACTCGGCAATCCAAGCAGCCGTGGTGACCGTGAAGATGCGATTAATCAACTTATTCAACGCACGGTTGCAGTGATTGTGGGTGTGATTGTTATCGGGATTTTGGGCATTCTGATTTACGATCAACTCATCGTACCACAATTGACTGTTGCTACAGTCAATGGCGAGCGTGTCACTGTTCAAGAGTTCCGTCAGCGACTTGATTTTGAACGTGCTTTAACCATTCAGAATTACAATATTCGCATTAGCCAACTTCAACAACAAGCACAAGCCTTTGGTGTTGATGTCAATCAACTAGCGCAAAATGACCAACAACTGACCCGTTGGCAACAAGAACTCAGCGCAGATGATATTCTTGGGAATCGCGTGCTTGATGATATGGTCGAAGATTTGCTCATTCAGCAAGCCTTTGAAGAACGCGGTCTCAGTATTGATGATGCACAGATTGAGTTAGCACGTCAAGAATTTTTTGGTTTCAATGCTACAGAAGTTGCCCTGATTGGTACTGACCCAACAGCAACCATCACACCAACAATATCACCAACACCGCTTGTTTCACCCACACCAAGTCCAACACCGTTGCCGACAAATACACCGACAACTGTTCCAGAAGCGACTGTTGACCCTGAAGCAACAGAAGAGCCAGAAGTAACAGAAGCACCAACGATTCCACCAACAGCAACAACGAGCCAAACTCAAGCATTTGAGAACTTTGAAGAGTCTGTTGACCTCTTTACAGAAAGTATCGTAGAAGCTGAAGCTCCTCGTTCTGGTATTGATGCCTTCTGGGAACGCGAAGCGATTCGTGATGCTGTACAATTCGCAATTGTTGGCGACGTTGAAACTACACTCTATGCTAATGCACGTCATATCTTGGTAGAAACCGAAGAAGAAGCTAATGAAATCCTTGCAGCACTGAACGCAGGTGAATCCTTCGCACTATTAGCTCAATCTCGTTCAACAGATACAGGCTCTGGTTCGCGTGGTGGTGAACTTGGTTGGCAAGCGATTGACCTCTATGTTGCACCATTCGCACAAGCGATTCGTGAAGGCACAATTGGTGATTTGCTCGGTCCTGTAGAAAGTCAATTTGGTTTCCATATCATTCAAGTTATCGACACCGAAGAACGTGAGGTAGACGAGCAAACTGCTGAACAGATTATTCAGTCACGTTTTGCAAATTGGGTAGAAGACCAAGTTGAAGCAGCCGAAGAAGCTGATGCAATCAACATCAACGATAATTGGCCTGCCTTCATCGGTTAAGATAAGTTAATCTCAAGAGGATGCCTACTGTGGCATCCTCTCTGTATGTAGTGCAACCCACGTTTCCCCATTGTGAGAAGTCTCACATTGTCATGTTTCTACGCTGTGTTCTATAATGCTCTCATGAATGAAAAACACATTGCACAATTTGAAGCACAACTCGAATCCTTAATTGAAGGAACATTCACGAATTTGTTCCGCAAACGTGTGACGGCTCACGATATTGCTATGAAGTTAGCACGTAGCCTTGAAACACAATTGCGATACACACAAGATGGCGACTCGCGTCCGATTGCGCCCGACTCATATTCAATACAATTGCATCCAAGCATCGAACAAAAACTTAGAGAGATGACACCTAATCTCACTGCATCTCTCAGTCAGCATATTGTTGATTTAGTCGCACAATCGGGCTATCGCCTGAATGCCGAACCTATTGTACAGTTGGTCGGTCTTGCATCATTGATGAAAACAGATGTTGAAATTGATGCGACCCATACAACTGATGGGCAAAATACAACTAAAGCCATGCAACCAATTATCAACACTCATGAAGCATCACCAACAAATCCACAACTGATTATCAACAATGGGGAACGTATTATTGACTTATCTGACCCCATTCTCAATATTGGGCGGTCTGATGATAATCATATCATTTTGGATGACCCATTTTGCTCACGCCATCACATTCAGTTACGCTTGCGTTTTGGCACATATACCTTATTTGATGTGAATAGTCGTGCAGGGACAAAAGTCAACAACATCCCTGTGACAGAGCATCAATTACAATCAGGCGATGTTATTCAAATTGGTAAAACGCAGTTGGTTTATCTTGTGTCAGAAAATAAATCTAACAATAGCACCACACAATCACTTGATCCTGTCACATTCTAGGAGTCGTTGTGGATACTGCAACAATTCTCTTTGTTCTGCGCCTTATATCTGCGATTGTTTTATTGGTTATCTTAGGTGCATTTTTTGTTGTGCTATGGCGAGATTATTCTAGTGTGGCAACGCATACCCACGTCCAAAAGCGAATTTACGGGCAACTCGTCAGCTTAATCCAAGTGGATGATATGTTTGCTCCAACAGGTGAAACACATCCGTTACGTCCGTTAACGAGTATTGGACGTGCTCCAACAAATGTCATTGTCATCAAAGACGATTTTGCCAGTAGTGAACATGCTCAAGTCGCCCTCAAGAATGGGCGTTGGTGGTTGGAAGATCGCAACAGTCGAAATGGCACATTATTGAACGGTGAACGCTTATCAACGCCGACAATTGTCACCGAAGGCGATATTGTAAGCATTGGCAATAGTCATTTTAAGATTACACTTGACCACTGAGGCTAAGTCAGCAAAGGACATCGTAAATGGATTTGCAATTACGCGGAGCAAAAGTATTAGTCACAGCAGCTAGTGCAGGACTTGGTGCAGCCACCGCGCGTCAATTTAGCCGAGAAGGTGCAACGGTGGTTATCAATAGCCGTAGTCTCGATAAATTGCAAGCAACAGCCCGTAGCATCAACGAAGAGACTGGTCATCCTGTTTTCACCTATGCTGGCGATGTGTCCAATCCTGAAAGCTGTGCCAAAGTCATTGACAATGCTGTGACGATGCTCGGTGGTTTGGATATTTTAGTGACTAACGCTGGTGGACCTCCTGCTGGAACGTTTGACACATTCAACTATGAGCAATGGCAATCAGCAGTTGATTTAACACTTCTGAGTACCGTCAATTTGATTTACAATGCTATGCCTCATCTGAAAGCATCCGAACGCGCATCTATCCTTGCGATTGTCTCGATTGCTGCCAAAGAACCTGTGTCTAATTTAACCTTATCGAATACCTTGCGCCCTGCGGTTGTCGGTTTGATGAAAACTTTATCGCAAGAGTTAGGGTCAGATGGTATTCGCGTGAATAGTATCTTACCTGGTATTACTGAAACCGAGCGCGTTGATAACTTAATGATTGCCCGCGCTACAAAGAATAATACATCACCAGACGATGAACGTTCTAAAGCTACACAATCTATCCCTATTGGACGCTTTGGCAAAGCAGAAGAATTTGCCAATACGGCTGTTTTTCTGTGTTCCCCTGCTGCAGGTTTCGTGAATGGAATCGCAATGTTAGTGGATGGTGGTACAAGTAAATCAACGCTATAACAATAAAAAACTTCCTCGATAGGCTCGTTCTGGTCCACCTTGCAAGGTCACCTTCAAACTCACCTTAAATCCATCTCAATCTGTTAGTTAGGTGTTAGTACCATACGCCTATACTGCCTGTAATGAGCTATACGGGAATAGTTAGAGATACAATCATGTCAGTTTTCATCACAACTCAAACAATTATGATTCCTTATGCTGACTTATTGTGTGCGATGCTGTTACTTGCGATTTTGTGTCTAAAAATTGTGACACTCAAACAGGATTCCGCGCCATTGATGCGTTTGAATAAGAGTCTATCACTAGGCTTATATCCAATGTCTATCATTTTCGGTTTGCTCATCTTAGAGTGGACATTACTCTGAGCCAAAGGAAATTAGAAATCGTAAAGGTCTGACATATTGTTAGACCTTTTTAGTTTAATGGATATTCTAAAACCAACGGCTGACAAGATATATGCTGTTCCATTTTGTACTGTGCTATAATCAGCGCATAACGTAATCAATGATGCTGTTATCAGGCATTATGGGAAGGTCATTATTGTATGGATATTAATCAAATTGCCAAAATGATTGAATGGCTTGATGAAGAACGTCGAAACGACAAACAAACAATTGCAACATTAGAAGAACGTCTTGCACAGCAATCAGAAACAATTACCACCTTGCAACGGCGCGTTAACTCTGTGGAGTCCGACCAAAGTGTTATGCAAGGGTCAACAGTCGCTCTCAACCAACAAGGGGACTTCCTCGAAAAAATCCGCGATGAAATGCGTCAATTACTTGAATCAACAGAGGCACGTCGCTTAACGGCAGAACGTGAAGCAGAACGTCGGCACGAAATCAATCGTGATGCAACCCAACGCACAATGCGAGATTTAAAAGAACAGCTAGACGATTTACAACGCAGTACAGGTCGCCTAACGGAAGTAAAAACAGAAGGTAATCGCACAGCAGACAGTGTTTCGGTGATTCAACAGCGTGTTGATGATCTCACAAAACGTTTAGAAGAACCAGACCGTCGCTTAGCATTTTTGGAAGAGCAGCGTCGCCAAGATGCTCGTCGTATTTCTGAAATTGAGAGTGAACTACCTGAAATCAAAAAGCAAATTGATACATTGCGTCCGAAAGTAACCCTCATTGAAGAACTAGCTTTACGTAATGAACGTCGTATTCAAGAGGTACAAAATGGAGAACGTGACCGTCGGGAGCAAATTCAGCAGTTCCTTGACCAACAACAATTATTAACCCAACAACGTGACCAAAAAGTTGATGATATTCTGAAACGCTTCACCCAACATGACCAAGCGATGCAAGATAATATTGAACGCTTCGAGACATGGGCAGCAGCCTATCGTGATATGAAGCGCATCATTGATGATTTTGACCGAATCGGAGACCGTCTTGAACGCCGCATCAATGAAGTGGCTGAAATGCAACGCCTGAGCGAAGAACGCTTCCGTCAAGAATGGAACGATTGGCGTGATGATGACCAAAAACGTTGGAAGCAACTACGCCTATCCAGTGATGAAGTGTGGCGTAACCATGACCGCGAATTTGAACAATATGTAGCAACTTTTAAATCCTTACAAGGACGTATTGAACCGATTGCTGACAGCATCAAACGCTTATGGGATTTGGAACGTGAACGTGCCACATTGTATCGTGACCGTTATCAATCGCTCATTCTGCAATATGATACAGCACAAGCATCAGCATCATCAACAGGTACACAGACCATGCAATCTGCTGAAACAAATTTACCAGCATCATCCCCTGTTAACCCTTTTGGTTCTAACGGCAACGGAACATCCTAGTTTATGCGCGTGATAGGAACTGCAGGGCATGTCGATCATGGTAAATCAACACTCGTACAAGCTCTGACAGGGATTGACCCTGACCGTTGGCGAGAAGAAAAAGTCCGAGGTCTAACAATTGACCTCGGTTTTGCTTGGTTTGAGCTTCCTGACGGTGAAACAGTCGGCGTGGTGGATGTTCCAGGACATCGTGATTTCATCGAAAATATGTTAGCAGGTGTCGGTGGATTAGATGCTGTATTATTTGTAATTGCAGCCGATGAAGGTATCATGCCACAAACACGCGAACACCTTGCTATCATTGATTTGCTTGGCATTCCCAACGGCATCATTGTCATCACGAAGGTGGATTTAATTGATGACGAAGAATGGCTTGACCTGATTGAATTAGATATTCATTCTATTGTAGAAAATACCGTTCTAGCTGATGCTGATATTCTACGCGTTTCTGCCAAAACGGGTGATGGTATAGAGACTCTCATATCTACTCTATCCGCCTTGTTTCAACACTTACCACCACACACAGACTATAATCAACCGCGTTTACCTATTGACCGTGTATTTACCGTTGACGGTTTCGGCACTGTTGTTACAGGGACATTGTCTGGAGGAACATTACGAGTCGGTGACATCATTGAAATACAACCAACAGCCTTGCAAGGACGTGTACGTGGTTTACAGAGCTATCAGCACGATGTCAAGGTTGCCCGACCTAGTAGCCGTGTCGCAGTCAATATAGCAGGTATCAGCACAGATGATATAAAGCGTGGTGATGTCTTGGCATTCCCTGAGCAACTTAATACCACTCAATTGATTGATGTATCGTTCAGGTATCTAGCAGATGTTGACCATCCGTTGAAACACAATACCGAAGTAAAATTCTTCTCTGGTGCATCGGAGACAATGGCGACTGTGCGCCTATTAGGACAAGAAATCTTACCAGCAGGTGAAACAGGTTGGCTACAATTACGATTGCGTGATGCCCTCCCCTTAACACAACGCGAACGATTTATCTTACGCTTGCCCTCACCTGCTCAAACAATCGGTGGTGGTGTGATTGTCAATGCACATCCAGCACAACGTTGGAAACGCTTTGATGACACTGTTTTAGAGCAACTAGAGACGATGTTGGAAGGGACACCATCTGAGCGAGTTGCTCAAGTTGCTGATGCCGATGCTCCGCTCAAATATGTCCATTTGCAACGAGCAACAACCTATGCCGATGATATTTTAGATGATGCAATTAGAGAAGCCATCAACAATAATCGTCTAGTCGTTTTACCTGATGAAACATTTTGGGCGGCAGCCCGTTACCAAGCTATGCAACAGCAGATTATGTCGATTGTCGGTAATTATCATAAGCAGTATCCATTACGCCTCGGTATATCGCGTGAAGAATTACGCAAGCGACTGAATATCAAACATGCGCTTTTAAACATACTATTAGATAACATTTCAAATATCATTATCCGAGATAGTCTTGTCTGTTTAGCTACACATCACATTACATTTAATGAGACACAACAAGCAAAAATTGAGAAGCTAGCATCGGCGATGAATGCCAATCCGACAACGCCACCATCTTACAAAGAAGCTATTGCAATTGTGGGCGAAGATATTTTACATGCCTTAATCGACTTAGAAGATTTAATACAGGTATCTGATGATGTCATTTTCAATGCGGAGATATATCAGAAAATGGTTGAATCAATCATTCATCTTATTGAAAATCAAACTTCAGTTGATGCTAAACAAGTACGCGATCATTTAGAAACATCTCGTAAATACGCGATTGCTTTACTAGAGCATCTTGACCAAATTGGAATTACACGTCGGATTGATGATGTCCGTGTACTTGGACATGCCATTAAGTAAAAATGCGCCCGTCTGAGCGCATTCTTTTCGTACTATTCTTCTACCATTGGCACAGTGAAGAAAAAAGTTGACCCGACATCAACTTCACTTTTCAACCAGATACGTCCACTATGTGCTTCAACAATATTCTTGCAAATTACTAGTCCAAGACCTGTACCACGTTCTACATTTTCCAGCGTTGGTACACGATAGAACTTCTGAAACATATTTTTTTGATGTTCTTTTGAGATACCATACCCTGTATCAGCGACACGGACTTCTACCATTGGTGTATCTGCTTCATATTGAGGGTGAAGTGATAATGTAATTGTTCCATCTGGGCGATTATATTTAATGGCGTTGGTTAGCAAGTTCAACACCACTTGCTTTAACTTACCTCTATCACCATCAACTAGAAATGTATCATCCGTGACATTAATGGAAATATTTTTTTGGTCAGCTTGTGCTGTGACCATATCGGCTGTTTCAACCAACAAGTCTCGCATCTCAAATTGACCAATTTCGAGTGAAACGCGTCCAGATTCTAGACGAGCAACATCCAAAAAATCATTGGTGAGGGTGATAAGGCGTTGGGTCTCACCTTTCATGGTATCAACGATGTGTGTTTTCTTTTCTTCTGGTAATTCTTTGCGTTGTAACAGTGTCGTACTCGCTTGTAGGGCAAGGAGTGGTGTACGGAGTTCGTGCACCATTTCAGAGATAAAATCGCTTTGTTGAAACATCCGCGCATTTTCGATTGCCATAGCCGCTTGACTAGCAAGAATTCGCAATAATTGCACATCGTCGTCGCTAAATTTTGCGCCATTGAGTTTGTTGACAGCTTGCACAACTCCTATCACATCTTTGTGGGCACGCATTGGCACACCGAGTAAATTGCGTGTTTGGAAGTCAATCTTTTCGCCAACACCTCGAAAGTGATTTTCGTTGCTATCAGAATCTTCAATAACGCGCGGTTCACCATGCGTCACAATCCAGCCAGCGATACTACCTTCTAGTGGAACTGTCAATTCATCCATCTCATGAGGATTAATATTTGTAGACATAGCGAATCGTAATTGACCAAGTACATCATCCATTAGCATGATAGATGCTGCTTCAACATCAATCAATTCTTTGGCAGCAACAACAATTTTCTTCAAGAGCGCAACATGGTCATAGGTTGAACCAAGCTGTAAGGTAATATCAAAAATGCGTTTATATTGCGATTGTAAATCCTGACTCATAGTCTTTTAGCATCCAATTTGTCTATCATTAAGACAATTTTCAGGTTATGTTGCTTGTTCAACACAACTCATAATTTTCGGTAATAAATCAGCACAGTCGCCGATAATGACTGCATCTGCAAAACGATCCATAATTGTCGGTTCTTTATTGATGATGACTAATTTCGCTCCATTGCGTTTTGCGATTAAGGGCAAATCACTAGCAGGAGCGACTTCCAATGATGACCCAATTACAATGAACAATTGTGCGTCACGAGCTACTTTCTTTGCACCCATCATTTGCTCATAGGGTAATTGTTCCCCAAATAGAATGACATCAGGCTTTAATACACCATTACATTCAGGGCACCGTGGCACTTCGTCATTATCTAAAACTTGCTGGATAATCGGCTCGCCATCATATTCTCGAAAACATTGGATACACGTCGCGGTACGCATGTGCCCATGCAGTTCAAAAACAGTCTGTGATCCTGCTTTGGTATGCAACATATCTATATTCTGTGTGATGACGGCTTTCAACTTACCTTGTGCTTCCAAAGCTACCAATGCGTCATGAGCAGGATTCGGTTGTGCATCGCGTGTTTGTTGTGTTAAAGGGCGCACCCAATCATAAAAGGCTTTAGGATTTTTGCGAAATCCAAAGATACTTGCAACAAGATGTGGGTCAACATTCTCCCACAAACCTGAATCTTCACTACGAAAATCAGGTATTCCTGATGGTGTACTTATACCAGCACCTGTGAACGCAACAATCTTCTCAGCGTCTCGAATCCAATCTGCAACGAGAGCTATTTGACTCATAATATTAGTTCCAATAAATTAACTATCATTGCTGGCATTATTGTCTTGTGTGTATCGAATTGCAATAGTGCGAATGTGCTACTTGAGTTCTTCAGCAAGTTTTACGAACTGCCCTGAGACCATCGCAGTTGATTGCAACAATACCATTGGCTTACCTTGTTCACCTGCTTGGAAAGCCAGTTCAGGTGCAGGTGAAATAATTGCTTTAACCTCTCGATTCAGGCGATTTTCTGCCTCGTGCCAAGGTAAAGTTGATTGTGACCGATTGACCACTACAACACTAATTTTGCCTCCGCCGATGAGGTCATCCAAAACACGCAATTGGGATTTTGCCATGTTGAGTGCAACGGCAGATGCTTCAATCACAAAGAGCAGACGGTCAACTTTTTCTATAATTTTTGAACTAGCACGGCTCAATCCATTACCGAGGTCAACAATCGTTGGATTACCATAGCGACGCAGACTTTGAATAATTTGTAGAGGCTTATCATCAGCAAAATCCAATGCCCCATCATGTGGATTAGATGATGACACGAGATATTTTAAGCCACTATCATGTGTTGAAATTGTTGAACTCACTAAATCATCGGATATCGTTTCTTGTTTAAGTAACTGTCCCATGCCATCAGAATTATCCCCAAGCATGAGACCCATTCCACCAACACCTAAGCGGTAATCGGCAACAATCGGTTTATCATCAGCATTGAGCAAGGCTGCACAAACATTGAGTGCGACAGTCGTTGTGCCAACACCACCTTTAACACCCATCACGCCAATGAGTTTGCCCAATTTTTCGGATGCAGATTGTGTACTGGATGATTTATTCAGAGGTTGTAAGCGTGTGACGCGCATCGTTTGCGTTGCGGATGTCCCTGTTTTACGTTGTAAAACACTTTTGATGCGGTTGGCTAATTCTGCAGGATGTGTGGGTTTTGTGAGATAATCATCTGCTCCTGCTTCGTACCCTTTGACTTTATCGTCAATCATCGTTTTCGCAGTGAACATGATGATTGGGATTTCGGCTGTGCTTTCGTTTGCGCGCAAATTACGACAAACCTCTAAGCCATTCATATCTGGCATCATCACATCCAGAATAATTAAGTTGGGGTCTTCATCCACAGCCGTCTTAAGTGCTTTTACGCCAGATTCCGCAACTGCGACATCGTATCCTTGCCGTTTGAGCATCAAACTGATTAACTTGAGGCTATCAGCATCATCATCAACAATGAGTATTTTTTCTGTCATATAAAGTGGTTGCCGTTCACAAAATGAGATTAAGCTTAATAATTCAAAGTCTAGCATGAAAGCTATGTGTGGACAAGTTAGATGACATAGGTTCAAACGGAGTTGTCAGACCAAAATTAGCCATTCACTGCCTAAATTAAGCCCGTTTCACAACCTTTGGTAAACGAGTTATGCGTTATAATGAGTGAACTGTGAAGATTGACCCAAAGAATACATGATTGAGATGGCTTGATGAGGCAATTTAATAATAGCACTCAACCGAATAACTTAACTGTTTTGCAAGATATTCTGCGATTGATGGCAAAATCTCCTAGGTTGGAAACTATCGCTCCAACAATTCTTCGTGAATCAGCAAGGTTGATGCAAGCATCGGCTGGTTTTTATATTGTGTTTGATGAGCCTTATCTGAGTTTCCGTCATCAATTAGCAGATGACAAATTTCCTGATGTTGATGATCTGATGAGCATTGCGGAAAAGCTGGACTATAACTTGCATGTCTCCAACAATTTACTGAGTCCGCTTGCTCAACAGTTCAAAGGTTGGGTACTCGTACCAATCATACACAAGAAAGAAAGCGTAGGCTTATTTAGCTTACTGTTTGATACTGAAATCATGTTATCCGACGAAGCATCAATGCTGGTTTTATCTTTATTAGATAGCTTGACTATTATTACGTCTACGGAAAAGGTCAATGCGCGTCATCATAAATTGATGCAAAATCAGAATGAGTTTGTACGGATTGTGTCGCACGACTTGCGCTCTCCACTCACATCTATCAAGGGCTTCGCGAGTATGCTAGAAGATGCCCTTTCAGACGATAAACTCAAGCACTTTGCTAGCAAAATCTTGAGCGGTGTGACACAGATGACAACACTCGTTGACAATATTCAAGATGCTGGTCGCTATGACCCTGAAACGGGCTTTTACGAGATGGAACGAACCCCGACGGACTTAATTGATGTCGTGAACAAAATTGTGAACACCCATCTTGTTCCTGCGGAAAAAGGGGAATTAACGCTTGGTGTCAAGATTGCGGATAATATTCCAATTGTGAATGTTGATGCCACGATGATTGAGCGCTCAATTACTAATCTGGTTGATAATGCCATTAAGTACACTCCAAATGGTGGACGTATTGAGGTTGGGCTTCAAAAAGATGATGGTGATTTGCTGATTACTATCTCTGACAATGGATATGGCATCAGTGAAGACAATATGCTTCAGTTATTCAATCGTCACTTCCGTATTCGTCGCCGAGAACACACACGTGTCAAAGGCAGTGGTTTAGGCTTATTCATCGTGCGAAGTGTTGCTCGTCACCATGATGGCGATGCTTTTGTTGAAAGTATCGAAGGTGAAGGCAGTACATTTGGAATCCGAATTCCACTTGCTGGCGATAATTTGCTCGGTGCAAGTGTCTAGGGCTACGCAATATACGAACATTTCAGCTACAATGAGCCTCGTCCTATGACGGGGCTTTTTGAATATAGCGCGAGTGGAACTTAATGCTTATGGGAACAATTGCTATCTTAGCCGATGAAGTCATCTCACAAATTGCTGCTGGAGAAGTGGTTGAGCGACCTGCATCTGTCGTCAAAGAACTCATAGAAAATGCCCTAGATGCAGGGGCTAAGAATATTCATATTGAGGCAATTAGTGGCGGACAAAAAACAATTCGTATCAGCGATGATGGATCGGGAATTTTGTCTGACGAAGTTGAACTGGCTGTTACACGCCACGCGACCAGTAAATTAAGGTCAGCAGAAGATTTACAACGCATTAACACACTTGGATTTCGTGGTGAGGCACTATCTAGTGTGGCAGCCGTCAGCCAATTCACACTCGAAACACGCCATCGTGATGAGACTGTTGGTACACAAATTCGGATTGATGGTGGCAAAGTCATCAGCAAAAAACCAATTGGTGCACCTGCTGGCACAGTTATTACGGTGAAAAATTTATTCTACAATGTCCCTGCTCGCCTCAAATTTCTAAAATCTGAAAATACTGAAAAACGTCATATCAATGCTATTGTTCAAAACTATGCAATGGCATATCCCTCAGTCCGTTTTGTGCTAGTTCAAGATGGACGCGAGCAATTTCGGTCATCAGGCAGTGGACAATTAGGGGATGTGGTTGTCAAGGTACTCGGACTCGATTATTTTCGTGAGATGTTTGAAGTCAGTGGTAATGACCACATCCGTGATTTTGGAGGGTCAGTAACAGTTGATGGTTTCGTCTCACAACCGACATTGCATCGCAAAGACCGCACTCGTATTACAATTTTTGTCAACGGACGTGCTGTGCAAGATTCAGGCTTAACTTATGCTGTGACACAAGCCTACCACACCCTGATTGAAAAAGGGCGCAATCCCTATGCTGTATTGATGATTACTGTGCCGACTGATTTTGTGGATGTGAACGTGCATCCCACTAAAGCTGAAGTCCGATTCCAAGATACAAGCATCGTTTTTGGGGCAATTCAGCGCACCGTGCGTCAAGGCATCTTAGGCTACAAACAAGCCTCTCGTCATGCAAGTTATGAGCAATATCAGCAGAATGATAGTGGATGGGTACATCCTTATGACCGCAATCGACAAATCGACATGGAATTACCTTTAGATGACCGTGATGCTCTACCACGTGTAGATGATTATCAGCAAAGTGACCCCACAGCGATTCCGACAGGGATGGGACGACCAGAGCGACCACGCACATTGCCCTTACTACGCGTAATTGGGCAAATCGGGGCAGCTTACATCGTCGCGGAAGGACCTGCTGGTATGTATTTAGTCGATCAACATGCTGCTCATACGCGCATTATCTATCAAGAATTAAAAGATTTGCGAGAGCAACAAGATACACTGCCTCATCGTCAATTAGAATCACAAACTATTGATTTGAGCGTCCATGACTCTCAATTACTCGAAAAATATCTGAGTCATTTTGAAGATGTAGGTTTTATCCTAGAACCTTTTGGAAGCAATACTTATTTAATTCGCGGTGTGCCAACCGTTTTGACGACAGGCGACCCTGCTAGTTATGTTTGGTATGGTCTAGAACGCATTGCTGAAAAGCATAGCAACATCCATCAAACGCTATTAATTGCCATTGCGGAACGAGCAGCTATCAAAGCAGGTCAAATTCTATCGACGGATGATATGCGTAGTCTTATTCATAAGTTGGAACGATGCCCCGACCCCCAAACAAGTCCGACAGGGCAATCTACTTTTATTCATATGAGTGCACAAGAACTTGAACGTGAGTTCCTACGAAATCGCACTTAGCGACTTTGCCACTGGAATGTATTCGGTGTCCGTGAGCCACCAACAACTGTATATGTGCCATCGTTATTGACACGGGCAACACGAACTTGCCACGCCATTGTGTGTGTTTCTCCACTGGTTGGAATCAGAGAATCAGGCAGTATATAGCGTGTATTCGTTGTTACATATGATGTTGTTGTTCCCGTTGTTCGGTCTTCAATATCGATGAGATAAATCTCGCCATCTTGCAAAATTCCGACACTGACCCACTCTAAGGTAATTCGTTGGCTGACAATTGCGCCTTGTGGTGGTGAGATAATACGCGCAGGTTCATGCGTTGGCGTTGCCGTTGCCGTTTCATTGCCTGATGGTGTATTTGTCGGCACTAATGTTGGCGTTGGCGCAGGAACAGTGACACACTCACCAATTCGCAAGGGAGGATTACAAGATGGTCCTCCACTTGGATTCGTAAAAACACAACCACCCCAACCTAGATTTGGATTGAGTGGGCTGAGTACCTCAAGAGTCGTGTCATAAAGTTCTGCAATGTTAATCACATTGTCAAATTCTACAACCTCGTGACACTGGAATGTTTGATTTGCTGGAAAAGGAAATCCTTCGATAATCACCATGTCTCGTTGTGCTGAGGCTGTTTCTGTCATCGGCGCACCTTCTGGAATGGGGGTTGGTGTTGGTAACGGCACGAAGAAGGTCAAGCCAGCCGAAACAATATCTGGATTTGCAATATTATCATTAGAAGCGACCACTGCATCAACAAGATCATTTGTCACTCGATTACCACAGGGAACACGTAATAATGCACCAATTAGAGCTTCGCCTTCTAAAATAGTGACTTCGCATGGTGATTGTGTCGGCGTTGGGGTTACATTCAGGGCAGGTGCAAGATTATCACGAGTTGGGAGTGGCGATGCAACTTGTACGGGTACATCATTAACAGCTTGAGTCGGTGTAATGGTAGGTGATGAAGTCGGCGTTAGCGATGGTGAAACAGCAAGTGTCGGTGTCTCTGTCAATAACACTTCAGGTGTTGGATTCGCATCAGGAGTATTGAGATTACACGCTGTCAGTAATAACAAAAGGGATAACAGTATTCCACTTATGAATCGTGTCATAGATTAGTCGCTTTCTGTTTCAGGAGTACCTTGCCACACAAAAATGAGTGGTTCGGTCTGATAGCGTATATTGTCGGGTGTATCTTGAGAAATAATACCCACTGACCATTCGTATTCATTGCGGTCTTGTGTCCCCTGCCACGCAATAGGAATGGTCAAGAAAATATCAACCGTTGTTGCTGAAAAACTTTCATTTGTGGTCAAGTTGCGAACATCGACGCGATAGAGTTCACCAGCACGAAGGGTTGCTGTTGGTATCCAACGGAGTGTTACCAGTTCATCATTATAGAAGAATTCACGGTCTGTTGGGCTAAAAGCACTTGGGATATTCACTGTTGCTGTCGGAGTCGGTGTTGCTGTTGCGTTCGGGTCAGGCGTTGGGGATAAAGTTGGTGTCGGGGTCGGCGCAGGAACACGTAATTGTTGCCCTTGAAATAACTGTACAATGCAATCTTGACCTCCAAAAGTTTGCCCGAAATCACATCTCGCAAAGTCAACTTGACGGTTTAATTGGGATAAAGTCTGTACATCAGTGTTATATTGAACCGCCACACTAATGATATTTTGTCCTTGTTGGACTACATGCCACATAACACCTGCGGGCAAGGTCGGCACAGCAGTCGCTTGGAAGGCTTCAATAGCTTCATTAGGACCTGCAACTGCAACATCCAATCCCAAATCAGCATCGCCTTCTAGCGTAGGTGTTTCTGTGGGAATTGCATTGGGGTCAGGTGTCGATGTTGGGCGTGGTATCTGTAGTTCTTGCCCAGATTGCACACTGCTAGCATCCGAAAGATTATTCAAGGAGAGAACCGTTGGCACAACATCTAACGAACGATGTCCACATTGTGTTAATGCCCATGTCAGTGTTTGACCTGTCGGTAGGGTGATAATACAAGGTCCTTGAGTTGGTGTGAGCGATGGTGTAAAAGTCGCCGTCGGTGTCATAGTATAAGTTGCTGTCGGAGGTCCTTGCGTTACTGTCGATACATCTAAAGTCGGGCGTTGGGTTGCACTACCGATAGGTTCATCTAAGGGTGTATCAGTGGGTTGGTTAAATTGGAAAATATCTGTAGTTAATGCCAAACCAATACCCACCAAAATGAGCGTAACAATAACCGTTACAGTGATGACCAAAAATGTATTGGCTGTACCACTAATTGAGCCTTCTAATAAGTCTGTTTCACCATAGCGAAAATCATACTCTGGTGTATTTGAAGCAGATTTTTGGCGTGATACTGTATCAACATGAGAAAGGTCTGTACCACAAGTTGTACAGACCGTCGCGTTTTCATGGTTTGCCGTGTCACATATCGGACAAATTTTGTACGATTCAGACAAGGTTTGTTCCCTATCTTTAACTATTGCTTTACGCTTGCATTATAGCGAGTGGGTCACATCGCTTATAGGGGCAACCGTCAGCGTAGGATTATCAAATATTAAGCACACCGCGTCGGGTAACAATTGCACCATCCAAATTACTGTCGGCTGGTACACTAGCTCTTTCAAGTACAACAGTATTTTTTAATTTTGCTCCATAACCGACGCTACTCCCACGTTCGATGTAAACATGCGGTCCAATCACCACACTTTGCCCCACACTGACCTGAGGGTCAATCCGTACAGGAGGAATAATCTTAACACTGTAAGGTAACTCGCTCAAAACATGCCCATCATGTGAGTCATCTAATAAGCGTTTGTTGAGTGTGAGCAAGTCATGGTCACTTTCAACACGTAAAATCCATGATGTTTCCGCTACCGCTACCTTAGAATCTTCTGCGTTGTAGTAACTTTGAATAATATCAAACCATGTTTTCCCATAGCGCGAGGCTGTTGCTTCATCTAGATTTTTCATATGTGTGACAAAATCATAGCCACAAACGGCGTGTTCAGTTAGCACAAGATGCGATGTTCCTGGTTTTTGGGAGACAATCTCACCAATTGTATTACCTGCCATTGTGGCATAGCGATTGTTCGGGGCATCAGGCGATAGCGTTAAACCTGCACCTGCCACTACAAGATGGTCAGGATAGGTATCGTGTTGGCGAAAGAGTGTATGTGTGAAGCGTTCAATCGTAAAGCTGTTGTACCCAACCAATAAAAATGGATTATCTACTTGACGTGCGATGCGTGACAAAATCAAGGACAGTGTTTCATTCGATTGTAGAATAAAGTCTACTGTGGCATCAGGCATCCATTGTTTATTGATGTATGATGCAATTGGTCCTTCATTGATACCCACAATCACAAGATAGCGACGAATACCAGCACGGTATAATCGATCCATAACACGCACAACCATCGGTTTACCCAAAGCAGGTAACATCGCACGCGGACGTTGGTCGCGCAAGTTACTATTTTTACCTGATGAACTCACCGCTAGAATAACAGCACTATCAATCAAAATAATCCTCCAATGCGATGCAATAATGCTTTGATTATAGCAAGTATTGTGCAGGATTTGTTACAATATTCATGAACAATTGTGAATCTTACATCACAGATTAATGATAATCGTCTACAATGAGAATATCATGTGACTCATTTTGAAGAGAGGATACCTTTTGATATGAAGCAAATTGTGGAATATCATATTTCAAGATTACAAGATAAAAATCCTGAAGTTCGTCTCAAAGCTATCAAAGAACTTGTTTTGCTCAATGATGTTGCGGCTCTATCTGCACTCGAAGAAGTCTTCAAAAATGATAGTAATGAAGATGTCCGCAAAGTGGCACAACAAGCAGGACGTGAGATTTTCTTGGCGAACCGCGCCAAAGAAAGCTAAAGTCAATATTATGTGATGAGTACGACCAAATGTCGCCTCATCAATTGATATGTGATGCAAATGCTACGCCATGATTTCGCGTAAGGCTGATGTCAGCGCATGGACATTTTCTTTGCGTGAGGTGTAACCCATCAAACCAATTCGCCAGACTTTGCCCTTTAGTTCACCTAATCCACCACCAATTTCGATATTGTAATCGTGGAGCAATTGCTTACGAACAGAGGCTTCATCCATGCCATCTGGAATTTTGACTGTGGTCAATGATGGCAGACGATATTCAGCATCGACGTGACAATCAAAGCCTAATTTTCCTAGCTCTGCCCATAAATATTCAGCATTTTCACGATGCCGTTGCCAGCGATTTTCTAAGCCTTCTTCAGCAATTAAGCGCAAGCCCTCGTAAAGTGCATAAATAGAAGAAATAGGTGCGGTGTGATGATAAGTGCGTTCGTTACCCCAATATTTTTGAATAGTCGTCAAATCCAGATACCAATTTGCGACTTTGGTCTTACGATTCTGTAGTTTCTCGACAGCCTGTTGGTTGAGCGTAAGCGGACTCGCACCAGGCGGGACACTCAAACATTTTTGTCCACCACTATAACAGACATCAATGCCAACTTCATCAACACCTACAGATAATCCACCCAAAGAAGTTACTGTATCCACAATGATTAATGCGCCATGCTCATGAACAATTTCAACAATGTCATCTAAAGGTTGGTGTGCACCTGTCGATGTTTCTGCATGAACAATGCCAACAACACTCGCACCTGTTTCTTTGAGGGCTGTTTCAACTTCTTCTGGGGTAAAGACCTCTCCCCAAGGACGAAAAATCATATGAACCTCTGCCCCGTAACGTTGTGCCATATCTTGCATTCGATGCCCGAAATAACCATTACAGCAGACCAGCATCTTGTCACTTGCTTCGACCATATTGCAAATCGCAGCTTCCATCGAGGCTGAGCCTGTGCCTGAGACAGGAATCGTCATTTGATTATCTGTCTCAAAAACATAGCGTAATAATTGTTGTGTAGTATCCATCAATTGCAGAAATTCAGGGTCAAGATGCCCAACTAGTGGCGTTGCCATTGCTTTAAGCACACGAGGGTCTGCCATACTTGGACCAGGACCCATCAGAATACGTGGCGATAAATTAATTTCGGGTGCGTTCATTAGAATAAACCTCTCTATGTTTGTGTGGATAAGTGTGCGAGTGTGTGTGCGAGAACTTTGACACCTTTGGTGATGTCCTCAAGTGATGTAAATTCTTCTGGTCGATGACTATAGCCATTTTCTGATGGAACAAAAATCATACTTGTTGGGCAAATTTGCGCCATGAAAAGTGCGTCATGATAAGCACGGCTGACGAGTTTCTGTGACGAATAATTGAGTTCTTTTGTCACTGCCTCAACAGTTTCGACGATGGTTGCTCCTGCATGACATGGCTTATCTGCATTCAAAATAGTAATTTCTGAGCTAAGTTGTCGGTTTTCGCAAACTGCGTTGACAGTAGATTGGATTTCAACAACCATGGCATCGCGTGTCTCTAAATCAATATCACGGATGTCAATTTCTAGTAGAACACGACTGGGAATACTATTCACAGCATTGGGATATACATCGACTAGACCAACTGTTGCTACTGAATCAGGACTGCCTGATAATTGCGCTATTTTTTCAACAGCTAAAACAATTTCAGCCACGGCAGGGAGCGCATCCCGTCGATTGGGCATGAGCACCGCACCTGCGTGTCCACCATCCCCTTGAATGACTATACGCAGTGTTGCAGGGGCAGCTATCGCTGTCACAATGCCTATAGTATTACCAGAATTTTCGAGACGTGTTCCCTGTTCAATGTGTAATTCCACAAAGGCATGATAAGTCCCTTGTAGCATAATGACAGTTTCTAGTGATTGTGTGTATCCTGCTTGTTGGCGCACTTCATCAAATTGCATGTCATCAGCATCGCGTAAAGCTAGTAAGTCATCTTTAGATAGTACTCCTGCCATTGCTCGACTGCCGAGACAGCCTAGCCCAAATCGAGTAGGTTCTTCTGATGTAAACATAATGATTTCAATTGAGCGTTGCGGATTGTTGTTAGCATCTTGTAAAGCACGCACAGCTTCAATTGCACCAATGACCCCAACTGTACCATCATACATGCCCGAAAATGGAATCGCGTCGATGTGCGACCCTGTGGCAACTGCTGGCAAATTGTGTTGTGACCCTATCCAGCGTCCGAAGATGTTGCCAACAGCATCTTCTCGAATTTCAAGGTTGGCAGATTTCATTAATTCTCGAATGTAATTTCTGGCACGCAGTTCAGTTTCAGTGAACAAGACTCGTGTTATCGCAGGTGGCGGTGCATCAGAGAAAGTAGCTAGATGTTTGAGTTCACTCTCTATGCGGTCTGAGTCAATTGTTAAAGTCATCATGATAAAGGGTCGCGGTTCACATCTTTATAGTAAATATAGGTGCTCTGCGTTTTGCCAAAAGCACAAAACCATTGCGGACAGTATGCCCCCATCCAGATAACATCCCCTGCTTGAATTGGATAGTATGATTCATCTAGTCGATAAATGCCTTGTCCTTCCAGCAAATACAGTCCATGCTCCATGATGTGTGTTTCGACAAAAGGCAAGGCTGCCCCTGATTGAAAGGTGAATAAGTTTACTGCCATATCGTATTGTAAATGCGTTGGAAGTAATGTTCGCAAGCGTGCATCTTGATCACCCAAAAATGGTTCACCATCCCCTGCCCAAGCATTACCCACATGAAATGAGGGTAATTCTGATGTTTGCTTTGTTTCGACATATGGTTTCTCGAATATCAGGAGTGATGTTGCCTCGGTTGTTGTTAGTTGATGTGACGTATCAACAGGAATGTAGACAAACTCCCCTTCTGATAATTTGTGCTGGTCTTCATCAAGTGTTGCTGAAATTGACCCACTCAGAATATATACAAAGCGTTGTACTCTATCTAAGGGCATTGCCGATTTTGCATTCGCATCCATGTGAGCAATATACATCGAAAAACGAGGCAATCCACGCATATGTGGTGAAATAAGAATAATGCCTTGTGTATTTTCCCATGCTGGTAGCGTCGCTGTAACGTAACCATCAGGGGCAATAAAGGCATGGTTAGCTTGTATGATTGTTCGCGTTTGTCCAGGTGGTTTCATGAAATATCCTAAAGAATAGTTTTCAAATCATAATACTGAGTATAACCACTTGCGATTGATTGCGCGATTTGTTTGACAAGTTACAATTAACATGATTGATGAAGGGGGATTCGTGAAACTCAGTATACTCAATACAAATTCCAAAGAAGATTTTTTAGCTGTAACAGGTGGTCCGCTTGAAGGAGAATTATGGCTTGCAGAGCGTGTCCTTGAAAAACGTCCATTCACCAGTGTGCAGACACTGATTGAAGCGTTTCGGAGTGTAATTAACAATGCGACTATTGATGAAAAGATTCGTCTGATTTCATCGCATCCTGACTTAGCTCCAACAGTAGATACAACACTCAGCGAAACATCACAGAAAGAGCAAGCGAGTGCAGGTCTCGCAACCTTGAGTTCGGAGGAGTATCAGGAATTTCAGCGATTGAACCATGCTTATCGGGAAAAGTTTAATTTTCCCTTTGTAATTTGCGCTCGTGAAAACAATAAACATTCGATTCTGGAGCAGTTTGCTTTGCGCCTCACTCATGAACGCGAAGCAGAAATTGAAATTGGCATCCAAGAAATCATCAAAATTATCCGCTTACGACTCATTGACCTCATTGACATATCGGAGTAAACATCATGGAAAATAAAATTTCATATGGTAAAGGGAACATTGCTCTTTATCGCAGTTACCCTAGCCCATTGACAGGACTAACACCGATTCCGCAATCAAGTTATACAGGGCAAACTAATAATCTCTTTGCGACTGATTTACATATCGAAGTCTTTGGTGATGTATTTCTGCCTTCATACACAGAAGGCGATAATTCGATGGTCGTACCAACTGCAACGATGACCAATTTTGCACTCCGCAAAGCACGACAATTTCAGGGTGCAACGCAAGAAGGCTTTCTCTATTTTTTGGGACAACAATTTTTGAAGCAATATGCACAAATGGAGACACTTCGTCTGAGTATCAAAGAGCTACCATTCATTCCCGCCCCAATCACGAATGACGGCGGTGAGACAATTGAACAGAGTGATAGACTTTTTGCGCCAAATTATGATAGTTATCATACAGCATCGCTTGACATGACACGCGATGACTCAGGTAAAATTATCATCACAGCACATGATTGTGGTCGCATGGATATGAAACTCATCAAGCTAACGGGCAGTGCTTTTGCTGATTTCCCTAGAGATGAATTCACGACATTGCCTGATTTACAAGACCGCCCACTGTATATCTTCATGGATATGGGCTGGACTTACAGCGACGTGAACGATGCTATCCACGATGATTACAGTCGTTATATCGCACCACAACAAGTCTATGACCATGTGCGCCATACGTTTCATGATTTTGTGAGTATGTCGATTCAGCATTTGGTGTATGAAATGGGTATTCGTTTACTAGAAACATTTCCACAAATGGAATCTGTTTGGTTTGTGGCACAAAATCGCTTATGGGATACAGCCAGTGAAGTCGATGGAGAGGACGCAAAAGTGTTTATGGATCCACGCCCTCCCTATGGTGAAATTAAGCTCAAACTCACTCGTGATGATGTGAACTAAATGACTATGTTTGATTTTATCGTTCGTCAAGCGTGTGTCGTTGATACAACTCAAGACCAAATTGCAGATGTTGCCATTCAAGATGGTCAAATTGTTGAGGTGGCATCAACCATTAATGACTCAGCAAAAGTTGAAGTTGATGCCACTGATAAAATTTTAATTCCTGGGGGAATTGACGCGCATGTGCATTTCAATGAACCTGGGCGAACAAATTGGGAAGGATTCGCAACAGGCTCATCAGCACTTGCTAAGGGCGGATACACCTCATTTTTTGATATGCCCCTTAATTCAACACCACCGACAAATACACTACAAGCCTTTGACAAAAAACGGCAACTTGCAGACGAAAAATCTGTGGTCAATGCGTATCTTTGGGGTGGATTAACCCCTAATAATCTTGACCAATTAGATGCACTCGTTGAAAAAGGCGTGATTGGATTCAAAGCCTTTATGTCGAATAGTGGCATAGACGATTTTCCTGCGGTGGATGATTATACGCTCTATCGAGGAATGGAAATTCTCGCACCACACGGAGCAATTGTCGCAGTTCATGCCGAAAATGACAATTTGACTGCACGACTGGCTCAGAAAGCTATTGCTGAAGGTCGCCTTTCAACCAGAGATTACTTAGAGTCGCGTCCCATCATTGCTGAATGTGAGGCAATCCAACGTGCTATTTTATTTGCAGAAGAAACAGGCTGTAAATTACACATTGTGCATGTGAGTTCTAGTAAGGGTGTTCAACTCGTTACACAAGCAAAACAGCGCGGTGTTGATGTCACTTGCGAGATTTGTCCACATTATCTAACTCTAACTGATGAAGATGTCATCCGAATGGGTGCGCCAGCAAAATGTGCGCCTCCGATACGCTCTCAAGCTGAACAAGATTTATTGTGGGAAGAGGTATTAGCTGGAAATATTGACTTCATTGCATCTGACCATTCCCCCGCACCCAATGATATGAAACAAGGTGATAATTTCTTCAAGATTTGGGGAGGCATTGCAGGATGCCAAACGAGTTTACCCATTATGCTAACAGTTGGTTATCATCAGCGTGGATTATTGCTACAGCAAATTGTGACTCTGACATCAACTAACGTAGCTGAACGATTTGGCTTGGCAACTAAAGGAGCGATTCAGGTAGAAATGGATGCTGATTTAACCCTCATTGATATCGATAGCGAGTGGACACTAAGAGAATCAGACTTAATAACACGTCATCCTATCAATCCTTATTTAGGAATGGATTTTAGAGGCGAGATTGTAGGCACATGGGTGAAAGGCAAGCGCGTTTATGGGTAAATTAACGATACACGTTTTAGATGTTTATCACGGGCATCCTGCTAGTGACATGAACATTGAATTATGGCGACTGAATGACGATGAGCGAGAGAAAATTTTGACTATCGCTACCAATAGTGATGGACGATGCGATGCGCCATTACTATCTGATGAGGCAATGATAGAAGGCGAATATGAACTTATTTTTCATGTGCGTCCATATTTTGAGAAGAAAGAGATTGACTCTCCTTTCCTGAATACCGTACCGATTCGTTTTACAATTTTTGATGCTGAAGCACACTATCATGTGCCACTGTTAGTATCGCCTTGGTCGTATAATACATATCGTGGGAGCTAGCGCATCATGCTAGCAATATGCTTATACTTGCTGGTCACATCGTGATTGGGATTACGTAGCGAGAATACGCCTTGGCTACCGAGTGTCATCAAGTCATCCGAATGGGGAATAACACTGGCAACTGTCGCATTATACGTTTGTTCAATACGATCTTTGAGGGCATCAGGGTCTAGTGAGGTCGGTGCTTTGTTGACAATGAGCATCAGATTTTTAACATCTAGTTTGCGTGCGACTTCGACTGTGACTTTTGTCCCCTGATAATCTTGTGCATCGGGGCGCATGATGATTGCTAAGTGGTCAGAAATAGCTATCGAGAGTAAGGTTTCTTCGTTAACGCCAGGATGCGTATCAATGACAAGATAATCTAAGTTGAGGTCTTTGATAATCTGATTATAACCATCACTCAGTAAAGTTACATCGTATCCTTCACGCAAGATACGAGCAATCTCTCCAACATTCATGCTACTTGGAATTAGATACAGTTCACCAGTAATTTTCGCTTGATTGTGAGAGTCATTTCGCAAATTATCAGTTACTCGTAAAGCTGCATCTTGGATTTTACAGCGTCCCCATAGGTAATCATTGAGTGAGTGCTTAATGGCATCATCATGAACACCGAAAAGAATATGAATACCAGGCGAATTGATGTCAGTGTCAATTACCCCAACACGCGCTCCTGATAATGCTAGTTGGGAGGCAATGTTTGCGCTTGTGTTTGATTTACCTGTCCCACCACGAAATGAATGAATTGAGATAATGCTTGCCATGAACTTGATTGCTCCGTATCACGCCCGCGATGTGACGCAGAATATATTCTTGTAATAATGCTACATGATTATGTCTGAGACGACCCAAGTGAGCAATCCCAAGCATGACCCATTTTAACCTATCACAAACTCTGAAGCCTTAAATACTGAGATACCATGTATAATCAGAAGTAACAAAACGTTATATACTATTCACTCAAAATAAGGTTAGCATCAAAGACACATGACGAATCAAGTTGCACGCTTGTTTAACATTCGGCGCGATGAGTTCAGACGATTATCCATCATTTCAATTATGATGGTCTTTTTCATTGTGGGGTATGTCTGGGCAAATATAACCATCGTTGCTGATTTTATTGATAAGCTACCAGAAGATGCCAACAATAGTATCGCCTACTTACTGATTGGTGATGCACTTATCATCATTGTAACTTTCGCCATTTATGCTGCATTTGCAGACCGTTTTTCAAACAATCGCATTATGGCAGGGCTAGCAACTGTCGGGATAGTAGGCATCCTGATTGGGTCTTTCTTGTTGAGCGATAGCACCCTACGTGAGACATTCTACCCTGCGCTGTTCTTATATCTGGTGTTTCGGAGCGTAGGCGAAGCTATCAGCACACATTGGGGTCCTCTCGTCAATGATTATTTCGATACACGCGCTGCCAAACGTATCTTCACGCTCTTAGCAGCCGTGACTCGCGTATCTTACCTTATTGGCTCACTGAGTGTTTTTATCCTGAATGGATTTGACATATCCATTCCGCTACTCAACCAGAGTGTTAATATTGGTTTAATTGAACTCGGTATGAGCATCTGGTTTGTGACATTACTTGGCATGTTTCTAATGAGTTTAGCAATGCCAAGGCTGATGAATATTACGACACCATCTGTCATTGAGACGCAAAGTAAAGCAGACCAAAAAAGTTATTTTCAGAATTTATATGAAGGCTATCAATTTGCGTTTCGCTCTCCCTATTTAAGAGCATTCGTGATTGTTTCTATTTTTATGATGGTTATGCAAGCCCTCATGCAATTTGAGATTTTGCGCTATCTCAATGAATATGCTTCGGTTGCGTCAACTGTCACAGCAACGGATGATTTTATCTCTAATTTTTTCTCTAATATCATTATCTGGGGCAGCATCATCTTATTGCCCTTCCAGTTATTCTTCTTTGTACGTTTAGTTGCATGGGCAGGGGTTGAAAAAGTCAACCTCATATTCCCAACAACATCTCTGATTGCAGCAGTTGTCCTCACTATTATTCCATTTTCTTATGTTCAATCGAATAATCCACTCGTGATTGAACCAGCGATTATTGTCATTGGGATTCTAGTCTTTGCAGAGTTTAATCGCACGGTACTCAATATTGGCATTCGCGCCGTTAATGATGAATTTCTCTACAATGCTGTCCCTGTGCGTGTAAAAGGACGCATTCGTGCCTTTATTAGTGGTCTTGTTGAGCCATTTGGAACGCTAATCATCGGGGCATTTCTGCTGTATCCACCTGTGGCGACAGAAGTGTGGGTTGTGCCTAGTATGATGGTCGTCATCGGTATTGGCTATGTCTTTGGGTCAGTTTGGGTGAGCTTACAATATGGACGTGCCTTGATTTCAATGATTGAAGAAGAGAATTTCTCTTTTATGCTTCAAGCAAATAATCGGATTGTTTTTGACAGCGATACCTTGCAATCACTAGAAAATCGTTTTCAGCAAGCAAGTGACGATGATACCCGTTTGCTAATAGCGCGTCTACTTGTTGAAGCCAAAGGCAATCATTATGCACCGATGTTGATTAATACCGCAGACAATGGTAGCAAATATCTTCGTGCAGGTATTATTGATACATTCGTTTCATCTGACATACGCTCGGAAGCAGTTGTGACTCTTTGTGCAAAGTATATTGTGGATTCCGATGCTTTAGTCCGTAAATCAGCAATTAGAGGATTGAAAGAACTGGTCGGTGTACAATCAGACCGTTATTTACTGGCTGCTTTAGAGTTGCTCAATGATAATGACCCATCAATCGTTGCAGAAGTTTTGCCTGACCTGATACAGACTCGTGATTTTTACTTTTTACAACATGCTACCCAGACACTTAATGAGTTACTTGACCATGATGACCCACAACAACGTGCTATTGGTGTTAGGATACTAGGCAATACCGATAGTCCTCGTGTGTTGTTACTACTTCTACGTTATATCATTGACCGTTCACAAATTGTTCGTTTACAGTCTGTTTTAGCCATTGAAACCTTATCATCATCTGTGCGAGTCACTGATGAACTCGTGCAAGCCTTGAGCATGACTGTTTCCGCTTTATTGCGTGACCCTTTAGACCGTATTCGTTTATCTGCCGTACAAATTCTTGCGAATCTTCATCCCAAAGACTTTGCAGAACGCATCATGCCTGCATTACTTGATGATAACCTTGAAGTTCGTGAACGTGCTGCTCAATTACTCATCGCAAAGCCTAATGAAACGGCAAAAACGCTTACACCTCTCTTGGATTCTGGTCATGGTTTGATGTCACGCATGATAAGTTCGGTATTGGTGCGTATTGACCGTAATAAATACGAAGACCGTATCTACGAAAACATTGATGATGTACTCAGAACTATTTATGAGAATGTCAGTCGCATACACTCGCTACAATCACTGAAAAACTACCCCACTATCGATGTAATTGAGAGCATCATCAAGGAAGAAAATCAACTTTTACTCGATGAGATTTTCTACTTGTTAGGCAGTATCTATGGGGTAGATGATGTAGCGATTGCAGTTGATGCTCTGCAAAGCACTATTCCTCGTACCCGTGCTAATGGTGTCGAAGCGATTGATGTGATGTTAAATCTTCATCTGTTGACAGGTATCGAAAAGTTTACAAATCCCGCCTCATCCTTAGCAGAATTACATGATTACGGGCAATCGGTGTACAGTGTTTCATCCTCTGATGCTAAGCAAGTGATAAGAGAATTAATTGACCACCACAACGAAGAATGGAAAATCTATATAGGGATTGAAGCTCTCGGAGAATTGGGACAACATCTTCATCAATCACAGACACAACCACAACAATCAACCTTAGATTTATTATCTGCTTTAGGAGGTAATGACAATGAAAGTCCTTCAAAGAATGCTGACAATATTCCATTTACATTAGATGAGATTCATAGCTTGCTAGCATCATTACAGGGTGAACTGCCTTTGGCTATACGAACTGCATTGCGACGTGCGAAAAATGCTATTCAGGGCATTACATTTGAACGGTCAGAACAAAGAATTGGCAGTATTATCTCCGATGTGGAACGTATCATTTTCTTAAAGCGTGTGCAGTTCTTCCAAGATATTAGCATCAGTCAGTTACGAAAAGTTGCAACAGCTTGTCATGAAGTTTGGTATGATGCCGACCAAGTAATTTTCACGGAAGACCAGCAAGGTGGTTCATTGTACATCATTGTCGAGGGACGTGTTGGTATCGAACGCACACAAAGTGATGTTAAATCAGCTAGATTGAATACGCTGAAATCCGAAGATTCTTTCGGTGAAGATACTCTATTTGATGAAAGTGCACACAGCACATCAGCCATTAGCTTGTCACGTACTTTGCTTTTACGCCTTGATAATCCTGATTTGATGGCTCTGATACAATCGTATCCTGATATGTCTATGACCATTATCTGTGTGCTGAGCGAACAAATTCGGCAGATTGACCATCGTATCACCAGTATAGCGAAGCAAGATTCTCAAGCTGAGAGTTTATTCGACAAATTAGGGATTTAACAGAAAATCCACCATATGGAGTCATGTATGTTATCACAAGTGGATAAAATTATTTTCTTGAAGAGCATTCCATTCTTTGCAAATACAACGATGCAACAATTGACGGCTCTCGCGCAAGCTAGTATCACAGAAACTTATAGTTCTGACGAAATCATTGTCGATGTTGGTGATGTACCACGCGCACTATTTATGATTGCAACAGGGAAAGTCACAGTAACGCATTTCGCAGGTGACCGTAGTGTTGAACATACACTTGAAACACGTAGTTACTTCGGTGAGGCTTATGTATTTGAGGATGTTGAAAGTGATTTTCGCGCCTTAGCAATTAGTGAAACGATTATCCTTCGGTTGGGATATGACCCCTTGCAAACCCTTATCAAGAAAGATTTGACTTTGTCGTATAATATTGTCCGCAATTTGAGTCAGGCTATCAAAGCTAAGAATGATGAAATTGCTAGTCTAACTCGCACACATTCGCGCGGAATGCACCAAATCTTTGATAAGATTGATAGTTGAAAATTCCCAAATTATTGATTGTGAGGTCAAAATATGAATGACAATCCTTTTGACAAACTAACACAAAATATTCAAGACTCATCCAAACAAGCACGACAGTTAAAACAAACGATGGATGGTGTCATCGGTGCATTGACTAAGCGTGGTGTACAAATCAATGTCGATTTCGACCAACCAGCCAAAACACTGTATGGGTCATTAGATAGTGTTCGTAAAGATTTAAGCCTTTTAGAACAGCAATGGACTTTAATGCAGGAATTAGTCACGATTTCTGCATTATTGACTTCTTCACTTGATTTAGATGATGTTTTGGAGCGCGTTCTAGATGCTGTGATTCGTTTAACGGGTGCTGAACGTGCTTACTTAATGTTGATGCAACCAGATAAAAACGAACTTCGCATTCAAGTGGCGCGAAACGCAAATAAAGAAAATATCAGTGATAATGATATTACGTTTAGTGAGGGTGTAATCGAAGCAGCAATTGAAACACATCAACCGATTGTTACCACCAATGCACAAGCAGATGCACGCTTTGAAGCACGCGCGAGTGTGATGGCACATGCGCTTCGTTCAATCATTGTTGTGCCATTGTTCCTTGAAGAGACTATTATTGGCGTGCTTTATGCTGATAATCGCATTGAAGCAGGAATTTTCCGCCAAGAAAGTATCCCTATTCTCTCTGCCTATGCGAACCAAGCTGCTATTGCTATCTCTAACGCAAGACTATTTGAACAAGTTAAGGATGATTTGGAAGCGGCTCGTCATCGTGTAGAACAACTTGAAATTCAAATTGACGAGGGTCGTGTTCAGCAAGAAGTTGACAAAATCACTGATAACGAATTTTTTGAGCAATTGACTGAGAAAGTTGCTGAAATTCGCGCTCGTCATAATCAAACAGATGATAATTGAAGGATTAACACCACTCTGATGCGTATTTTGATGATTTACTCGACCTCTAATCTTGGAGGGGCTGAACTCTATGCAATGAATTTGCTTCAAACCTTATCGGATAAAGTCGAATTCACTGTCGTTTGTCCACACAATAGTTTCTTGTCAAAACGCGCTAGTGATATGGGTCTTTCCACTTGCGAAGTCCCTATTTCATATCCAAAATTTGATGTATCGCAACTCATCCAAACTAGCTACGAATTAGCGCAACAGTTCGACCAGCAATCATTCGATTTCATTTATACGCATCATCTACCTGCTGCTATTATTGGTCAACTGTTGAGTACACGCTGGCAAATTCCGATGTTACTCACAGTAGACTCCCCTTATCTACGCCCTGCTTACAAGGACTTTATGCGATTAAGCGACTGCTATATTATGTCAGCGTCAAAAAGTGGCTATGATTTCATTCTAGATAATCATTTATGTCCAGCCGATCGTCTATTTGTAGCACAACCAGGAATTAATCTAAGAGAATTTCGGACACAGCAATCCAAAACGAGAACGCAAGCGTTCATGCGCTTTGAATTAGAAAAACAAGCAATTATTGGTGTTGTGGCTCGTTTGGTAGAAGATAAAGGTGTTGACCGTGCTATTGAAGCAGCACACATCATGAAGCAATCAGGTCAACTCCCTGCTAAAGTCATGATTGCAGGGGATGGTCCTGAGCGACAAAAACTCGAAAACTTAGTTGCTGACTTAGATATGCAGGAGCATGTTCGATTTTTCGAGCAATTACAGCCTGAACAAATGGCTGATTTTTATCAGATGATGGACATATACGTGTTAGCAACCAACCGTGAAGGTTGTCCAATTTCCATTCTCGAAGCAATGGCATCTGGTGTCCCTGTAGTCGCTTCTGCCGTTGGCGATGTGCCTTATCTCGTGCAATCTGGGGTCAATGGATATACAATTGAGAAACCTGAGCCATCGAGTATAGCTCAGCACATTATCAAAATATTCCAGACAGATAATTTCACTCAACGAACTCGTCAACACAATGCGCCTATCGTCCCAAGTTTTGATAACAGGGTACAGGCAAACAAAGTATATGATATTTTCCAAAAAATCTTACAACACGACGGTGATTAAACGTTATGGCACAACAGAAAGACATTAAAGGTTATCAAATACAAGAGACACTGGGAGAAGGTGGTTTCGGCACAGTGTATCGTGCCTACCAACCTCTTATTCGCCGTGATGTGGCGATTAAAGTGATTCGTTCATCTTATGCGAATCAACCCGAATTTATCAAACGCTTTGAGGCAGAGGCTCAACTCGTTGCCCGTTTAGAGCATTTACATATTGTCCCCTTATTTGATTTTTGGCGAGACCCAACAGGGGCTTATTTGGTGATGCGTATGCTACGGGGCGGTAGTCTCCGCGATGAATTGCAACAACGCGGACGATTTTCGTTAGAGGAAGTCACGACTATCATCACACAAATTTCGGCAGCATTATCAGTCGCACACCGCAAGGGGATTGTACATCGTGATTTGAAACCAGCGAATATACTGCTGGACGAAGAAAGAAATGCTTATCTAACAGATTTTGGCATTGCTAAAGATGTTGAACACAGTTCTGATGTAGACGATGATGAAGATGACGATTCAATTGTTGGAACACCTGCTTACAGTCCACCAGAGCAATTACAGAGCCTGCAACCAACACCTCAATCTGATATTTATAGTTTTGGCTTGATTATTTATGAATTGCTGACAGGTCATGATGCTATGGCTGGCGATTCCGTATCGGATGCGATTCGTAATCAGTTGTACGAGCAACTACCCGATATTGACCCTGTAACCTACAACATCCCACCTATGATTAATGAAATTCTGGCGACCGCAACCGCGAAGAATCCCGATGATAGATATCGAGATATTATGCACTTCGCACGCGACTTTCGACATGCGGTATCAGGCTTTAAATCTAGTCCATCTGTGACATTGGACAAAGATACAGGAGAAATGGTTGTTGTACCCGAAGACACTGTATCTTTCGTAATTGACATCAACGACCTCTCTCCGAACACTACCACAGGCACACAAATGGTTATCGTAAATCCCTACAAAGGATTGCGTGCCTTTCAAGAAAGTGATGCAAGCGATTTTCATGGTCGCAAAGACTTAACTGAGAAACTCATCGAACGCCTCAATGAAGACCGTGCATCTGCACGTTTTTTGGCGGTCATTGGTCCGAGTGGTAGTGGTAAATCAAGTATTGTTAAGGCAGGTCTTATCCCTGCACTACGCGACGGTGCTTTGCCAGATTCAGAGAATTTCTACGTTGCAGAAATGGTTCCAAGTATTGATGCTCTTGAGGAATTGGAATCGGTTCTTTTGAGTATAGCCATTGACCCACCCGCTAATTTGCATGAACAACTTGCATCATCGGAAACGGCACTGTTTGATTTACTCAAGCAAATTCTACCTGATGATGGTAGCGAATTATTTTTGTTGATTGACCAATTTGAGGAAATCTTCACCCAAACTGAAGATAATGCTGTTCGGACACATTTTATGAACAGTTTGCAATATGCTGTCACACATCCAGAAAGTCGCTTGTGGGCGGTCATCACGATTCGTGCTGATTTCTACGATAAGCCCCTACTTTATCCTAAATTTGGTGAATTGGTGCGCGAACGAGGCGAAATTGTTTTGCCCTTATCCCGTAGCGAACTTGAAGCCGCTATCGTTGAACCTGCGAAGAGTATGCGCGTCGAGATTGAACCTGAGTTAATTGCACAAATTATCGCAGATGTTCAAGAAGAACCTGGTGCATTGCCATTATTACAGTATGCCCTAACTGAGTTATTCGACCGACGCAGTGGGATGTTGATGACACTCAGCAGTTACAGAGAAAGCGGTGGTGTTCTCGGCTCACTTGCACGTCGTGCAGAAGAACTGTATCTAGAAATGGATGAGGCTCACCAAGAAGCCATTCGCCAGATGTTTTTGCGTTTGGTAACACTCGGTGAGGGGACTGAAGATACTCGTCGGCGCGTTCGATGGTCAGAGTTATCCTTCTATGATGGTATTGATGACCCAATGGCTAATGTGCGTGATTTATTCACAAAATATCGTTTGTTAACAGGCGATAATGACCCACAAACTCGTGAACCAACCGTTGAGGTCGCTCATGAAGCTCTGATACGTCAATGGCAACGTTTACGGAATTGGTTGGCTGATAACCGTGAGAATATTCGCATCCAACGACAAGTGGTTGGTGCAGTTCATGAATGGCAACAAAATGAACAAGATGATAGCTTCTTGGCAACAGGAATGCGTCTTAATCAATTTGAGTTACTGCTCCAAAATAGTGATATTGCACTCACTATTGATGAAAAAGCATACATTGAAGCGAGCATTGAACAACGTGAAGCGCGCATCCGAGAAGAACAAAAACGACAAGCGCGTGAACAAGCTCTAAGAGATAGAGCAAGACGCTTTCTACAATTATTTTCAGCAACAACAACCATCGGCTTAATAATTGCTAGCGGTTTAGCTATTTTTGCATTTACTCAGCAACAATTGGCTGAACGTGAAGCGATTGTCAACAATAGCATCAGCCTTGCTAATTTAGCACGTTTCTGGGGACGTGATGGTGATGAGCCATTACTAGGCATTGGCTATGCTGTGCAAGCTAACACCATTGATAACCCGCCTGTTGAAGTGCAACAAACCCTTGCTGAAATCGCGTGGCAAGCAGGTGCACGTCGCCAATTAGTGGGACATCAATACGAGGTTTGGAGTGTGACTTATAGCCATGATGGTAGTCGACTCTATAGTGGTGATGGTGGCATCAATGTTGATGACCCGACAGGCACGCTCATCGAATGGGATGCTGAAACAGGTGAGATTCTGCGCCAATTTGATGATGGTCACACAGATCGTATTTACTCCATTGCAACGAGTTCTGATGGACAATACATAGCAACAGGGTCACAAGACACAACTATCATCATACGTGACCTTGATACAGGTGATATTTTACATAGGCTAAGCAATCATAGTAATCCTGTATGGTCACTTGAGTTTACAAGTGACTCATCACGCCTAGTTGCGGGTGATGGCGGTGGCACAATCATTGTATGGGATGTGCTGGCTGGTGAGGCATTACTCACTCAGTCTGATTTCCATTCAGCAGAGAATCTTGCACTTGATATTAGTGCTGATGATACGATGGTACTGACAGGCAACTTTGATGGTTCAATCCAATTATGGTCACTCGAAACAGGGGAACGTCTCTTAGACCCCATGTCGGCTGGTGCAATCACAAGCATCAACTTTGTCCCGACTGCGATGCATGCTGTGTCATCTGACCAAAATGGTGATTTGATTGTATGGAATTTAGAAACGGGGGAACGTCTCCAAGCCTACACCCATGAAGAAGCGGCTCTGCGTGGCGGTGCAGTCATAACCCCAACAGGTGACCTTGCTATTGCTGCCGATGACATCGGTAACGTCATTATGTGGGATATTGCGAATGATGTGACACAACCTATAGCTTTATTCAGAGGGCATGTTGGACGCATTGCGAATATTACTATCACCCCAGATGGCAATGAAGTTGCAACAGCAGCTTTTGATAAGTCCTTGATTATATGGGATTTGCTTGGTCGTGGTGCAGAAATTCATCGTTTTGATGAAACATCTTCACAAGCCAATATTGCAACAATGAGTTCTGACGGTACGCTTATCGCAACTGGAACAGATGATGGACAAATTATAATTTGGGATGCAATTAACCATGACATCATTCAAACAATTGCGAGCACAGACGGAGACATCTACGCACTTCAATTCACGTCCACCAACGAGCAGCTAGCGGTTGCTAGTGAAAATGGTACAGTAACTTTATGGGATGTTTCATCAGGTGATCTGATGATGACTTTAGATGACCTACAAGCTCCTGTCCGTAGCCTAACTATCAGTCCTGACAATGGCTTCATCGCAGGTGCGGGGGGACAAATTCAAGTCAGTGAGCAACGTCCAGCCGATAATCGTATTCTGATTTGGGATTTTGAAGGCAACATCATACAAACGCTAGAGGGTCATACAGCAACCATTCGCTCATTAGCGTTTACCTCTGACGGAACACAGTTATTGAGTGGTGGCGATGATACAACCATACTCTTATGGTCAGTCGAAACTGGTGAAATTCTGCGCCGTTTTGAGAGCCATACAGATAGTGTGACTAGCTTGGCTTTTAGCCCTAATAGTGAGCAATTCATATCAGGGTCACTCGATACAACAATCATTCACTGGGATACATCCTCTGGTGAGGTACTGCAGATATTGAGTGAGCATACATCAGGTGTGCGTGCCTTAGCGTATCATCCTGATGGGATTCATGCAGTGTCAGGCGCAGGCGATGTTGACAGAGCAGGAACAAGTGATGACTACGACCTATTATATTGGAATATAGAGGATGGTCGTGTCTTACGAGGGATGCCTGGTCATAGTCGCACTGTTCGCAGTATAGTTTTCAATGCAGATGGTACACAGATATTATCTGCTAGCGACGATAGCAACGTTATCTTATGGCACGCAGATACTCTGGAAACATTATTACAACGTATTAGTGACAACTATGAAGTTGTTTGTGTAGAGGGACAAATTAACGCTTATTGCCAGAGCGATGAAATTGCAGATGATGTGGTTGATACAAGTGGTGAAATACTTAGTTTCCCCAACCAAACAACTATAGTCGAAACCTATGCTGAAAATAGCTTGTGCCTGCTACCTGACAATAATTTTTCACCCACTAACAATGTTGTGGATACATCATCTTTTGTAGTAGATGCACCTTATCGCATTGGCTATAGTAATGGTGGACAAATCGGCACATCAAGTGATTGGATTGCATCTTGGGCAAGCTATCAAGCGCAAAATAACGATATAATTAGCGAATTTATTGCGCGAGATGCTAATGGCGACCTTGTAACTCAAATCGACGATATTCAAGCCTTGCTCGATGCTGATGTAGATGCTTTGATTATCAACCCTATTGAATTATCTGTGACAGCATCTGCGCCATTACAGGCACAAATCAATATTGCTTTGAACGCAAATATACCTGTTATTCTTGTTGGTAATCGCCTCGCAAATGAAACATATACAAGCTATGTTGGACACGACCCTTATGAGCTTGGTTGCATCATGGGACAAGAGCTTGTGGCGTTGATTGATGGTGAGGGTATCTATGGTGTTATCAATGCAGTTGATTTATCACTCGCAGATACGAGTTTCAAAGATGGGGAACGTGCTGTCTTAGCCAACTATCCACGAATGACTGTTGTCACTGAGGGTTCAACTAATTATTTACGCAATAATGGTGTTAACATCACACAAAATTCAGTGGTTGATGGTCTCTTAGGATATACAGGTCTCATCACACTTGGCGCACAAGATGGACTAGCTCTACAATCTGTTGATTATGTACCTTTTGTGACTGACAGTCGTGTTGAAATTGCTCAATTTGCCATTGAGAATAATATTGAAGGCGTTTTTGTTCGTAGCAGTGCGATGATGGGTGCAACAGCAGTCGATACAGCTTTAGCTATCTTACGAGGTGAGGCAGTAACACAATTCATTCGTGTTGTGCCAGAACTCATCACTATGAATGACTTGAGTGAATTCGACCTTGTAAATGCTCCAATTAATGCCTACATCGGTGATTGGGAAAACTTAGCAAGCGAATTCTATCCATGAGTGACTTAGCTAACAGCAGAGGGCGTTCTACTACTAACGTCCTTTAGCTATCATCTGTCATTGACTCTGAAGCAGGAAGCATAGCCTCAGACACATTATAATTATCAATTTCGACCTGTGCGCTACCTGATGGTGTAGTTGCCATGTAAATACCAATTGCTCCGTCGGCAAATGTATTTTCTGTTAACATGAAGACTTGCTCTCCATTGACAAAACCTATGATTTGATTCTGATAAACATTCAAGTTTAGTGTGTTCATTTCACCAATTGTTGCGATGGGCGGTTCAGGCTGCCAATCAAACTCAGCTTCGCCATCATTACATTGATTGCGAAGTTCACACCACGCACCATCGACTCGTCGCCAAATGCTGTAACGTCCTCGTCCGTCAACGGCAAAAACATTATAATTATCTGCATCTTGATAACGGAAGACGATGCCCACAGCACTTGCATTATTCGCACTTGTCTCCAAAATACGAGCATCTAGGGTGATATTGACATCTGTATAATTAAAATGAGTCGGGTCAAATAGTGATGGGATTGCGCGGTCTGGTTCTGAATGACTGATGCGATAAACACCATCCATGATGCTACGTTGAATTGGTCCTACGGAGGTTACATCCCAATATTCATTGATAGGATCATCGTCACTAAAATCACCAGTGAAGAAAGCTGCATCACCAATCATGGCATCGACACCTGCCATACCTTCCACACCAAAGACAGTTTCATTTGTCATTACAGATGTTTGTGGAATAGTAGCCGATGGTTGATTTTGTAATAAACGAGCAATCAGTAATAAAGCAACAATTGCCACTGCTAAGGTTGCAAATCCGAGCGGATTTTGTCTGGCTGGTTTTAAAACAAGTGTATTAATTGTGCGTGTGATGGTACTTTGATTGCGCTTCTTTTTAGGCTGACTATCAGATAATTCATCTTCGATGACGATGGTTGCAGGTTGTTTTTCAGGTGGTGTGTAGACAATAGGACTTGGCATGTAGCGTTCATCATGTGATTCAGTATTAACGGCTTCTTCGAGAGCCAATCGCAAAGCACGCGCACTCTGATAACGATCATCAGGATTCTTCGCTAATACTGTTTGCAAGACCTTATCAAGTGATGGATTCACTTTTTCAGTGTATTGCGAGACATTTGGCGGAGGGGTTTGAGCATGTTTGAGCAAGAGGGAGACAGTACTCTCATCATCAAATGGTGGACGACCTGTCAATAATTCAAATAAGATAATACCGAGAGCATAAATATCACTGCGATAATCTGTCTCGCTCCCTGTCGCTTGTTCGGGAGACATATAAGCAGGTGTACCGATAATTGTGCCTTCTGCTGTTAAACCCGAATTTTCGGCAAGGCGTGCAATGCCAAAATCTGTTAGCACAGCTCGATTGTTATCATCAAACAAAATATTTGCTGGCTTGACATCCCGATGAACCATCCCTCGTGAATGGGCGTAGTCCAGCGCATCTGCTAAATTCGTGATAATTTCTTTGATTCGTTCATGGGGCAAAGTAGCTTGCTTAAAACGACAAGATTCTAAAATATCGATTAGTGTGTTTCCCGTGAGCATGGGCATGACCATGTACATCACCACATTGCCATCGGCATCAAGGGTGTCAAAATCATAGATTTGGACAATGTTAGGATGATTAAGCCCTGCAATTAAGCGTGCTTCTTGGCTGAATCGCTCACGGAATACATCATCATGCCCAAGATGTTCGTGCATTACCTTAATCGCAACATCACGGTCTAAATTGGTATCTACAGCGCGATAAACCGTTGCCATTCCACCTGAGCCAAGTCGTGCTTTAATCTGGTAACGATTTAAATATTTTTCAAAAGTTGTCGTAATGTCGCCCATAATCTATCCATTTAACAAAGTGTGTGCTACTGATACGTGTTTAAATATTACAAATGAACTATGACAAAATTATTGCAATTATCAACAAAAGAGGGATTTCTCATGAATCCCTCTAATAGATTATATTTCTTTTTAAGCTAATTTAAGCTAACGTGATGTAACCGCATTGAAGACTTCGCGTGCGCCACCTTCACTATCAATTAAGCTGTAATAGCATGATGTTGTATCACCTGATGTACAGCCATTAAGATTGTAAAGAATCATTGCGCCAACATCACCTCGTTCAGCACCTGCATCAAGAGCTAAAATTGTATAATCAGCTTGGTCTTGTGCTGTATTTAAGCTGACGAATGGTAATTCTGAGCCATCACCTGATGCACCATCAGTTGTGCCCCACCCAAAGCGAGTCACCCAAAGTGGCAAGTCAGAACCACCGTTGCGGTCAAGAATCTCACGGAAATTATTCAATGTTTCGCCAAAGAAAAAATGATAGGATTCGTCAAATTCAGGGTCAGATTCGGCTGTACCACAGCATTCAGCATCAGGAGCATTGCTAAATCCATCAATATGCACACCGAAACCATCACTAAAGTTCGAAGCCCCTTGCTCTAGTAATGCTTCAAAGAAAACGAAATTGTCAATCGAGTTATAAAAATCATTATTGCCTGTTGGAGCTAGCCCAGCAGTAATCACTAAAGCATCACTATCCGCAGACTTAATGCCATTATAAGCAACCTCAAGAAGGTCGATATAGCGTGTATCACTGAGACCTGCATCTGCGAAACCGTCACTGCGTAATTGTACATCGGTTCGCATCCATGTCAGACGATTATTCGGTTGATACCAAATTTCATAAGCATCAACACGTCCAACATAGCGTTCGGCGACTGCCTCAGCAAAAGTCCCGAAGGTTGCGAGGTCATCAGGTGGTCCGTAGGTTGGTTGTTCAAGAGCCAATTCTGTTGAACTCGGACGTGCCCAATCAGGCGCACCAGTGAGTGTGAGCATAATATCAAAATTCGCATCAAACGCATCAATAGCTGCATCAAGTGCTTCAAAATCAAATTCACCCTCTGCTGGCTCTACATCTGCCCAATTAACTGTCATTTTGACCCAGTCAACACCTAACTGTGTTGCGAGGCTAGCGTTTGCGACATCATCACCGATGAAAACTTCAATACCTGTCATCATCTCAACATCGAGGGCATCAGCACTATCTTCGGTAGTCGCTTCTTCTGTCGCATCTGCTTCGGTATCTGTTTCTGTGTCCTCTGTGGCAGAATCTTCAGAGGTTTCATCTGTGGCGTTCGGTAAGGCGATACGTTGTCCTACGAAAATCAGGTTCGGATTTGCAATGCTCGGATTGAGTTCCAGCAAAGTTGCTAAGGTCGTCCCGTTACGCACCGCAATGCGGAAGAGATTATCCCCTGCTTGTACAACATAAGTCCCAGCAGCAGGAAGTGTATCGGTGTCATCATCGCCACCGTCATCAGGTGCTTCGGTTGCTTCTGGCGTTTGGGTCACCTCTGGTTCATCAGTTGGGTCTGGGTCTGGGTCTGGTGTTTCGACACCATCAGCACCAGGAATTACTAGGCTTTGTCCAACAAAGATGAGAGCAGGATTCGCTATATTGTTAGCTTGTGCCAATTCTTCCGTAGTTACGCCAAAACGTAGCGCAATGCGGAAGAGATTATCCCCTGCTTGTACAACATAATCTGACCCTTCAACAGGGGTATCATCATCGGGGGTTTCGGTTGCTTCTGGTGCATCATCGACAGGTTCTTCTGTCATTTCAGCCTCATCCACAACTTCGGTTGCTTCTGGTTCTTCGGTAGCTTCGTCTTGAGCAAGGGCTGTTCCAACAAATAAAAGTGACATCAGTAAGAGTAAAACAATCATCAAGCGATACCGTTGCATCGTCTGCTCCTTGTGAGAAAATGACTCAATCTTAGTGTTACATAGTTTAAATATTACACCGAAGCTATCAGTCTCGCTACTTTGTGCGTGATATAATGCCCCTATTGTTGGAAAATGGTCAAGAAAGTGTCGATATGGAGCTAAATCAAGGGCAAACACGCGGAATCGTGGCGATTATTATTGGATTTGCCATCACAACGATTGTAGGAATCGTATTGAGCTTTTTTGCGGTGGAGCGTTTACCATCTTCGCAAGTCCTGCTGATTGCCATTATCACATTTATTATCACTGTCCCTATCTTCGGTTATGGGATTTATACCTATGCTCGCTCCACTGAAGCTGATGTGTATGCGACTAATACAGATATGGAAAAGCCACGCCTATTGTTAGATATACTCCGCGAACAAGGGCAAGGAGATGTGCGTTTGTTAGCCGAGCAACTCAATACCAGCCCTAATGACATCCGTGATTATATTGACGACCTCAGCAGATTACAGTTATTTAGTGGTATCGCAGATTGGGAAACAGGTCTCATCGCCCTTGCTGATTCGTCAGTGATACAGGCGATAGATACGTGTCGCAATTGTCAAAACCCTATTCAAATATCAAACAACGTCACTGTTTGCCCAAATTGTGGTACACATTACTACCAAAATTACTGACATCCCCCTTAATATTGGGGGGCATTATCGCAATTTATCAGGTTAGGATATACTCAATAACGAAATTAAATCTGGAGGTTGCAATGTCATCCGATTTGTACAATAAAATTATGTCACAGAAAGGTAGCTTCGAAAATCTGGTAATGAAAATCCCTGGTTTCAAAGGCTACCAAAAGAAGCAAGCCCGTCGCACCGCTGACCGCATCTTACGCGACCATCTCACAGGAGAAATCAAGAAACATATTGACCGTTTTGGTCGTTTGCAGAATGAATTGCTTGATGGGGGCAAGGGATTATCCTACATGAGCCGTGCCCGCGAAGTAAAATCCAAGATGCAAGCCTATCATGACAAAGTTGAGACCGCCGCGCCAAAATATTCTGGCATGTGGTCACAAATCAAAATTACAGAAGAAGACCTCGATAAAATCTATGCCTTTGATGAAGCACAATTCCGTTTTTTGTTACAATTTGAAACCGCTATGGATGCCCTCGACACTGCGGTAGATAGTGGCGAAGGTGTCGAAGATGCTCTTGAATCTGTCTATGATGTGGCAACAAATGCAAGTGATGCTTTTGACTTGCGTGATGATGTCATTTTGAATTTATCGAAATAATTAGCTTAATCATTTCACAGGAGAAATCATATGCGTATTATTGATGTCGTTGACCATACGAATGTATTGGATGACGAGTTTACTTATCGTGAACCCCAACAAGGCAGTGGTGACTGGCGTTTCGGCTCACAGGTGATTGTTGGCGAAAGCCAAACAGCCGTTTTCGTGCGTGGTGGTGAAGCTCTTGATGCCTTCGGAACAGGTCGCCATACGCTTTCCGTTGCGAACTTGCCGATTTTAAGTGGATTAATTGGTTTAGCCACTAGTGGACGTACCCCATTCACTGCCGATATATACTACATCAATTTGAAGAATATGCCTCAAATTGGTTGGGGAACGAATCCACCAATTCCACTTGAAACGCCTGGTAAAGGGATGGGAGCAGTTCTTCTGAGTACACACGGTACGATGAACCTCTCAATATCCGACCCAATGCGCTTCTTGAAGAAATTCGGCATCGGCAAGCCCATTACCCGTGTTGATGACATCAAGACATCAATGCAAACAAAGTTACTCGGTGAATTGACTGTTCTCTTGATGGGGTCAGGCGTTCAGAGCGTGCCACAAGCTAATGCGTTCTTGGGTGACCTTGAAGGTGGTGTTCTGGCAAAACTCAATGAAGAATTTAACAATGAATTTGGTGTTCAAATTAATTCATTAGATGCGAATCCATTCCGTGCGAAACAAGCATCCATTGATGAAATCATGAATTATGTCAGCCTCGAAAATTATGAACGTATCAAACGTCTACAAATTGCAGAAACGGCTGCTGGCAATGAAGGTTTAGCTGGTGGACTTGCAGGTGCAGGTGTCGGTTTTGGTGTTGGTCAAACGATGGGTGCTGCCATGAACCCTGGTCAATCTGATATGCAACAGCAGATGATGATGCAACAACAAATGATGATGCAACAAATGATGCAACAAATGAACCAGATGAATCAGCAAAATCAACAACCGCAACAAGTAACACAAGCTACTCCAGCAACATCTAGTGCACCGACTACTCGTGCTGAAATTGAACAAGCTATTGATGCACTCGACCTACGCCTGATGAATGGCGAAATTTCGGAATCCATCTACAATCGTTTGATGGAAAAATGGCAATCAAAACTTGATGGCTCAGGCGAGTAAGAGCCTATAAAATTGAGGGTGTGTCGAACATGATGCACCCTATTCTATGATAATGTTCTCCAATTCAAATGCGCCTGTGCCATCTTCTTGGATAAGACGTTCCCCTGTGTTTGGATCGTAGAAACCAAGTAATAACGAGTAATCACCTGCTACAACATCTGTCAAAGATAAGCGATAAACATCTCGATAGACTTGCCCCATTTCCCACGAATCTGTGTTGATACGTCCTTGTTGTGGTGGATGGTCATCTTGTGTCCAGAGGGGTGTTCCTGTAGCTGGATTTATATCTCCGATTAATTGTGCAAAGACTGTCAAAGGCACAGTTGTTGTCTCTAGGGCTTCCCAGTAGACGATAACAAGCAAAGTATCTGTGAAATCGACTTGTTGTATTTCGATGCCTCGTAGTGCGATTGCATCATCAAAAATCGTAATAGGAACATCATCTAACTCATCAGGAGTCACTTGCCAATCCATGAATTGACGCACAGGCAAACCAGCAAAATCCGCTTCTTGAATGAGTTGCAAATTATCAAAAGCCCAATTTTCTACCACACCTGCATTTTGCCAATCAGGGAAAGTCTGCCCTAAAATCCATAGCGTTTGATATCCTTGAGCAGTTGATTCCATCGTAGTAATAATTTCGTCAATGGATTGGTCGAAATTTGTAGGGAGTGCAAATTCATCTGCGAGAACATCGGATTGCTCAAAATATAGTCCAAAAGCAGCATCGACGCTGGTTTGGATAACAATGTCATCATTTTCTACATAGTTTTCAAGAAAATCAATTAGAACGCGCCAATCAGACGTTTTGGCATAATCAGTATCATGATAATAATTGTTGAGGCTGATACCACTGACAATTAGCCATATTCCAAAAACTAGTCCAGATAATATTTTTAGAGTAGCAGTAGTTCGCCATAGCAGAACTGTTGCATAGCTTATCAGTAAGATATATGCAGGGATAGCTAGCATAATATAGCGTGGACGAAAAATCCGCAGAGGTACTGAGATAATTCCCAGAACCAGTAGAGGCAATAAGGCAAGCATAATAATGAAAATGCTATCGTGTGGACGTTCATAGGCTACATAAGTCAACAGCAAAAGTGTGCAGATGAGGATGCCTATCCACCAATTCGTCGTGGGGTTGAATTGCTGTTGTAATGATAAGGATAAAGTATCTCCAAATTGTAAAACAGGTATAAAACGTTGCCACCATTGCTCTATCTGAAAACCACCTGTTGTTCCTGCGTAGCCACCCCCTGTTAATAAATCCCCTTGGAAGATGACAAACGTTACTATCGTCAAAGTAATAATTGCACCATTAGCTAGTGACCATCGCAAAACAAATTTTGGATGCTTACGATAAAAAACCAGCACATATAGTCCAAGCACACCAATTGTGATTAGTTCATTGTAGAAAATGAGACAAGATGCTAGTGCAATCAACCAATAGGTCAGCCAAGTACGCCAATCTTGACTTTGTGTATTAATAATACGCATCGCTAACCACAGTACGATGACACTCAAACCAGCCCAAATACCATAATTACGAAAATCTTGGGCGTGCCATATTTGGAAAGGATGAATTGCCCATAATAGTGCGGAGATTATAGCGATTGTTTGAGACTTCGAGAGAAGCTTTGCTAAAGCAAACATAGCAGCAATTCCCAATATGTTTGCAAAAACAGGTAATAACCGTAGAGCAAATTCGTTGGTGGGTGAAAACAAACTCCCCCATCCTCTGAAAATGACATAAGTCAGTGGTGGGTGTGGTTCTATACTAGCAATTTCAGCTAAGGATTGTGAGAGTGGCGTGACAGCCCACCGTTGGACACTAAACGCTTCGTCACCACGAAAAGCAAGTGCATCCAACTGATATAAGCGTAAGCCAAAGCCAAGTAGCACAATGACTATCAGAAGTGAGACACGACCTAAATGCTTGCTCATATTGGCTATTTCGGAAGCGTTGCCTTCTCGAATGCGTCAATTTGCTCTTGTGTGAGGGGTAAAACAGCTTTCTGCTGAAGGTTATCTTTCTGCTGGCGATTCAACTCACGCATAAACTCACTGAGATTTGGTGTTTTCTTTTCGTTTGTGAATAACACATCTACAGATGGGTCATCTTCAAAGTCGATTTCGACATTAGGATTCACAAAGACAACAAGCGGTTTTATCTCAAGGTCAGGTGCAATATCTTTGAAGAGTTTTTGAACGTGTTTGACAGATTGTTCAACCTCATCAACAGGTCTGCCGATACCATCCATTCGCATAGCACTAAAAAAGCGCGAGAATGACCCTTTATGGCTTTTCCACTTGCCATCTTCAAAGGTGAAAGACCCATCATGCCAACGGGTTGTGATAGCGAAAACCCCCTGTGGCGCAATCAGGATATGGCGTGCTGGCATATGATGATAATTGTAGAGAATACTTCGTTTACTTAACCCTTTGAGACCTTCTGCAATGGCTTTATGAGGTTTTGGCTCACGTGCCCATAGATTGGTCATCCGCACTGAATAAATTGTCATAACAAAAACAAGAGGTAATGCGACAACTTGTAGCAAGACAATCCAATCAGATGGAATATCGCCTGTGAAGAAAGACCAATTAACAAATACAAAACCGCCAATCAAGATTGCCATCGTGCCGAGAAAAAGCCACGTTGCAATTTGACTGTTACGTTGGACTAATTTGGTGTTGGTAACAATTCGCATAAATGTTGTGCCTAGCAATAAAAATGTGTGCCCGTTCATGCAGTAGAACGGGCATCCTGTGAACAATTTAGCAACGGTTGGTAAACAAAATTAGACCGCTGTTTTCTTGATAGCTGTTATTTTCTTCGTTTAGTTCAGCGACTGTGTTATTAGGGTCAATGATATAGCGCGTTATGGTACTTTCTCCGACGAAAGTATCGCCGATGACAAAATTAGTTAAATTGAGGTCAACTGTATCACCAGGTAAAATCGGCAACAAAGTAATATCCACGCTGGTAACGACATTGCCTGTACGCTGATTGATAATTTGTACACGCAAGAGGGTTTCAGGTGTTGCAACGAAGCCTTCATTACGGATGCGGTAATTAATTTGATAGCGATAACCACAGAGCAACCCACGAGAGGATTCTTGTTCTAGTGCTTCTAAATTTGGATTACCAATGAAGTACAAATCAGCATTGAGCGTTGGTTCTTCGCCTGTGCGTGGCACAAAATAAGATAAGAATCCAGCGTGAGTAAGCTCTGCACAGACCCATTCACCGTAACGGACAGTTGGTAAAATTTCCCATGCACGCGGTGCACCATAAGCAACACCTATTACGGCTGTTGGTACTTCTCCCTGTTCAGGGCGCAAGCAATGTGTGACAGGAACAAGCATTTCTTCTGAACTTCCCATTGCTGTTTCGCCATTAACGAACACTTCGTAGAAAAAACCACGCCGTTCGTATGATGGCACAGTTGCGGGTAAATCATCAGCATTGATGAATGTACCAGGAGAAAATGAACCAAGATCAGCACGGCAATGTGTTGTAAAACGCAAACGACCTGATAAGCGAACATCTTGGTCATCATAGAGTAAGCGATCACCACAGAATGGATAATTACTGAGCAAACTCAAATCAGCATCGCCACCGTCAATTTGCACACCCACTGGAACACCGTCATCATTTACGCCATCACCCGATAAGCCCGATTCATTGAGTGGTGTCACTTCCATTGTGATGCGTGCCACCCCATCCATATCAATATTGACAGGTGCAGAGCCATCTCCTGGTCCTAAAATTTGTGCGGAACTTAAATCAGCGAGATTAAACGTTGTACCTGGCGACCATGCCCAGTAGGTCAAAACAGATGTGCCGCTGTTATCACCAAAAAAGCGAAAACCATTTGGCAGATAGAAACCAACCCAAACAACAGGTGCAGATGTCCTCACAGGCTCAGGCAAAGTAATAAATGCTGTTCCACCTGTTTCAATGAATGCTTGAAATTGATATTTGAGGGTTGCATCAATCGGTGAGCCACCGTTGCCATCTTCATAAATCACAACTTCTATCGGTTGCCCTGCTACGGATTGTTGTACAGCTAAAGTAACAACATCAATAACTACCTCTCCCCCTAAATTAAGCGGGGACAAGTCAAATCCGTTCATGACAAGTGTTGGTTCACCATCAATGAAAAACGGACTACTGGTTGTTCCAGAATTGTTATTGAGTGTAAAAGCCCCTGCTTGTGCTGGTGTAATACTCCATTGGAAGAGACCAATTACCAGCAATGCCGAGAGAATGATGAGTGATAAACGAGATTGACGCATGGGTAGGATTCCCCTCTGTGATAATTCAAAGCAAAAAGCCTATGCGTGTCGTATTGTAGGAGCAATTTAAGGTGGGGTCAAGCGATTGAGTCAAGCGGATGAGACTAGATTAGAACCCATCATCCCGTTATAATGCCCACCGTTTGTATATTTACTGGAGTAACTCATGGCTGAGTTTTTGGCAGTCGGTGTTGTACTAATTTTGTTGATGGGTGGCTATTGGTCCTTTTTTGTGTTCCCTCGTCAGCGCGATTTTGCAAAACGTCAAAATATGGTACGTGCTTTAGCCGAAGGTGATGAAGTCATCACAGCAGGGGGCATCATCGGCAAAGTGCGAGACATTGAGGGTGACAAAGGAATTGCTCATGTTGAGCTAGCAGATGGTTTACAAGTGCGTGTCATCATTGCTTCTATCTTGGATAGCTATGACCCTGAAGAACTTGCGAAAAATGCCCAAAAGGGGCGACCTGCTGAAGCTGAATAATTTTTAAACTGCCCGTGATTATACGGGCTTCTATTCTTCTATAGAAAGAAGGTCAATTTATGACGACTCATATCCGCTGGCTCGTCATCATCATTGTGCTGACAATCTTTTCTGCTTGGGTAGTCATCCCAAAAGAACAAGATTTTGCGCCTGATTTCAATGATGATGGGGAACCTGAAATAGTCATCCTCGGACAACAACCACTAGGGCTTGATTTGGTCGGTGGTTTGCGTGTGTTATTACAAACCACAATTGATCCGACCAGCTACACGGATGAAGACCTCTCCGAAACAGCAAACAACGTCAATCGCCGTGTTAATGCGCTCGGTCTGACAGAAGCAACTGTGCAAACGCTCGGACGACAACGGATTCTTGTGGAAATCCCTGGTGAAACAGACCGTGACCAAGCGATAGAAACAATTCAGCAGACTGCTTTGCTCGAATTTGTGAATTTCTCAGGCTTAACGGTGACAGATATTGACCGTCTAGAAGGTCAAAGTATCATCACAAGTGAACAAATAGCTTTAGGCTTGACTGACCCTGCAGACAACACCTCACAGCTTAATCCGACGACAGGACAACCATTCCAGACAGGTTTAACAGGTGATTGTTTGGCGCGTGCTAGCGCACAGTTCGGACAAACATCCAATTTTGGTGGCAATGAATGGTTCATCAACTTTGAGGTTGAACAAGATTGTGTAGGTGATTTTGCAGCCTTCACGCGCAGTATGGTTGGGCAACCTATGGCACTTGTGTTAGACGGTATCGTTTTATCGGCACCGCGTGTGAACAGTGAACTCACGACAGGTGGTATCATCACAGGGCAATTCACAGAAGAAGAAATTCAAACACTCGCTTTACAATTACGCTCTGGTGCACTCAAAATCCCACTTGAGGTCGAAAGTGCTATCGAGGTCGGTGCGACACTTGGACAACAATTCTTGAACGATACCATTCGTGCAGGAACGCTTGGTGCTTTAATCGTCTTCATGTTCATGTTGATTTACTATCGTGTTCCAGGAATTTCAGCAGATATTGCACTTTTCGTCTTCATTTTGCTCAACTTGGCAATCTTCAAGTTACTGCCTGTGACATTGACTCTGCCAGCGATTACAGGTTTCTTGATTTCGATTGGTACAGCAGTTGATGGTAACGTCCTCATCTTTGAGCGTATCAAAGAAGAAATTCGCGCAGGTAAAGACCTTGACTCTGCTTTAGGAGATGGTTTTGACCGTGCATGGCAATCTATTCGTGATTCCAATATTTCAACGATTATCATCTGTGGGATTTTGTTCTTGTTCGGGCAAACGCCTGGTGCGAGTATCGTGAGTGGTTTTGCTGTCACACTGGCAATTGGGCTGATTCTGAACTTGTTCACAGCAGTGACAGTTACACGGACATTCCTGTATTTGATTGCGGCTGTATCGCGCAAACAACTCGAAAATAATAAGTGGCTACTTGGTGTATAGGAGGGAGAACAACCATGTTTAACTTAGTTGAAAAACGACGCTGGTACTTCATCCTATCAGCACTAATTATCATTCCTGGTCTACTTGTGATGGGCTATTCATGGGCAACTACAGGTGCGCCTTTTCGCTTGAGTATCGACTTCTTGGGCGGTAGTATCTACAACCTCACACTTGTCGGTGATGATGTCACAGAAGATGCGATTCGGACAGTATTTGAAGCCAATGGTGATGAAAATCCAATTATTCAAAGTCTTGGTCAAAGTGATGAAACACGCTGGTTATTGACTGACCCGACCACTGACTTGAGTGATTCAGAAGCCATCTCTATTGCATTAACTGATGCTTTCAATACATCTGGATTAGATGGCAGTATGTCTGTGAGTTTCACTGAGGGCTTAGGCTATTTGCTCAACTTCACAGTTGATACGCTGACACAAGCCGACTTATCAGCAACTTTTGCGGATTTTCTCGGCGAAGGCGCAAGCCTTGAAGAGCGTGCGATTAGCAGTTGGTCAATCCGTGCATCCTTCAAGGAAACCGAGGCAGAGCGACAAGCACTAGAGGCAGACTTAGAAGCCCTTGCCCCAATTGACCGAGGCACATTCAGCTTAGAAACTGTGTCTCCCACTGTCGGTGGTGAGGTGACGCGAGCAGCATTCTTTGCAATTGCACTCGGTGCTGCTGTGATTACAGGCTTCATTGTGATTGCCTTCCGACAAGTACCTAATGCGTTCCGTTTTGGTGTTTGCGCGATTTTGGCAATGGTGCATGATGTACTCATCATGATGGGTGTGATGTCTTTACTAGGCTTGATTTTAGGTTGGGAAGTCGATGCACTATTCTTGACAGCTCTCCTAACTGTGGTCGGGTTCTCTGTGCAAGATTCGATTGTGGTCTTTGACCGTATCCGTGAAAATATTCCACTGCGCCTCGGTGAACCCTACGAAACAATTGTCAATCGTAGTGTATGGGAAACCATTCATCGCTCGTTAGCGACTCAGTTGAATGCGTTCTTCATCATGATTGCACTTTTGCTCTTCGGTGGCGAAACAGTTCAACATTTTATCTTCATTTTATTTGTGGGTTTACTTTCAGGGAGCTACTCATCGCTCTTCACAGCCGTTCCACTGCTAGTTGCATGGGAAAAAGGCGAAATACCCTTCCTCAATCAGCAAGTTGCTTACGAGTAACAACTAGCATCATAAAGCGAGTCTCAAACAAATGAGGCTCGTTTTTGAATTACAAGTCTTCAACAATATCTACGATTACTTTCCAAAGTTTTTCGCGAATGAGTTCAATACGCTCTTGCTTAGGTAAAGAGATGAGGCTATCGCCAGTTTGTTTACCGATATATGTTGCTCGGCTTAGCTCAATCATCAACCAAGGCTGTGCCCTGCCTCCATGCATTAATAAATCTGCTCCACCTACAAAAGGCTGATTAACAGCATAGTCTCGTGAAGTGGGAGCAAAATCATTTAGACCAGCAAGTACTTTCCCGAATTTTTGAGCAACTAAACGAGTCAAATCTGCTGGGGCAGTGCTATTAATACCTTGTAGTAAGGGATTACCCTCTTCATCACCAAGATTGCTTACCGAAATGCGTGGGCGTACATCGTTTGCACGAGAATAGTGAGACGGAGCTTTTGATGCCATTGAATGACAATCTAAAACAAGTTTGATACTAGGGTCTGTGGCAATTGTTGCGAGTTGGTCATGCCAAGGTTGCCAATATTTTTTGATAAGGAACTGTTCTAGTTCAATATTAGGTTCTTTATCTGCAATATAGACATCCGTTCCATAGCTTGTTACGCGCTTGACAATGCCATCACCTATGGGAATTGGCATTTGTTGTATAGTTTGGCTAGCACGATTTACATCAATGATAGAGCGAGCATAGGGGAAACGATGCCATCGTACAACACGGTCACGAAAATCATAAATTAAATCGGTGTAAGCATCAGCTTCGTTGAAAATTTGTTCTTCCGTGAGTGCGATACGATCCGTTAATTCTGGAGGAATTTCTAAACTGGCATGAGGTAAGATAATAGCAATGGGTAATTTTGTCATAAGTTCATCTATCATCTCTGATATGGTTCAAGTTATCGTAATTATAGCAAATAAAAAGCCTCTCCATTTAGAAGAGGCTCATCAATAGTGCTCAAGGTTTAGCCACAAAGTGATTTGAGCAAGGTATCAATTTTTTCTAGCTCTGCTTGGCTTTCGGCAAGGCTATCGCGTTCACGCTGGACAACAGGCTCAGGGGCTTTATTAACAAAGTTTTCGTTTACTAACTTGCCTTCCCGTGATTTGATGTCGGCAGTTACTTTTTCACGCTCTTTTGTCAGACGCGCACATTCTTTTTCGACATCTAGCATACCTTCTAGTGGTAGGTAGATAGTTGTATCTCGTACAACGGCCGAGGCACTATTTTCTGGTGCAGGTGCATCATCTGATAGTAACTTAACACTCTCGACATTACACAGACGTGCAAATACATAATCGTATGCTTCGAGATTATCTCGTTGACTCCCTGGTGCAATTAAAGCTGTAATACGATTGCTTGGGTCAACTTTGTATTCTGTGCGAGTTTCACGAATTGCACGTACCATATCCATCAAGATTGTCATATGGGCTTCGGCAGTTTCGTCAATGTATGCTTCATCACTTTCAGGCCATTTAGCAATGATAAGTGCATCACCCTCATGTGGAATGTAATTCCATGCTTCTTCAGTCATGAATGGCATGAATGGATGCAAGAGTCGTAAGCAGGTATCGACAACATGAACCATCACGCGACGAGTCATGATTTTCGTTGCTTCGTCATCACCATAGAGAGCATTTTTAGCCATTTCCAGATACCAAGGTGCAAATTCGTCCCACAAAAAGCTCAAAATTTGGCTTCCTGCTTCGCCGTATTGATAGCTATCAAACAAACTTTGAGTGCGTGCAATCAGCTTATTCAAGCGACTCATAATCCATTTGCTTGGTAAATCAAGTTCTGCTTGCGACGGTACACCTAACTCTAAATCACTTTCCAGATTCATGTTGACGAGTTTAGTGATATTCCATAGCTTGTTGATAAAGCGTGCATTGTAATCAACCTTCTCTAAATCGAGATTGACATCATTACCTGGTGTTCCACTTGTGATAAGTGTAAAACGTAATGGATCAGTCCCATATTCGGCTGAAACATCGAGTGGGTCAATAACATTGCCTTTGGTTTTGCTGAATTTGACACCGTTTTTATCACGAACCAGACCATGCAAATAAACGGTATGGAACGGTGGTTTATCAGTGAACCACATGCCCATCATAATCATGCGAGCAACCCAGAAGAACAGAATATCATGCCCTGTTTCGAGAACATCAGCAGGGTAATAGCGTTGAAAATCAGGTGCATTTTCATCAGGCCAACCTACTGTACTGAATGGCCATAGACCACTACTGAACCATGTATCTAAAACATCTTCTTCGGGTGTCCACCCTTCACCTTTTGGTGGTGTACGACCAACGTAAATTTCACCCTCGGGGTCACCATCTTTTTCTCTGAACCACGCAGGGATGCGGTGTCCCCACCATAATTGACGACTAACACACCAATCCTGAATATTTTCCAGCCAGTGATAGTAAATCTTGGTAAAGCGTTCAGGGACAAGTTTTATATCCCCTTCACGAACTGGCTTAAGTGCTTTCTCAGCAATAGCATCCATCTGGACAAACCACTGTGTACTGATCAATGGTTCAACAACTTCGCCACCACGCTGACTACGAGGAATCCGCGTCGTATATTGCTCAGTTTTGATGGTTAAATCTTGGGCGGTCATATCATCCCATAGTTTTTTACGGACATCAAAACGATCCATGCCAGCATAATCACCAGCATTGTTGTTGAGCGTGGCATCTTTGTTCATGATATTGATAATCTCAAGATTGTGTTTTTCGCTCAACTCGAAATCGTTAAAATCATGTCCAGGCGTGACTTTCAGCGCACCTGTCCCAAATTCAACATCAACGTAATCATCACCAATAATCGGAATTTCGCGTCCCATCATTGGAACGATTGCAGTTTTGCCAATGTAGTCTTTGAAGCGTTCATCATCTGGATTGACTGCTACGGCTGTATCCCCAAGAATTGTTTCGGGACGAGTTGTTGCAACAGGTAAAAAGCCACCCTCTTTGACAGGATATTTGAAGTAATACAGCAGGACTTCTTCTTCGCTACTTTCAACTTCAAGGTCACTGACAGCTGTCATCAAACCTGGTGACCAGTTTACGAGACGCGGACCGCGATAAATCAAACCTTGTTCCCAAAGTTGAATGAAGACTTCTTGTACTGTACTTGATAAGCCCTCATCCATTGTGAAGCGTTCGCGTGACCAATCACAACTGAATCCAAGTTTACGGAGTTGTTCTTGAATGCGTCCACCTTTTTCTTCTTTCCATTGCCATGTTCGTGCAAGAAATTCTTCACGACCAACTTCAAGGCGTGATGTGCCTTCGTCGCGTAACATTTTTTCAACTTGGAGTTGAGTCGCAATCCCTGCATGGTCGGTACCTGGCAACCACAATGCTGCTTTACCACGCATCCGTTCATAGCGTGTCATGACATCTTCAACTGTGTACATCGCATGTCCTAGATGCAATGCCCCTGTAACATTGGGTGGTGGCATCGGAATTACAAATGATTCACCATCTGGATTAACCTCAGGTTTGAAGTAGCCACGCTCTTCCCACCAAGGGTAAAGACGTTCTTCGGCTTCCTTAAAATCGAAGGTTGCAGGCATATCTTGTTTTATCGGTGTTGCCATAATTACTCCTCTTCAATGTAGATGACTATTCTGCACCTAGTGGTTTTCTAACGTGAACAACCTGTTCCCATCTATCGGGATATTCCTCAAAATCTTCAAAGCCAAGTTCCAGTAGTACAACTTTTGCTTCATCGACTGATAAGGGTCTGAAACTCACAGCATGTTTGATTGTTTCTAGCTTTGGTGCTTTGCCTTTGACCATGTATAGATTTTGTGTCGCAATCATCGGCGGACCTTCTTCGTACTCCCAAATTTCAAAGGTGATGAATTCATTATCATCGTCATCGATATGGTCAAAACCTGGTAGAAAACGCGGACGATGTTCCATGAAGGGGTCAAAATCTCGCATTCCTAAAACCAGTACACCACCTGGTCGCAACAACTCATAAAAAATCAGAAGCGTTGTTTCAATGGCTTCGTCCGTGATGAGATGTGGTAGCGCATTGCCTTTACACACCACAGCATCGAATGATCCTATAACCACATCAGGCAACTCTTCAAATGTGGAACGCTCAAAGGTTATTTTGTCCAAAACACCGCGCGATACTGCTGTCTCTTGTGCTTTTTTGAGCATTCCAATGCTTGGGTCGGTTGCAACAACTTCAAAGCCTTGTTCTGCTAATGGAATTGCCTGTGTGCCAACACCACACGCTGTTACAAGTACACGCACGACCCCTTTTTTGCGAAAGATGGCGCGTAGGCTAATTCCCTCGCGTTCAAGTTGTGTTTCCCAATCTTTGTAGAAGAGCGGATAATAGTCCGCAATCGCATCGTAAAATGCGTTGGTTTCGTGTTGTTCCATGTCGCTCCTTGTGTCATTAAATCAAAAACCCCTATCATCCTATTGCAAGGACGAAAGGGGTTGAACTTTCGCGGTACCACCTTGCTTCAACAGATAGACGAGCCATCTGTTGCGCTTGATTTAGCTATTACGGGCGTTCCCGTCCTGAGTCTAGTGATGCAAATGCACTTTCTTTCAGGCAACTCGTGGGTGACTTCCGCACATTATCATGAGGCGACTTCCAGCGTATCATCGCCACTCTCTCATCATGAGGAAATGAGCATACTATTCCCAGTCAAAGTTTTTCGCTTATTAGATTTATTTGTCAGTGTACAAGGTTCAGGAAGGTTCGTCAATAGACCTTGATTTTTCTGACACAATTTTTAACCCTTTGATTATGATTTTATTCAGCGTGCGCCGAGTGCCATCATATTGCGGATACGGTCTGCAATCATATCAATGGCGACCCAGTTAAAGCCCCCTTCTGGTACGATTACATCAGCATAGCGTTTGCTGGGTTCAACAAATTTGAGGTGCATTGGGCGTACTGTCGATAGATATTGTTCAATCACAGAATCAGCAGTACGTCCGCGTTCAGTAATGTCACGTTTTAGGCGACGGATAAAGCGAATATCAGCATCAGTATCGACGTAAATCTTGATGTCAAATCGTTTTCGTAAATCAGCCTCAGAAAAAATCAGAATTCCTTCTACGAGGACTATCGGTTGAGGTCCAACTGATTCAGTTTCAGTGAGGCGCATATGTCGGGTGAAGTCATACGTTGGGATTTGGACAGTCTCTCCATTTTGAAGTTGTCTGACATGCTCAATGAGAAGTTCGGTATCCAGTGAGTCAGGATGGTCAAAGTTGATTTGGGCGCGTTCATCCGCAGTGAGGTGGCTGAGGTCTTTATAGTAAGCATCGTGAGGAAGGTAAGCGACGTGTTCTGCGCCAACACGTTCAAGAATTTGGTTGGAGACAGTCGTCTTGCCTGAACCTGTTCCCCCTGCAACCCCTATCGTGACTGGACGTTTATTTTCTGGCATGGTGATTCCTGTACACTGATAGATATTAAAAAAGCCCGTGTTTGAACGGGCATTGTAGAGAGCCACCAGTGGGATTTGAACCCACGACCCCACGCTTACGAAGCGTATGCTCTGCCAGCTGAGCTACGGTGGCAAATTCTGATATGTCACAGTATATCAAAATTATTCATCGAATAGCAAGACTAAAGTGACGAAAACGACCCGTTATGCTCAGCCGTTTTCTAATTTGAGAGTTTATAATTAATGACGGAAATGACGTGTGCCCGTAAAGACCATCGCTAGACCAGCTTTGTTCGCTGCCCCAATCACTGCATTATCACGTATAGACCCCCCAGGTTGGATAATCGCGGTGATACCTGCTTGGGCTGCAGCCTCAATGCCATCTGGAAAAGGGAAAAACGCATCAGATGCAAGAACTGCCCCTATTGCCTCATCACCTGCTTTTTTGACTGCTAACTCAACTGCATCCACACGGCTTGGTAAACCACCACCCACACCAACTGTTCGATTCAGCTTGGCAAGAACAATTGCATTAGATTTCACATGCTGGCAGGCTTTCCATGCAAATTCTAATGCTGCTAACTCATCCGTAGATGGCGCACGTTCCGTGACAGTTTTGAGCATTGTGCCATCAGGGTCGCCATTATCAAGGCGTTGGACAAGGACGCCACCATGAACACTACGTAAATCAAGTGCATTACGGTCATAAGGTGTTGCCATCCGCAAAATACGGCAATTCTTACGTGACTTTTTGAGAGCTTCTATCCCTGCTTCTGTGAAATTAGGAGCGGCAATTGCCTCTACAAACAATGACTCCAATGCAGTTACAAAGTCTTCATCGACTGTGCGGTTGACTGCAATAATTCCACCAAATGCCGAAACAGGGTCAGACGCAAGTGCATTTGGATAGGCTTCGACTAAGGTATCTGCTGATGCAATGCCTGTGGGAGTCAAGTGTTTGACAATAACCACTGTTGGGTCGTTGAAACTACTCACAGCACGCCAAGAGGCATCGACGTCTAAAATGTTATTGTAAGATAGTTGCTTGCCCCCTAATTGTGTTGCACCTAACGGTGACTCTGTTGATTGCTTGGCGTAATAAGTCGCTGATTGATGTGGATTTTCGCCATATCGCATGATTTCAACACCATGTACAGAAATAGCAAGGTGATCTGGTAATTCTGTATTCACTTCGGCAACAGGTGTACTCGCATCTTGATATAAAAAGGCATGAATTGCCGTATCATAATCACGGGTATGAGCAAATGCTTTCACAGCTAAATCACGACGTGTTGCGAGTTCGACTTCCCCTGATGCTTTCAGCCCCGCGATAATGTGGTCATAATCTTTGGGGTCACAGATTGTCACGACACGGAAGAAATTCTTCGCAGCAGCACGGATAAGGGTGACACCCCCTATGTCAATTTTTTCAATTGCATCTTGTAAGGTCACGCCAACTTGTGAAACAGTTTCCTGAAATGGATATAAGTTACACACAACCATATTGATTGGCGCGTAGCCGTGCTCAGCAATTTCATCAAGGTCTTCACTTTTATCACGCGCCAGAATCCCTGCATGGATCGCAGGATGCAAGGTTTTTACTCGTCCACCGAGCAGTTCTGGAACGCCTGTCAATTGCCCAACAGGTGTCACTTGCAAGCCAGCATCTTCAAGTGCTTTGGCTGTACCCCCACTCGCAACAAGTTCCCATCCTATTGAGACTAATTCCCGTCCAAAATCAACAATACCTGTTTTATCCGATACACTTAATAACGCTCTGGGCATTCTAATTCCAATCTTTAGATAGTCTTTTTAAACAGACTGGATTATAACGACTATCAACAATACATATAGAGGAGAATGGTCACAGATATGAGTGCTTTTTAAATAGTGATAAATCTCATCAAAAATTGTGATATTATTCACAAAGTATGATATACTAATCTCAGACTCATCTAATTAAGATTGTTGAGGGAGAGTGATGAGTGAAAAACAGAAAGTTGTCATAATCGGGGCAGGTTTCGGCGGACTCAAAGTAGCACGCTCACTTGCTTTTAAATCAGTTGATGTTTTATTGATTGATCGCAACAACTATCACACATTTACCCCTTTGCTATATCAAGTTGCAACTTGTGGCTTAGACCCCAGTTCTGTCGCTTATCCAATTCGTAGCATCTTCACGAATGTTCCTAATGTTAACTTTTTGCTAGGACAAGTTGATGCAATTGATACCAGTACAAATACCGTAGTGGTGACAACTAATGCAGGTAGCTTAAGCTCTGTGATATATGATTATCTCGTAGTAGCAGGCGGTAGTAAGGTCAATTACTTCGGCAATCAAGCAATAAAGGAGCATAGCTTCGCTCTGCAAGAATTGAACGATGCTGTCAAATTACGGAATCATATTTTACGGCTCTTTGAAAAAGCGGCTTGGACATCTGAAGATACCGAACGCAATGCACTAATGACCTTTGTTGTTGTTGGTGGCGGTCCAACAGGCTTAGAGACAGCAGGCGCACTCTACGAACTGTATAATAATGTTCTAGATGCTGAATATGATAAAAATGACAACATGCACGCGCATGTCATTCTTCTCGAAGCATCGGATAGTGTACTAGGAAGTTTTCCAGAACCATTACGCAAGTCAGCTAGAAAACAACTCGAAACGATTGGAGTTGATGTGCGTACCGAAGCCTTTGTCGAGGATGTTGGTGTTGATTATGTGGCATTGCAGGATGGCACAGTCATCAACACACATACTGTCGTTTGGTCGGCAGGTGTGCAAGGAAACACACTAGCCGAGATGCTCAATATCAAATTAGAGCGTGGCAATCGAATTCCTGTAAATTCATCAATGCAAGTCATTGGCTCGGATAATGTGCTTGCAGTCGGTGATATTGCTTATCTGTTGCAACCCGATTCGTTAGTCCCCTATCCTGGATTAATTCCAGTTGCCCAGCAACAAGGCAAATTAGTAGCCGATAATATTTTGAAGCATTTGTCGGGTGAACAACTTAACACTTTCAGCTATTTTGACCGAGGTATTATGGCGACCATCGGACGTAGGCGAGCAGTTGCATGGGCATTTAATCGTATTCCCGTAACGGGCTTTTTTGCATGGATTGCATGGTTGGGATTGCATTTACTCGTTTTGATGGGAATGCGTAATCGTGCACAGGTTTTTCTAAATTGGGTGTGGAATTATGTATTCTATGACCGCTCAGTGCAAATTATCTTGGAAGGTGATTTAGAGCATGAACCGTATCCTGAGATTAAAGAGTTATCGAAAATCATCCAATTGTATTAACTGGCACAATTTATGCAATGTGAACAAAAACAGCTTCTATTTTGACTGCTAAAATACCAAATCATTAGTCATTTTGTGTAAATGATTTATTTAGAAGATGAGAATCTTTTTAAAGATAGATGATGATTTGTGATTTTGGGCACGAACTCTCATATAATATTGAAATCACGCATGAATGCTAGTATCACGTAAAAGTCGAGGGATATTGTGTCAGAAAATAAGCGCGTCATCATCATTGGCGCAGGATTTGCAGGTCTTAAAACTGCACGCGAATTATCAAATAAGAATGTTGATGTATTGCTAATTGACCGCAATAACTATCATACATTTACACCATTACTCTATCAAGTCGCCACCTGTGGTCTTGACCCAAGCGCAGTTGCATATCCTGTGCGTTCAATCATTGCAGACAGCCCTAACATCCAATTTATGATGGGTACTGTACAAAGCATCGACACAGACAAGCAATTAGTTAGTGTCCAGACTGTTTCTAACGGTGTTCGTGATGAAGCATACGATTACCTCTATGTAGCGGCTGGCAGTAGCACTAATTACTTTGGCAATCAATCCATCGTTGACAATGCGTTTGGTCTGCGCGATTTGGATGATGCACTTCTCATCCGCAACCATATCGTCCGTTTATTTGAGAAAGCTGCATGGACAGAGGATGCAAGTAAACGCCAAGCATTATTAACACTCGTCGTTGTTGGTGGTGGTCCGACAGGACTTGAAACAGCAGGGTCACTTTACGAGTTATATAACGATGTTCTACAGAAAGAATTCCATCGTGACCTGAAAGCTCGCGTTATTCTACTAGAGGCTGCTGACAGTTTACTTCTGCCATACCCTGACAATTTGCAACGTTCTGCTCAAAAGCAATTAGAGGGTATGGGCGTTGAGGTAATGACGAATGCCTTCGTCGAAGAGGTTACCAATAAATATGTTCGCCTCAAAACTGGTGAAATCATCAACACACACACTGTGGTTTGGTCAGCAGGTGTGAAAGCAAATCCTCTTGCTGAAATGCTCGATATTAAACTAGAACGTGGTGGCAAGATTCCTGTTGAAACAACTATGCAAGTCATCGGATTGAACAATGTGTTTGCTGCTGGTGACATTGCTTATCTTAAGAATCCAAAAGATGGGAAGTCCTACCCTGGCTTAATCCCAGTTGCCCAACAACAGGGAGCAATCGTTGCGAAAAATATCATGAACCTAGTCAATGATAAAGAACTGAAAGAGTTCAGATACTTTGACAGAGGCAGTATGGCAACTATTGGGCGTAGTCGTGCTGTCGCTTGGGCATTCAATCGAATTCCATTGTCGGGCTTTTTCGCATGGATAGCATGGCTCGGTTTGCATCTCGTTGTTCTACTTGGTATGCGTAATCGTATTGTTGTCTTCATTGGGTGGGTATGGGATTACATTTTCTATAACCGTACTGTTCGCATCATTCTTGAAGAAGAGAAGCTGAAGTCTAAATCTGAGGCACTTCGAGACGTGGCATAGCAAAATGGCACATACTTTTAGATTCCAAAGGCTTTCACACGAGAGCCTTTTTTGATTTTGTACCCCCGACAGGATTCGAACCTGTGCCTTCGGCTCCGGAGGCCGACGCTCTATCCCCTGAGCTACGGGGGCTAACATTCCAAATATAACAGAGGGACTATCAAAACTCAAGTCTATGGCATAACATCATTGCATAAAGTTTACTAACGAAATGTAAATAAGCGATGGTAATTAGTATGCGCCTTGTAGCCCTAGCATTTGTACTCATGATTGTCTCTGCCTGTGGAACGACTTCCGAAGATGAAGTCATAGATTTTGAAATAGAACTACAAGCACTTGGCACAGAAGCAACATTTTTGAGAGAAGATATGGTCATTGCACGCACAGAAATTGCCGCGACAGTTGCCGTAGCACAAGCACAAGCAGCAGAATCTAATAGCTACAATGACCGCTTGCGCGAAACTACTGTTGCAATCTTCCCACCGACTTCAGAAGCACGAATTGTCGCCAACGATGTCGAAGGACCATTACCACGCGAAGTTTATGATTTATCAGATGGAGAAATGCGCTTCGTACAAATTGGTCCAGCAGGTCAAATTAACAACGAAGATTGCTTCATCAACAAACAACAATTTTTTCGTCCTAGCCAAGGGGTCGTATATATGACCGCTGTTGCACTTAATTTACGGGCTGGTACAAATATCCGTGCGGATTGGCAGTATGGCGGTGAACTGGTTTACTCTAATTCGTGGGTTGCCCCTCAATCTGAGGAGTATCGTTGTATCTCACTTGCTATGAGAACTTCTGATATTGAATTCTTTCTCGGCAATTGGAGTGTAACACTAACCATCAATGGCAATCCAACTGAACCACGTTCATTTACGATTTTTGCAGGATGAGCATACTCATTCTAAATCAGCGATAGCGTCGCGGATTGTGTCATCTTCGGGTGCATATAGGCGTAGTAATTGATAAATACGGGTCATAGTCTCAATTTCACCCTCTTCTTGATAATCGTTTATGAGTTCATAGTAGGGTTGCAGCGCATCATCGCCTCGCCCAATAGGTCGTACACTATCATAAGGGATAAATTGTGCTCGTCGTCCATTGTAGACAACCGCTTCAAAATTCTCCGACAAGAAAAATGCTGGAATAGCTGTTTCGAGCAGGTTTCGGCGTTGTTGATTATTCTCTGTGATGTCAGCTTCAATAGCATTAGGATATTCATCGCGTGTACTAAGAAAGCGTGCTGTATTCAAATCATCAAGTGCTTGGTAAATATCTCCTGCGAGAATGAATCCGCGCGCGCGTGAAGCGTAATAATCACCATTGGCAGGGCTTAAGTCAATCGCATTCGAGAATGCTTCGATAGCCATAGCTGAATCTTCTATCATGATTGCCTGTTCACCGACAACCCACCACTCTGATGCAGTTTGAGGTGTTTCAGGAATATAATCAGCCAATTCATTAGGAAAATGCACACGCGCAATACGATATTGTCTGTCAACAGGGACTAAATCAAGATAGTTGCTCAAAGCTATAGTGCGTAGGTCTGTTTCTACCCAAAATGTTGATAGGGGTAAATATGATGCTTGTTGTAAGCCAGTAATATAAGCCTGTATCACATCGTCATCAGCGACTTGCCCATGCAACTCAGCAAAGTACGCCCATTGTCCATCTCCTGATTGTCTCGTTGATAACTCGCGTGCACGTGTTGCCCATACTAAGGCTTGTTCAGTGTTACCATACAGTTCGTACAGAGATGCTAGATTCCATATTCCTGTCGTCCATGTTGGTTCAAGCGCGATTGCTTCTTGGTGGGCGAGGATGGCATTATCTAGGGCTTCGTGTGTGGGATTATCGTGTGCCTCCCACCCTCTAAGGTAAGTTAATCGCAAGGTATATAAATTAACAGCAGGATCAATCGCTACAGCATGTTCAACTTGCGTGATAGCATCTTCACTTGAGCGCACACTGTTGACAAAATGCCAATGCGCCCTATCGACAATCACTAGAAACCAAATACCGTATCCTACAACAATTAAAAGTAGACTTGTTGCCACGATACGATGTCCGTAATTTTTGAGAGGAGCTAGACGAGATTCAGCAGGCTGGACAGTGACATACACCACCATTACAGTAACAAGTAACATCGAACCAAAAACATTGAGGGTATCAAACAAATTGTGCACAGCGAAACCTATCAGCCCTGCTAAGATACCCATCAACAAATACCAACGTTCTGATGTAATTTGCGTTTGTTGGCGCAATTTCCACCACTGCCAGCCGATGATACTAATTGCGCCAATAAGAACGAGAAAAATACCAATACCGTTTTCGGATGCGACGTTCAGATAGATATTATGTGCTGTCGATAGACGGTCATCTGCTACCGTCACATCACGATATTCTCGCAGGGTGCGCCCATACAAACCTGTACCAACCCCTGTCACGGGATTATCAGCAATCATCTCCACAGCACTATTCCACAAGTTAAAACGTGCTTGGTCACCTGTAATACGAGACCCGATAGATGCCAACGACACAACTGAATTCCCTAGAACCGCAAGTACAATCAGAGTAACGATACCAATAACAACATTACGTGGTGTCAATAATCTGCTAAACCGCTCATTACCGACGAGATACAAAACAAGAAATGAGAATAAGCCAACAGCAAGTGAAATCAATCCACCACGAGAAAATGTTAAAAATAAAATAATACTCAATAAGACAAACAGGAGTATCCATAGAGCACGATTTTGCTGTTTCGCCCACAAAATCCATGACAAAGTGATGATAATCACAGGTGCAACAAAACCCGCGACTTGTGTGCTAATACCTAATGGCAAGAAAATCCGCATATCTTGTTGCCAAGGCAGAGGAACACCTTGTCCAATGAAATTAATCCAGCCTTGCCCTGCTGACCTAACAATACCCCAGCCGAAAAATACCGACCCAATTTGTAAGAAACTGAGGAAGACAACTACAGCCGTTACGAAATAGACTATTTCCAAAATGAACTTGTGCTGAGCATGATGAAACGCATTGACGATAAAAAAGTAAACCACAGCGAATACTACAGGCAACCACATATATTCGAGTGCCATGCGCGGACTCTCGCTAAAAGGCACACTCAAAAATCCTAATCCAAGCAAGGCAAATACAATGATGTTGAGAGGTGCTTTGGGCAAATTACGGTCTCTGTAAACACGCCAAGCTAACCAGCCACCCATAAGGCATGTCATAAAAGCATGATTAAACCAGCGTAGCTCAGGGAAGTTGTTAGCAAAACCTCCCACAACAAAAACGAGATAAACTGCTAGTAAAATTAAGCCTAAGCGTTTCAGAGACATATCAAATCCTACAACGATGTGGGTGTTCATTCGCATTATAGTGGCTAATGATGCGGAGAAAAATGTAGGAAACCTTTGTTCAGAAGTCAGAACTTGTAAGCCTTATCATCTTATGCTAGGATGCACGCCAATTAGTTGGACCAAGTCTACAACAGACTCATCCAGAGCGAGTGAGAGAACGGCTCTTTGACCTCGCGGCAACCGCCGAAGCGTCGGGACGGTGCCAAATCCGACAGAGACATCTCTGGCAGATGAGACCGAACACAGTCTAATTGTGCTTTCGCGCCTTCTGCTTTTATTGCAAGAAGGCGTTTTAGTTTCTACATATAAGGAGTAAATGCAATGCCAACCACCTTTATGACATCACCGAAGTACTTCTTCACTTCGGAATCTGTTTCAGAAGGTCACCCTGATAAAATGTGTGACCAAATCAGCGATGCTATTCTTGATGCTATTCTCGAGCAAGACCCTGCTGCGCGTGTTGCTTGTGAAACTGCAACTAGTACAGGCTTAATCGTCGTGATTGGTGAAATTACGACCAGTGCTTATGTTGATATTGAAAAAATCGTGCGCGAAACGATTCGTGAAATTGGCTATACTCGTGCAAAATTTGGTTTTGATGCTGATACCTGCGGTGTCATTGTATCAATCAAAGAACAATCTGCGGACATCGCACAGGGGGTTGATAAAGCCCTTGAAGCGCGTGAAGGTGATATGACTGACGCAGAAATTGAAGCAATTGGTGCTGGCGACCAAGGTATGATGATTGGTTTTGCTTGCAACGAAACACCAGAATATATGCCACTGACTGTATCACTCTCGCATAAGCTCGTTCGTCGCCTTGCAGAAGCTCGTAAAAGTGGCGAAATTGATTGGTTACGCCCAGATGCTAAGAGCCAAGTCACTGTCGAATATGCAGAAGGTCAGCCTGTGCGCGTTGATACAGTGGTTATCAGTACCCAACATGCGCCAGAAATTTCGCAAGCTGATATTCGTCAGACAATCGTCGAGAAAATCATCAAAGATGTGATTCCTGCTGACCTCGTTGACGATAAAACACGCTTTTTCGTCAACCCAACAGGACGTTTTGTTGTCGGCGGTCCTTTAGGTGATGCTGGCTTAACAGGACGTAAAATCATCGTAGATACTTATGGTGGTGTAGCACGTCATGGTGGTGGTGCATTCAGTGGTAAAGACGGCACGAAAGTTGACCGTAGTGCAGCTTACATGGCACGTTATGTTTCTAAGAACGTCGTTGCAGCAGGCTTAGCTGACCGTTTTGAATTACAACTATCTTATGCGATTGGTGTTGCTGAACCGACTTCACTGGCAGTTGAAACATTCGGCACGGGCAAAATTAGTGACGAAAAAATCGAGCAATTGATTCGTAACCACTTCGATATGCGTCCAGCAGCAATTATTCGTGACCTTGAATTACGCAAACCAATCTTTAAACAAGTGGCTGCTTATGGTCACTTTGGGCGTGATGACCTGAGTGTGCCTTGGGAACGTACTGATAAAGCGGATACTCTCCGCGCAGAAGCTGGACTGTAATTCATCTCAGCTATGGAATGCAAAAGGGATTGCGACTATGTGCAATCCCTCTGATTTTTAGCTTATTCAATATTGGGAGAAAAGATTATTCATCACTCGCAACAGTGTATTCAATTGAACCAGCCATAGCTTCGATTGTTGCGCGGATGTCATTGCCTTCACCTTCAGCAGTTGCACCAAATACAAGTGCGTAATTACCGTCGCCTAAATCAATCGTGACAAGCACAACATCAACACCTTCGGTTGTTCCTTGCACAACTGCGGCAGATTGTTCACCAATCGTTGTCTCTTCAACTTCACCAATTTCACCTTCTGTATCAATAATGTCGGAGACAAAAGAATTAGCGATTGCAACAGCACTTGGGTCTGCACCGTCTTCTACAAAGAAAGATACCATTTCTGATGGCAATGCAAGCATTATCGCAACAACTTCACCAGATGGAACTTCTGGAGTATCAACACCACCAGCTTGTGTTAATAAATCTTCTGTTGATGCAAAGCTCGCTGTGCCATCTGCAGATTCACTGAACCAACCTTCTGGATAACTGACAGTGACAGTAGCACCCATTTCATCATCATAAGTTAGTGTTTGTGAAAGATTGACACTTTCAGCATTATTACCACCACCATCACCTGATGTTCCGCAGGCAACTAAGAACATACTCAACATAGCAACAGCAACAAACAACAAACTACGTGTGTAACGCATAGAACTTCTCCTAATGTGAGGTTTATCTGGTCGTTATTGTAGGAGTTATAGTAGTTTTAGTAAGGGAAATCTTGTAAAAAACTACTAAATATAGGGCTTTGAACAAAAAAAGAGCATGTAATATGAACATGCTCTCACGAATCTTACTCGAAAAATTGTTAGTCAGATTGACGGGTTAGAATGACGCGCCCTGTGATACCTTCACACCGTTGTTCGTCAAGCACATATTCCCACGTACCGACGAGCGTTTCTTGCCCATCAATCACTTGATAGCTCAATGTTGTCTGTGTATGACACCATCGATCCATCGTTGTACCATCTAACACAAGCGTTTCAACTTCACTATAAATAACTTGACCATCAGCAATGTAGCCTGAGAGGACTTCTTCGGCGTAAACATCGTAGTCTGTGGTCATATCAAGGATACCCACACCAGAGAGTTCATTGCCATTTTGTGTCAAAATCATACGATAATCATAGCGTTGGTCACCATCATAATCTTGTGTTGTTGTACCCACCCATTCACCACTGAGGTCAACCCCTGTTAAGGGATTCACATCAAGTTCAACAGGATTATCAGTCGTCATCACAAGCCCGACAAAAAGACCAGCCAAAACAAGAGCAATTGCCAAAAGAATTGAAATACCACGACGGGAATCTGAATTTTTGCGTTTTTCAAAAGTCATGATTGCATCTCCTCATATTTAGTCAGATTGACGGGTCAAAATAACACGTCCACTGATACCATCACATTCAACACGTTCAAAGTGTGCATTTGTCCATGTACCAACTAAAGTCTCTTGACCATTGAGGACTTGATAGCTGAGGGTTATATCAGCGAGACACCAGTTATCCATCTGAACGTTTTCGAGAACAGTTGTACTCACTTGCGATAAGAAGATTTCGTCGCCTATCACAAAGCCTTCAATTGGGGATTCTGAATAAATTTCTGGTTCTTGTGCCATATCTAAATAGCTCATGCCCACGACACCATTCGTGTTGGTGGTGTTATCTAATGTAATACGGAAATCATAGCGTGATTCTGCGCCATAATCTTCGGTGATTGTCCCAATCCATTCACCTTCAAAAGTAGTGACAGAAACAGATGCCTCTGTAAGCACAGCATCATTGCTAGAGCTAACACCGAGATTCATCCCAGCAAATAAACCACCAAGTAATAATAACAAGGCAAATCCAAGGGATATACCGTTACGCTTATCAGAATTTTTGCGTTTTTCGACCATTACAAAACCCTTTTTGAACTAAGATTAACGAATGAGTATGAACTACCTTGCTATTGTATCACAAGCTAGCCGTGGATTACCTTGCGTTTGCCCTATGTACATCTTACTTAAACACAATGGTTCTCATATTTTGTAGAACGTTGAATATTTTCAAATTGTTCCAAATACAATCGTTACAGAAGTTTGTGCGAGAATTATCACGAGGAAGATAGAATATGATTTACAGTTATGATGCCAATCTAAACACCTTTGATTGGCATCATCAATTTTAGCTAGAGGTAACTAATCTGTTTCACGGGTTAGGACAACACGACCTTCAATGGTATTGCATCCAGTACGGTCTTCTGCACCAACCCAAGTACCAATGAGTGTTTCTTGTCCATCAATCACTTGGTAGTTGAGTGTGACTGCGATACGACACCAATTATCGAGACTCAAATTATCGAGAACGAGTGTTGCTTCTTCATAGAAGAAAATTTCTGTATCACTGATTAAGCCTGCGATATCACTCTCGGCATAAATATCAGTGGTGTAGTTGGTCGCTTCTTGGAAGGTAAAGCCTTGAAGTTCAGTTTGAGATTGATCAAAAACAATACGATAGTCATAACGGACATCTGCACCGTAGTCTTCTGTCATTGTTCCAACCCATTCACCTGATACATCAATAATGCTAGGGCTAGCATCCGTGAACATATCGTACCCGTTACTTGCAACTTCTGAAATCTTTATGTTTAGAGCTACAAAAAGGCAGATAATAAGAGTAATGACTGCAATATCGAGGTATTGCATATAGCGTTTATCAGAATTTTTGCGTTTATTGTAAGTAATCATGAAATAAAATTCCTTTTTAACTTGGTCTACATGACCTTTTTCCTATAGGATACGCCTTTCAGCGCAAGATTGCAATACAGTTATCCGAAACGTTTTTAATCGTAGGGAAGTGGTTGGCGTATCCCAACTGACACTCTATACTTAGTTGAACGAGTTCTATTCAAATTCCATGAAAAAGGGGAAATCATATGCGTGCAATCGGGAAATTTTTATGGCGATTTATGGTTATTTTTTCGTTCATCGTCAATATTGTACTAGTTGCGGTTTTATTGATTGCAGGGCTATACATCTTCCAGATTAAAGCTCAAGTTGCTGACCCTTTAATTGGAGGATTGCACAGTACAGCAGCAGGTCTTGGTGATGCGACGATTGATTGGGTGATTCCTGTGCGCGATACAGTCCCCGTTGAATTGACTGTACCCATTAACAGCGAAACGATTCTCAGTCCACTAACAGACACAGCAGGACAAACTGTGCCACAAGAAATCCCTGGTGAAACGATTGTACGATTAACACGCGCCGTGCCAATTGCGATTACGGGAGCAAATATTGATGCTGGCAACCTGCAACTCAGCAATGCAACCGTTAATATCACACTCCCAGAAGGTACAGAACTCCCTGTTGCGCTTGATTTTAATCTTTTGCTTGACCAAGAATTAGATATTGAATTAGATGTCCGCGCTGTGATTCCGCTACAAGAGACGCAACTGAATGACCCAATTAATCAACTAGGATTGCTATTTGAGCCACTTGCTATTGGTTTGCATAATCTACCGAGTAATTTCAGTGAAGCTGGCACATTCGCAGGTGAAATTGTCAATAACTTCGGCAATTTGGGAGAATATTTGACAGCACAGTTATTAGCAACAGATGGCACAGGCTTCAACAATCAAGCCTATGACCCTTGGCTTGGTTTTAGTCAGACTGCGGGCGTGGGCTATGATGACCTCATTGATGAAGAATTTCCAGCCGATGCTCAATCGCAAGCAACAGGCTTGGTTGTGCCTGGTGGCATCCCTGCACTTGACCAATTATTGCCTAACCGTGCCTCACTCTATGATGGTGATATGACACCAGCCGAAATTAATGAAGCAATTCTCAATGGCTTTACCGCACAAGCTGAAGGCGCACCACCACGCTATACATTTGATGGCACATATGCCGATGAATACAATCGGATTCAAGAAGAAAATGCTCAATCTGCAGAAGCACAGACAGCAGACCCTCAGATTGTACCAGAGGGTGATGGTGGCACAGGAGGTAATCCGATGCAAGAAGATTCATCCAATACAAACGATGACGGGACTGGTATTATTCCGACACCATCAGGCAATTAGATATTTAGAAGCGATTCAATGACTGAAACTCCACGCATTTGTGATTACGAAGGTTCGGACTATCGTACCGAATTTTGGGAAGGGCAAGGGCGCAACTATGAAGATACTGTCGAACGGCAGGTGTTGCGTCAATTGCTCCCCAAAAGTGGTAAGCGTCTATTAGAAATTGGCGCAGGGTTTGGACGCATCACAGATGAATACAATGCTTATGACGATGTTGTTCTGCTAGATTATTCATTTTCCCAATTGCAATTTGCACGCGAACAGTTGGGAGATGAACGCTATACTTATGTTGCAGCCGATGCCTACAAATTACCATTCAAAACAGGCGTTTTTGATGGGGCAACCATGATTCGGGTCATTCACCACTTCGAGAACGTACCTGCTGTTCTGAGTGGTATTCGTCGCATTTTGGCAGATAATGCAACTTTCATCCTTGAACATGCTAATAAGCGTAATCTTAAGGCAATTATTCGGCATACATTGGGTCAACAAGAATGGAATCCGAATACATTAGAACCGATTGAATTTGTAGAACTCAATTACAATTTTCATCCCCACTACATTCGTGAAGAACTGACGAACGCACAATTTTCGATGCAACAGCGCGTTCCTGTTTCGTTTTTCCGCGTTGAGATGCTCAAACGCAATGTATCAGCCGATACCCTTGCGACAATGGATAGCATCATGCAAAAGACTGGTTTACTAATTTCTCCGAGTATCTTTACGTTGAATACGGCTGTTGGTGATACAGGCAATCAAGTCAATTTAGGGCGTGATGATATTTTTGCTTCGCCCAACACAGGTGGTGATTTGCGTCGTGATGGTGATTTACTGATTGATGATGAGGGAACACGCTGGCAAATCCGAGATGGTATCTACGATTTCAAAGAACCAGTTTCCTAGTTCGATAAATTTGGGCATGATGGCATCATGCCCCTACAAAGTTCATCTATATTTGCTAGACCACATTTGTATCAACTCAGTCACAGCATCCACTTGCTCAACATGGACTTGATGTCCATTATCTTCAAATATTTTGAGTGTACTGTTCGGAATTTGGTCAGCGAGTTCTTGATTCCATGCCAACTGTGTCATCTTATCCAGCGCACCTGCAATCACTAAAGTCGGTGTCTGAATCTCATGTAAGCGGTCGCGCACATCAAAATTATCACAGGCAATGTAATCTGCTTGAATGACATCTATTGGCGTTTCCAAGAGATGTTCCACCCCTTGTTGTAGCATCTTCTCATCAATATTTTTGCCCCAAGACCATTTGACAATTTGTCGGGCTGTTGCTTCTGGGGCATTGATAATGCCATCGATAATCGCTTGATTAACGGATAACTTTGCGCCTGTTGCAATCAGCACTAAGCCTTGTAAATACTGCGGATAATCTAAGGCAATCTGTTGGGCGATACCTCCACCCATACTATGTCCAACAAGAATAACTTTTTCTAGTACCAGCGCATCTAAGAAAGCAATCACATCTTTGACATAATTTTCAATTGAGATTGTTTCTGATGAGCGTGGACTTTTACCATGTGCAGGTAAATCCAATGTGATAGTTTGCAAGCCACGACGCATTTTTACGTGAAAGTCGTTGTATTGACTCCCTGCCCCATGCACAAGTACAAATAGTATACTATCAAAATCATCTCTACGATAATCTTTGTAGTGAATCTGCTCTCTTGTCGTTGTGATGAACGGCATTAACTGGTTACTTTCTGCTTGATACCACCACGCATTGATGCACGGGCAACTCCATGTGCATCAATCCAACCACACGCAAGTTTAGGGGTGCTGTGAGATGCTCCAATATTACCTAGACTGTCAATCGCAATTGTTCCGACCATTGAGTCAGGAATCATGTCGTCGATGTAGGCAATAGCACTATCTGTTGCTTGTTGCGCGTCTTGACCTTGTTGGATTACATCAACCACATATTTTGACAACAAAGCACGATAGGCATTCTCACCTTTGCCCGTTGCCCCTGCACCGCCAAATTGATTAGCATAGCCCCCTGCTCCAAAAATTGGAGAATCGCCGATGCGTCCAGCAGGTTTGAGAGGCGTTCCACCTGTTGATGTTGCGACTGCGATGTGCCCTGCTTGGTCAATCGCAATTGCTCCAACAGTATCATGTCCAACATCAGCACGTTGCTGATGGAAATATGCCTGTTCTGATGCACTAACGAGAGCAATATTTGGAATGAGTGGCATTCCGAGGCGCATGGCTAGCGCATCTGCTCCTGCACCAACGAAGAAGTTTTGTTCAGTCTCTTCCAAAACTTTCCGTGCTAAAGAAATCGGATATTGAACTCGTTGAACTGCTCCAACCGCGCCAAAATTGTTACAACTGGCATCAATCAAAAGCGCATCCATTTCAACAACTCCATCGACATTGAGATGACTGCCTGTACCCGCATCAAATAATGGGTCATCTTCGAGCCAGTTGACTGCTTTTTCGACAGCATCTAAAGCACTGCCTCCTGCATCAAGAATCGTCCACGCTATTTCAACCGCTTTGATGATAGACTGTGTTTTAGGTGTGTCGAGAGCATCATCTCAATCCCACGCCCCACCATGAACAATAATATTAGATCGCATCAATAATGTTCCTTTTTAAGTGTGTGATTGGCACATTGTAGCATGGTTTGGGATTGACGAGTGTTACCAATTACGGCATGATACGCGCCCGTAAAAAGCAGATTATAATTGAGGTAAAATCACGCCGATGGCAGATAAAATCAAACACGACAACAGCTTACAACCAGACTTATCGCGTCCGAAAACAGTACAAGAATATCTACGCTTATTCTTCAGTGGATTCGCAATGGGCGCATCCGATATTGTACCTGGAGTATCAGGTGGCACGATGGCATTTATCTTGGGTGTTTATGAAACTCTACTCAATGCCATTAAGTCATACAGTGCTGATGCGGTGAAGAGTGTATTAGCATTTTTCGGTAGTAATGATAACAAACCAACCTTCATGGGTATTGTTGACCAACTGCATATCCGCTTTCTGATTCCACTTGGCTTAGGTTTGGCTCTAGCACTTGTCTTACTATCCAGTTTGCTGGAAGGCTTAATTGCGAATCAACCAACATACATCTTTGCATTTTTTGCTGGTTTGATTATCGCTTCTGTCATAGCGATTGGGTACAAAGTTAAATGGGGTATCGTTCCTATTATAGCACTTGTCATTGGTACGCTAATTGCCTACTTTGTGACGAATCCTGAATTAGGGACACTCGGCGATGCAATGGGACATGGACCATTAGCCCTATTTATCAGTGGTGCGATTGCTATCTGTGCAATGATTCTGCCAGGTATTAGTGGTGCTTTCATTTTGCTCGTCCTGGGTCAATATGAATTTATCCTTGGGGCAGTCAGTGACCGTGATATTGTGAGCATTGCTTTCGTTGGCATTGGTGCGGTACTTGGTTTAGCCATTTTCTCGCGCTTTTTGAGTTGGTTACTCAAACGCTATGAACATCCTACGATTGCGCTCTTAGTCGGCTTTATGATTGGCTCAATGCGCCTGATTTATTATCGCGCAACGCATCTGATAAATGAAGAAACTGACGTTGTTACACAATTAACACTTGGACTTGATGAAATAGCAATTGCTATTGCCCTGAGTGTTTTCGGTTTTCTGCTCGTAAGTTTCCTAGACCACATGCAATCTCGCTCGAATCCTGTATTCAGCATATTTAATCGTACTCAAAACGCTGTCACAGCAACAGGTGACTAGGCTATGCCATTAAGAGCAAAACGGGAAACTATCTTAGTCTCCCGTTTTTAGTTCAAGTTCACTTAACGATTCGTGCTAGTCATCCAAATAAGCAAATGGGTCTTGTTTTGGTGCAGGTTTCCAGAAGATTGTCGCTATGAAAACGAGAAGGAATCCAAACAAGAAACCACCGATATGACCCCAATAAGCAACGTTTGTACCTTCTTCGACATACCAGCCTAAACCTTGCACGAAGTCCATCAAGAAGAAGTAGAGCAAATAGAACATCGCTGGTACTTTGAAATTCCAACCTATGAATGGTGGAATGATGGCAACCTGAGTGTTGATAGGCATCGTTGGGAAGAGCAATAAGAATGCACCTAATACACCTGCTACTGCTCCACTCGCGCCGATAACTAAGCCATAAGGGTCAGCAGGTGTGCAGATGACACCGCTAAACATAGCATGGGCAATGGTCGCGCCATATCCAGCTAGCAGATAGAAAGCTAGGAATGGAATCGCGCCAAAGTATTTTTCGATTTTGCGACCAAAGATAACTAAAAAGACCATGTTACCGAGGATGTGCATGATACCACCATGCAAGAACATACTCCGTAAGCTATCTAATGCGAGATGTGGTGTAGAGCGTGTACCAATTTCACAAACATTGAACGCAATTGCCATCATCACTTGATTGAATGCTTCAATCCCGTAAATCTGTGTGTACAGCACTTCCCAAATAAAGACAATAATATTAATCCCGACCAATAAATAGGTCATGTATGGTCTGGAATTATCTTTGTTACCAGGAATACCAACTGGAAAAATCATAGTTTGATTGCTCCGTTAATCGTCAAGGTGTTCAAGTGGGTCAACTTTAGGTGGGGCTTTAAACATTGTCACCACAAAGATGATGATGAAGCCCAAGATAAAGCCACCAAATTCATCCCAGATAGGGGCTAAGTTACCCGATAGAGGTCCTTCGCCATCAAGGAATAATTGGAAGCCCAAGTAGATAAAGCCAAAGAAAAATGCTGGCATATCAAAGCGACGAAATAGTAGAGGGCTTACGACAATTTCGATGCGCTTGGTTGGATACAGCACCATAAAGGCTGCAATCACGCCACTAATGGCTGAACTCGGTCCAAAGAGTGGGTCACAACTATTGGTAAATATGGCACTTAGTAGGAATCCGAATAATCCTGTAGCGATGAACAAAGCTAGATACCGTCGTCTGCCGAGGAATTGCTCAACGAGAGGACCGAATATCCACAGGTACATCATATTCACAACAAGCAAGAAGAAGCTATCTGTCATGAATAGACCTCGTACACCATCCACAGCTAATTCAGAGACAGGTACTTGTCCTATTTCGCAAGGCGCAAAAGCATAATGTGGCAAGAGTGCTTCAATCGGTGCGTTGTTGGTTGTCGTCAACACGATTTCCCAACCGAACACTACCATGTAGGCGACAAGAATTGCAAAGGTCATGTAGGCACGGTAATCATTTTTACCAACAAGCCGTACTGGAGCAAACAATTTTAGTAAATTCATAGCGGTTTTTATCCAATAATCTAAACCGTTTTCATGCTTTACAGTAGCACAAAGTATATAAGGAATGCAACAAACGCTTATCCTATTTATAGATACGTCTGATACCAATAGTTTGTTTCAAATTGATATTCAGAATAATGACTTTAGTAAGAACTCCGAACACATTGTTGTCCAATTGTTGTAAGGTATTCAGATATAAGCAGATACCTTTACCTATATAAAAGTGATTGCTTGTATTTAATCAGTACGTATGTTATTTTCTGGAACATGATGACATTAAGTGTAAACCAAACCAATTGTATGATGTGTTGTTGCATGATCGAGGAGCAATCCATCAGATTTTTGGTGTTGGCAGGAAACTAAACGTCATCAACGTGTGATGAAACCTGACAAGAGTGAGCCAAAATTCGGTTCGCTCTTTTTTGTTAGGCACACAATTTTGAATTATGGAGATTCAATGACAGTCATTATCAGTCACGAGTTACAACAAAAAATCTTTCAACAGATGGAAGCAACCTTCCCTAATGAGGGTGGTGGATTTTTGTTAGGTCAAGTAGGGGGTGATAATACAACCGTTGTTGATGTCATTGAAATAGAAAATGTATTCGAGACAGAAGAACAGTATCATCGTTATGCTATGACACCTCAGAATTGGGCAAGCATGGAAGATGAGGCAGATGAACGTGGCTTGCAATTAGTGGGTTATTATCACAGCCATCCAAATCACCCTGCTATTCCATCAGAGTATGACCGTGACCATGCACTACCCAATTTTGTGTATATCATCACATCAGTTGTCGATGGTCAATCGAAAGTCCAAAGAGCATGGTTGTTATCTCAGAATCGTGAGCAATTCGATGAATTGACCCTAGTGGTTCAGTAATTTTATGGTGCGGTGACAGAGTGGCAATGTGTGCGCCTGCAAAGCGTTTCTACGCGGGTTCGAATCCCGCCCGTACCTCACAATAAGTACAAATAGTAAAGGGATATTTGAATGGAATGGACACAACAAGATAGCGATTTGTATCGGCAATTATCAGCAATCGCTGTTCCTGCCCGTGCGGAACAACTCGCTACGTTGTTGACACTGATTCCCTTTGCTGAGGACGAAGCGTTCAGAGTTGTGGAGCTAGCATCAGGTGAGGGATATTTATCGAGTGCTATCCTAAAAGCATTCCCCAAAGCACAGGTCATAGCTTTAGATTATGAAGCCACAATGCGCGAAGCAACAGAGAAACGTCTATCATCTTATAAGGGTCGCTACGAAATTGGCGCATTCGACATTCTCAAAACCGATTGGTTTGATGTGCTGAACGATGCTGATGTGGTTGTATCGTCCTTGTGTATCCATCATCTGGATGACGCTGGTAAACAAGAGTTATTTGAGGCTGTGCAATCGCGTCTATCTGCGCGTGGTGCGTTGCTGATTGCGGACTTGGTGTTACCTAAAAATGGTCGTGCTCAAGAGTTATTCGCAACAACATGGGATCGCATGGCAGAGTCAGCATCAATTCAAACGACATTGGCACGAGATGTTTTCCAATTATTTGTAGAAGAACAATGGAATATTTATCGCTATCCTGATGATTTCGACAAGCCATCACCGATGTTTGAGCAATTACAGTGGCTTGATAATGCTGGCTTCGAGACAGTAGATGTCTTTTGGATGCAAGCAGGGCACGCTATCTACGGTGGTTATAAGGAACAAGCTAGTGACAATGGTTTGTTATTTGAGGATACGCTTAGTATCGCGCAGCAAATTCTGCAAGATTAGTAAGTTTCATTAAATTAATTCAGTCAAATGAACTGACTATTCGCAATAGGAGAGAAAATAAAAATGGCAAGTATTAAAATCCCAACCCCGCTTCGCGTGTACACGGGCAATGAAGCCAAAGTCGATACGACAGGCTCAACCGTTGGCGAGGCACTATCTAGCCTCGTTGAACAATACCCTGATATTGAACCTCATTTATTCAATGATGGTAAATTACGTAATTTTGTCAATGTATTCATTGGTGATGAAGACATCCGCTTCTTGGATGGTGTCGAAACGACTATCGAGGACAATGAAGATTTACGTATTATTCCAAGTATCGCAGGTGGTTGCTAAGTAATGCTCTCTATCCGCCCTGCCACGCCTGATGATGTGCAAGCAATTGTGGATATTCATATCACAAGTTGGAAAGCACATTTTATCCCATTTTTGACACCTGAACAAGTGACGCTGAAAGACTTGGATAAAGTGCATCAGTGCAAGGTGTGGCAGGAGCGTTTACTGCATGAGGAAGGTAAAACACGCATCACCTTCCTTGCAGAGAAAGATTATATCGCTGTCGGGTATATTACAGGGCGCAAGTCTAGTCTCGATACTGAAGCTGAATTACATCAGATTTATGTCTCGCCATCAGCACATCGGCAAGGAATTGGTCAACAGATGTTTACGAGGCTCGTGCAAACATACGACAAACTCAATAAAACAAGTATGTTCGTGTGGGTCATGACTATCAATCCAGCGGTTGCCTTCTACCGAGATTATCTTGGAGGAACTCTCATTGAGGAGCGTTTGATTCCAGAGGGAGATTGCATTCTGAAAGAAGCAAAATATCGTTGGCGACTTGCGGAGTTGCTCTCATGAAACTCCGAAACGCGACGATAGCAGACCAAGAAACGTTAGCACGATTGCATACCGATAGCTGGTTAACAGCATTTCACCAGTTTGCGCCTGAACTTGCAGAAGCACGCAAAAATCAACTGTCTGAGCGTCTCAAGAGTTGGGAACAATTATTGCGCGATGAGACAATTTTCACTCTAGTCGCTGAGAATGACACAGGTGATATGCTCGGATTCGCCCAAGGAGGTCCTACAGATAAAGACCTCAATTTACCTTACGATGGGGAACTGATGCGCCTCTACGTTGCCCCTAATGCACAAGGGCAGAGTGTAGGCAAACAATTGATCCATGCTGTGGCGAAGCAATTACAAGAAGATGGCAAAAGTTCGATGGTCGTTTGTGCATGGCACATCAACCAACCTGCGCGAACTGTCTATGAACATCTTGGTGCGATTTTTGTCAAAGAAATAGCCCAAGAAAAATTCGGATTCGACGCATCACAAACAGTCTATGTCTGGGATGATATTCAAACTGTGATTGATGCAACTGGCATTAACTCACTGAAAATTCGTGAAGCAACACTTAACGATGTGGATGCTATCGCGCATGTTCATGTCGAAAGCTGGAAAACAACTTACACAGGTATCATGCCAGATGAAGTGATTGCATCTCGTTCACTCGATGTACGAAAACAGCAGTGGCAACATGGGTTAAACAATCCTGAGCGCGAAGCCTTCGACTTTGTCGCAGAAGTTGATGACAAAATAGTGGGTTTTGTCAGTGGTGGCAAACCACAATCTACAGGTAGTTCATTTGATTGCGAGTTGTACGCTATCTACTTGCTAAACGAGATGCAAGGCAAAGGCATCGGCAGAAAATTGACAATCGCCCTTGTGAAGAAACTCCACAAAGTAGGTCACAAAACGATGGTTCTATCAGTGCTTAAAGATAATCAAGCCTCACGCGGATTCTATGAAAAAATGGGTGGCACGATTGTTAGCGAAGGAACATATCGAATCAATGATGATATTTCGCTTACTACAGTTCAATATGGTTGGGATAACATCGGGAAGTTATTAGCAGAAGGATAAGAAGTATGACTCAGGTTTTACCAAAAGTCGATCAGAACGGTTTGAAAACAGGACAAGCACTGACAATTATTCTACTTGTCCTTGCATTTGTAACGAATAGTTGGCTAATAGTCGCGTTTGTTGCTATCGCGCAATTGATGGGTGGATTAGGTTTGTCAGTTGCGCCTTATCGCCTGATTTATCAAAATATCGTCAAGCCCAGCGGCATTGTGAAGCCACGTATTGAAGCTGACAATCCACAACCACACCGTTTTGCCATGCTTGTCGGTGCAGTATTCAATGGCACAGCAACTATTGCCTTACTTTTGAGCGCACCTATTATCGGTTGGACACTCGTCTGGATTGTGATTGCGCTGGCAAACCTCAATTTTTGGCTGAATTTCTGCCTAGGTTGTTGGATGTACTATCAATTCAATCGTCTGGGTATCCCTGGTTTTACTGTCGCCTCAATTCAGGAGTAAATTATGATGCTTGAACGTCTCATCATCGTTGCTATCTTAGCAATAGTAGGAGTTGTCCTTTATCAATTGTATGTGCGTCGTCAGCTTGCGAGCATCGCGACACAATCCACTAGTGACCCTATTCTGACAGGGTTGAGAGCAGATGTGCCGACGATTGTCTATTTTACAACGCCAAACTGCATTCCATGTAAGACTCAGCAACAACCCGCCATCAAGAAAGTGCGTGAAACACAAGAAGTGCAGGTTATCCAAATTGATGCCACTGAAAATCCTGATGCGGCTGACCGATGGGGTGTAATGAGCGCACCAACAACTTTCGTGCTTGACCGCCATTTGCAACCGAAATCGGTTAATCATGGGGTTGCCGATGAAACAAAGTTACTGAAACAAGTGAACGACGCGATACAAATCGCATAACTGTAAATGCTAAGGAGTCACTATCCATGCAAGCAATTGTTCAAGAGGGTGTCGAACTCTCTCATGATGAAATTAAACGCTATGCACGCCATGTCATCATGCCAGAAGTGGGCATTGAAGGACAGAAAAAGCTCAAAGCGGCTAGTGTTCTACTGATTGGTACAGGTGGGCTTGGGAGTCCAACTGCTCTTTATCTTGCTGCGGCTGGCATTGGTCGCATTGGTCTAGTCGATTATGATGTTGTTGACCAGAGTAATTTGCAACGTCAAGTCATCCATGGCATTGAAACGGTTGGTCAACTCAAGGTCGAAAGTGCTGCTAAGAGAATGCGCGACCTCAACCCTGATATTCAGGTTGATTTGCATAATGTACCACTCACTAGTGATAATGCGCTTGAACTTTTTGAGCCATACGATGTCATTGTCGATGGCACAGACAACTTCCCAACACGTTATCTCGTCAATGATGCGTGTGTAAAATTAGGGAAACCGAATGTCTATGGCAGTATCTTCCGTTTTGAGGGGCAATTGAGTGTTTTCTATGCCGAGGAAGGTCCTTGTTATCGTTGTATGTTCCCAGAGCCTCCTCCTCCAGGCTTAGTACCTAACTGTGCTGAAGGTGGTGTTCTCGGTATTTTGCCAGGGACTGTCGGGACAATGCAAGCAACCGAAGCCATCAAGCTAATACTTGGTATTGGTAATCCGATGATTGGGCGGATGATGCTCTATGATGCACTTGATATGGAATTCAATACCATCAAAGTCCGTAAAGACCCGAACTGCCCTGTTTGTGGTGTTGATGCTAAGGATGTCGAATTAATTGACTACGAAATGTTCTGTGGGATGCCTGCTCATGACCATAGCGACTTCAGCACCGAAGAAACTGTCGGTTATGAAGACATTCAAGAAATCAGTGTAAGCGACCTCAAAGCCAAACTGGACGCTGGCGACGATATTGTTGTCCTCGATGTGCGTGAACCACATGAGTGGGAAATTGCATCTATTGATGGCACGGTACGTATTCCAAAAGGGGATATTCAAGCTGCTAAAAATGCGCTCAAAGCTGCTCGTAAGCTAGAGGAAGAAACTGTTCTCGCACAGATTCCACACGATAAGCCACTTTACGTTCATTGCCGTAGTGGTAAACGGTCTGCTGATAGTATCTTATTCTTGCAAGAAGCAGGCTATGACATTAACAATATGTGGAATGTTGCTGGTGGTATTCTCGCATGGGCAAATGAGATTGACCCAACCCTACCTCAGTATTAAGTAGTCCATGACCCATCGATTTCCTGAGAGGATGACATTTGTTGTCCTCTTTTATGATTTACTCCTCTTTCGGAGCATACTTTGATAAGAAACGCTCAATCACTTTACGTTCCTTTTTGCTGAGATTATCTGCATTACGCATTAAACCCTTTGCTGCAACTACCCGTAAAGACCGTCGCTTCGTTTCGTGTTTGACAATATCACGCATCATATGAAGTGCTTCATAACCACCAATTTCGCCTAAGAGTTCAAGAATCGCTATCCCTTGTTTATCTGTCACCCCAGCATAATAAGCATCCTCAAGTGCTTCGACAGCATCTTCTTGTAATGCCAGCAGAATCATACGTGCAGCCATGCGATGAATCGGTTCTGCTACGAGAAATCGTTCGACCAGTGCATCATATTTAGTTGGCATAGATTTCCTTCAACTTCACTTGGATAAATATTTATCACTTGTCTACAGTATATCTATAATTCGGTCATAAACTCAGTAAAGGTCTTATTTTTGAGATGTTGTAGCCGTAATATTTAGTTGAAATTTCATTAAAATCATGCCGATTGGTGTGAGGATGTAACGCAGGATGCTATACTAGATAATATATGTTTTTAGTCGGAAGTTATACACAGAAACTAGAAAATCAACCCACATGGATTCTTTTGATTTTACAAATGCACTACCCAAACGCACCCAAAGTCCTAATACACAACGTGCCTACTATCGCTGGGTAGACCGTTACTTAGTGGATGTCGCGGGATTAAAAGCAACTCGTGGCGAAGAACGCCTTACTCGAATGCAAAATTTGCCTGTGAAGAGTCTTCAACGTCATATGACACAGCGTAAATTCATCAATTGGCTCAATCGCTTAGTTGACGATGGACAAGGACGGCAAGCCCTTGACCAAGCACGCGCAACAATCGTTACTCTATCTGACCTAATGGCAGAAGATGATATGCTGGAGCGTGATGTAGCGACTGAAATTCAGAGTGTCAGTGTGCCATCTATTAAGAAAAATCCCACACCTGATAAATTGCTAAGCCCTGACGAAGTTAAGCGCATTATGGTTGCCGCGCGTGATATGGCGACCTCAAATAATCAGATGTTACGAAATAACGTCGTTGCATTGACCTTATGCACAATGGCACTCCGTCGAGAAGAACTTTCGGCTGCAAAATGGCGCGACATCACCATGGTAAAAAAACAAGTGGTGTTATCTATGAATGATGACAGTTTCGTTGATATGCCTGTGCCTGTTGTGACTGCCATTGACCGTTGGCGTGCTGCATTAGGCAATCCTCCTGAACATACTTCTATCATTCGTCGTATCTGGAAAGGTGGTCGCATCGCCAAAGCAGGATTATCACCTGATGGCATTTGGCTCATCATTCGCAACGCATCCCAATATGCTGGTTTGGGACACGTTACTCCTGATGATTTGCGACGCTCTGCGGTTGCGAATATGTACAAAAATGGAATGCCAGTAGAAGAAATTAGTCGGTTATTACGCCATCGTAGTGTTCTGATAACCGAACGATTTTTAGCTAAACTCCCATTAGGAGATAGCTAATTTTTCGTATAATCGTTAGTCAACGACCACGTAGCAAGCTACGGGGCATGGAATGAGCGAATTTCATGTCCATGTTGACCAGCCCGAGTCATGCCGAAAGGCTAGGACTCCGTTAGAAACGAATACATAGGCACTTTGGGGTGACGCTCCAGCCCCAAACCCTGCGGTGCATCATTAAACATGCTGAGGGTCTAGGCACGTGTGGTGTGCAAAAA
>JBCCSC010000005.1:0-201212 GCA_039200705.1 Chloroflexota bacterium
AAATCTGGCGGAGTACACCGATTAAGTCTTTGCGCTCCTCGCCCATTCGCAAAATGAAGTAATCACCAGGCTCCCATTCAAATAAGACAGGGATACCATTCCAGTTGCCTTCCATTTTGATGGGATTTTCTGCTTGGGTGCAACTCATGAATAAGCCTTGTACGCGATTTTTCCAGAGGGTGTGGTTAACACGTTCCTCAATATAGTAAGGACGTGGTTCAGGTTTAGAGTAAAACCATGTTTTTGAACTCGTTGACATCGAAACTCATCTCCATGTTGCTATTACAGTCTGTTTATGACCTTAGTTTACCGCACGGGTAGTATAGTCGCCTAGACTCGGCTTCATCATTTACTAATCTGTGAAAATTGTAACAAATTATTAGAATCATGCATTCATCAGGCAAAAGATATGGTCATGGGCTATTTCTACAAGCATAATGAGGGTCATTCGACCATTGATGGAGTCTTACATCGTGCAAATTCAAATTATGTATAGTGGAGCCGATGCTCACCATGCACAGTCTATACAGAACGATATTGCGACAGCATCGCTACGTGTGGAAAATAAGATGGTTATTCTTGTGTTAACACCGCGTGCCACACAAGATAATGACCTTAAGCAAGACGTTCAAAATGCAAAAAACGACAATATCATTGTGCCTGTTATTTTAGAACAGACGACAGTTCCTGATTATCTGCGCGGATTCGACACGCTTGACCTCAGCAAAAAGTACAATGAAACCAAGCTCATTAATTTTATCAATCGTGCTGATGTCACTGCCGAGCGACGTACCAACAATCGGCGTTTGTTGTGGGTTGTTGGTGGTATTGCGATGGTAATGTTTGTGATTAGTTTAGTGTCGATTGGGTCAGGAGTGGTTGCTTTTCCTGTCGATGAATATGCAACAGAAAATGCTATTCGGGATGCCCAAGTGGCAACAATTGTAGCCCCTCAAATTGAGGAATTACGACCACGTACTACAGAAGATGCCCTCAATTTTGAAATGACCTTAGAAGCCGTTCGCAATGATGACCTCATCCCTTTTATTGAAGGTACAGCAACAGCTATCCCATTACAACGTAGTGCTACTGAACAAGCACGTCAGACACAAATTGCAGCAACACAATCCGCGAGTGACTAATAAAAAAGGACGGTGTGTCTCCGTCCTTTGTACATAACTTAAGTTGTGTTTAAAAGAATCCACGTCGTCCGTAGCGTTCTTCTTTCCAAGGGTCACCATCGTTGTGATAGCCTGCTTTTTCCCAGAAACCTGGTTTATCTGTCTTGGAAAATTCTAGTGCACGTAAGAATTTGGCACTTTTCCAGAGATAACGTTTGGGGACAAGTGTCCGCAAGGGACCGCCGTGATCCATCAGATGCGCTTCTTGCAATTGTTCGCCTTCATAGATGTAAGCGAGTAATACGTCATCATCCATCATAGCTTCGATTGGTAAATTGGTGGTGTAGCCATAATCACAATGCGCGATAACATAGCGTGCACTATCTTTAACACCGAATAACTTGATGAAGTCGGTGAAGGGCACACCTGTCCATGTGGTATCGAATTTACTCCAACGCGTTACACAGTGAATGTCTGTGGTGATTGTTTTGGTTGGTAACTTGGTGAATTCATCCCATGTCCATGACATTTCTTTATCGACTTCGCCGAATACACGCAAATCCCATGTTGCTTTTTGGAACTTCGGGGTTGGACCATAGGTCAACACAGGGAATTTATTAGTCAACGATTGACCAGGAGGCAGACGGTTATCTGCTTTCATCGCATCTTCTTGTTTACGACGGTTCAATAGGTCGTCAAACTTACCCATGACTATCCATCTTTCTTCTAATGTTTCACTTGGTTGATACTACTATAGCGCAGAAAATGAAGCAGAACATGAGCTATCTGGAGAGGATTGCTTAATCGTGTTCTGTACATCTATTTTAAACTTAAATTATCTCATTGAGATTTCATTTGATGACAACTTCAGCATATACAGGGTAATGGTCGCTGACACCTTCGTACAATACCTGTGATGATTGTGGCGTAATATCATTGCTGACAAAAATATAATCAATGCGGATGATACTCGGCACAAACCCTAAGAAGGGACTCAGATTATTGCCGTTCGCCCATGTATTGCCGAAACCACTTTGGGTTGCACGAAAAACATCTGTGTATTGTGATGTGACAGATTGATAATCATTGGATTGGTCAGACATATTGAAATCCCCTATCAAAATCACAAACTCGGATGGGACAGAATCCAAGAGGGTCACTAAATTTTGACTGCGTGTAGCTGTACTGAACAGACTGTTATCAGGCAGTGGCGGTGGCAAATGTACATTGTAGATAGTTACTTCTTGTTCTTCGATTGTGATTGATGCTCGAATATATAGTGTTGTACCAACAGATGAAGCAACAATCTCTTGGTCATTAATCGGATAGCGACTGAGTAACAAACGTCCTGAATATTGAGCGACATCTGTGACGAGTAAGGTTAATTGGCTCGCATACGCTGGATCATCTTCAACTGTAAATCGAATGATATACGGGTATTCATCCGCCCAATTTGCCTCAACATGGTCAGCAATTTCCACACTAACCTCTTGCAAGGAAACAATATCTGCATCAGTTTTAGCTAATAATTCATCAAGTGCATCCGTGTTGGTATTACTTGCGCGGAGATTGTAGGTCAGGAGCGATAATCGTGTGCCATCAATGGGTTCAACTGAGCGAGGCATCCAAGCAGGAATATAGAGCCAACAAAATGTAATAATCGGCAAAAGCAATAAAATAAATGTGTGTTTACTACGTAGCCACAGTACAATGATGAGTCCTATTGGAATCAGATAGAAAATCCCTGGCATGAGACTCACAAACATATTGACGAAGAATAGCCATTCATCTGTGAGAAACCACAGGATAAGCAACAAGCTAAGATATAAACCAAGCATATCAGCAAAAATGAGTGCAATGCGTTGTAGACGAGAGCGATTTTTAAGCATGACATTTTCCTATTGTGTCAATCACTGTCTGCTACGTTGTATCTTGTTATGATGTTGCAGAATAGGCTTGATAAGCATCGTCAATCAATCGTGGTGCAACATCTGACACATTCAATTGTGATGCTAAATAGACATCCTCAGCAAAGCCTTTTTCGATTAGTTCAATCCCAGAACCAATTTGTTGAAAACAGTCATGCAAATTATCTTTGAAGTGTGTAAATGTATTTTCTGCGACTTGTGCTTCAATTGACTTTTTGCCTGATAGATAGTGGATAATTGCCCCCGCACCGATGTAATCTTCTAGGGATGGACGTAATGAAAAATCAATACTGAACCAGCGTTCACCTGCTGGAATAACACTCACACGTTTACCAATTTGTGAGGCATGATTTGCGATGGCACGCGCATTGCGGAGACATCCAGCAAATGTTGGGATGTTACCTGTCATTGTTGAAAGAGTTGAACCGTTCGGTGATGGGAGTACAATCTTGGTTTTGTCAGGAATAGTCATTAAGGATTTAGGAGACAGAGTATACCCTGTTGCATTCCGATTTTTGGTGGCGAGTAAGGCATGTTGATTGTGAGCGTAGTTCTCAGCCGATTGCGTTTTTGAGTAAAATGGATAAACAATCGCTCCATTATGGGTTGCGATAGACACACAAGTCGAAAATGATAAAACATCCACAATAACGATTACGTCACTACCTTCTCTGAGAGCATCAATGCCTCGCTCTCCCCATTCACAACGAATATCAAATTGATTTTGTTGATTAGCTTGCATCTTCATCTCCTAATCATTGTGACTTAGCCTTGAAGCATACCCTACTTTGATTCTAAGATGGCATACTTATTATAAGGAATTGATGAGGCATATTATGGCAGGGCGTTACGATGTATTGAAGCGGGTCTTACAGTTAGACCCAAAAGACGATTGTCAAGAAATCACTTATCTTGTTGGGGCGTATGAATACCCTTGGTTGATTAAAAAGTCGCTGGAATTTGCGCTGTTCCGTACTTATGCTGTGCCCCATACCAGCCGAATTTTGGCGGCATCAGGGCAGTTTGAGCAACATGGACAAAAACGCTATGACGATACGACTCTCATGTTGGCAGGTCTGGCAGAAAAAGGCTATGACAGTGACTATGGCAAAACAGTCATCGCAACGATGAATCGTTTGCATGGACGCTGGAATCTCAAAAATGAAGATATGCTCTATGTGCTATCGACGTTTGTTTTTGAACCCATTCGTTGGCACAGAAAATATGGTTGGCGCACACCCACTGAACACGAAAATCTGGCGAATTTTCACTTTTGGCGTGAAGTTGGTATTCGTATGAATATCCAAGATATACCTGAGTCGATTGAGGAATACGAACGATTCAATATCGCACATGAACAAAAGTATTTCAAATATGATGATGCGAATCGCGCTATTGGTGAAGCAACAGTCAATCTATTCTTGAGTTGGTATCCTGCTATTTTGCGTCCCATTATCCGTGAGGTAATCAAGTCGTTCATGGATGACCCTCTGCTCTATGCGATGGGTTTTGAGAAACCACACAGTATTTTCCGATGGTCAACACATTATGGGCTAAAACTTGTGGGATTCATGATGCGCTTCATGCCACCACGCAAAGAACCGTTTCATTATACTGAAATACCAACACCAACTTATGGTGCACACTTCCAGCCAGAAGACCTTGGTGCAAAGGTAGATGATAAACCTGTAGCAACGCCTTGATTGACCGTTGGTACAAGTCGAATCCTCATCTTATGGACGATTTTTAAAGTGTGTCTCTCATTTACGATAAGACTACAACTTATCGCACAAGGGAGACACCATGACTCAACAAAAATTAGCTCTCATCACAGGGGGCAGTAAAGGTTTAGGCAAAACATTAGCTGGCTGGTTAGTTCATCAAGGCTATGACTTGATACTCACGGCACGCACGGCTGATACTCTAACCGCAACGGCATCCGAACTAGAAACTGCGGATGCAAGCATTCACGCGCTTGTAGGCGATGTTAGTGATGAGGCACACCAACAGGCAATTGCTGATGTCGTCGCTAACTACGGACAGCTTGATTTACTGTTCAATAATGCTTCAACGCTAGGGACATTGCCAATGCCATCGTTGACAGATTATGATTTGGACGCATTAGCACACGTATTCCGAGTAAATGTCATTGCACCGATTACACTCACACAAAAATTATTGCCCTATTTATCTGATGGCTTAGTGGTCAATCTCAGCAGTGATGCTGCCCTTGGTGGTTATGCAGGATGGGGTGCTTATGGGGCAAGTAAAGCTGCTCTTGACCTCATCTCCAAGACACTGGCGAATGAACTCCACGCACAAAATGTAGCGGTTATTAGTGTTGACCCTGGTGATATGCGAACTGACATGCACCAAGACGCATTCCCTAATGATGATATTTCTGACCGTCCTCTGCCTGATGTCACCTTGCCGTTTTGGGGATGGTTACTCGGACAAGATCATATGGCGATTAGTGGTCAACGCTTTTCAGCACAAGCGGAAGTATGGGAGGTGACATCATGAAAGTGGGTTCATTACACTTTGACCGACCTGAGCATCTCGTCGCAACATGCCCTGCATCTGAACGAGGTTTATCACGTGATAGCATTCGTTTGATGGTGAGCACATCAGAAGGACATCAACATACACAATTTCACAATCTCGCAGACCAATTCCGTACAGGTGATGTGCTTGTGGTCAATAATAGCGCAACGATGCCTGCGAGTTTACCTGCTGAAGGACGCATTGGAGAGTTTCGCTTAAATTTAGCGACAGATTACGGACGCGGATTATGGCTCGCTGAACCACGCTGGAGTGTATCTCAACCAGGTCCTTTAGCCCTAAAACATGGTGATGTGATAAGCATCGGTGAGTTACAAGCAAAGCTGATTGCACCTTATCCCAATTTACCCCGTTTATGGTTCGTACAATTTGATGGCTGTGTTGTTTGTTCAATGGATAAGATTGGCGAACCTATTCGCTATGGTTATGTCAAATCAGCCTATGATTTACAACATTATCAAACTGTCTTTTCGCGGGTACGCGGCAGTGTCGAAATGCCCTCAGCAGCCTATCCGTTCACTGAGTCTGTTGTTGAATCCTTGAAACATAAAGGGGTTCAAATTGCTGAAATCACACTGCATACAGGTGTATCAAGCCTTGAAGTTGAAGTCGATGATATTGAAGCACATACGCTGTATCCTGAACCATTTAGTGTCTCTGATGAAACAGCACAAATTATCAATCAAGCTAAAGAGGACAATCAGCGAATCGTCGCTGTCGGGACAACTGTTGTGCGTGCTCTAGAATCTAGTTGGAATGGAACAGTTGTACAAGCAAAATCTGGTTTCACACGTCGCTATATTCATCCGAAAGTAGGAATTCATGTGATTGATGGTCTGATTACAGGTTTACACGACCCTGTGACTAGTCATCTAGCGATGCTCTATACCGTAGCAAGTGAAGATCGTATCCGAGAAGCATATCGTGAGGCGATTGCAGAAGGTTATCTCTGGCACGAATTTGGCGATAGTCATCTGATTTGGCGTGGGTAAAAACGGGCGAGTGTGCCTCGCCCATTCTACATTTATGCTGTTAATTCTTGTTGTTCTGTATTGTCGTTGTCTTGTTCTAATGCCGAGATAGCAGTTTCTTTTTCTGCGAGTTGTTGTTCGTACATGGCACGCGTGACAACAGGATTGGATTTTTCGTGATACAAGCCATATCCGTTTTTTTGTCGTTGACGAATACCGACGAAATCTGCTTCAATATCACCTGATGGCATGAACTGATACTGTAAATCTACAGTTTTATCTTTGTAATTTGCTACGCCGAGAATAATCGGCACGCCTGCTTCTTTGGCCGCCCAATAAAAGCCTGTTTTCCAATAGGGGCGATAACTGCGTGTACCATCAGGGGTGAATAAGAGCAACATACGGTCTGCATTTCTGAGGCGTTCTGCAAGGTCGTCGACCAAATTGTGTGACCTGTCACGATAAATCGGAATTCCCCCCAATGCTTTGAGAATTGGTCCCAATGGGAAGAAAAACAACTCACTTTTGATGGTCACAAAGATTTTGCGACGGAGCGTAATCGCCGCTAGCAAAAAGTTCATGTAATCCCAATTTGAGGTATGGGGTGCACCCGTCAAAACTGCAACATCGTCTTCAATCGTTTCCCGATTAATGCGCCAACCGCGTAATCGCCAGAACATCGCAATAGGAAAACGGAAAATTTCAAACAAAATACGCTGGATAAACTTCATAAAAATACCTTTAACTCGGTCAACTCAACCAATATAACACTAATTTTGCGTAAAAGTTCCGAAAGAAATGCAACGATAGGATAATAAGTTTCGTTATAATGAGTGTCAAACGTTGCAGATGAAAGAACAAACCAACATGGGATTACAAGAACAAATAGCAGAAGCCATCATTATGGCATTTGATGACCTTGGAGGCGACCCACAAACAGCCATTGAAGATGCGATGGCGCATGATAGCCTTCAGAGTTGGACAAATGGTGAATTGGCATGGGCTGGGCTAGCAGGAGGTGCAGAAATGGCAATTCCTGGTTTACACACGCTAACGATACCTGCTGGTATTGCCTATCTGATTCATAAGATGGCGTATATGAGTTGGGGTATCGGTGCGCTTAAAGGCGCATACGTCATTGAAACAGCTCAACACTCTGATTTACGCAATATCCTGACCTTGTGGGCGAATCATAGCTACTACAACGCACATATCCTTGACCATATGGCAATTTCATTGAATGCCTTTGAATATGCCCTGACCGATGATGGGTATGAGCGTCTGATGACGATTCGTGATGACAAAGATGAAAATAATATCGTCATCAAGACAATGAATGTTCTCGATAATTTAGTGCATGACTTTGGTGGCGATGAAGCTGCTCACGAGATGGTGCGTGCGTTAAGGCAACAAGACGATATAGGTGAACTCGTCATCTCTGCACAGAGTCGCGTTCCAATTCGGGATAGTGTGTTCGAGAAGCAGATGGAAAGGCGCATCAGCAATAAACTAGCTCTCAAATTAGCAAGCCGTATTAGTGCGCGTGTTCCTGCACGTTTGGCGATGGGTTTTGTGCCATTGGCAGGACCGATTATTAATGCTTTTTTCAACATTCAGTCGCTCAATAGCATGGCGAATAGTGCCATCAAATATTATGACAATCGGATTACACGTCAAACATTAGAAGACTAATTATAAAGTGGGCGCATCCGACGCGCCCATGAATAATCTTACTCACTACGTAAAGCGCGACTCACATTCATTTTAGCGAGACGGTAGGCGGGATAGACTCCTGCTAACAAGGCGGCTCCGATTGCCACTAAAAATGCTTGTGCGACCTCACCATAGATAATCTCGAATTGCATTGTCCAGCCAAAACTCCGTACATTGATAACATATATCAGTACCATTGCTAGCAAGATACCAATCGGAATTGCAATCACACCTGCAACAGTTCCCATCAAGCCTGTTTGGATGAAAGTGAATTGTCTTAGTTGATTCGGTGTCATGCCTGTTGCACGCATTGTTCCGTATTCACGGGTATGCTCTAATTGGAGTGACATCAATGCTGATAATATGCCGATGAAAGCAACTAAGGTTGCCAGTAAGCGCAAGGCAATTGTGATGGTAAAAGTACGCTCAAAGACATCGAACACATTTTGACGCAAAGCACGATTACTCTGAATTTCGACATCATAGGATGCTAGTACATCATCTTCTAATACTTCGATGACACTATTGAGGTCTGCATCAGGCTCAACAAAGGCTGCAACGGCTGTCACGAAGGGATCGTCCCAGAATTGATTGTACAAGTTACGATTTATCAGGACAGTACCTTGGTCAGTACTGTAATCGTAAAAAACACCGAAAATTTCAAAGGTTTGTTCGCCTTCAGGGCTCAATAATGTGAGTGTATTATTGTTTTGCGTGATGCCACGTCGGAAGGCGAAGGGTTCACTGACCATGATGCGACCATCCGCGAGTTCTTCCGATGCACTATTGCCATCCAACCACACGAATTCACGCGCATCGCCTGCTAAGTCAAAATCAACCGCTACCAAATTCACAGGTGGGAGTTCTGGATAGTCTGGGGCTGTTGCTTGAACAGTACGCGAGGTCGAAACTGTATCGACTCCCTCAACCTTAGCGACCAAACTAGCAATCTGTGGGTCAACATCCACTGTGGATTGATTCGCAGTCAAATTGGGTGGCGAGATGTAAATATCAGCCGCGAGGGTATTATCAAGCCAATTGGCAACAGTATTGCGGAACGAACCAATCATGACGCTCACACCAATGATGACACTCACCGCAATTGTCAATGCAGCAACAGCAATACTCGTGCGACTCAGTGAGCGAATAATGGCGCGTGGAGCCATACGTCCAAGCACACCAAATAAGGCTGAGGTCACAGGCAACAAAGCACGCATCGCAAGAATTAGCATAATGGGGGTGAACAATGCGCCACCAAAAATCACAAAGAACAATGCTGTGAAGCTGATGTATAGATTGGTGGTCGGTATCTGCAAAATTAAGTAGCCAAGTATCAAGGAGACAACCGCCCCACCTGTGATATATGGTACAAGTTCGGCAGTTTTTTCTTCGAACGAGCTACGCTTCATCGACCCAGAAGGTGATGTGCGTGTGGCATCGATCGCAGGGATAATGGATGCTCCTGTGCTAGCGATAATGCCGAGTGCTATGCCTTTGAAGAGTGTAAATGGCGATACACTGACTGTGTTGACTGTCACCGAAAAATAGAGGTCATTAATCGTTTGTGTGATGATGCCAACCGTAAAGCGTCCAAAGATAACACCTAGACCCACGCCTAGAATTGTCCCGATGATGCCCAGAATAAATGCTTCACCAATGATGAAAGCAAAAATCTGACGTTTGGTACTGCCAAGGCTTCGTAAAATGCCAATGACAGGACGACGTTGCACCACGCTGAATGTGACAGTGTTATAAATCAAGAAAACGCCAACGACGACTGCTAATAATGATAAGGCTTGTAAGTTAATCTCGAAAGCATCGGTCATTTGACTGAGTGCTGAGCCTTGGTCGCTTGTGCTGACGAGTTGCGTTCCTGCGGGTAAAATTGCACGGATAGCATTTAAGTCATCATCTTCATCTAAGAGAAGGTCAATTCGTGTGATGATGCCATCTTGACCAAGGATTTCTTGTGACGTGGCAATGTCGGTCATGATGAGATTATCAAGTGCTTGTTGACTGAGTGAATCAGAAGGACGCAATACACCAATGATACGTACCTCTTGTCGATTCCCTGAAAAACTCAAGGTGATGCTATCGCCAGGTGCCTTGTCAATATCGTCTGCGAGTGTCTGACTAATCAGAATCGTATTGGGTTCTGCAATGAAGCGATTGAGGGCTTCAAAAGCATCAATATCATCTTCGCCGATGACTTCGATTGTGGATAGATAATTGCGGAAAGGCGGTTCTGCGAAAGGGTCAACGCCTAGTAAACGGAGCGGTTGTGGTACGTCGTCAGCTCGTACTAATTCACTGACGACAGGTGCACTCAATCGGATACCGAGGTCAAGCCTCAAATTCGTGTAAATATCAGATGAAATACCATCTGCACTACCGATAACTTGATGTGTTGCACGCCCTGTAACACTTTCCGAAGAAAGTTCAAAAGCACGACTTGCACTGCCATTTGCGAGGTCAATAGCGATGACAACCGCTACACCGAGTGCAACCCCAATAATAAACAATAAGCTCTGGAAAAAACGACGGCTGATATAGCGTAAACCTAGTCGAAGAATGATTGTTCGGAACATACTTGCCTTATTCGTGATACTTTTCACAACTTAGTATTATTGTAGAGGATTTAGCTGTGTAAATCATGAGTGTCTATCCACAGAACCTTAACAATTGCTATAGAAGTCATGACAGCAAATCAATTGTATATTACATCTCATTACGTTATGATAGTGTCACATAATAATTTCAACACGCAAAGAGCCTTTATCTATGGCAACGACGATTGAATACGGAACTTATATCATCGACCTCTGCACTGCAATGCTGGAACATCCACGAGGTTTAACCAAAGCGCAAGGACAACGGATTGCCCAAATTCGCCAGCAGACAGTCAATTTCCTCACAGATTACATGCAACACGAGAGTAGTGCATTGCCTGATTTATTGGAGTATTTAACACATCACGCTACACCACCGCTAGAAACAATGCATCATTTATGTGAGATGATTTTAGATGGACGATGTGGCGCAATTCAATCTAATTATGGTGAAGCTGTTGCCGAAATCCAAGAATGTTGCCATGTGATGTACGACGATATTGACGATATGCGTGTTAATCTTGATCAACTCATGAGCACTCTAGGTATGGTTTAGCGAACTGTCATCGTTGCAAGCACTTGGTCAAATTCGCGTGAATAGAGCGCAATAACAGGATAACGACTGAAATCAACAGAATCAGGAATAGTGTAATTCTGTGCGCCCATGCTACCTCGTAGAACGCCAACATCAATAAAGTCAACGCCAACACCGCGTTCGTCTGTCGGGTCAGGATTCCGTGTGAAGACAATGTTGAGGGTTGGGGCAAGTGAACTCGTAAAATTTTCATCAAACCGCAATAAGCGTGTGCCATCTGATAGACGATAAATAATCGCATCACCCTCTGCTTGGCGGACTTCATCAATACCTTGCCAAATGCCTGTAGCAATCACATTCGCACCAGCAGGAACTTCAAATGCCTCTGTTGCTTCGGGAGCAGATGTCTCTTCAGAGAAAAATCGCGCTCGTACTAATGCTAATGCCCATGCTTCTTGTGGCTCAATCTCTGAATCCTCATCACCTTCGAACAAGGCAAAATAAGCCCGTTGTTCATCCAATTCCAAATCATCGAACATCGCACGCGCTTCGAGTTCTAAGCCTGGCAACCCCTGCGCCACAGGCGACTCAGGGTTAGCAAATGCCCACCATTCAGGCAATGTCCAAGATGCCATTGCAAGTAGTGCGAAAAATGTCACAAGTAAAAGTCGAAAACGAAAGTCCATTATCACCTATCTGTAATTCAGGTGTTGGTTGTTTACAGTCTTATTAGCCCTCAGCAAATGCAATGTTGCATCCCATCAGACTATCGCACATACTCTAGCTGTTAATTGATACACTATCAAGCGATAATGATAATTCACACGATAGCTTGCAAAAGCAAAACGTGCAACACGATTCGGTGTTTAACGTATTGACAACTAGATTATTCAAGTCAGGTTTTAGTCTACGTCATTTATATCACTGTTCAAGTCATCAACGGATACTGCATGGCACAATCAGTCATTTCCAAGCAAGCCCAATCATCAGCCGAAAATTATAGTGGCTTATCAGACACCGATATTCAAGAGCGTGTGCGACGTGGCGAAGTCAATGATTATGTCGCTCGTGTCAATCGCACGTATTGGGATATTGTACGCGAGAATGTCTTCAATCTATTTAACATTGTTCTATTTTCCTTGCTTGGGATAGTGCTTGTTCTGCAAGATTATGGCACGGTCTTCTTTGCAGGGATTAGTGTTTTCATGAACACCTTCTTGGGGATGATTCAAGAAATTAATGCGAAGATTCGCCTTGACCGCCTTGCGACACTCACTGTTCAGAAAGCCATTGTCATCCGTAATGGACAAGCACAAGAAATTTTAATGAAAGAAGTTGTCAAAGATGATGTACTTGTGCTTGAACCAGGAACAAAGGCGGTGGTTGATGGTGTGGTTCTGACAGCAGATTCCCTCGAAATGGATGAGGCATTACTCACAGGCGAGAGTGATGCTGTTCTCAAAGAGAAAGACTCTGAAATTTATAGTGGGTCGTTCTGTGTGGCTGGAACAGGTTTGATGAGGGCAACACGCGTCGGTGCAAATAGTAATATCAATCAACTAACAGAAACCGCCAAAGAATATAAGAGCGTTCGTACACCAACCCAAAAACGTCTGGATATTGTAGTCGAAATTTGTGTGTTGGTGATGCTCGTCATCGTCCCTCTGATTTTCGTCAATAATTTGCTATCGACTGCACCACCGCTACCATTTTTAGCAACGGTTCGTAATGCAGTTGTCGTGGTGACAACCCTTGTACCACAAGGTCTTGTGCTAACAGCAATTTTAGCATTGTCGATTGGTGCAATTAAAATCAGCCGACGCGATACACTGGTGCAAAAAGTGAATGCTGTTGAATCTCTCGCCAATGCTACTGTGCTGTGTTTCGATAAGACAGGCACACTCACCAAAAACGAACTTGCCGTTGATGACATTCGTTCTCTAGATGGTACATCAATTCAAGATATTGAGCAGACCTTGGTTGATTATCTAGAAAATCTAGCTCATCAGAATCGCACAGCTTCTGCTATCACAGATTATTTGGATGGACGCGCCCACGCGAAAGGTTTGAAAAAAGACCGTGAAATTCCGTTCACGAGTGGTCGCAAGTGGGGGGCGGTTGTCTTCCAAGATGCAACGTGGGTTCTGGGTGCACCTGAACGCCTTGTTCCTAAAGATCATGAGCATTATCAAACAGCGATAGAACTCAGCCAAAGTGGTAAGCGTGTATTGGCATGGGGCAAACTAAACAGCGAACCGTCAGGCGACCATATTGTTGATGATGTTCATGTCGTAGCTTACGTTGTCATGAGTGACCAAATCCGTGATGATATTCAAGAAACCCTACAAAACCTCCGACAAGAAGATATTAGCCTCAAAGTCATCAGTGGCGATAATATCGAAACAGTGAAAGCAATTGCACAAGAAGCAGGTATGGACATCACTGGGGCATACACTGGTGAAGAACTTGACGCGATGTCCGATAGTGAATTCACACAAGCTGTGCAACGAGCTAATGTCTTTGCGCGTGTTGAGCCAAATACAAAACGGCATATCGTGGCAGCACTGCAAAGTCAGCGTGAGTATGTAGCAATGGTTGGCGATGGCGTTAATGATGTACCTGCGCTCAAACAAGCTGAACTTGCAATTGTCATGAATGATGGCACACAAATTAGCAAAGATATCGCCGATATTGTGCTACTCAACAATGCGATGTCTACCCTACCGCTTGCCTTTGCTGAAGGGCACGAAATCACGCAGACCATTTTTGGTACGACTAAGATGTTCTTGATACGGGGTGCTTATCACATTGCTTTCTTTGTCTTTGCGCTGATGATTGCTCTACCGTTTCCGATTACACCGATACAGATTAGCTGGGTGACGTTCAGTAGTTTGAATATGCCAGCCCTATTGATGACGATTCCACTCATTCGCCCTGAACTCATCAAAAATTATCGACGTGATGTAGTTGATTACATCACAACAGTTGCCTTTGTTGGCTCAATCATGACGATACTAGTTTACATTACTGCCTATTTTGGGTCGAACCGCGACACAGATATTGCGAGAACGATGGTGACCTTTTTTGTGATGTTCTTCAATATGCACAATGTCTTGCTGACACTTGGCTGGAAATTCTATGACCTCAGCACCTATCGCCAATTCAGACGGGCGATTGCTGTTTTGATTGGCTTTGCTATTTTCACGACTGTGACAATGTATATGATGCCGAATCTGTTCGAGTTCACGCCTGTTAGCTTATTTGATTATCCATTGCTGTATGCTCAACTGGTGGCGTGTTTATTGCTGGGGATTGTCCTCGTGGCAAGTTTGCTCAAGAATCGTTATATGCAGAAGCGTATCTGGGCGTATATCGAAAAAGACGAAAAATCATTTACTGAGGCATTGAGCACTTAACTCTCAGAGGGGCTATTGACATAATTTAGCCCCAATTTCTTTGTCATCTAGGTTATGTTGCCCCAAATTGCAGGTAGATGGTGTATCTGAATAGAGATTACAACAGATTTATCCAAAATAAAATCTCCTGCCAAATTAGAACAATTCGGTAAAAGCCTTCACCACTGACTCAGTCAGCACGATTTGATAGAATTATGCTTATATCTGTCTTAAAAATAATCGGATAGCCCAATGCAATCCAAATACGATTTCGATTTTGACTTCCATCGTGAGACGCTCGTTGCGATTTTGAAAGAAATTATCGCGATGCCGAAGCGTCCAACAGGTGACGAACTGAGCAAATTATTGCGTCAGCATACACGCAAAGATAATCAAGCTCTTCACAGTCGCACACAATTGGTGCAAGCCTATCGTCATTTTGCAGGTCAATATGGCTTGCCTCCTTATGATGAGGAGCAAATGTTCAAATTGCGTCGCAAGCCGATGCGAACCATTAGTGGTGTAACGCCTGTAACCGTTTTGACCAAACCATTTCCATGCCCTGGTGAATGTATTTTCTGCCCGAACGATGTGCGAATGCCGAAAAGTTACCTATCGGATGAACCTGGAGCGCAACGTGCTGAGCAAAATAGCTTTGACCCCTATTTACAGACGTACACACGCTTGTTGACCTATTACAATATGGGACACCCTACCGATAAAATTGAGGTGATTATCCTCGGTGGTACGTGGTCATTCTATCCAGAAACATTCCAGATTTGGTTCACGAAGCGCATCTTTGATGCTCTGCACGATTTTGGTAATGGTATTGACCGTCGTCAAGAAGTATGGGATGCGCTTAAATCACAATCACAATTACATCCAGAAAATAATCTGACGAATGTCACTATTCAAGGGATGCAATTCCAACAAACCTATAATCAAGTAGTGCAAAATGTCTACCGAAAAGAGATGCGTCGCTCTAAAGAATTGGTCAAAGATATTGCGACAGGTGTGATTGAACGGTCACCCATTGATGAGTATGGCACTTGGGAAGAACTTGAAGAAGCACATCGCTGTAATGAAACCGCAGATTGTAGAGTGGTTGGTTTGGTCGTGGAAACACGTCCTGACCATATTGATGAAGCTGAAGTGTTACGCATTCGTCGGTTGGGATGCACTAAGGTTCAAATTGGCTTTCAGAGTTTGAATGATGATGTGTTAGCTGCAAATCGTCGTGGACATCGGGTGCAAGCGACGCGCCGTGCGGTACGTTTGTTACGCCAAGCAGGATTCAAAATTCATGCTCACTGGATGCCGAATCTCTATGGTAGTAACCCTCAGTTAGACATTGCTGATTATCGTAAAATGTTTGAAGACCCTGATTTCCGCCCTGATGAGTTGAAAGTCTATCCTTGCTCACTGATCGAAAGTGCGGAATTGATGCAATATTATCAGCGTGGCGATTGGTCACCTTACACACATGATGAGTTACTAGATGTATTGGTATCTACTTTTAAGGATACGCCTGAATATTGTCGCTTAACACGTGTGATTCGTGATATTCCGAGCACAGATATTGTTGAAGGCAATCAACTGACCAATTTTCGTCAAATTGTGTCGCAAGAACTTGAAAAACGTGGCGAGCAATCACGCGATATTCGGGCGCGTGAAATTCGTTATCAACAGGTTGGGCGTGATGACCTGTATCTAGACGAACTCTGGTATAACTCCAGTGTAGGTGATGAAGTGTTTTTGCAATTTATCACAAAGGATAGGCAAATCGCGGGTTTCTTGCGCTTACTGTTGCCCTATTCTGAGCAAGAAGCAATTCATCTTGAACTGGATAAATCGGCGGTTATCCGTGAAATTCATGTCTATGGACAATCACTTGGCATTGGTGATGATAAATCGGGCATGGCGCAACACAGTGGTTTAGGAAAACAACTGATCGAACGTGCTTTAGACTTATCACAAGAGCGAGATTATGACCGTGTGGCGGTTATCAGTGCAATTGGCACACGCGAATATTATCGCAAACGGGGTTTTGATGATGGTCAATTGTACCAGAGTTATCGACTCAATTAATTTTGTCCTCTATGGAGCGTTATCATGCGCTCCACTTCCAACTTGTTAAAAACCTATCAAATAGGGGATTCGCTAGCCAACCGTAGGTTGCAAATCACACACCTCTGACGCACAATTCATCATGAAACACTCACATGAAATCAGGATTTGGGCATGTTCGCGGATAATCGGCTTCTGATTAGAGGCATTCTATTTTTCATCATCATCGGAACGTTACCGTTCTATATTATTGGCTTTTGGGTACTTGGGAATAGTAGTGCACGTGGCAATGACGAAACCAATATTGAAATCACAGCCTCTGTCACTCCAATTGGTGCGGATGTAACGTCATCACCAACACCGACACAAACCCCAACTAGCGATGCCAGTCCAACAGCGATTGACCCATTACAACCGACAGCATTCCAATTTATTCCGCCAACCCGTGTGCCGACCAATACACCATCTCCGACACCGACGAATACTGTACCTCCGACTGCTGTGGGTGACCGCGATGGTGATGGTGTGCTTGATAATGTGGATGCTTGCCCTGATGTTGCAGGTAGTCAAGCAGATGGTTGTCCACCACCTGACCGCGATGGGGATGGCGTGCCTGATAATCAAGATGTCTGTCCTGACCGTTCAGGTTTGCGTGAATTCAATGGTTGCCCTGCCGATAGTGACGGCGATGGTGTCTTGGATGACCGTGATGCTTGCCCATTAGAAGCTGGCTCTGGTAGTGATGGTTGCCCAGTTGATACGGATGGTGATGGGGTTGAAGATGACGACGACCAATGTCCGAACCAGTCAGGCGATCCCAATAATAATGGCTGTCCTGTCGATACTGATGGTGATGGCGTACCTGATGGTGCGGATAACTGCCCGAATCAAGCAGGCGATGCTAGCAATAATGGTTGCCCTCTTGATAGCGATGGTGACGGTGTACCCGACGCTAGCGATAATTGCCCGAACGAAGCAGGCGATGCTAGCAATGGTGGCTGCCCATTAATTGACTCTGACGCTGATGGTGTCCCTGATGCGTCTGATAATTGCCCGAATCAAGCGGGGGCTGGTGCAGACGGCTGTCCAATTGATAGTGATACGGATGGCGTTAACGACTTACAAGATAGTTGCCCGAATCAAGCGGGCGCAGGGTCAGATGGTTGCCCTACCGACAGTGACGGTGATGGCGTCAATGATTTGCAAGATTCATGCCCGAATGAAGCAGGTGACCCAAACAACAATGGTTGTCCAGCCATCAATCCTGACCCAGAGGTAACAGCAGAAGCATAAGTTGCTGGTTTAACTCGAATAAGAATGTTACAAAAGCAGATAGGAAGACTGTCTGCTTTTTTGTTATCTGCGTTATAATGTAGTCTGAAATACAATCATCACAATGAAGTGAGGGTGCATGTCACGCAATACATGGCGCGGTATTTTCATCGGTATCATCATTTTGACTATTCCATGCTATTTATTTGGGATTTTTGTCTATCAATCCAACTCAGGTGGTTTATTCTCACCACCGACACAAACACTCACACCTTCATGGACACCAATCAACTTAACACAACTCGCTATAGAGAATCCGTCGCTGGTTGTGACAAATCCACCACCGACACCGATTCCAAGTGCGACATCACTTGATTTGAACATTACGCCTATCTTGCCAACAGGCATTACCCCTATTTTTTCACCAACTGTGCCACCCACTCGTTTTGTGTCGGCGACCCCAACGTTATTCGTGCCACCGACCAATACGCAGTTCGTACCACCATCATCGACACCAACAGCAACGCAGCCGATTTTGCTACCACCGACGGATACACCTAATCCCTAATTTTAAGCTATCGTTATGAAATGGGTCTTTGGATCACCGCTTAATGGTATAAATACTATTTACTATAGTCGCTATCACCTGCTATTTAAGGCTTTCTCATAAACATTACAGCTTTAATTACTGCTTAATCTATTACTAGGTTCTCACTTAGAAACGATAACTATTCTTCCTAGCGAAGTTCAATATCTCAGTTAACTCTAAAGGAGTAACACAAGTGAAACGTATTTTAGGTTTATTAGCAGTATTAGCTTTATTGGTAGTGCCAGCATTTGCACAAGATGACGACATGGAAACACCAACCATCGCTGAAATCGTCATTGCATCTGCAGAAGCAGAAGAACCAGAATTTGCAACATTGTTAGCAGCAGTCCAAGCAGCAGATCCATCAATCGTTGAAGCACTTGCTGACCCAGAAGCAGAATTAACTGTCTTCGCACCAACCGATGCAGCATTCGCAGCATTGGCAGAAGCATTAGGTGAAGAAGCGTTCAACGAGATCCTCACTGAGGAAGGTACACCACGCTTGAACGAAATTCTTCTCTACCATGTTGTTGGTGCAGAAGTACCATCCAGCGCAGTTGTTGAAGGTCTTTCAAGCGCAGAAGCAGACGACATGAGCACAGTGAGCTTCCCAGTAGTCACCCTCAGCGGTCAAGCATTTGACGTTGCTGGTACAGTTGACGAAGAAGGCGCACTCGACCTTGAAGCAGGTATTACCATTGCAGAAGCAAACCTCAATCTCGAGATGATTGACATCGAAGCTGCAAACGGTATCATCCACGTCATTGACGCTGTGATTGTGCCAGAACTCAACACCATCGCTGATGTTGTCATCGAATTGGCAAGCGCAGAAGAAGGTGCTGAATTCACCACCCTCTTGACAGCAGTCCAAGCAGCAGACCCAGCAATCCTCGAACTCTTGGCTGACCCAAGCGCAGAGGTAACTGTCTTTGCACCAACCGATGCAGCATTCGCAGCAGTTGAAGGTTTGGAAGACATCGTTGCAGACACCGCTCTCTTGACACAGATTTTGCAATACCACGTATTCCCAGGAACAGTTTACAGCTTCCAATTGGGTGACTTGGTAGATGACATGGGTACAGCAGTCATCGAAATGGCTGATGGTTCAGAAGCAACTATCACAGTAGATGATATGGGTGTAACCATTAACGAAGCAAACATTGTCCTCGAAATGGTAGACATCGAAACAACCAATGGTGTTATCCATGTGATTGATGCAGTAATCGTCCCACCAATGGACATGGAAGAAGATGAGTAATCTTCTCTGATTATTCAGTAGTATAAAAGACACCCGAAAGCCTTCACCGAGATGTGAGGGCTTTCTGAGTTAATGCCATTTACTGTGACAACACTAATAGAGAGTGGTACAATCCCAACAAAATTGTAACGATATTTATTGCAAGGATAGAATCCACTTGTTTAACTTAAAAGAACATCTGCGTTCATTGGTGGATGCTCATGCCCCATCAGGTCATGAAGACCCTGTGCGTGAGATTATCCGAGAGAGTTGGTCTGACTTTGTTGATGAATACCAACGGGATAAACTCGGTAGCTTAATTGGCATTAAAAAAGCGACTGCACCATTAGAAACGCCACGTAAAATTATGCTAGCTGCCCACATGGATGAAATTGGCATGATGGTACGCGATATTGTCGATGGCTTCATCTATGTGCATCGCGTGACAGGTGTTGATAACCGCATCATGCTATCCCAAGAAGTCATCGTACATGGACGACACCCCGTCAAAGGCTATGTTGCGAGCACCCCACCACATCTCATGAAAGCAGATGAGCGCAAAAAGTATCCCTCCTTTGACCAATTGGTGATTGATGTCGGCTTACCAGAAGCAGAAGTCAATAAACTTGTACGAATTGGTGACCTCATCACACCTGATACACCCATGATTGACCTCAATGATAATTTGGTAGCTGGTAAAGCAATGGATGACCGTGCTTGTGTTGCTGCTGTCACGTATGCGCTTCACGAATTGCAATCAATGCACCATCAATGGGATGTGTATGCGACTGCAACAGTGCAAGAAGAAAGTGGCTTAAAAGGTGCACAAACGGCTGCTTCACATATCAAGCCTGATATTGCGATTGCACTCGATGTTGGCTTTGCAGAGCAACCAGGTATTAGCAGTGACGACGCTATCAAAATAGGAGATGGTCCTGCGGTAGCACTTGGGGCAAATATTCATCCACAATTGTTCGATAAAATTATCGACACCGCTAAACAATATGAAATCAAGCATCAAATTGAAGTTGCGCCTGCTGCGACAGGTACAGATGCGTGGGCGATTCAAGTAGCATGTGATGGTATCCCAACAGCTTTGCTGAGTCTACCATTGCGAAATATGCACAGCCCTGTCGAAACTTGTGATTTGCGCGATATTAAACGCTCTGGTCGTTTGTTAGCACACTTCATCGCGTCATTAGATGCTGATTTCTTACAAGCAATTCAATGGGAAGAATTATCTAAGATAAACGCTTAGGAGAACAAGATGGATCCTGAATTTGCAGCCTTGATTGACACACTCCACAATAGCCCTGATGCTAGTGAGCGCGTGAAAGCGGCTCGTGCATTGGGTGATTATGTAGATGACCTCAATGATGCGGAATACGAAGCAGCTAAAAAAGCCCTCAACAAAGCTATGACGGATAGCAATCCACTGGTATTAACGGCTGCGATGGGGTCGATGACCAAATACAATCGCATGACAGGTGATGATGACATCGTGCTACATGGCGATGATGAAAATGATATTCTCCCTGCTGAACGGGCTATGTGTGCTGTCTGTGGTCGTCCTGAAGCCCTCATCGCTGAAGGTGGCTGTGAGCGCGATGATTGTCCATACAAGTAAATAAAGTGCTGAGTTCTGAGCAATGAGTTCTGAAGCGATAGTACAAACTCTAAAGAAACAATTATCAGACTGGACAGATATTGATGTCACTCAACATTATTTGGCTATGCAGATTGGATTTGCAGAAACTGACTCAGAAACGCATAAAGCAATTTACTGGTCAGATAATGTTTTAGGCAATCTAATAGCAAAAATACTTGATGAATTAGTGGAATTAGGTTATCTCGAAAAACGCGATGAACCTGATTGACAATATCGATGGAATCCAAAAGTGGATGATGCTTGGCAACTACTAGAATCACAAACTAAAAATCAATTATTAAAAACTAAGGACAATGAATGCTCTTAGAACAACTTTCAAATGCCATTGGTGTCTCTGGTGAAGAAGATGCCGTGCGGAAAATAATTTTAGATGCGATTAAAGACCATGTGACTGATATTCACATTGATGCTGTCGGTAATTTAACAGCGATTAAAAAAGGCACGGGCAAAAGTGACCTCAAAGTGATGATTGCTGCCCACATGGATGAAATCGGTATGATGATTACAGGTTATGATAGCAGTGGCATGTTGCGCTTCATCAATGTTGGCGGTGTGCCAGCGCGTATCATGCCTGGCTTGCGTGTCAAAGTTGGCAAAGACCAATTGCAAGGGGTCGTTCTCTGGACACCCATCCACAAAAATCGTGACCAAAAGGTGAAAGACCTCAAAGATTTACGCATTGATATTGGCGCATCCAGCAAAAGTTCTGCCGAAGGTAAAGCTAAACTCGGTACTCGTGCTACCTTTGATAGCACTTATGCTGAAATTAGTGACACAATGGTACGTGGCAAAGCCTTCGATGACCGTGTTGGTTGCTCACTGCTGATTGATATTCTCCAAGGTGAACCTTATAACGTGGATGTGATTGCTGCCTTCACTGTTCAGGAGGAAATTGGCTTACGGGGCGCACAAGTGGCTGCTCAACGGCTCAAACCAGATATAGCAATTGTGCTTGAAGGTACAACAGCACATGATGTGCCGAATCCCCTTGCGGATGCTGACGACCCTACCAGTCCAGTGAATCCTGCTTGTAAAGTCAGGTCGGGTCCTGTGCTGACAGTTATGGATAGAAGTATGATAACGAATCCGCAGTTGCTGAATTTTGCGCGTCAGGTCGCCGATGAGAATGGCATTCCTTATCAACTAAAAACTGCACTTGGCGGTGGTACAGATGCAGGGCGCATCCACAATAGCAATGCAGGTGTCCCATCACTGGTTGTTAGTATGCCGTGTCGGTATATTCATAGCCCTGTCGCGTTCCTCAACAAAGAGGATTATGAGCATGACCTCGCCTTAAACAAAGCCATTTTGAACAACATCACACGCGATGTGATTACATTTGAGTAAGGTATTTCATGACGAAATCAATTCCTGAAATCATTCAAGAATATCTCGCTAAAGGGGATGCAACAGGCTGGTTTGAAGAGCTTTACTCACGCGCAGATAAAAACAACACAACACCTCCTTGGGCAGGGATGGAAGCTGATAGTTATTTTGTAAAATGGGCAGAGAAAAATTCGCTCAAAGGCGATAATCGAACAGCCATCGTCATTGGTTGTGGTTTAGGGGATGATGCTGAGTATCTTTCTGAACTCGGTTTTAAGGTCACCGCTTTTGATGTTTCATCTACTGCTATCGAAATATGCAAAAAACGCTTCCCAGGTAGTTCTGTTAGTTATCAACAAGCTGATTTGTTCCAAGTTCCACAAGTATGGCATGATGGATTTGATTTTGTATTCGAGAATCGCACGATTCAAGCATTACCAGTCGAGATGGAACAACAATCTAAGCAAGAGGTAGCTAATTTAGTCGCAGATAATGGTCAGTTACTCATTTTGTGTCATGGACGTGAGCCTCACGAAGCAAAGCAAGGCATTCCTTGGGCATTATCACACGAAGACCTCTCGTTTTTCATAGAACAAGACATGACTGAGAAAACTTTTGAAGAATACAACGATGGGCGTTTCCGTCGCTTTTTAGCTCTGTATCAAAAATAACTAATTCACATTCATTAGGAGAACAACACGGTGTTCGATTTGATTAAAAAATTAACTGAAGCGTGGGGACCGTCTGGCTATGAGCATCAGATACGCGCATTGATTAAAGAAGAAGTTGCTGACCTTGCTGATGAGGTAACAGTGGATGGTATGGGCAATCTCATTTGTCGCATGGGTGACATCGGGAATGGCAAAAAAGTGATGATTGCTGCTCATATGGATGAAATTGGCGTGATGGCAACCTACGCCGAACCAAACAGCAAATATCTGCGCTTCAGCAATATCGGCGGGTTGCTCTATACTTCACTACATGGGAATCGGGTCAAGTTTGAAGATGGCACAATTGGCGTAATTGCAGTCCACGATGCCTTCGGCAAAGGGCGTTCATCAGCGAATAGTGTTGATAGCTTCTACATTGATGTGCAAGATGATAGTGGTGAGATGACGATTCAAGCGGGTAATCCCGCAGGTTTCTGGCGAGAAACTCAACAACGAGGCAACCGTATCATTGCTAAGTCACTAGATGACCGTATTGGTTGCGTCGTGGCAATCGAAACCATGCGTAAAATCAAAGCAACAGGTACACCTAATGAAGTCTATTTCGTCTTCACAACACAAGAAGAAGTTGGTTTGCGTGGTGCAAAAGCAGCCGCCTTTGGTGTAGACCCTGACATTGGTATCGCTTTAGATGTGACGGGTACAGGTGATGAAATTCATGGGCGCAAAATGGCTGTCAAACTCGGTGGCGGTGCAGCTATCAAAGTAATTGATACCAGCTTGATTGTACCGAAGCCCATTGTTGATTGGATGGTTGACCGTGCAGAAGCTGATGGTATTGACTATCAATTGGAATTATTGACAGGTGGTGGCACAGACGCAGGTGCAATTCAAACAACTCATGCAGGTGTTCCGAGTGGTTGTATCAGCATCCCAACCCGTTTCTTACATACGACAAGTGAAACGGTTGATTTGAGTGATGTCCAAGCCTGTGTTGATTTACTGGCAGGTCTTTTAGAGAATGATATTTCACTTTAGTCAGTCACATCTTATATGACAGTTCATGCTCAGTTTCAATGCTATGATATTTGTCATGTGAAGATGGTAGGATTTGTTTATGTCTAATTCAACATCACTTCCATTTTGGCGACGCTTACTGCTTCGTTCATTTGCATGGATGCGCCGAAAAACGAGAATAACTTATGGAACAAAAATTGTCCACCTCATATATCCTAGTCATCTCCGCAAAAAACAGGGCATCACAGAAGAGATAACCTATCTGGATCGGTTTAAGTTACATCTGAATACACAATCTCATATTGAGTGGCACTTGTTTATCAATGGTGTGTATGAACCTCATATCCATAAAGTCTTCCGAAAAAATATAACTAAGGGTGACACTGTTATGGACATTGGAGCAAATATTGGTGTTCACACCTTATATTTGAGTCAACTTGTGGGACACGAAGGAAAAGTAATTTCATTAGAACCCTTCCCCCCTGTTTTGGAAAAACTAAACGCTAATCTCAGCAGAAACAACATTGAAAACGTGACTGTAGAATCTGTTGCGGCTTCTGACACGCCAAGTGAACGTCCTATGGTCAACGTGTACTCAAATAATGAGGGCACTGCTAGTTTGTGGCATGAGGAAGCAAACGGCATACGGCATGTTGTTTCAGTGACTACCATTGATGAAATTGTCGAAAAACATCAACTAACTTCGTTGAAGTTAATAAAAATGGATATTCAGGGTAGTGAAGCCCTCGCTCTGAAAGGTGCACAAAATACTCTGAGAAATTTTCGCCCTGTCATCATTTTTGAATACGATGAGAGTTGGCAAGTTGCAAACGTAAGCCTAGACTCTGTTATCAATAGTTTAGGAGAAATTGGGTATCAATTGTGGGGAATCAATCAGAATGGTGAGATTGAAGCATTCGACTATGCTTCACATCATGAGTTGATTGCATTGCCACAAGTAGAAAACTAAAGGGTACGACATAAACAATCGTACCCTCTTGAAAAGCTATTTTAGCCGATTGCTGGCACAATAATCGGCTGACCATTCATCGCCACATAGTAATTCGGAATCCACCCTACACCGAAAATCATCACATGAATGTCTTTTTTGTACGGTGTAATCGTGTATTCTTGAATACTATTGGCAATTTGTCCCCAACGATTATTGGATTCATTAAGTTTTTGTTCGTACTCTTGCTCAAGTTGCAACATCTCGCGTTCGAGTTCCGCGATAACTTGTTGGCTTTCGGTAATATCTTCTTCCGTCTGGCGTTTATAGCGCGTCGCACGGCTCATACGCGATAGGGTATAATTAGTGCGCCCTTGGAACAAACTCAGGACTGCTTCACCTGTGGTATAGAGTTGTTCTCGTTGACGGTCTCGAATTTCAGTTTGTTCGGCTGTCAGTTCGCGCTCTTTACGACGCAGACGGTCTTCTAGCTTATCCATCAGACCACCATAGCGCTCGGACAATTTATCAATTTCAGTATCCCGTTCTTCACGCGCGCGTTGATAAACTTGTGCTTGGAATTGACTCACATCTTGGTCAGGATGCCCATATAACTTGAATTGTGCATGATGTGGAATAATCAATTTCGCTGTGTTGTACAAGAAATCTACGAGTTCTTTTTCGAGTGCCTTCAAACGTTTATCATCCAGCAAGCCAAGTGGTAATTCTTGGAATATAGCCTCTGCAAAAGGTTCACGCGCTAATTGACGCGTATCGAAGACAGGTGCTTGATATTCTTCCCAGTGAATTAAGCCACGCGCTTCCAAATCAGGGATATGAAAGCCATAGTCACGCGAGGTGAAAATCTCAGCTTTTTTCTCTTGATAGCGTACAGCCGTTTGCGCCAACAAGACAGGTTTGTAGGCTAGCATCACACGCCCTTGTGTTGGCAAACGCTGACCTGTGCGCTGTTCGTAAGCAGCGAATGCTTGCTGACTGGTCATAATTGTCGGCAAGAAATACTCTTGCATACTGGATGAGACAGGTGGTTTATTCTGGACGAAATCTCCTGGTAAACGTTGATTTTGGGTGTTCATCGCTTGCGTATTGAATGCGCCCGTATCGCCTTGATTGACTGGTGGCATCCCCTGCGTACCAAACCCTGCTGATTGTGCGCCGAATCCACCTTGTGGTTGACCAAAACCTCCTTGTTGCGGAAAGCCCGTTTGTTGCCCATAGCCTTGCCCAAATCCTCCTTGTTGCCCGAACCCTGGAGGAGGTGGCGGTGCGCCAAACCCTGGTGGGGGTGGCGGACTCATTGGATTATTACCATAGCTTGGTGGTGGAGGCGGTGCGCCTTGTGCTGCAAAACCACCTGTCTGGTGCGGTTGTGTCCAGCCTTGATTAAATCCTTGTTGCGGATTGTATCCACCCTGTGGTTGTCCATAACCTTGTTGACCCACATATTGTTGTTGTGCCATGCGTGCCATTAATTGTTGTTTTTGACCCTGCATCAACCATCCGATTTGAGTGCGCGTCAAAGGACCTGCTAGATAGCTCATCGCCCAGCGCGTGTGCATCAAAATAGGACCACCTGTATTATGGACATTCCGCATCAAGAATACACGCGGTTGCACATCGGCAATCAATTGTTCGACATCGCCTAAATCCATTTCATCCTCAGTGCTTGCCATCGACTTCAAGCCAGCCATGACTTTCTTACGATCATTGTCGGAGGATAAACGCCCAATGAACCATGTCCCAGCATTGGATAGTCCCTTGTAATCAAGGTCACCAGGATTTTGCGTCGCAAGAATCAAACCAACACCGAAAGCACGCGCTTGTTTAATCAAGCGTAACAAGGGTTCTTTCGTTGGTGGATTCTTAGGATAAGGTGGAAATAAGCCAAACATTTCATCAATGTAGAGAATGGCTCGCAAACTAGGTGTACCTGATAGCGTTCGCATCCAGCCAATTAAGGTTTCTAGAATTAATGTTGTGATGAACATCCGCTCTTGGTCATTGAGGTGAGCAGTGTAGAAAATGCTCACTTTAGGACGACCATTCGGTTGATAGAGCAATGTTTGAATATCAAGTGGTTGCCCTTGTAACCATGATTGGAACGAGGGCGCAGCGATGATGTTATTCAATTCCATTGATAGCTTGTAGCGTTTTCTCTCGCTAATGGCTTGGTCGAGTGGGAAAACACCTAATTTTTCAAATGGTGGTTGCTTGATTTGCAAGATAATATCTTCAAGGGTTAGGTCTTTGCCTTGCATCCAATTGGTCTCAATGATATTGGATAGCAACACATGCTCAACATCTTTGACAGGCTCGTAACTCATCCCTGCTAGGGCAAAGAGCGCACTAACGATACCTGTGATGCGTTCACGCACTGTTTCTTCTTGCCCTTGCCAATTGAAGCGCGGTGCACGCAGAGATGCCAAAATACTAATCGGCAAACCTGCATCACTCCCTGGGGTATAAATGCTCAGTTCTGCTGCTCCTTTGAGCCAACGCACACGGTCTTTGACGATGCCCCACTGAGCAAGACCATCTTGCCATGTTTGAGCAACATCGGCTGCATAGGTATCTAAATCCATCCCTGCACGACGTGCATCATCCTGATGGATGAAGTGTTTGAAATCTTGTGGCTGTAATTCAGGAAAAGTCAGCGCGAGATTGGTAATATCACCTTTAGGGTCAATGATAATTGCTGGAATATTATCAAGAATAGCTTCTTCCAACATAGTGACACATAGACCCGTTTTACCACTGCCTGTCATCCCTACAACAACTGAATGGGTGGTTAAATCACGGGAGTCGTAATAGACGACATCTTCACCAAGTTTACCCGTTTGATTATTAAACGTGCGCCCCATGTAAAAATTGGTGGGGGCTTCAATAAATGCCATTTGTTTGCTCCTCTAGGACAAAGTTCGAGGGATACGATAGAATGTTCTATAGTTTGTTTTTAGTATAACACATTTCGTGAATTTGACGGACACACAGAGCCACTTTTTGATATTTTTTACGAGATATTAGTGGACTTTAGTCCAACTTTTGACGCGCATATACGCTATTCGTGTTACAGTTGAGGCACTTTTAAATGTCTATGGCTAACTGAGGGAAACGTATGGCTGATACAAAACGCTATCAAGTGATTGATGGACCATTGAGTATTCGAGATGCTGCCAATGGTAGTCGCACAGGCAGAAGCCTATCACAAGGACAAGAAGTGACAGTTCAAGGCGATGCTGTCATTGCTGGGAATTACGTTTGGTTACATCACACTGATGGTTGGTCTGCGATGGGAACAGCTGACGGAACAAAGGCTTACATGGTCGATATTTCAGACCGTGACCCCAATGCCAAACGGCGTTTTCGAGTTACAGCGAATGTTCTGAGCATCCGCACTGCTGCCAATGGATTACGAATATCTGCCAAACTCTACAAAAATAATGAGATTGAAGTATATCCTGAGTCGCGCACAGTCGAAGATGGACATATCTGGTGGCAACATGACAAGGGGTGGTCAGCAGAACGCAATACAACAGGTAGTGCAGTCTACATGAAAGAGATTTTGGAGACTAGCTCGACATCAACCACACCCACAACAAAAACACCTGAAACCACGTCACAACCCACACCATCAACTATCCCCGCAACATGGACTGGTATTAAAGAATTGCAAGTGAAAATCTCGGTTAAGGTACGGAACAGACCGAGCACAGATTCGCGCGTGATGGTGATTAAGACAATTGCGCGTGGTGCAGTCTTAAACTGTAACATGAATACACTCACCGAAGCTGATGGTTACTATTGGGTGCGTCATGATGATGGTTGGTCAGCGATTCAGAGTACGAATGGTAATTTAGTATTTTTAGTCGAACCTGGTAGTATCCCTGGCTTGATTGCGATTGGCGCAAATGGACCTAAAGCCGAAGATTTGCCAGATTATCGTGCGATGTTTACTGCGTTGCCTGTCAAGTTAGCTGACATTCAGTGGTTTCAGTATTTTGGTAACAATATGTTCGCAATGCGGAATGGTGCAAACTTCGGTTATGACCGCTATTCACAAGGCTTACATGGGGGCTTAGATTTCGGCAATAGTAATAGTCCGAAGGCTATTTTTGCAGGTTTAGAAGCTGAATTTGTCAAAGCTGATTATTCACGACGAAATAACACCAAGATTTATCTCAAAAAAGGTGATTATACGATTATCTACCAGCACATCACTAGCGCACGGCAATTCTCCCCTGGTCAGACAATCACACCTGATACCCAACTCGCTATGATTGAACATCACAGCATCAACAATGGTTGGGATCATCTGCACTTGGAAATTCGCTTTATGGATAATTGGATTATCAATCCATTATTGCTGATGACGGAGGATGTCTATAACACACTAGTCGGACGCTTTGACCCTGATAAACCCAACACAGGCTATAAGAGTAATTTTCCGAAATCAACCAAAAACTTCTTCTATCACACACCCACATGGAGTAAATGGGTGACACCACTTGACCAACCGATGATTAAACTCGCAGGTGACATTATTGGACCACGCGCAGAACTCGATAAGTCAGAATGGTAATCCATGGGCGAGGTAGCTCGCCCATTTTGACACAAAGTTTTAGTCTGTGATTAAGCCTAATCGCCGACGGATGAACTGACCTATTCCTGCTAATCCAACAAGTGACAGCACACCAAGTAAGAACCACGAAATGTTGTATTGTAGCTGGTCACGCTCTCCTAAGCGGAAATAAGCCGATGCAAATGTTCCAGAAATATTCACATCGTCTGCTACTCTATCTTGTAAATTGATATACTCTGGGTCGCGTGTTTGAAGTGTACCTATGAATGTATCATCTGTGTCTTTGAGTGGTTCTTGACTTTCTACGAGTAATAGACGACTCCCAACTTCCAGAATCCCATAGTAAAAGTTATCTGAACGCACATCGGATGCAGTTAATTCCCCGCGTAGTTCAACAAATTCAAAAGGTGAAAATATCTCAAGTTCGCGCAACTCACTGGACGAAATGCGACGTGGATCGTCAGAGTCGGATTGCAATACGGGCAACATCCAGATAGTAAAAACGACTGAAACCATGATGAGGCAGAATAATCCGATTGCTAGCGACACCCATGTCCCTGTTTTAACACCGTTATATGTTGCTCTGATTAGTCGAAACAAGTTAAAACCTTTTCTGAGTTGAATAAATACCTTGCCATTATAAGTGAAAATTTGATTTGAATATCTGATAATCAGGATTATTTTTGCATCAATTATCCACAATACAATCGGCTTCCATCTCGACTAGCCATTCAGGATTGATGAAACGACTGACCTCCACGAATGTACATGCGGGGCGAATATCTGCGAAGGCCTCACCATGCGCTTTCGCGGCTTCTTCCCATGTGTCGGCATCAACCAACATAATCCGTGTACGAATGACATCCTCTAATGACCCACCTGCTGATTCAATTGCTTGTTGCATGATGTCGATACATCGTTTGGTCTGCTCATAGACATCGCCAATGGCTACAGTTGTGCCATCATCGGCTATGGGGGCTGTCCCCGCTACAGAGATAAAATTGCCTTTCCGCACAGCGCGTGAAAAGCCAATTGTCGCTTCAAAAGGTGAGCCTGATGGAATATTTTTACGTGTCATATCTCAAAATCCTAAATCTAGTGCCTCAACATCTCGAATTTCTAGCGTGATGACTTCGCCATTATCGACTTCAGCATAGGCGTATTTATTGCTCTGCCAAATCGGACCTGGGTTGATAATTTGTGAGTTGCCGATGGTATCTATCGTGACACAGTTGTGCATATGCCCCGTAAAGCAAATCAGTGGTTGCACTCGTTCGATAAATTCACGTACAGCATGACTGCCAACATGCTCATCCTTGCGCGAGGGAATATCTAATTTTGTGCCATAGGGTGGCTGATGACACATCAAAATTTTGGGCATCTCATTAGGGATTCCTACAAGGCTATCTTGAAGAAATCCTGCTAACTCGTCTTCACTAAATACATATTTACCATAAAAGGGCAATGCACCTCCGCAACCGATAATAGCAAGGTCGTCTACAATCACACTTTTGCGATGTAAACTAATATGCTCTCGTGCCAGCCACATATTCATATTGACTGTGTCCATGTTGCCACAAACGGCATAGATTTGTTCGTTGTAATTGCTAATCATATCTAAGATAGTGTGCAAGTTTTCGACATTGCCATTGGTCATATCACCAGGGAGCAAGACCACATCAACATCAGATAACACATGGCGAATTTTCTTCAGGTCGTGCGGTTTATCATGAATATCAGGGAAAGCGACAAATGTTGTCATAAAATCTCCTTTTACACCATTGTAGCTTAATCTCGCAATTGCATCACAGGTGGATAAGCCTATACGGTTGTCGCAAAAAATCATGCTATAGTGTTCTGTGTATTCAGTCATCCTAATGGTCGTTATCATGCCAGTTGATATTCAAGACAAAATAGCAAATTTACGCCTCAAAATTGCTGAGCAAGAGCAAGAAATAATCCATCTTGAGCGTGAATGCCAAGAATTACAGGCTGATTTGGCAGATTTTGAGGAACGTTACACACAACAAATTAAACCACTTGAAGACCAACTCGAAGCAGCCAAAAAAGCTCTCGACCAAATGCGCGAGTTACTGCTCAAACAACAAATGGGTGATATGGCAACTGTCGAATCACTCTGGCGTGATAGTTCTGGACAATCAGAACGCTATATCCCACCGCATGAACGTGATTTTGCTATTCCTGAACCAGTGAGCATCTCCAAACAGTCACCTAAAAATATCAAGCAACTCTATCGTCAATTGGCACGGCAGTATCACCCTGACTTAGCATCTGACGAAGCAGACCGTGCTCGACGCACAAAAATTATGTCACTTATCAACAATGCCTATCAAGAAGGTGATATTGAATCATTACAAATGCTCGATGAAGCAACGCCATCTGAAAAATCTGAGGTTTTTGATAGCCAAATGCCATTAGATGTGATGCAACTGCGCGCCTTACAAGCACGGCATCATGACCTTGCTGTGCAAATCCGTGACCTCAAAGAGCAACGTCATAATTTGCGCTACGGTCATATGATGGAACTTAAACTCGAAGACTCGCTTGCCAAAGCGCGAGGTGAAGATATGATTGCAACCATCATTGATGAGATGCAAACTGAATATTGGCGATACATGCGCGAACTTGACGAACTGCGTGCACAAGTCAAATAGGTTTAGAGCTTTTCTTTAACTATAAATTTGAATATGTGCATTCGGCACTTTTTGAGCCAATCGCTCCATGCTTTGCCGAACGTTATCTACAATTTCAGCTTTATTCAGCGTCAGTAATTCTCGGTCTTTCATCAGCACTTGCCCATCACAGATGACTGTTTGAACATCAGTAGTGCGTGCGCTACACACTAAATTTGCTCCAATATTATGCACAGGCTGATGATGCAACCCGCTCATATCCACTAAAGCAATATCTGCTAGTTTACCGACTTCTATTGAACCGAGTTCATCTGACATTCCGTAGACTTTAGCACTCTCTTTGGTAGCAATAGTCAATGTTTCGTGCAATGTCAATGTCTCTGATTGAGCATGACGGTGCTTTTGTGTCATCGCCATCAAGCGCATAGACTCTAAAATGTCTAAAGTATTGTTACTGACTGCGCCATCAGTTGCTAATCCAACAGGAATTTCTCGTTGACGCAACTCTGTCACAGGGGCAAATCCCATCGCTAATTTGAGATAGGTCTTGGGAGCATGAGCTACTCCTGTTTCGTAATTGGCTAGCAAATCAAGGTCGGCTTCTGTTGCGCCACACAAATGTGCCAAAATCGTCTGTTGATTGAGAATCCCAGTCTCTTGTAATACTTGAATCGGTGTCATACCGTGTTCTTGCAGACTGGCTTGTGTTTGTTCAGCATTTTCGGCGACATGAATATGAATACCTGTGCCGATAGCTTCTGCTTTTCGTGTGACTTTACGCAAAAAATCCATGTCGCAGGTGTAAGGCGCATGAGGGGCAAGAATCGTTGTGATGCGTCCATTGGCTGTGCCGTGGTAGGCTTGAACAAAATCACCTATTTTCTCAATGGCTTCTTGACCGTGACTGCCGAACATTGCCCAGCCAAGCAATCCGCGTATGCCAGCTTTTTCTACTGCATTAGCCACTTTATCCATATGCCAGTAATGTTCAGCAACTGCTGTGATACCACCCTCAATCATTTCTGCGATGCCGAGTAACATACCCCAATAAACATCACCTGGCGTTAGATTGGCTTCGAGTTGCCACATCTCGTTGAACCAATCCACAATATTGACATCTTCAGCGAGTCCGCGAAAGAGAACCATTGGGACATGAGCATGGGTGTTAATCAAGCTAGGCATTGCCAGCATACCGCGTCCATCGACTACATCATCGAAGTGAGAGTCATCAACACCCGTCGCTTGAATAGTATCAATGAGATTATTTTTGATAAGAATATCTTGCGCTTCTTGTGTAGCAATTTCTGTATCACTCACTTGTAGGATACGCACATTCTTGATGAGCAAAGTAGACATAAAAGAGGCTCTCTAAAAATAGATAATTGTAGTCAGAGCATAACGCGAATTCTTCAATATGCAACTTAGGTAAGGTGACATTTCATCAGCATGAATGCAGGAATCACTTGATGTCCGATAGTGGGCTTCACTGTGTTTTGTGGCATGAGTGGTTCAATCATGCGCTCAATAGTAAATTCATTGTGAGATAGTCCATTGATATAAGTGGACAGTGTCCGATGATGTGCTCCAACTTGTCCGCGAACACCATTTTTGTTGGTGGAATACCATAGTCCTTCATCACCATAAGCATGAACAAGTCGTGCGATGCTATCTTGAGTTTTTATCCACTCTGCCTGAGGAGATTCAAAGCATGGATGTGTGATTGAAAAGATGAATTTCCCATCACTTTTGAGGATGCGTCTCACGGATGCAAAGACTTTATTGATGTCAAGAATGTCCATTAGTGCTAGATTACAGACAACAAGGTCAAATTGATTATCAGTGATTGTTGACAGGGTCTCTGCGTTATCAACAACATAATGGATACGATGATTATCTTCTTTTCGGCGTGCAATCTCGATGAGTTCGGTCGAAAGGTCAACACCTGTGACAAGTGCTTTACGGTCAGCTAATTGACGTGCAATACGTCCTTGACCACATGCAAGGTCGCAGACATGCTTGCCATCAACATCGTCAATCAGTTCCCATAGGTGGGATGATAAAATTTGTCCTGTGAAATCATCATTTTCAACTAAGTCGTTATACCACTGGGCAATAAAATCGTATTTTGCTTCCATTGAACGTCTCCCTCACTAATGTTAACTAAAAAGAGGATACCGATAGTCAGCATCCTCTGAATATTACCTGAAAAGAATATTGTGCTGTCTAGCGAGGTGTACCGTCTGCATTCAAGAATGGTACAAAGACATTGCCTGTGTTCCGAATAGCAACATTATTGGCATCCATCCAGCCGAGAACAATAGACCCATCAACACATTGTGCTTCAATGTAAACCCATGTTGTGTCGCTATTGCGTCCGAGTAATGGATAATTATCACTCGCAGCTACAGCACAAATTGTTTGTCCTGACTCGTCCAGAACATCGTAAATTGGATTTCCCGTGAAACCAATATAGACTGTTGCTGGTGCAGGTTCGCCATCAGTTTCGATGACAGGAACATCTGTTAAGTCACCACGTCCAAGTACGAGGTCACCCCAAATCCAACCACGAATATCATCGACTTGAACATACCACCATAAACGGTCACCTGTTTCGCCATTTGTGCCAAGCACAACAAGGAATTCACTTGTATTCACAATTGCAATCCGTGAGCATGTTGGTTGGTCGCATGAGCGTAAATTCGCGTTCAGTGTATTCACGACGAGATACCCTGATTGTAACTCTGCAACACCTGGTAGATTTTCTGGGTTTGGTAAGGTTGTATTAATTGGCGCGGCAGGCGAACGGTCAATCTGGTTGAAATCACTCGCCATTTGGTCACAGGTTAAACGAATACGACCAATCGTAATCGTTGTAACCCCATTGGCTTGCGAGAGTGTACCATATGGAATGACCAATACATCATCAGCATCTTGGAATTCCACAATCAAGCGAGCAGCATCGCGGATAGATGGTAAGACACTTTCACTCGGACAAATCACCAAGACATCTGGTAATTCAATCACGATAATGTCTTCGTCTTGTGCGGCAACGAGTCCTGCACTGAGTGCTAAAAGAGCCACAAGGAAGAGCGCAAACAATCGTCTCATGTAATCTTCCCCTATATTATTTGAATAAAAGACATTTTACATTGTAACGCTAAAATCAAATTTGTACCGTTGATACACACTAGCAATTCATCAAATGCTAGGGCACGATTGATAAATTGCGACCTTACAATTGCGTTGGGATACCCAAAATGAACGATTTGCTAATGGAATACATGCACTATGTCGAAAAAGGCGCACTCACCGAACGTCGCCTCCGACGAGTGATTGAAACAGCTTCCAAACGACAGCGAGATATTATGATGCTGATGGAAGATGTGCATAATCCACATAACTTAATGGCAATTGCCCGTAGTTGTGATGCTTTTGGTGTTCAAGATATTGCTTTCACGATGGCAGATGAACATCACTTTGACCCGACGCAAATTGGTAAGGTATCGTCCTCAAGTGCTTCAAAATGGCTTGATTATCGCATTTTTGAGCAGGGAACACGCGATGCCCTGACGACACTCAAACGTGAAGGTTGGCATATCATGGCGACTTGGGTTAATCCTGATGCGAAGAGTATTTATGAGATTGATTTTACTCAACATAATAAATTGGTGTTAATGGTTGGCAATGAACACGCTGGTATCAGTGAAACAGCAGTCGAACTTGCTGATTCATATATGTATATTCCGATGCAAGGCATGATAGAGAGTTTTAATGTTTCGGTGGCGGCTGCCTTAACCCTCTATGAAGTGAGTCGTCAACGTCGCCAAAGTAAAATAGATTTTTCGTTACCTGATGATGCTTTCCAAAAATTAGTTGCTGATTTCGTCGTGCGTGCTATCAAACCTGGTTACTACGAACGCATCAAGGATAATGAGTGATTAATTTATACTGAATACTTACAGGTTGTTCATAACAATAGCTTTTCATTTTCTGTTACAATGAAAAGTAGTCAATGTAATATTAAAGTACTAATGTTTTAGGAGGCAGGATGCGCTTCAAATCACAAATCAGTTCAAGCTCATTTTTTGCGCTACGATGTTGTTAATCGTGGCGGAGTTTGAATACGAAAGATTTCCTCCGCTAGTTCCCTCTATAACTTGATTTATACGCGCTACACTGTCATCATGACGTAAAGCAAAAGCAATCAGTCGATACTCACACAATCAAAAAGGAAAATACCGCTATGGCACTGCGGATATTCAATGTATTAGGACGCGAAAAACAAGACTTCGTGCCACTCGAAGATGGCAAAATTAAAATGTACGTCTGTGGACCAACTGTCCAAGATTATATGCACCTCGGACACGCTAAGAGTTATGTCAGCTTTGATGTGATTCGTCGTTTTCTGAAATATAGTGGCTATGATGTTCTCCACGTGCAAAACATAACAGATGTTGGGCATATGCAAGTCACAGGCGAAGATAAAATTGAACAGAAAGCTCGCCAGCTACAAGCAGAACCGATGCAGGTCGTTGAACTCTACATGCGCTATTTCTTCGAGGATATGGATAAATTAGGTGTACAACGCCCTGATATTGCCCCACGCGCCAGTGGACATATCCCTGAACAAATTGCAATGATTGAGCAACTCGTCGAAAAAGGACATGCTTATGATGTGGATGGCAATGTCTATTTTGATGTTACGACTGCTGAGGATTACGGCAAATTGAGCAATCGTCGCTTGGAAGACCAACAAGAAGGCACACGCGAAGATGTGCGTGGTGAAAAACGCAATGCAGCGGATTTCGCATTGTGGAAACGTGCTGATGATGGTCATATCCAACAATGGGATAGTCCTTGGGGAGTTGGCTACCCAGGATGGCATATCGAATGCTCGGCAATGGCAAAGAAATATCTTGGCGCGACGTTTGATATTCACGGTGGTGGTGTCGATAATATCTATCCACATAATGAAAACGAAATTGTCCAAAGCGAATGCGCTAACGAGGTTGATTTTGCGAATTACTGGATGCTCGTCGGTAGCTTGACCATTGATGGTGTCAAAATGTCAAAATCACTGTTCAATTTTGTCACTATTCGGGATGCTCTCGAAGACTATCGTCCAGAGGTCTTACGTCTGTTTGCGATTAGCGCACATTACAGTAGCCCTGTTGATTACAGTGAAGATTCAATGGCTGGTCTCAAAGCAGGGTGGGAACGGCTTTATGGTGCAGTACGTCTGACACGCCAAATGATGAAACATGCTGCCGAAGGCGATGCAGGAAGTGACTTTTTGCCACGTCTTGAACAAGCTAAGACGGACTTTATTGAGCGCATGAATGATGATTTTAACACACCTCAGGCGATTGCTGTTTTGCAAGAGTTGACCCGTGATGTTAACACCCTTCTCAATGGTGATGATGACATTGGGCTAGATGTGCTGAATGCTATCAACGACCTCTATAATGAACTGGGTGGTGAGGTGCTTGGTATCATTCCTGAATCTGAGGCAACGAGTGGCGCAAATGAAGAGCGCGAAGCAGGTTTGATTCAAATGCTGATTGAGATGCGCTCACAAGCGCGTGCCAACAAAGACTATGCTGAGTCTGACCGCATTCGTGATGAATTGGCGAATATTGGCGTGATTCTTGAAGACCGTGCCGATGGAACAGTCTGGAAAGTCGAATAGATTCATCTGCACAATCTGAAAGTTTTAGCGCGTGTTTTGTCTATACGATCACGCGCTCTTTCGTTATGCTAGGCAGATAGTCATTCAGAAGACAGATTTGAGGAATAATGTCAGAATTTATCTATGGGCTATGGCCTATTATGGAATCATTGCGAGCAGGTCGTCGCTCGTTTGAAAAACTCGTCTTAGCCGATTCAATGGATGAAAAAGGACTTGTTGGCGAGATTACCAGCCTCGCACGCGAAAAAGGCATTGATGTCTCGCGTGTGCAACGTCGCATTCTTGATGATGTTAGTGATGGAAGCAATCATCAAGGGGTCGCCCTACGCACAGGTGGTTATCCCTATAGCGAAATCAGCGAGGTGTTAGAACTAGCGCAATCGCGTGATGAAAAGCCCTTCATCTTGATTTTAGATTTGCTAAAAGACCCTCAAAATGTCGGTTCGTTGATGCGTGTCGCTGATGCAGTTGGGGTGCATGGAATTGTGATGCAAGACCGCCGCCAAGTTGATATTACACCTGCTGTCGTGGCATCATCATCGGGAGCAGTTGAACATTTGCATGTGGTTCAAGTGACCAACCTTGTTACTGCTATGAAAGAACTCAAAGACAATGATGTGTGGATTGTCGGCATGGATGTTGCCCCTGGAATGCCAGCCCTCGATAAGCAAGATTTGAATATGGCACTCGGCTTGGTCATGGGTAGTGAAGGCGAAGGAATGCGTCGATTGGTACGTGATACCTGCGATTTCCTTGTGACCTTACCGATGCGTGGGCAAGTGGGGAGTCTCAATGTTGCAACAGCAGGGAGTATTGCTCTCTATGCAGCATGGCAAGCGCGTGGTTGGCAGGGATGGTCAAATTAAGCACTCATGACAGCACGCTATAATTTGTTGATGCTCAGTGGCGATTCATCAATTGCGCGAGGCATAGATGGGGCGTTTTATCGGATGCTGGCACGTTTCTCTGAGTATTGGCGACGCGTTGACATTCTGACCCCAACGGCTGGTGATGCTCAATCTTGTGTCATCCATGATAATGTTTATGTGCATCCAGCACCACAACATCGCCTGTTACAAGCACTCTTTATTAAACAACAGGGACAAAAACTGTTTTCAGAGCGAGAATATCATCTTATAACTAGTCATGATTTTGGTTTTTTCTACAATGGTATCGGTGCATCTTGGCTATTGAGACAACATGACATACCACTAGTGAGTGAAATTCATCACATCGAAGGCTATCCAATCGCAACAACTCAACGAGAAAAATTATGGCGATGGGCTGCACAAGTCTATATCCCATTCATCGCTAAACAGGGTGCATATTTCCGTGTGGTTAATCAGCAAGTCGCTGACCAACTGCATGATATGGGTGTTCCGTCTGAACAGATTCGATTGCTCTACTCACTTTATCTTGATTTGGATTTGTATCGTCCACTGAATCTTGAAAAACAATACGATGTGTTATTTGTTGGACGTTTAGCGTCTAACAAAGGCATCATGTTACTGATGGAAGCGATTAAAATTGTTAAACAGACGCATCCTAACATCACACTCGCTATTCGAGGTGAAGGAGACCTAAAGGCACAGATAGAAGACTTTATCACTCAGCACAGCTTAGAGCCGAATGTGCAATTTTTACCCCGTGTGACTGACTCATCAGATATGCCCAGACTGTATAACCAAGCAAGAATGCTGGTCTGTGCATCGACAGTCGAAGGCAATCCGCGTGTGACTATCGAAGCGATGGCATGTGGTACACCTATCATTTCGACTCGCGTCGGCATTATGCCAGAAGTCATTGAAAACGGTGAAAATGGCTTACTCGTTGATTGGGATAGTGATGCGATAGCAAGCGCGATTGAGCAACTACTGGATAATGAGAGACTGTATCAAACGATTGCGGATGCAGGACAAAAAACTGTACAACAATTCGATGCTGATAGCACAATTCGTGATTATGCACTGGCTTATCATCAAATTATAGAAAATGCGAAAGTGAACTAATTTGATTTACAACATCATCGGAACAATCGGTGTTGCACTGATTCTCATCACCTATTTTTTACTCCAGACGAATCGGATTCAGTCAGATGAATTGCGCTATTCGATTCTGAATTTTCTTGGTTCGGGCATGATTTTAATTTCGCTATTTTACGAATTTAATCTGCCATCGTTCATTGTGGAAGTCGCTTGGGTGCTGATTAGCCTGATGGGTATCATTCGTTGGTGGCTCAATCGTGATAAAACTGAGGCACAATCATAGTGTTTTAACGTTTATTTGATATGCTTGGTATATGTTAGATAAGTCAGCAAGTAATAAAGGAACATCATGTCAGATAAGTTTTTAATTGTTGGGTTGGGCAATCCTGGACGACAATATGCACAAACCAGACACAATGCAGGGTTCTGGGTCATTGACGACCTTGCCTATCGTCACAATCTGACAAATTTTACTACTGAGCGCAAAGCCCTAACGACAAGTGGTCGCATCAAAGGGCAGAGTGTGATTCTTGCTAAACCACAAACTTACATGAATCTCAGTGGTGAATCCGTTCGTGCGTTGATGGATTACTACAAGGTTGTCATTGATAACATGATTGTCATCTATGATGATATTGATTTGCCATTTGGCACACTACGCTTACGCAATACAGGCGGACATGGTGGACAAAATGGTGTGCGGAATATCATCTTGCACGCTGGCACGAAAGATTTCGCGCGTGTACGCTTTGGCATTGGTCGTCCACCAGGGAAGATGAAAGCCCGCGATTATGTGCTACAAAAATTCAGTGGCGACGATGTGATTATCGCTCAGCAAATGATTGAAACAGCGAGTAATGCTATCGAGGCTTGGCTTGAAGAAGGCATTGGACTAGCAATGTCGCGCTTTAATGGCGATGTCACTGAAAACGGTACAGACGGCAATACCAATGACGAACCAAGCACCAAAGAGCAGCTCCAACTTGCTCAGCGTGCTCATGAACTGAATCCTAATGACCCCAAGCCTCTGCGTGAATTGACGAAATTACACAAGAAAATGCGTAATCTGGATGAAGCAGCACGCGCTCATTTGCAGCTAGCGGAAGTCTATAAGCAACAAGGCAAAATCAAGCAGATGCTATCCGAATGGGAAGTTGCCGCAAAGGTTCGCCCTGCTCTGATTGAGTTGCGTGAAGAACTTGCGATTACTTACGAAGAACAAAATAATATTAAACGGGCTGTGCATACATGGCTCAAACTAGCGGATTACCACGAAGCACAAGGTGACCTCGATAATGCTTTAGCATCAACGGAAGAAGCGATTCGCCTCAATCCAGAGCATCCGAAAGCAACAGACTACCTCGCTAAGTTCAAAAATTCTGTACCAGAATAACTTGCACTCTATTGTGCTATTTTGACACTGACAGAACGAAGATTTGACCTGATTTCATCAAGCACGAGGAAGACAATGAGTTTGTCAGAATAGCTCCCTTTTAAGCGTCCACTCACTATAGTAAACTATAGTACTCCAACCTTCCTGACCACATAGACAAATGGATTGCACAGCCTATGCACCTCATTGGTTTGACTGATTTGTTGCGCCAAGATGACTCTTTTCGACATGTTCTTACAGAATTACAGACAAATAATTCGCTCGATTGGCACATTATTCGTTCAGCACGGGCGTATGTGTTAGCTACGTTGGCATCAGTATGGCAAGCACCGATTATTATGCTTACAAGCACAGGTCGCCAAGCCTATAATATTGCTGAACAACTCCCTGTGTGGATGCCTGATGCCCATCGCATTTATCGCTTTGCTGAACCGACCCCGATGTTTTATGATCGTTTGCCTTGGGATAACGCAGTCATCCAAGACCGCATTGATACGCTCCAAGCATTATTATTTGCTGACGACAATGAAACGCAACCACTGGTCATCACTTCTGCACGCGCTTTGATGCAACGCACCATGCCCGTCAACCAATTCAGAAAATACAGTACATCGCTCAGAGTCGGTGACCGCTATCAACTCAATCAACTCATCGAAACATGGGTCGCATTGGGTTACGAATCTACGACGATGGTTGTCCAAGCAGGGACATTCTCGCGTCGAGGCGGTATTTTAGATATTTTCCCAATGGCGAGTCGGTATCCTATTCGCCTTGAATTTTTTGATGATGAATTAGACACCTTACGCCGATTCGACCCATCGACACAGCGCACGATAGAATCGCTCAAACAAGCGGTTATTGTCCCTGCACGCGAAGTTCTGCCACAGGATATGACTCAATTAGCGAATCATCTGGCAGATTGGTTTACAAATCATCCTATTGCTGATGATGTCAGTACGCTACAGCAAGATTATGATGCGATGTTACATGGAAATAGCTTTCCACATCTGGAGCATTATCTACCCTATATCTACGAGAATCCAAACAGTCTTTTAGACTATGCACCTGTTGATAGTCTGTTGGTGATAGATGATCTCAATGAATTACAAGACACGATTGGTGGCTTAGAAGAAGAAGCGCAAACGAATCGTGAGAACAACATCAAAACAGTTCAGTTACCAGATGACTTTCCATTACCCTATGTGACTTGGCAAAATTTATCTGAGGACATTCAACATGCCACAACACTCAATTTGACACATCTTGCGGAAGGTGAGCGTCCATTTGTGCCGAATCAGCGTTTTGGTGGACAATTGCGCCCGACCATGCGTCATATCCGCGAGGTACGCGATGCTGGTCAGCGAGTGGTTGTCGTCACACAACAAGTCGAACGAATGGAAAATATCTGGTACGAACAAGATGCCTCTAGCTACGTACCAAAATCACAAAATATAGAGAAAACTCCTGAACCGTCTGAGATGGTCTTTGTACATGGTGAGTTGAGCAGTGGTTTTACGCTCAATATATCGGCTGGCACATTACAACTGCTGACAGATAGTGAAATTTTTGGATGGCAACGCCCTGAACCACGTCGGCGCAAGTCCAATAAAGTCGCTGTCAAGAAATTACCTGAATCTGACTATAACGACTGGAATCATGGCGATTATGTCGTGCATGTTGATTACGGTATCGGACGTTTTCAAGGGCTGAAACCGCGTACTGTTGAAGGTAATGAGCGCGAATATCTGCTGGTTGAGTATGCTGAAAATGGTATGTTATTCGTGCCCATTCATCAATCAGACCGTTTGACACGCTATGTTGGGGCGGATGATGTCCCGCCTAAGATGAACAAAATTGGTAAGCAAGACGCATGGATACGCACCAAAGAAAAGGCTCGCAAAAATGCGTTGGAAGAAGCCCGTGAATTACTCTCTATTTACGCTAAACGGGCGAATGCCTCTGGACATGCGTATGCGTCTGATGGGGCATGGCAACGTGAACTTGAAGCCTCATTCCCTTACGTAGAAACGGAAGACCAACTGCGTGTTATCCGTGAAATTAAGCATGATATGGAAACGCATATGCCGATGGATCGCCTTGTCTGTGGTGATGTTGGCTATGGCAAAACAGAAGTTGCTTTACGCGCTGCCTTCAAAGCGGTGATGGATGGCAAACAGGTCGCTGTCCTTGTGCCGACAACGGTGCTAGCGAATCAACACTATAATACCTTTGTCAATCGCATGGCAGAATTTCCTGTTAAAGTCGAGATGATGAGTCGCTTCCGCACTAAAGCAGAGATGAGCCGTGCCACCACTGAAATCACTAACGGCAATGTCGATATTGTGATTGGAACACATCGGATTTTGAGTGCTGATGTTACGTTTAAGAATCTTGGATTGGTTATCATTGATGAAGAGCAACGCTTCGGGGTGAAACATAAAACACACTTCAAGAAATATCGCGCGAATGTCGATATGCTAACGCTCACAGCGACTCCGATTCCGCGCACGCTGTATATGAGCATGAGTGGCGTGCGAGACATCAGCATGTTACAAACGCCTCCCGAAGACCGTCTCCCTGTGATTACGCATGTTGGCTCATTCGACAACAAATTGGCACGTCAAGCTATTTTGCGTGAGTTAGACCGAGGCGGACAAGTTTTTGTCATTCATAATCGCGTCAAGAGTATTGAACAATTGCGTGAGAAATTAGAGCAGATTGTTCCTGAAGCTAGCGTCGTTGTCGGGCATGGGCAGATGAGTGGACGACAATTAGAAAGCGTTATTCGTGATTTTAGTAAAGGTCACCATGATATTTTGTTAGCAACGAGCATCATCGAAAGTGGTATCGATATGCCAAATGTCAACACACTAATTGTAGACCGCGCTGATTGGTTTGGGATGGCGCAACTGTATCAAATTCGTGGACGTGTCGGACGTAGTGCGACTCAAGCCTATGCGTATTTCTTCCATGCTGGGAGCAAAAAGCTCAATGAAGAAGCGCGTGAACGCTTAGAAACACTCGCCGAATACACAGAATTAGGGAGTGGTTTTCAGGTTAGTGTTCGTGACCTTGAATTACGAGGTGCAGGCGACATTCTCAGTACCAAGCAAACAGGTCATGTCGCAACAGTTGGGTTGCAACTTTACACGCAATTGCTCCAACAAGCAGTGAGCGACCTCAAAGGTGCAGTAGATGGCGAAGAAATTGAACAGCGTGAACAAGAAAAAGCGATTATCATTGATTTGCCAATCCCAAGTTATATCCCTGATGATTGGATTCAAGAGATGGCATTACGTCTACAACTCTATCGCCGTATTGCGAGCCTCAAAACCTTGGATGGCGTTGAGCAAATGGGGCAAGAACTCCGTGACCGTTTTGGTGTATTGCCAAAAGCAGTTGATGGTTTGCTCTATCAGATTCAAATAAAGCTAATGGCAGAGCAAATCAATGCAACGCATGTTATCAAACCACGCGGACACATTTTGATTAAGTTGCCTTGGTTACAAGGTATAGACCGCAAAGCACTCGAAATGCAACTCGGCGATGATGTCGAAGTCAGCCGAACAGCAGTTGAATTACGATACGATCAAGATCTCTGGCAATTGCAGTTGGGTGATTTGCTCCAAAAATTGCGTGATGGCTTACCCGAACAGGTGGGAATCTGATGACCCATATTCACTACAAAATGACTTGCGAGGATGTTGATTGGCAACAACTGCACGACCTTCTCGTTGAAGATGAGTTTCATAATGGACGTACAGTAGCGCAGTATCAGCTATCATTCGAGAATTCACATACAGTGGTCATCGCTTATGCTGACGATAAAATCATTGGAACAGTTCGTGTTCTATCAGATGGTGTTTGTAATGCCTATGTTGTCGATGTTTGGACATATACGCCCTATCGTCAGCAAGGTATCGCACGCAAGATGATGGAACTGGCACTCGAACCACTGCAAGGGCAACACGTTTATCTCTGGACAGATGACATGCAAGCCTTTTATCGCGCGATTGATATGGTTGAGGCAAGCGACCATACAGGTTTCTATCAAGTAGTCGGACAGTGGTTACGGAATGAAGCATCTGAATAGTGCTATCTAATTCTTTTTAATATCAATCCATGTGCCACTGGTGACTTGGGCGAGTTGGTCAGGTGTGATGCCGAAATTGATATTGGCTGTTCCACCAGCCGCCCAAACACGTTCAAATGAGCGTAAATCTTCATCCAAAAAAATCTGAATACCTTCGGTGCGATGTCCAATCGGAGGCACACCACCAGGGGCAAATCCAAAAATTTCGATACACTGGTCGGGTTTCGCAAAGCGTACTTTCTTGCGACCAACGTCAAGGATTTTAGATAGTTTTTTGTCATCAACGGTATTCACGCCACTGGCAACTACCAAAACAGGATAATCCTTATTGATGATAAAGCACATGCTTTTAGCAATTTGTGCCACTGTACAACCAATTGCTTCGGCTGCGAGTTCTGATGTTGAGGTATCTGCATCATATTGCGTGAGTTGAATGTTTAAATTGTGTCGATCTAGTGCTGATTGTACAGCCTCAGAGCTTAATGGTTGCATCGTGAAAGCCTCTTTTGTTATCTTTTGAAGATAAGCATACCGAGTCTAGCGGAGGTTTCGCATGTCTGAGGCAGTCAAAAAAGCAAAAGTTAATCAAACTATCATTGATCTTGTGCAAGGTGACATAAGCAAGCAGGATGTGGATGCGATAGTCAATGCAGCGAATAGTAGTTTATTAGGTGGCGGTGGTGTTGATGGTGCAATTCACCGCGCAGCAGGACCTAAATTACTTTTGGAGTGTATGACACTGGGTGGATGCAAAACGGGACAAGCAAAGATAACGAAAGGGTATCGCTTAGCTGCTAAGCATATCATCCATACATTAGGACCTGTCTATCGTAACGAATCTGACCCTGCACAATTATTGGCAGATTGCCATTATAATAGTTTACTGCTTGCTCAAGAGCATCATCTAAAAACAATAGCCTTCCCTGCTATCAGTACAGGTGTTTACAGCTATCCCTTAGCAGAAGCCTCGAAAGTTGCCCTACAATCTGTTGTTAATATGATAAAAGAACACCAACCCAAATTTGAGTTGGTGCGCTTTGTATTATTTGACACGAAGGCACTGAATGCGTTTACAACGACATTGCGCCAACTTATCGAAATTGATGATGCAGTTACGGGAGTTTAGCTGTCGAGTTCCACACTTTGCAAACGGTTGACAATGTCTAAAAACGTTTCAAAGTCGTCATGTGCAAACATTGAGGCAATTTCTTGGTCGAGGCGTTTGGCCGCATCAAGGACATCATTGCGTTTTGCAAGTCCTGCTTCGGTTAAGTGAATTCGCACTGCACGACGGTCACCGAGGTCAGGACGACGTTCAATTAACCCTTTATCTTGTAATTTGTCGAGATTAGGGGTGAACGATGTTGCTGCACGCCCAACAGCACTCGCCAATTCGGACGCATGTTGTCCATCAGTTTCATAAAGTGCTCGTAGGATATACCATTCGATAACTGTGAGTTTCAAATCAGTATCAATTGAGCGCACGACACGACGGAACACTTGGTCCATGTTGCGTAATGCAATATCAAGATTACACCAGACTGAGCCATCGAATCGTAAATTGGTGGTTTTTTCAACCATGATCATTGCTATTCCTTACATTTTACTATTGATATATTCACAGCCATAAAATGAATAAATTTGGCAATGTGACTCGTAAAAATCGACATCATGTCTATCAATTGACATAATGTTTAACTAAGCAATATTAGTAATCTTTGAATTATTAAGCAAGGGTTAAATAGCAGAAATATGAATTTGAACTTAAATTATTATTTTATAGAGGGTTATACAAACTCAGAAATTAGCTATATGTATTATCGTATATATTATTGCACGAATGAGCTAATTTGCACAATAGGATTATGGTATAGTCGTGCTAGTTTTACCTTTTGGGCGAACTTCTAGCACAATAACACCCAAGATAATAAAAATTGCACCAAGCCACTGAATCGGCAAGACAACTTCGTTAAGAATAATCATCGCAAGTATCATGGTTGCAATGGGTTCAGATGTGCTGATGATAGCTGCTTGTGCTGCGCCCAAATACTGAATGGCAACTATCACCACAAAAATGGGCATGGCTGTACTCCAGATTGCCATTGCCACTAGTAATCCCCATGCTTGAGGGCTCTGTGGAAATTGCAAGCCAAAAAATGGAATCAGCAGCAATAAAATGATGAGTGTGCCTGTTATCACATAGGCAGCCCCACGACTGCCTGAACTCATCTTTGGCATCTCACGCGAGATAAGAACAAAATAGATAGCTACAACCAACGCATTGAAGACAGCAATCGATAAGCCTAAAATGGTATTTTCACCAGCGATGCTTAAATCAGGAACAGTCAAAATCACACCAACCAAAGTCAATGAGATAGCAAGCCATGCCATCAGATGTAGCTTCTGCCCTAGAAAAACACTAATAAGAGCAACCATCACGGGATAGGTATAAAAGAGCACGACATATAGACTTGCAGGGATATAGTTCAAACCAAAAAAGGCAGATAAGGTTGCGCCTGTGTATAACAAGCCTAGAGATAGCATTCGCAAGATTTGCCCACGAGAATCACGCTTTTTACGTGGTTTACTGCTCAATGCTTCTCGAAAGTAGATAACAAGCCAAATCGCAGGGGTTGCAAAGATAAACCGCCAAATCGCTAAATCAGTTGGGCGCAACGCTGTGGTTTCATAGATTGTCCGTGTGAAGATGGGTAACAGCGCATATCCTGAAATAGAGAACAGGATGGCAATCAAACCAACTTGACGATTTGTCATAGAATTCCTTGCAAGAGTGATAATGTCTAGCACAATGTCATCGTAACGAGCAACGCGAAATCGTGCTATGTCCAATTAAAACAGGGATACCCATCGGCATCCCCGTTTCAGCGTCAAATCATTGTGTCGAGATTAGAACGAAATTGCGTTCGCTAAAGTCGAAACAACTGGTAGCAGAATCCCTGTAATTAACACACCAGCCATCGATGCGTAAATTGTTAGCGTCACAGGTGTTGTTGCACCTGGGGTATCACTACCATCACCTTCCCTCAAGAACATGCCCACGACCACGCGCATATAGTAGAATGCGCTGACCACGCTTGTCAAAACACCGATAATCGCAAGGATAATGAGATTCGATTGTACTGCTGCGCCGAAGACGAACCATTTCCCTACAAAGCCCCCTGTCAGCGGAATGCCAACTAAACTCAGCATGAAAATAGTCATTGCTACGGCAATCACAGGTTTACTGTTGAATAAGCCATCGAAATCGTCAAGTTCTGTGCCTGTGCCATCGGCTTTTTCAAGTGCTTGTACAACAGCGAATGCTCCCAAATTAGTGAACATATACGCCAGCATGTAAACTGCAATCGCCTGACCTGCTGCACTACCAATGCTTGCATTGCCTGTAACACCAACAGCCGCGACAGCCATCAGGATATAACCAGCATGTGCAATCGAACTGTATGCCAACATCCGTTTGACGTTGGTTTGCGCCAATGCCATAAAATTACCTAGAATTAGGGTTGCTGCTGCAATCACTTGGAGTGTCATTACCCATGCTGCTGCATTTGCATCACCAATGGTGAAATCAGCCAGTCCTGTCACCATCAAGCGAAGGAGAGCCGCAAAACCACCAATTTTCGCTGCGACACTCATGAATGCCGTAACAGGTGTTGGTGAGCCTTCATAAACATCAGGTGTCCACATATGGAATGGGACTGCTGCTACCTTGAAGCCAAGCCCAACAACAGTCAGACCTGCACCAGCGAGTAGTAAGAAACTCGTTGTAGAGTCTCCTGTGACGAAGTCACTGATTGCAAGTGCAACTTCATCCAGCATGAATGTGCCTGTCGCACCATACATGAGTGCAATTCCGTAGACCAAGAATGCACTTGAGAACGCACCTAAGATGAAGTATTTCATACCACTTTCTTCGGAGCGCAAAATTTGCGGTTCAACATCTCCGCGTGAGACTAGTGCAGAGCTTTTGCTGATATGGTCGGTATCTGTAGTATGGAAAGCAGCTAAGATATATAGTGGGATACTCAAGACTTCCAAAGCGATAAAAATGACTAGCAAGTTATTGGCACTCACCATGAACATCACCCCTGCTGTTGAAAGCAACAGTAAGGTGTAGTATTCACCATGATGAATATTCGCTTGCTTGAGATAGTCCGTACTCAGCAAAATGGCAAAAAAGGCAGTACCAAGTGTGACGATATTCAAGAAACCTGTGAAACCATCTGCCACGAACATACCACCAAAGGCAGATGTTTCTTCTGGGCTAAAGTTGAACAAGGTCATCACGAAACTAACACTGATGAAAGACAATGCCAGAATCGGTGTCCAGTGTTTACGCTCCTCTGGAAGGAAAAGGTCTGCTAGTAGCAGAATCAAGACACTACTAGCTAGCCAAATCGCAGGGAGCGCAATGTTTAAGTTGAAATCTACAAGGGTTTGTAGCGTTGGTGCTTCAAACATTGTTGCTCCTATTCGGTTTCCGCTTCCGATTCAGTTTCTTCTTCGGTTTCTACGTCGCCACCTTCAGCATCAGGGTCTTGGCTATCATCGACATCAACTGCTTCACCGTCATCGGCTTCTGTATCATCAATAGCATCAACACCTGCGTCTTCAGTATCGAAGTTTGCTGCTTCAAAGACTTCATAGCTTTCATCAACGTGTTCAACGAGGGCATTTGTGCTTGCGCCCATATTATCGAAGAAACTGCCTGGTTGGATACCAATCCAGATGCTAACTGCAACCACAGGGATAAGAACTGCAAGTTCTGTCCAGTGTAGTTTATAGGTATTTTCATCAGAATGTGGTGCTTCGATAACATCCCCCATAAAGACGTGTTGGTACATCTTGAGGATATAGGTCGCTGCCAAAATGACACCAATTGTGCCAAACAAGGTGTAGAAGAAACCAAGATATTCACTACCGACAGACCCCATCAAAATAGTGAACTCACCAATGAAGCCGTTCAAACCAGGGAGACCCATCGAACTGAGAGCAACAACCAATGCAAGGCTACCGAACAATGGCATCAGTTTCCAGATACCACCGTAAGCTGCCATTTCTTTGGTGTGATAGCGTTCGTACAAGATACCCACAATCAAGAAGAGACCGCCTGTGCTGATACCGTGATTGACCATCTGGAGAGTCGCACCTTGAATACCTTGTGAATTAAGAGCAAAGATACCCAAAACCACGAAGCCAAGGTGGGATACCGAACTATAGGCAACCAATTTTTTGACATTATCCTGAGCATAGCTAACCCATGCACCATAGAGGATACCTATCACAGCGAGGATACCAATTAGCCATGTCCACTGGACGGCTTCAACTGGGAACATTTGCAAGTTGAAGCGAACCAAACCATATGTCCCCATTTTGAGGAGAACACCTGCCAAGATAACAGAACCAGCCGTTGGTGCTTGTACGTGTGCATCAGGCAACCAGCTGTGGAATGGGAAGACAGGCACTTTAATTGCAAAGGCGATAAAGAATGCTGCAAAGAGCAAGCTACCTGTAATCGTATTCGCAGATAGTGGTGCATCGTTGACCACAAAGTCCATTGAGCCTTGTGCAACAGCCATCGCTTCTTCTGCACTAGTGTAATTCCAGAAAGATAGGGTCGCTTGACTATCTGCAACACGCGCAAATTCAGCGACTTGTGCTGTGATTTCTGGAAGTACGAAGGTATTTGCATAGTTACCTACGAACAGAATCGCAATCAGCATCAAGATAGAGCCAGCCATCGTGTATAAGAAGAATTTGACTGCTGCGTATACTCGTTCTTCACTACCCCAAATACCGATTAAGAAATACATCGGAACGAGAGTGACTTCCCAGAACACATAGAAAACAATCAAATCTTGGATGAAGAACACACCAAGCATCGCCCATTCTAATAGAAGGAGCAAGCTGTAGTAGAGCTTTTGGCGACCACGTCCTTCAAGTACACCAGCACGGAATGACCCCATGATGGCAATCGGCATGATGAAGGTGGTCAAGACAACGAGCAAAATGCTCAGACCATCCACACCAACATAATACTCGGATGCAATATTCACGCCACCAACAGCAATATCAAGCCATGTCCAGCGTTGAACAAATTGCAGACCAGCTTGACTATTGTCAAAGCCCGCCCACATCACGAGTGAGAGTACAAATGTAATCATCGAGAAGCCAAATGCTGTCCACTTGATGGCTTCTTTCTGCTCTTTTTCGTTCAAGAAGAGCAGGATGGTGAACCCCACCATCGGAAGGAATAAAATGAGTGTAGTCAGAAATCCTGTTGACATCGAATTCCGTCCCCTTTATGAGCCATTCAACAGAAGTGGTAGCAACATCAGCACAATCACGAGTACTACACCAATGAAGACTGCTGCTGCATAGGTGCGTACATACCCTGTTTGAATACCGCGTGAGCGACCACTAAAGAAACTTACAACTTTACCAACACCATTCACAACCGCGTCAATAACACCGACATCAATCGGTTTGCTGAGAATCTCTGCAAAAGCATCGAAACCCGCTTTGATGACGTTGTTGTGCAAATAATCATGCCAGAAATTCCAATCTAGTGTTTCCGCAAAGAATTTACCAATGCGTTCATAAGGATAGAGGAAAATAGCATGGTACAAATCATCTGAATACAGACGACGATTCGCTGCCACCCACAATTGACGGGTCGCAGGTTCTTTATAGAGTGGGTCAACACCGAGTTCACCATGTTCTTCGTCACGGTCAACCACTGCACGGTCACCTGCATAAATCACATGCGCGAGGAAAATCGCAGCAGCAGGCAAGGCAACTGATGTTGTCAGTGCAATGAACCAATTGAAGTCAGGCGCAGCATGTTGACTGATACTCGGAATTGTCTTTTCAAGGAAGTGACCAAGACCATGTCCTGATGGGGCATTACCAAACCAACCCCAACTAATCATCCAATCAAAGAAGAATGTTCCCTTTGGTAGATTGATGAAGCCAACCCACAGAACACCAACTGCCAAGATAGCTAGCGGAACCGTCATCCAAGCAACACTTTCAGGCGCGTGTTCGGCTGCTTCGCTACGGGTTTTACCGAAGAACACCATCTGAATTTGTCGCCACATATAGAAAGTCGTGAAGAATGCTGCCACAGTCAGAAGACCGAAGACAATCAATGCCCCTGTGATTTCTAATGTGGACAATTCAGGTTCAGTGAACGATTTCAAGAAGGCTTCTAGCAAGATTTCATCTTTTGACCAGAACCCTGCAAAGAAAGGCAGACCCATCAAACCGAATGTACCGACCAAATAGGTGACAAAGGTAATTGGCATCTTGCCAGCAAGACCACCCATGTTCCGCATATCTTGTGGGTCAAAAGCATGGTCATCGTGATGATGGTCGTCATGGTGGTCATCGTGTCCGTGTCCATGATGTTCATGAACGTGATGTTCGCCATGCTCAACACCGTGAATGAGGCTGCCACTGCCGAGGAACAAGAGTGCTTTGAAGACCGCATGTGTTACCAGATGGAACATCGCTGCCACATATGCACCGATACCAACGGCTGCAATCATGAAGCCTAACTGAGACACTGTAGAATAAGCGAGAACCCGTTTGACATCCCATTGACCAATCGCTGCTAAACCTGCTGCAAAAGCAGTCAATGCACCGATAACGGCAATGACGAATCGTGCTTCAGGTACAAGGTCAAGGAAGACACTAGAGCGTACCAGTAAGTAAATCCCTGCGGTAACCATTGTTGCAGCGTGCATTAATGCGGATACAGGTGTTGGACCTGCCATCGCATCGGGCAACCAAACGAACAATGGAATTTGTGCTGATTTACCTGTTGCACCGAGCAACAAGAAGAGCACAATCATGCCAACCATGAACTTAATATCAAAGGTGAAAGGACCTACTTGAACATCACGCCCACGCTCTTGCCACTCGTCTGTGAGAGCATTGTAGCGATATGGAATCGTTTCGTCGTCTTCAAGACCAATCAGAATTTCAGCTTGGGTGTAGATACCCAATTGTGAGGGATTGAAGAGGCTATTATCGAGTTCTGCGATGGTATAGCTTGTGCCATAGTGACTATCCCCATGACCATCGTCACCATGGTCGTCCCCTTCGGAATGACCGCCAGCAGCAACATCATCAGAATGTTCTTCGTCTTCGCTGTGCTCACCGTCTTCTTCGGAATGGTCGGTATCAGCGACTTCATCACTATGTTCACCCTCTTCTTCGGAGTGAGCTTCGTCTTCAGAGTGTTCCTCATCAGAATGCGCTTCATCTTCGCTGTGCTCACCGTCTTCTGAATGAGAATCGTCACCATGACCATCTTCTTCGCCATGATGTCCACCACAGTGAGCGTCTTCGAGGGCAAGTTCGTATTCTTCTGTTGTTGCATCCAATGAGCCATGGTCATGATTGGATTCTAAGAAGTAACACACATTGCTGACTTCGCCAGGTTTGTAGTAATCAATTGTGCCGAATGTCCAGAAGGTAAGGAAGATTGCCATCAAAATACCAAAATCGCCAACACGATTGAGAATCATCGCTTTGCGTGCAGCATTGCTATTTTGCCAGCCAACTTCACCTTTCTTATCCCACCAGTAACCGATGAGCAAGAACGAACAAACACCTACGCCTTCCCAGCCGACGAACATCATCAGCAAATTATTACCTGTTACCAGCAACAACATGAAGGCGAGGAACATATTGAGGAATGCAAAGAAGCGTGGTGCTTTTTCATCCCCGTGAATATAACCAATTGAATAAATATGAATGAGCGAGCCAACGCCTGTAATCACCAACAACATCGTTGCGGTGAGACTATCTACGCGGAATTCCCAAGGAATGTCCACAGCTAAGTCGGCGTTGATACGAATCCAGCCATCAAAAAATGCTGGTTCAATCACAACGCCAGGGCTATGACTGCCACTCAGAGCATTGAATATAAAGAGCGAGAAAACAAATGTTAGGAGTGATGCGCCTGTGGCTATATAGCCAGCCGCCCGTTCCCCCATTTTCGCGCCCCAGAAAAAGTTGATAAACGTCCCAATTGAGGGAACAAGTATCAACAAAGGTACTAATGTTTCCATAGTTTAGCGTGCCTTTCCCGATTTCCCTGTAGGGCGGGTGCTAACCTTCCATCTGATGCAAATCGTCAATATTGATGCTTCGTTTATTGCGGAAAATTGCCACAATCAACGCGAGACCAATCGCAACTTCTGCTGCTGCTACTGTCATCACGAAGAACACAAACACCTGTCCATCTAAATCCCCCCACTGGCGAGCAAAAGCAACCAGTGCCAGATTTGCTGCATTGAGCATCAACTCAACTGACATGAAAATGATAATTGCGTTCCGTCGCAACAATACGCCCATCGCACCGATGATAAATAGCACCAAACTAAGTGCAAAAAATGCGCCAATAGGTACTGTAGTCATAAAGTCTTATCTCCTGTGCTTAGTCGCCCGACCCTGATGGGTCTTCCAATTTCGGTGTATCGACGACAACATCGCGTCCTGTTTGTTCGGTGATAACACTGACCAAGGGACGACTTACTTTGCGACGACGATTGAGTGTTGAGCGACGTGAGGTTGTCACTTCTGGACGTGTGAGAATAATCACACCCACCAAGGCAACCAGCAGCAAGAAGCCAACGAGATTGACAGGCAACAAGTAGTCAATGAACAACAATCCACCAATATCCCCTGGTGACCCAAATGGCTCACTAACAGGTAAGACAGATGTCTCCACTGCAGAACGGAAGCCAAATTGTGGATCATTCACAGATTGATAATCAGGCGTGAAAATCAATGTTTGTTCCGTTGCTTCTTCAATATCTATCCCACGTTGTGCCCCAATGAGTGTTAACTCGTATTCACCTGAGCCTGTTTCTTCGGCAAAACGCAGGTTATAACGACCATCACTCATATCAATTGTGACTGTTTCCCCAAATGGAATCGCATCTGTCAGGACAGCGTCTTCGATTACACCATCTGAACTCACTTGTAGTTGACGGTCTCTTCCGAGGTCAACCAAATAGAGTGGATTTTCCGTTGAGAGATTTGTGACATTGAGGCGTGCTGTGTTGTCGGCGGTACTGTCGATATTGTTAGCAATTGCAACAACAGATTCTAGTGTTTCTTCACCGTAGGCAACGACTGTCAAAATTTGGTCAGGTTCAAGACTGAGTGGTGTTTCAAAAAGAACATCACCTGCATCGTTAGTGACAACAACATCGTACTCACCTGCTTCAAATTCTGTGAAGTCTGTCGTTTCGTTGATGACAACATTCTCAAATACAGTGTCGCCGATAGCAATATCAACAGGTTCAGTGACATTTGCGAGATGAACAAGGCGGAGCCGAGGGGATTCACCTGGTGCTTCTGGTAAGTTTAGCCCTCCTGAAAGCACTAGCGGAATCGCCATTGCAAACAAGAATGCCGCACCTAAGACAGTTGCAGCCTGTGTGACCCACCCAAATTGGCGTGCGTCGGTGTCGGTAGTTTGTTCTGCGCCCAATAACATGATGACGAACAAGAACAACACCATGATTGCACCCGCATAGACGGCTATCTGCACCATTGAGATGAACGGCGCATCGAGCATCAAGAAGAGCAGGGCAACACACCCAAAGTTAAGTATTAGAAATAAGGCACTGTGGACAGCGTTTTTCTGGTAAATCATCCCCGCTGCGCTCACAATTGCCGTAAGTGCTAGTAGGAAAAATAGGGCTAATTCCATCCTATTTACCGTATCCTATCTGAGTCCAATTTTTGAGTATGTGAAGTTTAACACAATCACCACATTGGTAAAAGGTGAGAAACTCAATTGAATCTCATAAATTTATTCATTTACATTAATATATGGAGGGATAGTGCGAAGTATTAGCGTCATGTTGCCCCCCAACGGTTTGTTTCTTGAAAAAAGGGACACTTCGAGCGTCCCTTTTCATTAGCTTATTCAGGGTCTTCCATATGCGGAATTGATTTCGTGTATACCCCTGGTTCAACTTGTCGTGGTGTGCCTTCCATGCCTTCTGGTGGTGCGTCAATCAACATTTCTTTGGTGTAGATGGCATCCCGACGGTCAGTGAAACTCAGTTGATGTTCATGACCGAGTTGAATCGCTTGGGTTGGGCAAGCATCTTCACAGTAGCCACAATAGATGCACCGTAGCATGTTAATTTCGTATGTTTTAGCGTAACGCTCACCAGGGCTATAACGTTTTTCGTCGTTATTTTCGGCAGCTTCGACCCAGATTGCATCGGCTGGACAAGCGGCTGCACACAACGAACACCCAATACATTTTTCCAGACCGTTCTCATAACGGCGCAGATGATGTCGCCCTTTATAGCGTTTTGGGAAGTCTTTCATCTGCTCTGGATATTGGAGCGTCACGGGTTCTTCAAGCAAATGCTTGAAGGTGGTTGCAAAACCTTTGATGATATTCATCGTAATTTTTCCCCGTCTCTTAATTTACTATACAGATAATGTCATAGAGCAAACCGAAGTCTGCTCTGTTAGATTAAACTTAGTCGCCACCTTGGTCGCTTGGCACAATCGCTGTTTCGTCCGATTCCCCTGCTGTGGCATTACCAAAGGATTCTAAGCCATTGATGATACCGTTCACAATTGCAAATGGAATCGCAATTAAGCCACCCACAAAGTTGAGAACTGTCCAGCCAATGCTACGATAATCGCCTGTGATGATTGGGTCATTATAGAAGTCATCAGCATCTTCAACATCTTCTTCGGCTTGTGCATTGAGGAAACCATAGCCCCCTGCTACCACTACGAAGAAGAAAATACCAGAAACAACGACGTATGCTGTGAAACTTGACTCACGCAGAACAACTGCTATTGCTGTCCATGCAACGGAAACTAACGCCAGTGGGAGCAAAATCTTCCAGCCAAATGACATCAAGCGGTCATAGCGAATACGAGGGAGTGTCCCACGTACCCAGATGAAGAAGAATAGGAAGGTTGCGATTTTCCCAATCATAATCAGTGGACCAAGAATTGGCACGTTGCCAACTGGGAACAAGTGATAACCGCCAAAATACATATTAATGGCAATTGCGCTGACAGCAATCATCCCCATGTATTCAGCCATCATGAACATCGCAAATTTCATACCACTGTATTCGGTCATATAACCAGCAGTCAATTCTTGCTCTGCTTCGGTGAGGTCAAATGGTGCACGACTCACTTCTGCAAATAAGGCAACAATCAAAATACCTGCTGCGAGTGGATTCTGGAAAACGAACCATTGCCAAGGCCATTGTTGCATCTCGACAATATCGACGAGACTCATACTACCAGCAATCATCACTGGAACAGCTAGTGTAAGACCCATGCTCAATTCGTAGCTAATCATCTGTGCAGAGGCACGTAAGCCACCGAGCATCGCGTATTTGTTATTACTAGACCACCCTGCAAGCACCATACCGTAAGTTGCCAAACTGGTAATCGCCAACAGGTAAAGCACTGCTACATTGACATCAGCTAAGACCAATGGCAGTTCGTACCAGTTACCGTCAAACCAAGGCACGATGATATTTGGACCGAATGGCATCACCGCAAATAAGATGATAACAGGTACAGCCTTCAACACAGGTGCAATATAATAAACTGGCTTATCCACTTGGTCAGGAATGATGTCTTCTTTGAAGATTAACTTCACGGCATCAGCCAATGGTTGGAAGAAGCCACCAGGACCCACGCGGTTAGGACCAACACGTTGTTGCAGACGTGCCAAAACAACACGCTCAAGCAAAGTTGTGTAGGCAAAACCCGTTAGCACAACAAAAACGACTAGCAAGGTGAAAATGATGGGCCATGCGATACCGCAGACCCCAGTACATTGAACAATTACAGACGGATCAATATCAAACATGATTTACCCCTCTATGATGCGACTGCTGCGGATGTTTTCACGACTGTTCCTGTTGTTGGAACGAGTGGCGTTGCATCCTCGCTAAGTTGGCGTGGCAAGTAAATAGCACCTGAACTCACATGATTAGTCACATCGGCGCGTACCACCACGCTATTATCTCCAAATGAGATTTCAATAGAATCCCCATCTTGGATACCGAGATTTTCAGCATCGGATGGGCTTAGCATCGCAAATGGTGTTGCGACACGCGGTTGAACTAATAGTGTCGGTGCAAATTTTGCATCACGATTATATAAGCGTGTCGTTGGCACAATCACAATTTCATCACTTGAGGAATGCACAGCAACAGGAGCTTTAACATCTGCTTTCTTTGCTCCACCCATCAATGGGATTTGAAGACCAACACCACCTTTGTTCTGGTAAGCTGTACCACCGTAGTATTTATCTTCACCACCGACATCAGGGAATTGACGTTCGACACGCCCAAGTGCTTTATAACGCATCCCATCAAAGGCTTCGACATTCTTAGTGATGTCCAGCATGACGGCTGCTGCGCTCAATTTTGCGCGTCCTTGACCCAAAATTTGGCGCACATTAGCGATTGCTTTCCAAGCAGGTAATGCTTCACCCATCGGACCTTGTGCGGTGTAGAAACGTTGTACACGGCGTTCACCATTGGTGAATGTGCCATCACGCTCTGCAAAACTCTGAACGGGCAGTTGAATGACATTACCACTCAGACTGTCATCGGCGAACATGGTTAAGTTGATGATTGTATCTACTTTCGATAACCATTCACTCGCAAATGGATCGTCGGACACATCAGCATCAAGTGTGATTAACACTTTTGGTGGATTCATCATGATGTCTTGGGTAGCTTCTGGTGTGTAGCCGAGATAGTGCAAGCCCATCGCATTCGCACCAGGAAGTGGCACAAGCAAACCAGAATTTTCTTTGCCTGCGTGTCCACTATCAATCAAGAAATTCGCAACCAGTTGTACCAGTGCACGATGTCCATCTAGTGTGAGACCTTCTGCACCAGCGACAATCACAAGATTTTCTGCTTCGCTCAAGCGTTTTGCGATGCTATCGTCAAGATTTTGCATGGCTTCAACCGCTTGACCAGGCGCATATTCGACTGCTGAGCCTTCTACATCGCGGTTATCGATTGCCCATGTGTCAGTAGCGAAATCTTCCATCTTAGTCAAACGGGAATTGGCGACAACTAAATACGCACCGCGGTCTTGGGCTTGTTTTAAGCGCAAACGCCACATTGGGACTTCTTCTTCAAGGTCACTGGCAATGATGAGAACCGCATCACCTTTACCGAGATTGCTCAAGTTACTACCATTTGGTAAACCAACTTGTGCCACAAGGTCAGCCCCTGTGTGGGTTGGTGACCATGTACCGAGACGTTCACCACCGATGCCTTGCATCAGTTGTGCCAGTTCCCACGCATCTTCGTTGCTCGCCATGCCACCAGCAATCGCTGCGACATCACCGTCAGATCCTTTGAGAGCATCTGCGACTGTTGCTAGCGCGTCATCCCAACTGCGCTCACTACCATTGACGAGGGCGGACTGTAGACGATTATCACTACGGGTGAAATGATGTCCGAAACGTGTTTTATCGCTAATCCAGATTTCGTTGACGTGTTCGTTTTGACGTGGCATGACACGTTTAATCATGGTCTTGCCACCGAAATCACGGTCAATGCGTGTACTAAGGCTAATATTCTCACCTGCGGCATCCCAAGGGCTGATGCTTGGTACTTCGGTTAGTTCCCAAGGACGTGCCCCAAAGCGGAAATCGCCTGTGGTCAATGCACCAACAGGGCAAATATCGGTTGTGTTACCACTGAAATAGGTATCGAAGCCTGGGTCGCTGTTGGTAATGATTTGTAAGCGTCGTCCGCGTTCATGGAAAGCGAGAACATCGTCGCCGACAATTTCATCTTGGAAGCGAATACAACGCGCACATTGAATACAACGTTCACGGTCAAGCCAGATAAGGTCACCTAGTGGATAGTGCTTATCCAAGTGCATCTTATCTTCGTAGTACATGCGACTCACGCCGTTACCATGATCCATTGTCAAATTCTGCAATGGACATTCGCCACCCTTATCACAGATAGGGCAATCGAGTGGATGGCTCGTCAGCAGAAATTCGAGAACACTTTCGCGTCCTGCATCAACTTTTTCAGTATCGGTTTTAATGTACATACCATCGGTGACAGTTTGTGTACAAGCGGTTTGTAATTTTGGAAACCAGCGAATGACAGGCGTGCCATCTTCGTTATATTGCACATCGCCAGTGGCACGGTCACGGGAAACAGACCCCAATTCAACCACGCACATACGGCACATGCCGACTGGTTCCATCTTTGGATGATAGCAAAATACTGGAATATCATTGCCAGCAAACCATTTCGCCATATCGACGAGATTACCGCCTTCTGGCACGCTATATTCCGTTCCATCAATGTTGATGGTAACGAGTTTTGTACTCTCTTGAACTGGTGTTACCATACTTCCCTCGCAAATATTGCGGTTTTCAGATAAATTTTCTTCATTAGCCTATCCGATGTAAGCCCCGACTAGCGCGGTCTCGGATTGCTTGTGAACTCAGTCCCCATCGGTCTGTTTCAAGCTGTTCCTCAGCAAGTAGCAATGCTTGCTTAAAATCGTTCTTCGCTGCTTCGCGCAGTTTCATGCTGAGTAATAATTCACCGCGTAGCACATAATTAACGGCTACATCTGGATAGGTCTCAATTGCTTGGTCAAGGCGTGATAGCCGTTGCTGATTGTCCGCCTCACGCTCAGATTTTGTTTGATAGAAAAAGCGTTGAATCATTTTCCAGATAGACGGTTGTTCCGTTTTAGAAAAATCATCAGACCTATCATCTACTGGCACATCGAGATTGGGATTTGCATCAAGATCAATCTCATCATCCAAACGCTCATCGACCACTCGTGTTAATCTCCAGCAGCTTCTAGCTCAGTCCCACCATCTACATGCTGTAAGAAATCCTCACGGAAATTCTTAATTGTGTGGATAATTGGATTCGCTGCAAATTCACCCAATGCACACAAGGTTAGACCTTGCATATTTTGAGCGACATTATCAATGCGGTTGATGTCCGCTTCGGTTGCTGTCCCTGCCATGATGCGGTCTAAGACACGGTCGAGCCAATATGTACCCTCACGGCATGGTGTGCATTTACCACAACTTTCGTGATGGAAAAACTTGGTCACTTTGCTTGCAACCCATGTCACATCAACAGTATCATCCATCACAATCAACGATGCAGACCCAATAATTGTGTCAATCGCACCTGTGTGTTCGTAGCTCATTTTGCAATCAAGGACTTCATCATTGAGTGGAACAATTGGACCTGAGCCACCTGATGGTAACAATGCCTTAAATTCACGCCCGTCTTTCGGACCACCTGCGAAATCATAAAGTAATTCGCGGAAAGTTGTCCCGAATGGGAGTTCATAGTTACCAGGATTCTTGACATTACCACTCACACAGAAGATTTTCGTGCCAGCACTCTGTTCTGTGCCGATTGCTTTGTAGGCATCTGCACCTTCTGTCATGATGAATGGTACATTGGCAAGTGTTTCTACGTTATTGACCACTGTCGGTTCACTGTAGAGTCCGCCACCTTTTTGTGCAGGGAATGGTGGACGAACACGCGGTTGCCCAAGTTTACCTTCGAGGCTATTGAGAAGCGCACTTTCTTCACCGCAGATGTAAGCTCCTGCGCCAAGATGCACATAGACAGGACAACTGAAATCACTGCCCATGATGTTATCACCAGCAAAACCAGCTTCCGTTGCATCATCAATTGCTTTTTCTAGAACATCCGCTACATCCAAGTATTCACCACGAATATAGATATAAACGGCTGCTGCACCGATTGCATAGGCACAAATCAGTGAGCCTTCAATCAATTGGTGCGGATTAGTTTCCATGATTTCGCGGTCTTTGAATGTCCCTGTTTCGGATTCATCCGCATTGACCGTCACATATTTGATGGGTTCATTTTGTGGGATGAAGCTCCACTTCACACCTGTTGGGAAACCTGCCCCACCACGACCCCGTAAACCTGATGCTTTCACTTCATCAATCACAGCCCCTTTGTCCATGCCGATAGCTTTCTTCAAGCCTTCGTAACCACCATTATCGGTGTAGACATCAAGTTCGTGAATATTTTCGATTTCGCGTCCACGTAATAAGATGTATTGCTGTTCTACCATAGTTATCTACCGTCCCAACGCTTTACTTACTCGTACCGTTCACGTCCACGCCAATAATCTAAAATTTTATTGACCCGTTCCATATCAATCTCACCTGCTTCTGTTCGCAAGTCACGATATTCGCCGTTTTCTTCGTCACTAAAGCGATAATTACACTGTAGCATCGGCGCACGGTCACAGGCTCCAAGGCACATCACATGCTCAACAGAGAAAACACCATCTTCAGTTGTATCATGATGATGGTCGAGACCGAGTTCCTCTAGAATATTTTCGTAGAGGGTATCGCCACCTTCAAGCGCACAAGCGAGGTCTGTGCAAACATAGACCCAATGTTTACCACTTGGGCGTTCCCGATACATGGTATAGAAGCCTGCGATGGATTTAACTTGTGTTGCATCCATTTCGCATAATTCAGCGACTTCGCGTAGTGCATCCTCAGTGACCCAGCCGTATTCCTCTTGTGCGATGTACAGCAGAGGCATCACTGCTGAGCGTTTATCAGGATATTTTGATAAATGCTTTTCGATGCGTTTGGTGTACTTTTCGTTACCGATTACTGCCATTACTTATCCTTATTCTCATGAAGATAGGCGATTTAATACATCACCCATCTTTAATATGCTTTGCTTAGCGGTCTGCATCACCCAAAACGATGTCGAAGCTACCAATGATGGCGACCATATCTGCTAGTAACAAACCTTCTGATACGACAGGCATTGCTGCGATGTGCATGAATGATGGTGTCTTGAAATGCACACGACGTGGTTTTGGACCACCTGTACCATGCAGATAGCAACTAATTTCACCACGCGGACTTTCGACAGAGACATGCACTTCTTCATCAGGTGCATCAAAGCCTTCTGTCCACAATTTAAAGTGATGAATCACCGCTTCCATGCTACTGCCCAACTCACTGCGAGGTGGTGGCACAAATTTACGATTTTCACTACGGAACAATCCTTCTTTCGGCAACCGTTCCAAGGCTTGGTTCAAAATTTTGACACTTTCATTCATCTCTTGAATGCGAACGCGGTAACGGTCATAGACATCGCCGTGTTCACCGAGAGGCACATCGAAATCGTAGGTTTCATACCCAAAGTAAGGTTCTGCTTTGCGGATGTCCCAATTGACACCAGAGCCACGTAAGGATGCGCCTGTCACGCCATAGGCGAGGGCAACATCAGGCTCAAGCACACCAACGCCATAAGTACGGTCAATCCAGATTGGATTATTCTTAAGTAGCACTTCGTAGTCATTGATTTTGCTTGGGAAGTCATCCAAGAAAGAGCGAACTGCTGGATAAAATTCATCTGGTAAATCGCGCCAGACACCCCCTGGGCGAATGTAGCTACCCATCAAGCGTTGTCCTGATGCCATTTCCAACATATCAAGAATATGTTCGCGTTCACGGAAAGCATAGAGGAAGACACTCATCGCTCCCATATCGAGAGCTTGTGTTCCGAGCCAGACAAGGTGGCTAGCAATCCGTTGGAGTTCAAGCATAATCACGCGGATAATCTGTGCACGTTCTGGCACATCCAAGCCAACGAGTTTCTCAATCGCCATGCAGAAAACAGTGTTGTTGCTAATTGGCGAAAGATAATCCATACGGTCAGTGAGTGGTACACCTTTTTCGTAAGTTTTATCTTCGATGTTTTTTTCGATACCTGTGTGCAAGAACCCAATGTCAGGCAAGACTGTAACCATCTCTTCGCCTTCAAGTTCTAGCAATAGACGTAGCACGCCGTGTGTACTTGGATGATGAGGTCCCATGTTCAATAACATAGTTTCACCAGTCATGGCACGGTCACTGACAAGTCCACGCAGTTGCTCAACGTCGCCTTCCCAAGTGGCAGCTACTTTTTCATCACTTCTACTGATGTCGTTCGTCACCATAAATCAATACTCCTACTGGCTTAATCTTCAGCGCGTAGCTTGTGCTTACGAATTTCGCCGACATTGAACGAGAAGGCGATTGTCTCTTTGCCGAGTGGATAATCCCGACGATGAGGATGTCCGTCCCAATCTTCCGCCATCAACAAACGACGTGGATCAGGGTGACCCTCAAATTTGATACCCATCAAATCTGCAATTTCACGTTCGAGCCAATTGGCAGCCGCCCAATCATTCGTCAGTGTTGGAATCAGAGGTTCTTCTTCGATTGCAAACGTTTTGACACGCAAGCGACGGTTATAGAGCATCGAATAAATGTGATACGACACGCCATAGCGTTCTGGGCGAAAATCTTTGCCACTACCATCGTAATCATCACCATAATCATTCGGGTAATAATCGACGGCACTAATATCTGAGAGGAAGTTGTACACCAAGCCTGGGGTACTACGGAGAAAGAGCATTACATCAACAATCGCGGATGATTCGACAATGATTGTCGTTTCACCACGAAATTCTTTTACATGCAGAACAGCATCTCCGAAATTATTTTTGACTTCCTCAACAGGGTTGAGTGCTGCTGGAATTTGCATAAAAATCGCTTCCCATATAACTCAATAATCGGATAGGCTGTCGTACAACCTATCCTGTGTATTGTTCAATTCAGTGAGGCTTAAACCGCCCAATCGCGGATGTGTTCGCCTTTGATTTTTTCGTGCAATGTCAAAATGCCATGAATCAATTGTTCTGGACGTGGTGGGCAACCTGCGACATAGACATCAACAGGGATAATCTCATCCACACCTTGCACAATTGCATAGTTGTTGTAGACACCACCGCATGACGCGCAATCGCCCATGCTGATAACCCATTTAGGGTCTGCCATTTGGTCGTATAATTGGCGAACAACAGGTGCCATCTTACGTGTCACACGTCCTGCTACAATCATCAAATCAGATTGGCGAGGGGTCGCGCGATTCAATTCCATACCAAAACGCGATAAGTCATAATTAGAGGCTTGTGTTGCCATCATTTCGATAGCGCAACAGGCTAGACCAAAAAGTAGAGGCCACATCGCGCCTGTACGTCCCCAGTTGACTGCTGTTTCGAGTGTTGTTGTTACAACACCCATATTACCTAGCTTGGAACTTACTCCCATTCGAGTGCCCCTTTCTTCCATTCATAGATGAACCCTACCACTAAAATCAGTGTGAAGAATCCCATTACCAATAAACCGTACAATCCTAAATCTTGCATCTTCACAGCCCATGGCAAGAAGAAGATTACTTCCACATCAAACACGATGAAGAGGACAGCAACCAAATAATATTTGACTGGCAAGCGACGATTCGCTGGACCAATCGGCTTCATACCACTTTCATAAGGTGCATTCTTACGAAAACTTGGGTTATGAGGACCAAAAACACGTGAAATCATCAAAATTATCAGCGCAATAATCAATGCAACAATTATCATCACGCCAGCAGGTGCAAATGCTTGTAAAGCCATTTAATACTCCGATTGTGATTTTTGGAGCAAACCATTTATTAGACAAAGATTAGCATAATGACGGTGCAACGTCAAGCGATACTCAGTTTGCTAACTTTCAATTATTAGAGTGGGATGATTGTAACTTATTTCACATAGCTTGACGAGGATAAGTCATGTGATTTTGTGTGAGGACTTGAGTATTAATAGCGATATGTAGGGCAAGTTTGCATTGCCCTTTTTTCAGCTAACCAATGCGCGGACCAACTTTTTGCATCTGAATAGCGTAGTCGTGCAGTTTGAGAATATCATCCACTAAAATTTCGCGGGCTTGGGCATGGTGTATCACATTCATGGACGATTCATTGCCGACGCTGAACATATAGTGTGTGCCTGGAACAACATGAATGTTGGCTGCTGGAAATTCGAGTTTACCAAGTAAGTCAATCATGGGCACTAAGCCAACAAGTGGATCTTTGTGACCCAGCATCACCTGCATTAAGTCCCAGTCGTGTGCGATTTCAGTATCTTTTAAGCGTCCCATTGCCATGAAGGTCGCCCCCGTAATACCACGCGGTGTATCGCCATATTGTCTATCATGGATATTTTTAACGTACTCACTTGCTCCACTAACGAGTGTTCGTAAGACACTGGGTTTCACCAACCGTTCAATGACTTCAAGTGCAGGAATGTGTTGTAAAATACCGATACCTAATCCGAGCGATGTATAAAATGCGCGATGCGTGCTATCTTCTAATAATAGTGCAGGTGCAATAGCAAAGCGCGTCACCTCACCATAACTCCATCTCATGGTATTGAGATAGAACAAGGTCGCGCCACCCATGCTATGTCCGACGAAGTTAATCACTTTATTGCCGACTTGCCCACGCTGACGACGTATCTTGATGAGGTCAATGAAACGCTGTAAGGTTCGCATAGCAGCAGGAGGATTGCACGAATCCATCTCTGGTGTGATGTCATCGAATATGGATTCCCCAAAGCCATTGTGGTCAATTGCAATCGAGACCAAACGTCGATTCTTTTTGACGACACGCGCTGGTAAATCTTCCCAAATCCGCATGTTGCCTGTCCAGCCATGCACCCAGACAACATAACCTTGCACATTTGCGAGACGATCAACTAACATTTCATCAGGCAAATCAAAATCTTCAGGCCATGTCATCTCCCAATGGAAGTCCACCAGCCCTGACGCATCTAAGAAGTCTTGTGCTTCATCACGGTCAATATAGTTTTTTTCCATTAAGTAGCTCAGGCGATACTCTGCGGTGTACGTACCAAAATGTTCGCCTGATTCGCCTTTACGCCGTGATGAATAGCCATTGATCCAAGAAAGATGTGGATTGAGATGACTCATAAGTTTCCTCAAAAAGAATTTAGTTAAGTTCCTTGTGTATATTGTCGATTATATTGGCTCGTTATGCAAATCCCCCAATTATTAGGGAAATGCCAAATTTATAAGGTTGCTTTCCTATACAATGAAACAAAGTACAAATGGGGAGGGTTGGTTATGAGTAAAAAGAGCAAGTCCAAATCGAATAGCATCGCTGATTTGCACTTTATCTCATCGTTGCAACTAGAACAATCTGTGCAATTACTTGGTAACCTTGCGGATGAGCAACATCACATTACGTTCTCCGAAGTTGACGAAAATCAATTTCAATTCGAGATAGATTACCTCGACAATCATAAGAAACAAGCACGAATTAAAGGCACACTCCAACGTTGGCAAGGCACCGAAACCAAACTGGATGCAGATGGACGTGTTGACCGTCTCGAAATTAGTGACCCTAATTTTTTCAATCGACCTATCGCCAGCGCGGTTCTCATCGCAACTGCTGGAATCAATATTGCACTAGTTACGAGTTTTCCAGCATTAGTTGTACCATTTGTATTAGGTGTGGCTGGATATGGTTATTATGTACGCCGCCAATTGGATGAAACCAAGACAATACAAACAGTCCTCTTCCGTCATCGGGATTATCTCTTGCAATTGTTGATTGATACTTTCAAAGCGCATGGGGACGTTCGTCCTATTTAAGGTCATAAAAATCTAATAGTCGTCGGATATAATCAGGATGATTTGAAAATCTTGAGTTTTATCAGGAAACATCATGGCAAAACGTAAAGGTCTAATCGAAGGCAATGCCCAGTTTATTTCAGACTTACCCTTGGCAGTCTGTTATCAACGCTTACAGTCGTGCGAGGATGAGAATCTAACATTTCAATTTTCGCGCCGACATGCTGACGAAATTCACTTCACAGTACAACTTCGTGAACGAGGCATTATTCGTGCAGAAGGTAAAGGCACGTTGCGTCGCTGGGAAGGTACACTGACCCGTGTGGATTGCGATGTCAAAATTCGTGAAGGTATTTTGCGTTGGCTATTGCTCTTTGGTGGCTTATTTTTTGTCACGATGGTTGCGTTGCCCCTTCTCTTACTTTTATCAACGGCTTTTGAGGCATTCATTTGGGTCGGTATTAGTCTGCTCTTCTTTGCAATTCTCAGTGGATTGATGCTAGTCGTCAATTATTATGCCCCTATCGACGACACCCCTGAAAATTTACTACACATTATCACCTCAGCACTCAAAGCCTAAAAACCCCCAAATGGTAGGGGGCTTGTCTCATCCAAATTAGCCTATAATTGAAGAGGGGTTACAACTGATATTAAGAAACAAAAAATGAGGTTCATCATGATATACACAGCCGAAACCTACATGGCAAAAATTGACGCTCTCAATCCTGACCCACAAGCAATGTCATTGGCTGCACAAGTTATCAACTCAGGTGGATTAGTCGCCTTTCCGACAGAAACGGTCTACGGACTTGGTGCAAATGCGTTCAATACACAAGCTGTCGAGCGCATTTTTGAAGTCAAAGAACGCCCTGCGAATGACCCTGTGATTGTTCACATTGCAGAAATGTACCAACTCAACGATATTGCCATCAATATCCCTTCTATTGTCGATAAACTCACAGATGTTTTCTGGCCTGGTGCATTGACCTTGATCTTGCATCGCAGTGAGCAAATTCCCGATAGCGTCACGGCAGGGCAAGATACAGTTGCAGTACGAATGCCTTCACACCCAATCGCACAATCATTAATTCGTCAATCAGGTGTCCCGATTGCTGCGCCGAGTGCAAATCGTTTCAGCCGTCCATCGCCCACGAGTGCTGTGCATGTTATGCACGATTTAGCAGGGCGTGTGGATGTGGTGCTGGATGGTGGGAATACGCATATCGGTGTTGAATCAACCATCATTGAATTAACATCTGCTGTGCCGACTATGTTACGACCTGGTGGTATCGCGCTGGAAGAATTGCGCCAATACCTCCCATCACTTGCGTTTCGTCCACAACATATTCTTGAGGATGAGACTGCCCCTGCGCCTGGAACGTTACTTAAGCACTATTCGCCTAACGCAGAAATGCTCGTTTACACAGGGGACAACGATGAAGCCGTATGGCAAGAGATGCGCCGACAAGCCCAAACACTTTTGGATAAGGGACGTAAAGTCGGTATTATGGTGTTAGATGATGATGTGATGCGCTTTGAAGGTGTTATTGCTCAGTATGTTATGCTAGGTCATGATGTTGAAGCAATGGCAGCTACACTATTTTCTGGAATGCGTGAACTAGATGCTGCCGAAGTCGATGTGATTATGGTGCGTGCGCCACAGCAAGTGGGTTTAGGACTCGCTATTTTTGACCGCCTCAAACGCGCAGCCGAAGGTAACATCATCAATTGCTAAAATTAGTGTTGATGAGATGTCGCCATGAAAAAATCCAAGCGTGATATATCAATCGGTTTTCGAGAACGATTGTTACATGCTAAGCCATTCGACCATACCATTTTTACAAAGCCACGTAATTTTACGCGCCATATGACGACGATTGTACAGTACCCCAATCGTATCTATGATGTTGGTCGTACTGTTGATGTCCGCCGAGAAACTGAACAGAGCTTCGTCTTTGAAATTCAGCAAAAACGCTATCTTGGGCGCGGTAGCTTTGCGATTAGTTCTTGTGCGCGAGGAACTATCGAGTATTCTCTTAGCAATAATCAAACGCGCATTACAGGTCATGTGCAATTAGGTGGTCAATATGTGCTACTACTCACGATTATGTCACTGATTGTTTTGCTCAGTTATGCCCTTGTTCTGATTACAGTCTTATTTGCACCACTTGCTCTTTTGATGTCGGCAGTCGTTGGCTTGCATTGGGTCTATCTGTTTTCAGACCGTGAAGATGTCCAAACACAATTGGCACACTTGGTAGACCTCACGGATAGAGAATTGCGCCTCCAAGATAATTTTGCTGACCAGCAAACCCCAACATTGGAAGCCTCAGCAGAGAAAGTGCAAGCGACATCAAGCGTCTGAGACCTTATGTTAAGCTATCGTTTGTAAGAACAGTTCAAAACAGACTGTCCATAATGTATAATTCCAAAACTTAACACTAATTTCACATCGGAACACGGCTATGACCGTGTTTTCTTTAATTCTTATAGGTTATATCGTGACAGACCTCGTAACACAGTTATCCAATGGATTACAAGTTATCTTACGTGAAGTGCATAGTGCGCCAGTCATCAGCTTTTGGCTAGCTTATGACATCGGTAGTCGTAATGAACGGACTGGGCAAACAGGTATTTCTCATTGGGTTGAGCATATGATGTTCAAAGGCACACAGAAATTCCCTGCTGGTGTTCTAGACCGTGAAATTGACCGTGCAGGTGGTCAGTGGAATGCCTTTACTAGTACCGATTACACCATGTACTATGCGACACTACCAGCTAATCGCATTCAAATTGCGCTTGAGGCTGAGGCTGACCGTATGATAAATGCTGAATTCGACCCTGCTGAAACGGAGTCTGAGCGTACTGTCATCATTAGTGAACGCCAAGGCAGTGAAAATAGCCCGACGTTCTGGCTCAACGAAGCGGTGCGTGCTAGCGCATTTCGAGTACACGGCTATCATCATACAATCATTGGTGATATGGCTGACCTCGAAAGTATGACACGCGATGACCTATATGCACACTACAAAATGTACTACACAGCATCTAACGCTTTGATTGTTGCCGTTGGCGCGTTTGATGCACAAGAGATGCTCCAACAAATCGAAGCTGAGTTCGGACATTTGCCCACACAAGTGAAACCCACACCGTTTGTGCGTCCTGAACCTGAACAACAAGGGGAGTGTCGCGTTACTGTTGAACGATCTGGTATGACAGCTTTCCTCAGCATTGCTCATCATGTGCCAGAAAGCACTCATGATGATTGGTTCAAACTCGAAATCATTGATAGTGTGCTGACAGGGGCAGGAGGCGGTGTCGATAATCGCACCAGTCGGCTTTATAAGGCACTCATGAAAACAGGCATTGCTGCTAGTATTGATGGAGGTATGTCAGAAAGCATTGACCCATATCTCTATGAATTAACAGTCACACTCAATGATGGCTATACTCATGCCAATGCAGAAGAGATTATCTTAGCAGAAATTGCTGATATTCAACGAAATGGCATCACACAATACGAACTTGATAAGGCTAAAAAACAGGCTCGCGCAGCTTTTGCTTACAGTACCGAAAGTGTCACTAATCAAGCGTTTTGGATTGCTCAATCAGCCATGCTTGGTGATTTGACATGGTACGATACATTTTTGGAACGACTCAATGCTGTAACGTTAGATGACGTTCAGGAGGCTGCACAGAAGTATCTCATTCCGCGCCGACGTATCACAGGCTTGCTTGTACCAACAGGGATTGATGAATCTGAATATTACGAAGATGAAGCAGAGGAGGTATTGGTGTGACCTTACCTCGTTATGCGCTACCGAGTACCGAAACGATTCATGAAACTGTGTTACAAAATGGCATTACAGTTCTTGTCTACGAGAATCCAGCCGTTGAATCTGTCGTGTTGTATGGGTCACTACTAGCAGGGAGTATCTACGACCCATTAGACCGTAATGGCATTGCATCGTTAACAGCCGATGCCTTGTTACGAGGCACGACAACACGCGATTTTGAAACGCTCAATAGTGCGCTCGAAGATATTGGTGCAGAGCTTGATACTAGTACAGGCAAGCATCGCATGACTTTTTCTGGACGTGCGTTAGTCGAAGACTTTACTGTTTTGATTGATGTACTTGCTGATGCCCTGCAAAATCCCATTTTCGTCGAAAATGAACTTGCGGAAGAACGCCTCAAGCGCACTACAGAATTGAACTTTGCACATCAAGATACGCGTTACATGGCAACACGCGGTCTGCGTAAAGCACTCTACCCTGCGACACATGCCTATCACTATTCGACGTATGGTTCAGTCGATAGCTTGCAACATATCACCACAAGTGACTTACGCCGTTTTCATAGTCAATATTATCGCCCTGATGGGATGACTATTGTCGTCGTTGGTGCAGTATCTGCACAAATTGCAACGGCAATCATAGCAGATGCACTTGGTGACTGGCAAAACTCCAATCAAAGTGATTTGCCCATATTTCCTGACCTCAGCCCACCACAAGACTTAATACGCCTAGACACATCGATTGCTGGTAAAATACAAGCTGACATCATCATCGGAACAATAGGACCATCGCGCTTTGCAGATGATTATATCGCAACCCAACTCGCCAATAGTATCCTCGGTGAATTTGGTATGATGGGACGCATCGGTAATGTTATCCGTGAGCAACTTGGATTAGCCTATTACGCTTATAGTCGCCTTGATGGTGGCGAAGGTGCTGGCGCATGGAGTGTCACCGCAGGTGTTGCCCCAGAGAATGTCGATTTGACTATCGAGAAGGCACGTGATGAAATTCGTCGTTTAACAACAGAGCATGTTTCTGCTGAAGACCTTGATGATAATCAAGCATATTTTACGGGTCGTTTGCCATTACGATTAGAGAGCAACTATGGTTTAGCATCGACGATTCATGCCATGATTCAATACAATTTAGGCTTAGATTACCTCGTCGGGTATCGTGAGCAAATTTTTAGTATCACACGCGATGACATATTGAACGCAGCCCAGCATTACTTTGATGCAGATAAGCTGATTATCTCGGTTGCTGGCTAATCTTGCTTATATTTGCGTATCTCTGAATTGCCTGAGAACATACTGCGAATACTTGGCATGACCCCTCTTGTCTCTTGATAAGGGGTGATGCAGAATTCGCGCATATCGTCAACAAGGTCGATCAATTTATTGGTTTTGCTCGCACCAATTGACCCAACACCCTTCGGGAAAGGCCAGCCTGATGTGTTGACTTCCCACAAATCAAATTTAGCATGGGCTGATTTATTCTCTTGAATGAGATGGACACGAATGTAAACAGTCACATCATCATCTTTACGCAATCCTGAAATTACGCTGATAGGTGAACCGTGCTCATCGGTGTATTTATCAACAAAGAGCAAGCCATAATTCCACTTGAGATGCAAATTTTCACATAAGTTTTGTGTAGCATCTTCAAAGTCAATGTTGAGTTGTGCTTCGTAGTGCATATCAGCTTCACGCATGGTTATCTCTCCTGAATTAGTTTCTACTCTCTATTACGCAAGAATAATCCACCAAGTAGCATAACGCTAATTATCCATGCGCCGATACCGAAGAATCCTGACTGATACCATAGGCGTGGAGCAAATTCAAAAACAACGGTACTTTCCCCTGCTGGCACACGCACAGCACGGAACATCACATTGGCGCGATAGATAGTCTCTGGATTGTTATTGACTGTTGCTTGCCATCCTGGATAGTACGCATCTGCTAAATAAAGATAGCTTTCACTGGAGCTATTCATGGCGATTTCGACATAGGTATCACTGTATTGCACAATGTCTGCTGTGCCTGTTGCACCCTCTAATATAGGAGCATCATGGACAACTAAGGTTTGCGGTGACTCGCGCAAGATGTCGAGTGCTTGTTCATGACCATCCCAATCATCGGTTGTTGATGTAATCGTTGTGGCAAGTGCCACTCGGGGCGATGGTTCAAGTTGATAAATTTTGATGTCACTCGATAAAATACGTTCAAAGCCATTAGGGATTAATTGCAAAAATGTATTGGTTCGTGAATTAACAACACTCGCACCTAAGATATGCTCTGCTTGTGTTTCTAGTAACGCTTCAAAAGTATCCCAATCAGTTGTGACGAGATAATATTCGCTCCCCAAAAACTCAAATGCCTCATTATCGATTGCATCAGATGGTGTATTAAACAGAATGTGTACTTCGTCGAATACAAAATCAGGATGCTCTGGCACGTTTGACCAAAAAGCATAGAGTGAGGTATCAAAGAAAATACCTTCATGTGGCACATCGAAATTTTTATCGACAATCAGATAATCGGTATTCGTCAGGCGAAGCATATCTAAATCAGGGATACATGCACCTCTGCAAGTAGGCGATGCCATCATTTCACCTAGACGACCATCCGTTGTACGTAAACTATCCTCTGGCAATAGCAAGGATGTAAACTGCGAATAATAAATGGTAGGTAATACACCTCCACCATAGCCATCTATTGTAGGAATGCTCCATGTCATGTTGAGATTCGGCGAGACGATTTCTTGACTTTTATTGGCAGTTAGCGCAATCTGTTGAGCGTTATTATCCAAACCAATTTGTTGATAGCGTGATTGTATAGCACTCACATCCCCCAAATCGAATAAGCGATTACTAATTGACAGCATTCGTGGCGATGCTTCATCATCGGATAAAGCTAACATCTGACTAATCGTAAAGCGTTGCCCAAGATAAACATCCTGTGGTACGAGGTCATTGAAGGGCATTATTTGAGACGCGAGAAATAATTCTACACTGACAGCAATTAAAACAAGACTTTGAACTATCCTCTTTCTTGAGATCAAAAAAATCGCACCCAGCATAACTAAAGATGCTCCCCACAAACTTAGCGTCAATAGTGTCGGTTGGGATGACCCTACAATATCAACTTGTAGAATGGGCAAAACACGTCCTAGTGCCATCATAATGAGCAATACACTGATAACGCCAATTTTAGACAATGCTTTTGGATGATTTTCTGTTAACACAATAAGACCACGCCCCGCCAAAATTGCCATGCCGAAGGCAGATAATGCTAACCATCGCGCAGGGACACGAAATAAATTAAATCCTGGTAAGTCTGCAATTGCTAAGTAAATTGGTGTAAAGCGACCCATCGCAAATAAAACGCCTATCAGAGCAAATACAACCCAGACAATGTCTTGTCTATTACGGCGTATCGAGATGATAGCCAATAAGCCTAATCCAAGTGCAATCACGCCAATATAAGCGATATATTCTGTGAACAGTAAACCATCATAACTTGGTAGTAATGCACGTGCTAGATACGTGGGAGGCAGTGAAAAAGCCGTTGCTTCATTGGCAGTTAATCCACTCCCCCGATTGGACATGCCGATGAGTTCAAGGGTCGGTATCAGTTGGGGAATGGCTAAGATGAGTGCAACAACTACACCCAAACTCAGCTTTAGCAGGTCTCCTAACTTTTCACGGATAGTAACTTGGTTAGGTACTGCGAATAAAACGTATAATCCCAGTGCGATGCCACTTATGAAGACTGTTTGGGTATGCCCACTCAAAATTTGTAATGCCCAAACTATTCCCAAGAGCAAGATATAGCGTCCATACTGATGATGTGTCATTATCAGATGCAAACAAAGCAAGAGCCAGGGCAACCACGCTAAACCCTGTAGCTGATTAATCTGCTCAACATGCGCCCCTAGATACCCACCCAAGGCAAATATCATCCCTGCAAGAGTTGATGCAATTGGTGATTTATCGATTGCTGTGCGAAAGAAAAGTATCGTACCAAGCCCTGCCAGCACAATATGCAAAATAATACTGATACGAATCGCTTGTGGTGCATCAAAGGGGATAAGAATCCAATTGAGTGGATAGTAAGTCCCAATTTGCGGATTCGCCAACAACGGGATTCCCATAAAAATATCACTATTCCAGAGTGGTAATTGCCCAGCACGAAAAGCTTCATGACGTATATCCCAGTATGGATAGAAATAATGATAGGTATCGCCTCGTGCGAGTATCAAATCAGTGAATGCAAGTCGATAAAAAATCAATAGACTGAGTAGAACTAAGCCTAAGAATGGCAAGCCATGTAAAAATCTTATTTTCAAAATAAATTATCTCATTTCATTTTTAGTCATTCGACCACTATAACTCGTTCTTGATTGTTAATCTCGAATTGATGCATATATAATATACAGTGTAATTCATCATTAAAAGTATCCTCTGATTTGAGCAAGATTCCTGTGTAATTTATCAGTTAGAGGATTAAGTTGATGATAACTATGTCTGAATAAACTAGAAATTATATCAGGACACATTCGACTCTTGAAAATAACAGACCCGAATATCCAACAAATTCTTGATACTATCGATGCCCATGCAATTATTTGCGATAAAACTGGTGTTGTTGTTGCTAACACAATTGCTTCGGACTGGTTTGGTATTGATGGAGATGACCTCACTGTACTCAAATTTGAAGCGTTAATTCACCCGACATCTATTCAGACAGTCTTGAATGCGTATCAATCCTTAAAGACAGGTGCATCATCAGCAACGATTCGCGTAGCTATTCAGCATCCACATCTTGGAAACTTATGGATTGATATCACTGCAAAACCTGCAAAATTTATAGAGGACGGGCGTTATTGGATGATGACATTTATCCCTCTCCGTAACTTGCCACTTGCAACGAATGTAGCACCCGAATCAATAGGGCAACAGTCTATTGTTCAAAAAGATGTAGTATCTGCTGAGCCACTATTAGCGACTGTCATCGAAGAAAATTATTTTGTTGATACAGCAATCGACAACTTTTTCACTAATTTACAAACACTGATTCCGTATGATAGTTGTAGCATATCGTTAGCAGAACCCGATGGTTTACGCATCATTGCCGCTAGAGGATTGCACGAAAAGGTTAACATCAACACCTTAAAAATAAGGCAAGCTAAGTCTATTCAAGATGACACACAAATTCTCTACCAGAATAGTAGCACTGTTTACAATATACCAGATACACAGTTATCAGAATCATGGGTGAGTGTTGAAGGAACTGAGTCAATCCGCTCTTGGATGGGTGTTGAGCTAAAATATAATCAGCAAGTTATTGGTATTTTGAACGTTGACTCGTACAAACCTGATTTTTTTACTATTGAGCACGCTAAATTTGCAACTACACTCGTTCAGCAAGCCATTTTAGCTCTTATCTACACACGCCTTTACAAACGATTCTATGACGAGGTAGAAGAGCACCGTCGCTTACAACACATTCTGGTGAAAAATCTCATCAGCACAGAAACGATGTTTGCAACGCAAGATTTATTGTACTCATCTGATAACTTTGCCACTTCATTGCCTACCCTGATGCAGATTTTAGCTGCATCAATGGATCAAACTGAGATTGTTGCTATCATCTTCAATTTGACAACCAAAAAATTGTTACACAAGTTACAAACAGGGCAACTGAACGTTGATGTGTGGGCAATTTTTACAGAGATTATCGATAAACCTGATTTGCCTTACGGAGAGATGCCACCTCAAGAGATTGAGTTTCCATCTGATAACATGATGACACTACATGACGAACATCAAGTTGTTGTTGGTGCGGTGAATAAGTGTGGTGCTTTGATAGCTGTTCGTGAAAAATCTTCGGATGCTTTTGACGAAACTGACCAAGAATTGATTGTGACCATCGCCAATCAGATGACAATAGCTTTTCGTAATGAACTTTTAACGACACAAGTCCGTCATCAAACGGAACACTTGCAACGGTTGGTTGAGCGTCGCACATCTCAACTTTCTGTTGAACGTAAACGCTTACAAGCGATTTTGGATTCGACGGCTGAGGGTATTTTCTATATGGAAAATTTCAAACTTCAGTACGCGAATCCAGCTTTTTGCCAAATGGTTGGCTACGACTTAGATGCTTTATACGGCAAGCCATTATCGTTCTTGCGTGTGACACCTGAAACGAATAAAACGGATTTTATCTCGCTATTGGAGAATCCGCTTGAATTGACTCTAGGACGCAGTGAAACTCGTCTACGTCATCGTGATGGGGCAGAATTTTATGCGAGTGTCAGTTTCTCACTCGTCGGGCAACCAGGCGAAGAGCCAATTAGAATGGTTGCTGTCGCACGGGATATTAGCCAAGAACGTAAATTATATATTCAACGCGCTCGTTTCATCGCCAATGCTGCACATGAACTACGAACCCCACTGAGTAGTCTTATATTACGTTTACACATGCTGAGACGACAACCTGAACGCATGGATAATCATCTTGCTAACTTAGATAAGGTGACAAATTATCTAAAAGAATTAGTGGAAGAGATGTTGACAATCACACGCTTTGAGCGTGGTGCTGTCGAACTGGCGCGTGAAAATTATCGTTTACAATCACTGGTGAGCCAAGCAATAGAAGAGCAAATGCCCTTTGCCGAAGAGCAAGATGTCAAACTACAGATAGACCTGCCTGATGAACCCATTGAAATGCGCGTTGATGGCAAGCGCATCCATCAGATGATTAGCAATTTAATTGTCAATGGTATTAACTACTCTGCACATGGGCATACTGTTCACATTGGTTTAAAAGTTGAAACTGATACCGTCGGTAATAAAAATGCAATTCTCCATGTGCGTGATGAGGGCGAAGGTATCGAACCCGAACTTTTGCCAGATGATATTTTTGAGCCATTTGCACGTCCGAGTGGTGGTCGTCGTAAGGAAACAGGAATGGGCTTAGCACTTGTTAAAGAAATCGTCAATCTACATGGTGGCACGATATTAGCTAAAAGTGACCTCGGTGAAGGGGCAACTTTTCGAGTCAGTTTACCACTCAATTAATCAGGCTAAAATTGTAGCAATATCGTTTTGATTTGCCCTGCTGAAATACTGACAGTCAACGAATTTTCTGAATGTGGGAGATTTTCTACTATTTTTTCTGCCATAGTGAGGTGTGTCACTTTTTGAATAAGTCGTTCAGCACTGATAATTGCAAGTTCTTCTGCATTGCTGGTATTGCGTAAGCGAACAATCAAACCATCATCGCTTTGTGCTGGCTTAACGGCTGTCACTACAATGCTTTGACTCTCAATTTTGAGGAAGCTATGGTGCATCTTGTTAGGAGGAGTGGCATATTGAAATGCTTTCAGTGGTGCAGAATAAATCATGCTCTGACGGGCTAAATCGGCTTGATTAGGATGAGCACCCAAAGGCATTATCATGAATTCACTTGTAATATCCTCTAATATCTGTGCCTGATTTGATGTTACATCCTCTGCTTTATCTAAGTGATTTACAGCCCGTAGTAATGTTAGAGCTAAGGTAATTTGGTCATCTTCGCGGATAGGTTCAACTGCCATCAACCCTTTTGTGAAAATTGCTAAATTTCGTTTATCACTCTTGAGCATAATTGTACTTTGAACAGGTAAATCACCCGTTAGTGTATCTCTCGCAATCGTGTGTTCTGTTAGCGTATAACTGGTGTCTGTATAGATGGTATCTGTGTCGATGCCTGTCCGCAGATGGACACGTAAGCGATGGTCTTCGGCTGTATTGGTGAAGGTTGTACGAAAATGAATGCCTTGTAGCCCATTGTGATAGCTTGCTGAGGTGTTCAAATCAAGCACACGCAAGCCACGCACACGTTCAACACCATTTTTGAGTTTGGGAGCAATCCTCATGCGATTGCGAAAAAGCAAACGTTCATAAGTTGGCGTTGCTTCAACCTGAATAACATCTACAATGTTGCCTTTCATAACGACATCAGGCTTGGGTTCTGTGTACGTCCAGATGTCGCCAGCATCCCCACCATCATAATAATTTAGTAAATCAATGACTGTACCATTTGCAAATGTCCAGTCTAAACGCCCTCCAACTAAACCTAGTGACTCACCTGCGACTGAGCCAATCGAACGTCCAGCTACAGCACGTTTCTGATTGTAATCAGCAGTTTTGTCATCACTCACCATCAGTGTATAAACAGCATAGCCGAGTGCTGGTGTATCTGCGAGAAAGTCAATTTGTTGTTCTGTGGCATTCCACGTAAATGGATGCTCTTCATCTGTTGGGGATAGTAAAATGTTCGGGTAGAGTCCTTTAGGTAGTTTCAAATCCATTTGCACGAGTTGCTTAACATGATGTCCGTGTGGATTCCAGACAACGAGATAAGTTTTCTCGTCTTCAATCTCACCTTGATACAGTCCACCTGATAGATTCGCTAAGGCTTTTTCGATAATTTGTTGAGCGTTATCTTCAACTTTTCGGTTTCGCAGGAGTATCTCATCATAAGTATCATCACGAACAGCACCAGCAAATGCTTTTGGTGACATATTTTGCAGGAGTAATTGCCAACTATACGATAACAATGATTTTTGAATCTTAGGGAATGCAACATCTCCAAAATTAAGTGATAACGCCAATAATGCTTCTGTGTGGTGCGTCAACAAAGCACTCAAACGTGCAAGCTCTTGCTTGAGTGAAATTCGTGCTGAATAGCGACCTGATTGGTGTGATAATGGCAGTAAGTGAAAGGCATCTGTCAAAACAGGACGGTACTCATCTGGTAACTGGTCACGAATACTTTGTGCGAATGTTGCCAACGATGCCCTCAGTGGACTGATAATATTCTCGTCAATGACTTCAGTTGAATCTGCTGCGGTCTGTTGTATCCAAATAAACGGACCATTGGGTCGAAATTTTTTCTGCATTTCAATTGTTTGGTGAATATCATCGCTGATTTGATAGGGTAAAACGATAATTTGACTACCATCTTCGGCTTGCCAGTTGAATGTTAATGGCATCAGTGCGGAATCACTTTGTACAAAGATGGCTTGAATATCGAATTGTCGTAACACTTGGGCGAGTTGTACACTCCCCTGATAATTATTGGGGAGCAACGCAACACGATTTAGGGCAATATCATAATTGGTACTATCAATTTGTCCAAGCAAAAGACTCCGTACAATCGCTTCGCCACTTGTAAGCACACTATCAACGTGAATATACCAAGGTCCGATACTGAATGTATTATTTTGGAGATGCGCCAGAACAGATTTGAGAACTTGACTACTGACTGCCCCAACATCATGTAAAAGAATCGTTTCGCCACCAATCAGGACAGGATAGGATTGGTCTAGTTGTTCGATATCGTAGATAATTTGTGATAGTGTATCGAGTAATTGAGCGCGTTGACGATCAAATGTGAAGCGACCCTCACGTTGCCATGCTAAATGGGAAATGATGTAAAGTGTCGTCATCGAATTTGTGGTGGTGTCAACCATTGGTCTCACTTTCTACGGTACACAATTACTTTAATTGTAACCGACTCTAACCAATCCTAAACATAATCATTGCTAGCTAGCTTATCTTAGAATGTCCCAATTTTGTCATATCGATACCAAACATGCGACATATTCATGATGGAAAAGCATCGATAATGGTACTAAAGTCTTGTCCTATGTATTGGATAGACATCAATTTGGAGGAGAGCATGTTACGTTGTGGCATTGACACTATCGAACATGAGCGTATTGCAGGTGGCATCGAACGGCTAGGCGAACGTTTTTTGAATCGTTTTTTCACAACAGGTGAACGAGAAGATTGCGAAGACCAAGCTCATCGTTTGGCGGCGCGTTTGGCAGCTAAAGAAGCTGTTGGTAAAGCATTAGGCACAGGTATCGGTGATGTTAGTTGGAAAGAAATCGAAATTCGTGTCAACAATCCGCGTAAACGCCCTATCTTACACTTGCATGGAGCAGCCGCGACTTTAGCCTCAGAACTTGGTTTGACACAATGGGATGTCTCGCTAACACACAGCCAGAACTTGGCATCTGCTGTTGTGGTCGCAATGAGTAATACAAACAAAAACACCCTATCATGATGATAAGGTGCTTTGAAAGTCGAAATCTGCTATCAGATTAGGTCAAGCGGTTGTAGTATTCGACCACAAGCTGAATGTTCACAGGCACTTGGACTTCACCTGGTTCTGGTAAGCGTGTGAAGGTCGCTTTGAACTGATTTTTATCTACAACAAGGTATGGAGGGTAAGCTGAAACTTGTTCAATCCATTCTTCGATGTGGACATTCTTACGCATCCGTTGATGCAACTCAATTACATCGTCAGGTTGCACTTGGTAGGATGGCAAGTCAAGACGCGTGCCATTCACCAAAATATGACCATGCCCTACGATTTGACGGGCTGCCCAGATGGTTGCACCAAAGCCAGCTTTGTAAACGATGTTATCAAGGCGACGTTCGAGCAAGGTGAGCAAGTTATTACCTGTCGTACCCGACATTTGATCTGCTTTTTTGTAGTAGTTACGCATTTGGCGTTCACGAATGTTATAAATAAACGCCAATTTTTGCTTCTCATCTAATTGCAAACCAAAGTTGGAGCGACGACCACTACGGAATGATTTTTCCCGTCCATGTTGACCTGGTGGGAAAGCACGGTTTTCTAAAATGCGTGAGTATTTCGGACGCGCAACGAGCATTTCGCCAAAGCGACGTTGCACCTTGGCTTTTGGACCATGATACGATGCCATAAATGTTTACCTCTTTTGAAACTGATACGAGCGAGTCAGCCGCTACTCGCTTTTCTTTTAGATTATCTAAACTATCATCTTTGATAGACGTGGACTTAACGACGAGACATTGTACTATCTGACCTCATAATTACTAGGGTTGTTTTTGAAGATAGGAGCATCATCCTGCGTTTTTGAGATGGTTTGATAGGACAGTTGCACTCGCGATAGTTTATGCTAAATTGAAGCAAATAGTGCTATGATGAAATGGCTTCAACCTTTGCCAGCATCACCTTTTATTATTGGATAATTGGAGGACACTCGCACACTAGCGGGGGAACATATGAAAAAAATATTAATTATTGGTGGCACACGCAACATGGGCTTTCAACTGGCTCAGTCATTGTTGAAAATGGGACATCATGTAACGGTACTGAATCGTGGCATGAGTGAAGACAGACTGCCCTCAACGGTGCATCGACTACGTGCTGACCGCACAGACCCGAAACAACTCAAACGTGCCCTGATGGGTAAAACCTTCGATATTGTTGTTGATTTTGTGATGTTTCGTCAGCATGAAGCAGAAGTGGTTGTCAATTTATTGGCTGGCGAAATTGACCATTACATCATGATTTCAACAGGTCAAGTCTATTTGGTGCGAGAAGGAATCACACGCCCATTCAAAGAAGAGGACTATGAGGGTCGCATTCAACCACCACCCAAAGAAAATACTTTTGCTTATGAAGAATGGACATATGGTGTTTACAAACGCCAAGCAGAAGATATTTTTTCTGAGGCACATCAGGAACAAAATTTTCCAGTGACGATCTTGCGTCTCCCAATGGTTAATAGTGAACACGATGCCTTCCGCCGTTTGTATAGCTATATCATTCGTCTGCAAGATGGAGGCGTGATACTCATCCCCGAAACACCCACTTACCCGTTGAGGCATATCTATGGACGTGATGTTGTCGGAGCAATTCTCAAATTGATTGATACAGGCAAAGGCATCGGACGCGCATATAATATCTCACAAGATGAAACTGTAACCATTGACGAGTTCTTAACGATGCTTGGCGACCATATGAACATCACACCGCAAATTGTCCATGTCAAACGAAGTCTATTAGAAGCAAACGGCTTTTTGCCTGATTGCTCGCCATTTAGCGAACGGTGGATGAGTGAATTAGATAATACACGCAGTAAACAAGAACTTGGGATTGAATATACACCACTCTATGATTACTTAGGGACACTCGTTGAGCATTACACAAACACCAAAGTACCTCAACCTGTCGGCTATAAACGTCGTCATGCGGAGTTACAATTAGCACAAGAAATTTTATCAAGTGAAGCAGAGTAACTTATTTTGGGGGCATTGATTCAGATGCCCTTTATCACTCCGCTACCCCTTGCCGTCCTTTTTCCCATGCGATCATCTGCTTGAATTCGGCATGAGTGCGTGGCGCACCGTGTCCATCGACGTAAATATCGTAATCAGCATCCAGAAAACGCTGTAGCATATTTAAATCAAGGTCTTCATCGCCTTCTGCGCGCAAATAATAGGGTTCAGGATAATAGCTATCCCCTAAGAACATGACTCTTTGCTCTGGTAGTTTAACCACAATTGAGTCATCCGCATGGCGACCTCCGACATATTCTAGCTCAATCAGTAAATCATCGAGATGTAAATTCAATGTATCAGAGAAGGTCATCGTTGGTGTACCAATCTGAAAATCATGCCAATTAGAAATGGCATCAATCATGGCATTATTGCCGATTTCACGCTTGGGATTTTCTACAATTTGTTCACGTAATAATGATGGACTCCAATCGGTATCGGCATAATCTTGCAAATAATCGGCACAGGTCTCGTGCGCGATAATCTCTTTAGCATTAAACGAGGCGATACCAAATGTATGATCCCAATGATGATGCGTCAAAATAATAGTACGAATCGGTGGCAATAAACGACTGTTGATTGCACCCAAAATGTGGCGTGCATGGCGTGGGCTATTCCCTGCGTCAATCAAGACGGTTTGGTAAGCCAATGTGATAACACCGATATTAGGCTGAATGGTATTGGGAGTTTCATCACGCGGGAAAATAAAAACAGAGGGTGCAAGTTGTTCCAAATCTCTAAGCATCAGCACACCTTTATGTGTTGGATTAATAGTGTGAAGATAATCCTACAATCTTTTCGTGACAAAGTGAAGCAATATCCGATATGATTGAAAGGTCTGATATTTAGTCGTCCTAATTCTAGGATATAGAATGAGCTTAAGTCCCAGTCGGCAGGTAGCACAAATCAAACAAGCCTTAGCAGAAATCCGCGCCAATCGTGAGCATTTTACAGAGGCATCGTTTTCTCAAATCGTGATGCTCATGCTCGATAAATTACGTCGTGTACAGACTGTCACACCTGAAGAAACACCAACGACAGATGAAGTTCGGTTAGTGACAGTGATGTTCATTGATGTCAAAGATTCGACTGAAATTGTGCAAAAAATTGATGCGAGTGATTGGAAACTCATCATTGATACAGCACATGAACAAATTGCGGATATTATTTCACAATGGGATGGGCAAGTCGGACAGTATCTTGGTGATGGCGTACTGTGCTTTTTTGGTGCCCAACGTAGTCGTGGTGATGATGCACCTCATGCCGTTGCTTGTGCGCTACAAATCCAATCTGCTGTTGAATCCTACGCTAAAAAAGTACAAAGCTCGCACGGTATTGAATTCAGCATCAGAATCGGTATCAGCACAGGACGTGTGGTTGTCGGATTAATTGGTAGCCAAACAGTGAAACAAGAATTGCTTGCGCTCGGTCCAGCGACTAATTTGGCGGCGCGACTACAAGGGGTTGCTCCTGTCGGTGGTGTTCTCATTGATAGCGCAACATATCAACGCATTCGACGAGATTACATTACTCAGGCACAAACGCCTGTCGATTTACGTGGTTTCGATAAGCCAATCAATAACTATGTAGTTTTGGGTCGGCGCACTCAGCCCGCTAATCAATTTACGCCAACGCAAATTGCAGGAATAGAAATACCATTGGTCGGGCGTGATGAAGACCTTGCCCTAATTAGCTATTTGTGCGATAGAGCCTTACAACGAAAACGCACCGAAGTGATTACACTAACAGGTGATGTTGGCATGGGCAAAAGTCGTATTCTGCAAGAGACCATTCATCTCACAGAAGGACACTTCAATCATATTGTGATGACTTCGCAATATGAATCGCGCACTAAATCACAAAATTTGCTGTGGGATATGCTCACAACACAATGTCACCTCACGCACACGATGTCCGCAAGTGAGAGTTTGCAACAAATCGAAGCCTACATAACGGAACTATGGGAACACGATGATGCAATCCATGCAGCACATGCCATTGCCTTTGCAGCAGGATTCAGCAACAAGCGTCCTCAAGGTGATGTGACTGAGTGGATATTACGCTGGTTTGAAGGCATTGCTCAACAGACACCGATTGTACTCGTCGTTGATAATTTGCAATGGGCTGATGCAAGCTCTATAGAGCTACTTCAAAAAATAGCAAAGCGTCTCAATGGTCTGAGTTGTGTGATTATCGTAGCAACACGTCCAGAATACGAGACTATCTATCCAAATTTTATGGAGTCTCATCCAAATCACACAACGATTCCTTTAGAGGAATTAAAAGCAGATGCCACGCTGAGTATCATTCAAAATATCTTAGCCAAGGTTGACCGTGTACCATCACATTTAGCATACAGCATTAACGAACGTGTTGAAGGCAATCCACTTTTTGTATACGAATATATCAGTATGCTCTTTGATTATAATGTTTTCAAACACTTATCCGATGGCAGTTGGCGTTTTAATGTCATTATGCTGGATGTAGCATTGAACACTTTACCCAATGGATTATTGAATATCCTACAAGCACGTCTCGATGATTTACCTGATTCTGCCCGAATTCTGATGCAACTGAGCGCAATCAGTGGTCAACGATTTTGGGTCGCTGCTTTAGATACATTATCCGATATCGACAATATCGAAGGCTGGATTGACCATCTCGTGATGCGTGGCATGGTCGTAGCAGATAAAACAAGCATCTTTGATGGTGAAGAACAGTATCATTTCAAGCATAGTCTATATCGTGATGTTGCTTACGAGATGCTTCCGCGTGCAAAACGTGAGTCTTATCATAAGGCGATGGCATGGTGGCTTTTAGAACGTATTTATGGTCAAGAAGAATATTATCCATTATTGGCAGACCAATTTGCCAGCAGTGGAGATTATCTCGCATCGTTATATGCTTATTTAGAAGCTGTTGAAGTACAAATCAACAAACGGCAAGAACTCAATGCTCTAGTACATATTGACCGTGCACTTAGTCTCGCTAGTCGATTAGACCGAGGCGACGCTCTCGCAGTCGTTGCTAAATTATGGGCTTACCGTGCAAAAGCCCTCGTAACGCTTGAACGCTATGAAGAAGCAAGTGCAGCGAGTCAATCAGCCCTGATGTTACTCAATGAATTACCTAACGACCAACTGATAGATAGCCGCATCACGGCTGAACGCATTCTTGGGTTGGCTTATTTGAGTCTCGGACGTTATCCCGATGCTTATGACGCGCTCACGCGAGCACACAACCTATTACCAGAAAAAGCAACTTCTCAGATTGCAACTGTCTTAATTGCACTTGGCACAATGTATTACTGTCGCGGACGCTTAGACGATAGTTATGCCTATCTCAGACGTGCGTTCACGATGGCAAACAAGACACAAGAACTCGAACGCATCGCGGAATCAATTGTATGCTTGAGTTTAGTTGACATTGAAACAGGAAATGTAGCCGATACGCTGGATATTTTAGAGCAAGCTCTGCAAATCTATCGTTCATTAGACCTCGTTGCTGAGCAAGCATCAACATTAGCACAACTCGGTTTGTTACATCTATCAATGCTGGATTATGGTAAAGCCTATGAATATTTTTCCGATTCGGATTATTTAAATACGACAGCAGGTTATACCAATTATCTTGTACAAGGACGACGTGGCTTATCGCTCATCATGTTAGGACGCGTCACACAGGGCAAAGGCTTACTTGCTGATGCAATGGATAATCTACCGCAAGATACAAATACAAGACATCGCTTACAGTTAACGAGTATTATTGGGGCAACCATTCTGGGAGATTATGCAAAAGCGCGTGACCAAGCATTAGCGTTGGTACAACAAGATAATATCAATCCTATTATCAAAGCCCGTGCGGAAATTTTTCTGGGAGTCGCATCGCACGAATTGGGAACAAGCGATGCGATGTCATATCTGCAACTTGCTATTGAGGGCGAACGAACTTACGGCGGACGTGATTTATGGTTGTGTCACATGACATTTGCACAATATTGTGAAGATGAGGACGAGAAAGCAGATCATTATCAAAAGTCACTACAATTGATTAAAGACCGTATCACAGATTTAGAAAAAATGCCTGATATGCGCGAACAATTTATAGGTAATCGCTATGTACAAGCTGTTCTAAAAATGGTTGGAGTAGATGCAGAATCACTCACTACTTGAAGGTGTTGGGGTGAGTGTCGCGCTATTGGCTGGTGGCGTATAATCAAACCAACGTGTGATACCAGCGATGACTGTAAAGGTAATCAAAACAGTAATGACAATAATCACACCATAGCGAATGATTTGTAGCAGATTGTCATATTCAGCTTGTGTGAGGCCAAAGTGCTTTTTGTCGTCTGACATAGTGACCCTCAATGATAGCGATACAATGATGGACGCATTTCTCGGTAGACTTCGACTGTTGCCTCTGCAATACGTTCATGAGTGAAATTATCGAGAACTCTCTGTCGCCCTGCCTTACCTAGAATTTCGCGCAAATCAGCTTTAGTCTGTAAATCATGGAGATGCTTTGCGAGTTGCTCGACATCGCCTTCAGGAAATGTCAAACCACCGTTCCCAATGACACTTGGAATTGCGCCACTATCACTGCCGATAACAGGAATACCACTCGCCATTGCTTCAATCAATACGCGTCCAAATTGTTCTTTCCAGTTCGGGCGTGTCAGGGATGGTAATACTAGAACATCTAGTTCTTGATATTGTGCTGGCATTTCTGTTGATGCAACCCATTCTATCCACTGAATATGCTCTGCGATGTGAAGTTCATCAGCAAGGTCTTCTAAATCATCGCGTAAAGGACCGCTTCCAACAATTCGCATACGCCAATCTTGCTCCAACATCGTGCAAGCCTCTAAAAGATGATGAATCCCTTTTTCTTCAACTAAACGACCAATATAGCCAATCGTAAAGGGACGTTGGATTGTTTGAGTAGCAGGTTTAAATAAATGATGATCCGTGCCAAATTGCGGAATGGTTCGCATTTTGCCTTTATACCCTTTGTCGCGCCAGACTTCGCCAGCACTATCTGTACCGACGAGAGCATAATCTACACTATTCAAGACCCATCGCTCACCCCAAGAGAATGGAGGTGGGTAGCTACGATTGATATTTTGCCAACTGAAAAATAGCGTTTTTGTCCGAGCGAGACGCGCAAATAGCAAAGCCTGCCATGTTGCCAGATTATAGGGTTCTTCATCAATATGTACGATGTCAGGGTCAAACTCTGCAATGTAATCTTGCAGACGGGGATAAAAATGCGTGTGGAAATGTCCATTACGCGCAATAGGCATCTCTTGCAAACGATAGCCCTTAGTGTAGACACGCTCTAGCAGTTGCTCACCACGCTCATCTTGCCAAGAAGACGGTACAAGTGTTAAGAGGTCAATACCTTGTTGAGCAATGTATTCTAGTTTGCGTTGGTAAATGCCTACAATACAGGCTTTTGATACCATCAAGACGCGCATGAATGCTCCCAATGTTTCCAAAACGCTCGCTAGTGTACCATTTTTGTGATGTCGTGTTTAGACAGTATCCCAAACACAAACAGCACGATGACTAGCCATCATGCTGTTGCGTTATTGCTGTAAGATTGAGCGACAAAATAACCATCGTAGGTGTGTGATAGACACCTACTGATGATTATTCAATTGACTTACGAGAGTGCTTAATGAACAGTACGGATAACGGATAAAACTTTGCCACGAATTTCGCAGTTACGTGCGTCAACGTAAATATCAGCCATTGTTGGATGTGCTGGCTTCAAGCGAATCTGTGCGCCTTCTTTGTAGAAATACTTTAGTGTAGTTTCGCCTTTTTCGGGCAACCAGACTGCAACCATCTCGCCATTAACTGCTGTTTGTGTGTGGCGTAGTAGGACAATATCGCCTTCGCTGATCATCGCGTCAATCATCGAATCGCCTTCGACTTCCAAAGCGAAGACTTCTGAGGGGTCAACGCCACCTAATAGGAACGGTGGAATATCAAGCATATCATCTTCATCGACATTGTGAGCAATATCTTCTGGGACTTCAAGTGGTTGCCCCGCAGCAATCTTACCAACCAGTGGTACAAAGTTAATGACTTCTGATGCACGTACTTTTTTCTCGGTTCTGCCAGGAATATCTGCAATTAAACGCAAACCGCGCGAGACTTTATCGGTGCGGTCTAAATACCCTGCATCAACTAGTTTATTCAAATTGTAGTTGACTACTGATGTTGAGTTAATATCGGTAGCTTCACCAATCTGCCGAATCGTTGGCGGAAACCCTTTATCCACCATGTAATCATGGATGAATTTGAGTATATTCTGTTGTCGTTCTGATAACTTATGGAACTCTTTAACGTCCATCGCTCAATCCTTTTTCTTTGCGATAGTAACTGTTTAATAAATATTCTGACCGAATACTTGTTCTGATTGTAGCGAACGAACGTTCATATGTCAAATGTTCTAGTTGTGTGACGCTGATTTTACCTGAATAATCGCGGGAGGTGAATCAAAAAGAGCAGGTTTTTACACTCTGCTCTTTGCTCAATTATTAGTCAATTTCTTCGAGGTCATCCAGTAAATCATCATTTTTGCGTTTAGGTGAAATACCACCGTCTTGCATCTCAAATTCTAGTTTGAGACCGCCAAAACCTGGACTCAAGTTATACAAAAATGCAAATGCACCCATCCCTAGTGAGACAACAAAACTGCTGATGAGGATGTTGAAAGCAATTTGTCCCCAAATATCAGGCGGTAACACTGAAATCGGCACACCTTGCACAACCACTAACCAGAAAATTGCGAAAGCAACATTCATAATACTCGTTGCAACGCCGAAGAAGAAGCCAACTCGCCCTGCTGAGAAAATACCAATTCTACGTAATGTCACCATTGAAATAATCCCTTAGTTGATATGTCCATTGGTTACAGTATACGTCAGAAAGTATCTTGATAGTGGAAAGTCCTCAGATTCTAACCGAATCGCAGGATTAACCAACAAGACTTGGGAGCATCAAGGGTATGGTGAATCCAAATGTACTGCCTTCGCCGTATGTGCTCTCAAAAATCATCTCACCAGAGTGCCGTTCGATGATATTCTTCACAAGATGTAAGCCCAGTCCTGTGCCTTCAATAAAACGGGTCTCGCGTGTAGTCACACGGTAAAATGGTGAAAACAAACGCTCTTGCTGATCTTCTGGGATACCAAAGCCATTATCCTCGACAATAACACGTGCTTTTTGTCCGACAATATCGAGTGTGACATGAACGTGACTTTGTGGAGGTGAGTATTTAATCGCGTTTTGGACAAGGTTCGAGATAGCTTCGTGCAATTGCAATGGGTCACCTTGAACATAAATATTATCATCAGGCAAATGACGATAAAGTATTTGTTCACTCCGTACTGCATAATCCATCTGCTCGGAGACACTCTGATTTACCAAAGACATCAGATTGACTGTCTTTAAGTTCTGCTGGTCTTTGAGTTGTTCAATGCGTTCCAAGGACAAAATACCTGATGTGATACGTTGCATCTTTTTCGCAGCGACATCAATTTTGTCTAAATAGGCACGTTCGCTTTCCGAAAGTTTGTCTTTAATATCAAATCGTAATAATTCCATGTATCCCATAATCCCTGCAATCGGATTCTTGAGGTCATGATTAGCGATACGAATCATATCTGTCTTGAGTTGTTCTAGTTCGCGCACTTCTTCGAGGTGTTGCTTGGTCTGACGATGTAAAATTGCGTTATCCAAGAATGCAGCAATACGTCCTGTAATCAATTGCAAGAATTGGAATCGCTCGCGCGAGAAACGGTCATCAAGTGCTGTTTCTAAGACCAGAACACCTACAGTTTGTGTTTTCGATAAAAGCGGAATCGCCATCATCGCATGAGTATCTTCTAGTGCTGGGATATAGTCGGGGTCTTGGCTGACATCAAGAATTAGCTCTGCTCGATTGTGCTTTAAAATCCGTCCTATAATTCCAACTTGATTTGTTAGATGCAGTTGTAGATATGCTTCGTCATAAGCCCCTAAATGCGACAGTAACTTGAAACCCCCTTCAGATTCACGCATTGCTAGATAACCTGCTTGAGCATGTGTCATCCGCAAGGCTGCATCTAAAGCTAGAGGGGAGACATATTCCATATCCAAATCAGCGGAAAGTTCGATGTTCACTTGGCGGACTAAATTCAAATCTTCAATATGTTGGTTGAGGTCATCTTGGACACGCTTCATCGCTGTCATATTGCGAATGAGAATCATGATTTCATCATTGCTCAGACGTACTAATCGCGCTTCAAAGTAGTCATTATCAGTTGTATCGTCTGCAGAAAATTCAATTGATTGCACATAATCGGGCACGCCAACATCCAAATAGAGTTGGGTTTCATCTAGCAATGCTTGTGGCAATTTTGTATCAGAAATATTCTGACCAATTACATCATCGTGAATCCCTAGAGATTGTGTATCAGATGAGGTATGAAAATCAGTAATTACGCCATTTTGTCGAATAACAATCAACATATCGGGTAAGGTATCGAGTAAAGTACGTTCGCGGATTGCTATCTCATTGACAGGTGATTGATGAGTAGGTGCTTCTATGGCTTGAATGATAAAACTACACTCAGAACCTCGCTCAGAGGTATGATCGGCTTGATGTCGTACCCACTGCTGATGCTGACCCTGTAAAAGCGGGTATTCAATGGCATATGATTCAAGTGATTTCAGCGCATCGACCACTAAGTTCTGATAATCAGGTGCAACCAAAGATAAATAATCGACACCACGTAAGCTATCGGCTTGGTGGTGACTCAGGATTCTACTTGCCCCAACGACATCTTTGATAATCAAATCACTATCGAGTGTCACAATCGCTGAGTGGTTGAGTTTTAATAAATGATTATAACTATTCATATGTATTTTTGACTGTTGATTTGTAGCTTGTATTCGACTTTTCATACCAATAGATTAGCCTACTACTCAGATATTTCACTTTACTACATTTGTCTATTTTAATATAACATTCGCCATTACGATAGTCGCCATATAAATGGGACAAGCATTTCCCAATCCGACAAGCCAGCATGTCGGCTAATCATTGGCAATGTGCCTTTAACAGGGTCGCTCAAAATGTGTCCTAAGCGCGGAATCAGTATCAAATTACCAATCCGACTGAGCAACGCTTCGTGTGGATTATCTCCAAAGTAGCCTAATTGTAGAGCAATTTCACTTTCGATGGCTGTTAAAGTTTCAGCGTAATTCTCTTGAATGTAGTCCTTGATTGTAGGAATTGAACTTGGACTAACATACAAATACGCATGACGTTCATCCCCAGCGAGGCTCATTGTCATTGCTGTTCGTACAGTATCATCATGTGCGACCATAACTGGCTGGGTTGAGTCGTAGTGTCCATGGTCAGCAAATAAGAGCAAAAGGGTTTCACCATCGGCGAAATACGGTTCTCGCACTAAATCGCGCAGAGCAAGGATTTTTCGGCGTATCTCGGCATTGGTATAGTCATGATGTGCGCCATAATGATGTGCCAGTGTATCGACTGCACTCCAATAAATGCTAACATGACTATGTGTGCCTTGTGTGTTCTTCAGCACAGATTCAACTTGTGGCAGAAAATCATCTTTTGCGAGATGTGTTACGATATTTTGCACGCCTTGATGCAAAATGCGCGATAAACCATTCCCGACATAGCTTTTATTGGTGATTGTATGTGTTGCGATACCTTGTTCGCTCAGATGCTGGTTGAGATTCTTTGCTGTGACGATTTTTTCAGGTGGCATCCCCCAAAAGCCAACACTTCCAGGGAGATGATGTCCTGTAATAGGTCGGAAGGAGAGCATATCCGCCATCAGGGACAATTCGCGTAAAAACATAACTGTACCTGTCATGCCTGTTGTCGCAGGAGACACACCTGTCCATGTTGAGGTGAGTGCCACTGCTGTTGTGCTTGGTGCAACAGATGTTAGAGGCACAATTTCACGCCCACCATTGAGTTCAGCAATAGCATCACGTAATTCTGCATCTTCTGCCATCAGCATATTGAGATGTTTATAGCCCATACCATCCATGAGGAAAGTTACAACACGTTTTGCTTGAGGAACATCACCTTGCCAGACATCGTCCAATAATGGTGTATGATGTGCCATGGGGTAACCTAAAGCACTCGCAATCGAATGAGCAATATTCGGCAGAGATAAACCGTCATAATATGGAAAAATGAGTTCATCAGCCCATGTAACAGGAAAATCAAGTAAGCGATGTTGTCGGATGCGAGATTCCAGTTGTTGAGCAATAGATTGTGCCATACTGTATATTCCTCTCGAAGGAGATGATTATAATGAGCGAGCTACTGTCATCATCCATTATTAGGTGAAAGATGAAATATCGCTACGTCACGACCAAAGGAAATTATGAAGATTATGCTGCTGGGCGCGTTATCATTGCGACAGGTGGTAGTACGTCTTTTCCTATACGTTTAGCCAGTGAAATTTTTCAACGATGTTTATCATTTTTTGATGAGCAACAGCGTATCACAGTTTATGACCCCTGTTGTGGTAATGGCTATTTGCTGACAATTTTAGGGTTTTTACATGGTGAACAGATTAATGCTCTAATAGGGTCTGATATTGAGCATGAGGCTGTAACTGTTGCTCGTGATAATCTGCGTTTGTTAACTAAAGTAGGTTTACAAGTACGCCAGAAAACGATTGAAGACTTATTAACACTGTACGGAAAACAGTCGCATCAAGAGGCATTATACAGTGTAGAGAAATTGCAATCGCAGTTGCCATCTACACCTATTGCATTGGCGACATGGCAAGGAAATGCGCTAAGCCAAACTATCAAGCCCAGGTCAGTCGATATAATTATCTGCGATGTTCCGTATGGGGATAACACTTCATGGCAATCGGTCACAGAGAAAAATCCTATTCAGCACCTACTAGAGGCGCAATATTCTGTCTTACGCTCAGAGGGAGTTATCGCAATCATCAGCGATAAGAAACAAAAAGCCACTCACCCCAAGTTCACACAACAACAGCATGAAACAATTGGCAAGCGGCGATTCGTCATACTACAGAAAGACTAGACTAAATTTTCCAGACGTTCGACAAGCTCTGCTAACACACCAAAGGTGGTTTCAATGGGTTCAGGTGAGAGCATATCGACACCCGCCATGTTGAGCGCATCCAGTGGGTCAAGCGAACCCCCAGCATTCAAGAATTTTAGATAATTTTCTGCATGTTGAGATTCACCAGAGCGAACTTTATCGGCAAGAGCATGAGCAGCACTGATGCCTGTTGCATACTGGAAAGTGTAGTATGGCAAGTAGAGATGTCCGAACGTTGCCCATGTGATGCCTGTCATCTCAGGGTCATGTTTGAGGGTATCGCCGTAACCTTCTGAGAAGAACTCATTCATGATCTCAATTAGTGTATCGGCTGTGAGGGGTTTACCTGCTGCTTGACGCTCATGCACTTCAAATTCAAAGCGTGCGAGGGTTGGCATGATGAAGAAGTAACGATGGAAATTATCCATAGCTTCTTGAATCAGGGCTAATTGGAAATCGCGGTCATCATTTTGTTCAAATAAGGTCGCGCGAGTCATTGCTTGATTGAAGTTACTGGCGGTTTCGGCAGCAAACATCGAATAACCTGCATAAATTTCGGGTTGTGTCTTGCGTGAATAGTAACTGTGCATTGAGTGACCGAGTTCATGAGCGAGGGTACTCATCCCACTGAGTTGATTGTCAAAACTCATCATGATAAAGGGATGTGTATCATAAGAGCCATTCGAGAAAGCCCCCTGACGTTTCCCTTTATTCACTGACCAATCGACCCAATTCTCTTCCAAACATCCTTTGACCATCGTATCAACATAATCATCACCGAGGGGTTTCATACCATCGGCAATCATCTGAACTGATTCTGTGTAGCTGACGCTTGGTTCATTGACTGTCATCGGTGCCCAGATGTCATAGTCCCAAATTTCATCCACACCGAGTAATTTGCGTTTTGCTTCCCAGTAGCGGTGCCATGTCGGTAGGTTTTTCTTGTAGGTGTCAATCAAATTATGGAAAACATCGACAGGCAAATTAAAAGGGCTAAGCATCATTTGTAGGACACTATCATAGCCACGCACACGCATCCGCATGGTACTCTGCTTAACGCTTGTCAGATAGGTTGCTGCAAAAGTATTTTTGAATTGCAAGTAGCCACGATTATAATTTTGCCATCCTGTCCGACGAATGTCGCGGTCAGTGCTTCCTTTGATGATGCGAATGCTACTCTGAGTTACAGGGAAAGGTTCGCCATCAGCCCCCATTGCATCTTCAAATTGCAAGTCCGTATTGCTCAATTCGCTGTAGGCATTTTGCGTACCACCAAATGGTTCACCCAGCATACCCATCACTTGTTCAACTTCTGTGGAGCGTGTGTATTGTGCTTGACGAAACATCTCTTTGACAGCGCGTTCGTACATGCTGAGACTTTTATTATCTGCGACCCATGCTAATAAAGTTTCTTCACCCATTGCAATCAGTTCAGGTGTCGCAAATGATGTATAACGGCTGTATGTCCCCCACATGCCCATCAATTGACCACGCATCGCTTTGGCTTCGCCATCGGTACTATCTACAGAGGTACTCATGCCAACATAGCTGTTGAGTTTCATCAGGCGACGACGGAGTTTACTTTGTAAATCCCAGAAATTAGCAAGTGTATCGGGACTATCACTCAATTTACCTTGAAATTCGCCTAACTTTGGTAATTCATCATTGAGTGCATCAAATTCTTCGCGCCATGCCTCACGGCTTGCGAATACGCTCTGGTCATTCCAGCGTTGTTCTTGTGGCACATTGGCACGGTCTAAGACTTTGGTAGCTGTTACCATCTATCATTTTCCTCTCGTTTAAAATTATTTTTTAACCGTCTTCATTATGTGATGATAAGGTCTTTTTTTCAACATTTGCTCACCCATCTCTGATAGTTGGAACAACTTAAAGCAACACTCAACATTTCTTAATGATTTCAATCGTGAAAGTGTTGTGACTATTACGCACCCTATCATTTGTGTAGTCAACACAAACAGAGTGGCAATTTCTTGTGAAAGTCGTGGCTAGGCAGGGGTCTATTGGCAGTATCAATACTGTTTAACTTAATATTATACGATGAATTTGTCATTTAATTCGTTAACATTTATTTGCATTGTCGCTGTGGATGTGTTAAAAACTCACCTGCGTAATGGCGCAATTTATAAATACATACTTTAGGAGAGCGTATATATGAAACGTATAGTTCGTATTTTACTCGCACTTTCCCTCGTTGCTGTAATGGCTGTAGGGTTCAGTTCAATGACCACTGCTCAGGACGAATTAGGTCCGATTACATCAGCAATCATCGAACGTGGTGAATTGATTTGTGGTGTCAACCAAACCCTCGCTGGTTTCGGTGTTGTTAACGATGCTGGTGAATTCAGCGGTTTCGATGTTGATTTCTGCCGTGCTGTTGCTGCTGCTGTCCTTGGTGATAGCGAAGCTGTTGCATTCCGCCCATTGGTTGCTAGTGAACGTCAAGCTGCAATGCAATCAGGCGAAATTGACCTGATGGTTCGTAACACCACATGGACACTCAGCCGTGATACCGAATGGGGCTCAATCTTTGGTCCTACCACCTTCTATGATGGTCAAGGTGTTGGTACACTTGCCGAACTCGGCGTAACATCAATTGCTGAACTCGATGGTAGCTCAATGTGTGTTCAAACAGGTACAACCACCGAGTTGAATATCACCGATTACATCGAAGCAAATGGTCTCGATATCGAAATTCTTGTTTTCCCAGACAACCCAAGTACAACAGAAGCATTCTTCAGTGGTGCGTGCGAAAGCTGGACAACAGATAAATCAGGTATTGCTGCAATCCACGCAACCTCCGATGATCCATCACAATACATCATCTTGGGTGAAACCATTTCAAAAGAACCACTCGGTCCTTTGTCACCACAAAATGACCCACAATTTGCTGAAATCGTTGCATGGGTACACTTCGGCATGGTTAACGCAGAAGAACTCGGCATCACCAGCGAAAACGTGATGGACTTCATGGAAAGTGAAGACCCAGTGGTACAACGTCTGCTTGGTACAAACAACAATGACAGTGGTAACTTCCTTGGCATCAACAACCAATTCATGGTTGAGGTTATCAGCCAAGTTGGTAACTACGGTGAAGTTTACGCACGTAACCTCGACCCACTCGGTTTGGAACGTGCTGGCTCACCGAACGCACTCTGGACAGAAGGCGGCTTAGTTTACGCTCCACCATTCCGTTAAGCAGAATGTGTTAACTAAAATATAGCGTTTAGCTATTGGCGGGATGCTGACTTTATTCAACATCCCGCTCTCTATTTTCATCTGTAAGACATAACACTAGGACAACGCATATGGCATCGGATGCGTCAATTAAACAAAAAAATGACCTGCAACGCAGTCCTTTCTTTTCACTCTATTTAATTTTCTTGGGTCTTTCATCGCTTGGCACACTGATTGGTGCATTCTTCGTTTGGGGTGTTCAAGCAATTGATTTCGGACAATATGTTCTGGAAGGTGGTAACGACCCACTGCTCATCACAGTTGATATTGCTATCATCTTACTATTAATTGTCCCGATTGTGTTCGCTTTTTGGTGGCTTTTGAGTGTGATTGATACGTGGCAGATGAATGTCGCAGGTTATCGTAATTTGCTCACTATCAATATTGGGCTAGTACTGGTTTCTGCCATCATTTTCGAGAATGTACTTTTCACAATTATAGCCCTAATCGGAACAATCATTTTATTGGCTCTCGCGCATTTTCTCTTCTATCCAGCCTATCGTGGAATGAAGATTCGAGATTATTTTAGTGATTTGCGTGCGATTCGTGTCTTCTGGCAGATATTCTTCGTCGCGATTATTTTGTTCGTGATGAAATTCTTGGTGCTGAGTGTCTACCAGAGTTTGCTCAACAATAATATTTTGCCGACATTCGATTTCTTATTCCGACGGGCTGGCTTTGGTATCAATCAATCGCCTGATTGGTATTCAGCAGATTCACGTTATGGTGATGCGTTCATTGTTGGTGTTTTGAACACTTTACAAGTTGTTTCCCTTGGCTTGGTTTTAGCGACACTACTCGGTGTGTTATTGGGTGTCTTCTTATTAAGTTCCAACTGGCTCATCAAATCCATTTCGCGTGTCTATGTTGAAATTTTGCGGAACACGCCACTCTTGCTCCAACTCATTTTTTGGTATTTTGTCTTCTGGCTGAGTTTGCCGTCAGATAATATCACGCTACCTAATGAATCGGTGCTGATTGTTGCCTTGCGATATTTCGTTTATCTATTCGCCTTAATTGGCACTTTGATATATATCTGGCGTTTTGATGCTCCCAGTCGATTGTTCAATGGCTTTTTGACAGGCTTTGTGATTGCTGAGATTGCCTTCTTTTTCAGTGATTCTTACTTTGTGATTATCATATTGGGATTGATTGGTATTGCTAGCCTCGTTGCTGCGAATCGTGGCGAGACTGTACCACGCAATTATCGCGGATTAGCATCAGGCATGGGTGCAATGCTGGTTATCCAATTAATAGGACACATCGCTCTGGACAGCTTAGCGACTGCAAACGTAATTGATAATGCGCGTTTCGTCTTTGGCGAAGTGATGCCTGTAGCTATTTTTGGTCCTAATGTATTCGCCTTGCCTAGCATCGCTACTACACCTAATTTCTTGATGTTTGCAGGGATTACGCTTGTCGGCATTGTGGTTGCAATGGCTCTCTATACTTATTGGGGACGAGTTATTGACCGCAGTGGTGCAGATATTCCACGTTCAGCTTATTCTTTAGGCATTGTTTTGCTGGTAGCAGTGGTCGCATGGAACATTGCAGCGCGTCCTATCCCTGATGATTTACAAATTACTATCGGTGAGGGCGAGAATACTGAGACTGTTGCTCTCTCGCAAGTACGCGAGGAAGAATTACTTGATGAGGATGAACTAGTCATCTACAACACGGAACAACCTGTATTAGTCCAAACACCGCAACTCAACCGCTTTGGGTCTCGTGTGTTGGTCGGGACGAGTTTATCTCCTAGCTTTGCAGCTTTGCTGGTTGGCTTAGTGATTTATACCTCAGCCTACATTGGCGAGATTGTGCGTGCAGGGATTCAAGCTGTGCCTTGGGGACAAGTTGAAGCAGCACGGGCTTTGGGTTTATCACAAACGCAAACGCTCCGCATGATTATCCTGCCACAAGCCTTGCGTGTTATCTTACCACCAATGGGTAATCAATATCTCAATCTATCGAAGAATAGTAGTTTGGCAACCGCCATCGCATTCTCTGATACTTACCAAATTGGACAAACAATTATGAACCAATCAGGACAATCCATCACGGGCTTTGCGCTCATTTTGGCAGTCTACCTGATTATGAGCCTCATCATTTCGTTTGTCATGAATACTGTCAACAGCCGTTACCAACTCGTAACGAGATAAGGGGGTCACAATGTCAGATAACGAACAAAACAGACCCGACAATTATTACGTTAGCCAAACAGAACCCGCAGCGAAACCACCCCCTGCGCTGGAAACAGGCGCAATCAAGTGGATTTACGAGAATTTAGCGAGTTCTATCCTGAATGTAATTCTGACGCTGATTGGAATTGCCATCATTTGGCTAAGCATCACGGGACTGAGCACATGGATTGTGCGTGATGCCAACTGGTTCTCGATTACTGCCAATTTTAGAAACTTCATGTTAGGTCGTTACGAAGCTGCTTACGAATGGCGTGCTACATGGACATTGTTCATCTCAGTATTCATCATGGGTGCGGCTGTCGCTGTGTGGATTAAACAAATCGCACGCACGATGCTGATTTCAATCATTATCATCATTCTGAGTTTGCAACTGTTACCACCTATCATCAATGCAACCAATGACCTACCTTCATGGTATGCAGGCGCAGGCAACGTTGAATTAGCAGTGAACCAAACAACAGAAGTCCCATTCGATGAAATTGCCTTCATTGGGCAAGCTGAGGATGAGATTCAAATTCAATTTGCGTCTGATGACATTGCCGACGAAGAAGCCTTAGCGAATCTAAACGGTTTTGTCGATAATGTTGCGAATCAACTACGGAATTTAGCTGGGAATCGTCTTGAAGATATTGCTCAGTTAGAACAATGGGAAGCTCTCGTTGCTGAACATGAAGAAGCTCTAGCTGAGGGCGGTGTCCCTGTTCTGACAGAAGCACAGTACCTCGAATTCACAGATGAAATTGCAGATGCAGAAATTGCACCACCGCCGATTGATTTTTATAATCTCAATCAAAATCCAGTTCTCGTTGAAATTTTGGATGCTGGCACACTCGACGTTGTAGCGAGTGCAACGCTCACAACACCTGATGATGTCCTCAGTTTAACCTTACCCGAAGATGGTTGGTACATCTTACGCAAAACTTTTGCTGTTTCTGATGTGGATGCAACAACAGAAGACGAAACTTCATCTGATGCTGCTGAGTCAGAAGGCTTTGCATCGAATGAAGGAATCGCGCTACTTGATGTGCATGGTATCTACCCTTCTGCTAAGCGTGAATCGAACATCGAAACGGCTTTCACCCGTCGCCCTGATGGTTTTATCATTGAAGGTCCTGATGTCACTGAACCTGTTGTTGATGGTGAAGCGTTGCCATTTATCGACATTATCCGCAATCAATATCGCGGAGATAAAATACTACAGCATTATCTACGGATGTATGTCTCACCATTCTTCACCCAGATTGGCAATTACACTACCCTCTTGCTCCTGACAGGGATCGCAGGTTATTGGCTAGCCGAATTACTGTGGGCGCAGGCTGGTAAACAAACCGCAAGTCGCTTTGCATCCTATGGTTTGATGTCTATTCCAGTCATCCTGTGGGTGTTGATTAACGGCATGTATTTGTTTAGTGTGATGATGTGGCTGATTTTCATTGCGATGGCGATTGCAAGTTATGTCTTGTACAAACTCACACAACGTGATGGTTTAACGCCTTTAGTTACTATTGCTGGTGGTATCGTTGTCTTATTAGGCGTAGGTGTTGTTGTAAATGTAAGTGGCTTCGATTTACCACGATTATTGACAGTGTTACCATTGTTGACTGATGATGCTGCTGTACCACGCTTTATGATTTGGCTTGGTATTATCTTTGTTCCACTAGCCATTTATCTTGGCAACGATGATCATATTCCTGGTGAAGAAGTCAAGTTTAATTTACCGCTATGGGCGGGCTTATCGCTTGTACTATTTGTTGGAGCAGCGTTTGCTCTTGTGACAAATCAAGTCACTATTGATACGGAATGGGCGTTGCAACCATCAGATGCCCGTGATTGGGGAGGCATGTTGCTGACTGTGATGCTGACAGTCTACGGCATTATCATCGCCTTCCCACTAGGTCTCGCTTTAGCATTAGGTCGTCGCAGTGACTTACCACTAATTAAATATCTCTGTACAGCTTATATCGAATTAGTGCGTGGGTCGCCGTTTATCACAGTATTGTTCTTTGCACAGTTATTTATTCCCTTGCTGAGTTCAGAACTCAGCCAAGTTCCAAATAGCTATCGCGCGATTGCTGCTGTGATTGCTTTTAGTGCAGCTTACCTCGCAGAAAATGTGCGTGGTGGTTTGCAATCACTGCCTCCTGGTCAAGAAGAGGCTGCTAAAGCACTAGGCTTGAGTTCTTGGCAGACGATTCGCTTGATTACGATGCCACAAGCACTCCGTGCAGTGATTCCTGCGCTCGTGGGTCAATTCATCTCACTCTATAAAGATACGACCCTTGTCTCCATTGTTGGCTTGATTGATTTGGTAGGTTTCGTTGGTGCGATGGTTGTCCAAGCAGAATTCATCGGTACACGTTTGGAAGGCTTGCTTTTCATCTCGATTCTATTCTTTATACCTTCATATGTGATGTCGTATATCAGTCGCTTACTCGAAGCCAGTGGCTCAGGTAGCACTCGTCGGATGTAGCTTAAAACGTAAAAATGTAGGGGTGTGGTACACCGCGCCCTGTGCTGTAGAAAATCAAAACTAAAGTGTACGGAGCAACAATAATGTTCAATCAAAAAGAAAAAAATGAAGATAATCGGATTGGTGAAGAAGCCATCATTGAAATCCGTGATATGAACAAATGGTATGGTGATTTTCATGTTTTGAAAGACATCAATGTTGAAGTCAAAGAACGTGAAGTTGTCGTGATTATTGGTCCTTCGGGGTCAGGTAAATCAACACTGATTCGGTGTATCAACCGCCTCGAAGAACATCAACAAGGTGATATTATCGTCGATGGCATTGAATTGACCAATGATGTGCGGAATATCGGTGCAATTCGTCGTGAAACAGGGATGGTGTTCCAGCAATTTAATCTGTTCCCACATATCACTGTGATAGAAAATATCACGCTGGCACAACGCCATGTGCGTCGTCGCCCTAAAGCAGAAGCAGAGGAAATTGCACGTAGTCTGCTGGCGCGTGTTGGTATCCCTGACCAAGCCGAAAAATATCCAGGGCAATTATCGGGTGGGCAACAGCAACGTGTAGCAATTGCACGCGCATTGGCGATGCAACCGAAAATCATGCTCTTTGACGAACCAACATCAGCACTTGACCCCGAAATGATTAAAGAAGTGCTAGATGTGATGAAAGAACTTGCACTCAGTGGGATGACCATGATTGTTGTCACACACGAGATGGGTTTTGCGCGTGAAGTCGCTGACCGCGTAATTTTCATGGATGCAGGACATGTGGTTGAAGTCGGCACACCTGACCACTTCTTTGAAAATCCACAACATGAGCGAACAAAATTGTTCTTGTCACAAATTCTCTGAATTACATGTGGATACAGTCGCCTGATTGTATCCACTTTTTATCATACAGTGGCACATCTTAAGGTCTAACTGTTGCATCCCATACAGTTTAGTTCTAAACTAGTTATAGGGATTCATAGAGAATTAGGCAAAACTCAATGCCTGGTATTGGCACAATCAATCTCAAAGTTGTCATCCTAGATACCGATTATTACGCGATGCAGTGTATCAATAGCTATCTCGCATGGGATAGACGCACCCGTGTCACCCATATGACGACCGATATTGAAGCCTTTTGGCAATACATGCGCGATATTCCAGTCGCCGAATATCCTGATGTGATTATTGTTGATTGTGACCATTTAGGTGACTACACACAATCAGGTGATGTCCAACATATCCAGATGTTACTCAATGATATTCACAAATTTGTACCTGACGGGATGCTCATCTGCCTCTCGCAGACTAATTCGCCGAAACTCATTGAAGCTGTCGCCCAAACAGGTGCATCTGCTTTTCTGTTGAAACACGAAGTTGGGATGCAGATTGCGTGGGCAATTGTTTACGCGATGAAGCAAGATTTTGTCATTACTGCGAGTGTGGCACGTATGATTAAAGATTCGCGTGTGCGACGGGTCTATAATGCGGCTGTTCTGCCTGAACAACGCGAATATCCTGAAATGACAGACCGTATTCGGCAAGCGATTCGTCTGTGTGTCATCGAAGGTATGCCAGCGCATCTCGCAGCCGATGAAATGGGCATTAGCCTACATACAATTCGAGGCTACATCAAAGAAGGTTACCGCATCCTTGAATCTTATGACCAGCATGAATATCCAACAGATATGACACCACAAGAACGGGCGTTCATGCGTTTTACTGCTCTAGCCAACGAGAAAAATCAAGCCTAACAAAAAAGAGCGAAGTTTCCCTCGCTCTATTGTGATAAATGGTTATTCTTCTTCGGCTGTTGGTGCATCATAGAGCACATTTGGTAATTCAAATGGAACTGGCTCAATATCACCAATGACGATATTCGTTGCCAGAACTTCATCCGAGATAACAACATCTCTAAATTCAACGACTTGCCCACCAAAGTCAACGGTGAGTGTATCATCCTCAAATTCATATATACCGATATTAGGCTCACTCTGGGTATTGTCGATGAACACCGTTCCATCGCAGGTAAAATCGAGGAAAAAGCGTTGTGTTTGATCAAGTTCCCAGAACCAAGAGCCTTGCACCAATGACGACACATTATCATCCTCACAGACCGTTGTATCGGCGACTGTTTCAAATGTGAATGTCTCACCATCATCCCGTTCAACAAGCCATTCACCATCTGCGAGTGATACAGATGTGAATGACCGCCCTTGATACAAAAAGAAAACAGCATCATCTTGAGTCACATTGAAAGGCACAATTTGGCTGCCCCCTAGTGCGGAGAATGACAAGCGTTGTGAACAGGCGAAGACCAACTCAATCAGGCTATTACCTTCATTATCAGTGATAGCCCACACATTGTTGACAAGTGTCTCGATGGGGTCATTCTGGCAGGTGTAAATATTACCTGCGAAGCCATCAATTGTAAGCGTAAAGTCGCCTGAGCTTTCAGGAATTAGTCCCAATACAAAAATGACATAACGACCATCTTGCGGAATCGTAATTTCACGGCTGACAGTTTCATCGGGTACTTGAGCTAAGGCATCGGCAAAGCGTGGTGTTGTTTCGGCTAAATCATAGAAAGGGTCAACCAATAAATATGCTACTGGCAACTCACCGATGGTCAAGTCAATCGTTACAATATCACCTTCTGTTGCTTCAAAACAATACAACAATGGTTGAATATCGCTGACTGTATCTTCGATGGTATCGCCATAGGCAACTGCTGTGCTGAAAGATGTGGTGCATAAATCAGTCTCGCCGTAGACAATATTGGCTGTGCCATCAGTTGTTGCTGGTTCGTCATTATTATCAGAAGTTTCTGTATCAGTATTTGTCCCTAAGACATTCCCACCTGATAATTCGAGTGTGATGCTAAAACTCCCGCGTGACTCATTCAATGGGACAACAACAATCAGGTAAGTGCCGTCAGCTTCAATGGTGGCTGTTCCTTGAATGCTACTGCCTGCGCTGTTTGCTCGCTCACTGATAATCGGTAGGTCAACTAATGCCCCAGTATTATCGATGAAAGGTGTGCCAACATCTAATGCGCTGATTAAACCCTGTGACAATGGCTGAACGGTTACGGTAATTGTGCTACCACGTTCTGCTTCAAAACAGAGTAAGGTCGGCAAATTGGGTTCGACTGTGCCTGTCAGTGTTTCATTGAGATTAATGGTTGGCAAATCATTGCTACGGCAGATGTTATCCTGCTGAGCGAAGGTGCTAGGTAAAATTGTCGTGGATAGCAGTAACAAAACCAATACAGCGATGATGTTACGAATAGGACGGGATGAAAGTGCAAGCATATAGGCTGAATCCTCTATTTAGATGGTCATGTATGCGGTTCAATCTTAATGGGGATAGCTTAAGCCGACAAGCGACGATTAGCCACGATATTCAATCGTAGTATAAGGTTGAAGTTTCTTAACAATCAGATTGTGATTGCTGGGTTGATACAGATATACAGGTTATCCAACCTAGTTACCCACTCTGACCTATTATGACGCTATTGCTCCCATTCTGTGCATTTACCCGATAATTTGAGAATGCTTGACGACCTGATATTAAGCGATTTACACTGAATTTAACGCATAAATAATATTATTCTCTCTCATAAGTATAGGAGGTTGCAAATGTATAATAGTCCACGTCGCCCTTATTACAATCGCTCACAAAATATGCCACAAACAGCCCATGCTGATGATGCTGTGTCGATGGACAATAAACGTTTCTGGCAATTGCTTAAAAATTTACGCCATCGTCAAGCAGAAGCCAAAATAGACAATCAACAAGCTAAAGTCGCAAAATCAGGCAAATAATCACAGAGCTTGTTAATTCATCAACAAAAACAGGATACATTGCTGTACCCTGCTAATTTATAATTTTGATGTACTGAACAGACCTTATCCTTGTTCAGTCGGTAAATCGCGTCGCACCCAGCCAAGTGTTCCTTCTAGTAAATTATGAACATTATCATAACCACTTGCGACAAGAAAATCCCCTGCCATTGCACTACGACCACCTGAACGACAAACCAAGACGACTTGCTTATCCTGTGGGATTTCGTCAATGCGGGCTTGTACCTCACCCAATGGAATATGGACTGTGTTTGGTAAGCGGACTTCTTCATATTCTTCAGGTTCACGCACATCAATCAGAACAGTATCGTCTTTACCTTCAAATTGTTCGCGGTATGTCTCAATTGTAATATCAGTGAGAGCCATCTGCTCATAACCTTTCAGATTCAAAAATGTATTGACCCATTATAGAGAAGTGCTGTCCTGATTACAGGTCTCAATGATGCCAAATAGCAAGTCCTGCGTTACTCTCTACAGAGAAAAGAATAGTTTCAACACCTGTGACTGGGTTAAATAACACCAAATACGTTTCTGATGTGATGGCATCTGAGGCGATAAACATAAGATGATGCCTGTTACTCGTCCATTGTGGACAGGTCATCATGTGCCATTCACCACCAATTAGATTAGTCCCATTATTTGACCCTACAGCTATATATCGCAAGTGGTCAATGCCAGCAAAGGTTTCAAGATAAGCAATGATTTCACCATCAGGCGACCATGCAGGACAATAAGCTGAGAATTCACCATGTGTTAGCTGAGTGTTCGTATCTGTGGTGAGGTCATGCAACCAAATTTGTGATATATCGTTGCTATCATCACTGATAGATGCGACTGTATTATCATCAGGTGACCATGCAACACTGGGGTCTTGGCTGGTTTGCTCGATGGTAAATCGTTCTAAATCACCTGAAATAATATCAAGCAAAAATTGTTCGGTACGATTATTGGTAATGCCTGTTGGGATAATGGCTCTACGTCCATCATGTGTCAGTGTGACACTATCTGCTAGGACGTTTGTATTGGCAAGTGCAATTGGAGCAATTGTATCCTTACCTGATAAATCTGTAACACGCACACCATACGAATTGTCATCCAAATAGCCAAACATGATTAGACGCTCTTGCACAGGTGACAAAATCATTGCAAAAACTCGCTCGTTATCGTCTAATTCTGGCGAAAATGAGAACGATACGCGCGTATCAATATCTATTAGTACAAATCGTTCGTAACGGTCTAAGAAGATATTGTTTGTCAAAATTATTGTGCCACTGGTCTCACGAGATGAGGCAAGCCATAAGGATAGCCACAAGGAAGTTAGTATCAAAATCCATAGGGCAACAAAACGAGAGATTGCCCATTTCAGCATTTAATATGACCCTTGGAACGCAAGCCACGAACCATTGGGCGCGAGTGTAATCAATACATCAGGGCGACCTGCTAAATGAATCATTCGTCCATTATTGAATGATTGCACGGTTGCTACTGTGCCGTTCTCGACATTAGTTGCCCAGCCAAGATTAGTACGAATCACACTGTTACCACTCCATACTTTCAAAAAGCCACGTATGGGTGCAAACAAGCCTGTAGGTGGTGTTTCTGTGCTTGTTTCGGGGTCTGAGCCTTCAATGAAAGTATCAGGTAAACTCTGGAAGGTATCGGTGCTAGTGGTGAAAACGAGAATCTCACCATTTAGCCAAATCATGATGCCACCTTCAAAATCTTGCCATGCAGCAGGAATATTGGTCTGGACTGCACCTGTAGCACACCCAAGCTGATTCGCAATATCAGGATTGCCGAGGTAAATTGTCTGGAAACCACCTGTTGGCGACAGTGTACAAGCGTTAGCGATGGGTAATCCACCTGTTGTTGCTAAAGCTGGAATAGCGGTTGGCACACCTGGTGCGAGCGTTGGCGTGTCTTGCGGAATGAGTGTGACATCAGGACCTCCAAAATTCGGTACTTGGAAGTCGTCAGGCAAAACTGTTGCCGCAGCAGCAGTCAAGGCAAATGCAATCAGTGGACGGTCATCAGGACCGAGCGTTGGTAAATCCGTTGCTGTTGGTGATGGCGTATTCGTAATTGTTGCACTCGGACTAACACTAGGCTCAAGGGTTGCACTTGCGGTCACGCTTGGGTCAAGCGTCGCTGTATGAGTTGGCGTGAAAGTCGGTGTAAACGATGGTGGCAAGGTTCGCATTGATTGAGCAACAAGCGTCGGCGGTGCTTCCGTCAATGTCGGGAAACGCGCCTGTGTCGGCAACTCATCAGAAGATGGTGTGCAAGCTGCCAAGAATAAAAATGGTATGATGAACCATCGTAAATAAGATAGTGTCACGATTTTTTCCACCCCTGCATAATGTCCAATGACTGTTCTATTATGACACTGACTGAATGAAAGCGTCAACCTCAGCGCGTGTTGGTAAAGATGGAATTGCACCTCGCCCTGTCGTTGCAAGCGCACCACTAGCGTTTGCCAATTTCAGCACAGATTCAAAATCAATTGTACTAAAATCTCGATTATCATCTAAGCCTTCTAGGACACCGACAATAATCCCAGCCATGAACGAGTCTCCTGCACCTGTCGTATCAACGGATGTTACTTTGTAGCCCTTATGTGAATATTCACTACTATCACGGAGATAAACTGTACATCCATTTTCGCCACGTGTGAGCATGATGAGTTCAATTTGCTCGAACTTATCAAAAAGGTCTTTTACATCTTCGCCATCTTCTAAGACAAGATAGGCTTCTTCGTCACTAATTTTGACAATATTGGCGTATTCTAAGCCAAGACGCATTCCTTTACGTGCAGCATCGTCATTATCCCATAAAGCGAGACGTAAATTGGGGTCATACGATACTAATTTGCCTTGCTCACGAGCATAACTAGCAGCATGGAGTGTGGCATCGCGTGCTGGATTGGTAATTAGTGTGATGCTCCCAAAATGGAATAAATCAGCACTATCAATCACATCTAGTGCAATATCATCGGAGGTCAACAACATATCGGCACTCGGATGACGATAAAAATTGAAGCTCCGTTCACCCCCTTGTGCTAAGGAGACGAATGCTAGCATTGTGCGTGCTTCTTGCGAAAAGCGGATGCCCGAAACGTCAATGTCTTCATCAGCCAGTACACCTGATAAATAATGTCCGAATGGGTCATCACCTACTTGTGTGATGAAGGCACTTTCTAAGCCGAGTCGTTTAATGGCGACTGCAACATTAGCAGGTGCGCCCCCAGGTGCTTTTTGAAAACCAGAGGCTTCACCGACGGTTACACCACTTTCGAGTGCCACAAAATCAATCAATAATTCGCCCATGCTGACAACGCGCATTGCATATCCCTCGCTTAATGTCGTGATAATCAAACTGTCAAGATACTATGCGATTGTGCTTTGAGATGCAACTATCCAAAGCAAATTATTCTTCGGTAGCCTCGGCTGTCACTTCTACCTCTACATCTTCTGTAGCTTCTGCTTCAGATTCGGTGAAATATTCAATAGACCCTGCAATCGCTTCAATGACAGGTAGATAGGTTTCAATTTGTCCATCAGCAACAGCCGTGATGAGTGTTGTATAGGCATCGCCAGAATCAATCACCAGTTGAATGCCATCAGCACGTTCTTCAAAATCAATGGTGACAAAAGCTGAAATTTTCCCGTTGAGGGTGCGTGCTTCAATTTCACTGACAGTTGCTTCGGTTTCACCGACTTCATCCAAAATTGTTTGTAACACAGCCGCTGGATTACTTTGTTCTAGTGAACTTTCGGGTGCGAATAAAATTTCGATGTAGACCTGCTCTGCTTCTAAGTTTCCTTCAATGGATGTTTGCTGTGCAAGGTCTTCGGTTGTAGCAATGACCATACCTAAATCAGGAAATTCAGCATTAATGTCCCAGCCTTCAGGATAATCAATGCTCAATGTGCCATTAGCGAGTGTGATACTATAATTTTGCTCAAGTGTAATGGGTTCATCCACTGCTTCTGCTGTTGGCTCAACTTGTGCTGGCGCACATCCTACGATAATCCAAATGGTCACTAAAGCCAAAAATACAATACGTTGCATGATCGTTTCCCTTTTTGTTGTGTGGCTAGTATAGAGTCATTTTAATGCAGAATAACGATTTATGCGTTACTGAGTGATTTGTAGACTACTGATGAGATTATCTAGTAGGTTCAATGGAGTATCCTCTGTAACCATGAACAAAGCTGTGATAATCGTTTGTCCATCAGCACTCAAGCCTTGATATGTGTAAAATTGTTCATCATCTATTGTTGCCAAATAACGAATACCATTCCCATTGACGAAGGATAGATAAATAATATCTTCTCGTGATGTCGGCGTACCTTGTTCACTCAGCAGTGGAATTTGAGGTGGGTTCGCAGGTTGTCGTTGGATAATTTGTTGCAAGGTCAAAATGACATTGCTCGGCACCACATCACTATCATAGATACGAATAAATCCCTCACCAGCAGGATAATCACGAAATTGCAGAGCAATATGATTGGGATTCGTGTCTGTCTCAATGACCCTTTCTATGATTTCTGTTACTAGCACGGGATGATAATCAAAAGCGATTTCACTATGTTGATAGCGCAGTAAATCACTCATTCCAGAAGGTGAATCATAGCGTAATGACCGTATCAGATTATCTAGGTTAGTCAATGAGGGTGTGAAATCACCAGTTGATAAACTGTTAATAACAACAGTGGTCGTTTCTAAGTAATCAGCGAGATAGGTTTCAATGTCGGATTCATCTTCTGGTAAATCGTAGGCTAGTGGCAGATTCGGTGCTGTGATTGGCAGATAAGCATCCACAAAACGACCATCCGCCAATGTTCGCGTATAGTGATAGACCAGTGAAACATCAGTATCAGTTTGAGTAGGGTCAGCAATACGAATTTCGACTGTGCGTGTGCCCTCAAAAACAGTTTCACGTTGTGCTATGGTACGGTCATCAATCTCTAGGTTTGCTGGCATTTCATCAAAGATGACAACAAAGGGCACAATTTGTGATGATGTCACAGGATAACCTTCCAGCACAAACTGGCTACGCGCAGGGTCTGGCAAACGTTCGATGAGAATGTCATTGACCAATATAGGCTGAATCTCGATTCGTACTGTGTCAATTTGTGCTCGTTGGATGATATAAGGTGCAAGCCAATAAAATTCGTCTAATCCTTCGGCGACCCATCCGCGCTCACCAGCATAATCGACTTGCCACCACGCATATCCACCACTACAAAACGGACCATCTATCACAGGGATAATTGCATTAGCGGGGATAATGTCTAGCAAGATAGCATCGGTGCTAGGACGGATTCGTAAATTGCTACCGCCATCCGCAATGATTTGGGCTTGTTCGCCAACAACAAGACGTGATTGAGGCGCACCTGCACAGGTAATCGTCTGGCTATGTGTGATGGGTACAAGCATGAGCCATATAAGCGTGAAAAGTAGACCGTATCTCATGATGAGGACACTTCGATGATTCGCCAATCAGGGGGATTGTGTTGCATCCGCCAGCGTAAGCCAACAGGATAACCAAGCATCTTGGCAACATCACCAACCACACGAATAATAGGAATTAAGATTATAGCCCAAATCCATGCTAAAGGTGATTGGTCAGGATTATCACGCATGACTGTTGGTAAGCGTCGATAAGGTTGATACAGATAAACTGCTCCACCAAGCACAAAAAAGAGCAAAAAAGCAGGATGAACAAGGATACTCAGTAACAAAATCGCAGGAGCAATGACTAAATAAGTGATGTAGCGAATCAAATGTCGCTTTCGCCATAAATCAGCTTTACCATCACCACGCGCATAACGATAATACTGTTTGAAATAACTCGTCATTGTCTCGCGTGGACGAAAATATACGAGTGCATCTGGCTGAAAATAAAATGCTGGTTGGGTCTTTTGTAAACGCATATCAAATACCAAATCTTCGCAATAATCCAACCATTCAGGATAGCCATTCACTGCTTGTACTGCTGATTTGCGGACAGCTACACTACGACTACTCGGTAAAAATGATGTGGGGTCAATTTCATCCGCTAATGGCAAGACTGTTGCACCCATTGCAAGCTCAAAAGTGTTTTGTGGGTCAGCTTTGAAGAATCCTGCGACTACAGTCAAATCAGCATCATCTATTAGAGGCTGTGTGATGTTTTCCAGCCATTCATCGCTGAGACGTGTCCCTGCATCGGTGATTGCTAGAACATCACCTTGCGCTGCATCGATTGCGATGTTGCGCCCTTCACTGATGTTGCAACCATCGCGCACGATGACTTGCACAGGCAATTGGTCACTATAGCTCCGAATCGTCTCAACTGTGTTATCTGTGCTACCGCCATCCACAATGATAATTTCGTCAGGCTGGCGTGTTTGTTGTAGCAAGCCTTCCATCATATGATGAATATTATCGCCCTCATTGAGGACAGTTGCAATCAGCGTGATACTCATAGTGTCTCATAGAATCATATAATCGAATGACACAAACAGTAGTCGGATTTTTAGTAAAGATAAAGGGAAAATTTGTAGTCAGTGGTCAGGTACTATTATCAGCATACTCATAGCGCAAACGATCAATACGATGGCGTTTGCCAGTATCATCAGCATAATACCAATGTTTCCAGCCATTGATTGAGCGTACATCTTTTAGGTCACGCGCGAGGCTGTGAATCGTGCCAATTATGTCGCCCATCTGTAATTTTGCATTTTCAGTGATGACTGCTTCGGTATCAGGGTCATCGAAATAGAGGGTTTGCCCTGCTTGTACATAACCTGCTGCGAGTAATTTCTTGAAAGCAATGCGAGGCGGTTTTTCGATATAGACAGCTTGAATGAGTTCGTCATCTTCTGCAAGGATATTGGTGTTCGCCAAACGTCGCACAGAGGCATCAAAATAAGTTTTATCTTGCTCTAGCGCAATGAATTGTCGTCGTAGATAATGCGCCATGTGTGCTGTCGTCCCTGTGCCTGAAAACGGGTCAAGCACAATATCATCTGGCATACTGGATGCTAAAATCACTCGTTTCAGCAATTCAGCAGGTTTCTGAGTAGAATGTAATTTTTCGCCATTTAAGCCGAAGATGCGTTCATTGGCTAGCACACGGTTAATTTTCCAAACGCTACCGAGTTGTTTGCCTTCTCCAAAATCGTTGAAACGTTTCATCAGATTGTAATTGAAGCGATAACGACTGTGTTCGCTATACTTTGCCCAGATGATAATCTCGACATCATTCTTAAGTCGTCGTCCCCTAAAATTGGGCATGGCATTGTATTTCATCCATGCGATTGTATTGAGCAACCAAAAGCCTAAATTCTGCATGATTGCCCCTACACGGAAAATATTATGATATGTCCCTGACACCCAAATGGTCGCATTCGGCTTCATCACTTGTCTGACTTGCGTTAACCAATTGCGCGTAAATTCATCATATTCACGAAAACCATCGAACTGATCCCAATCATCATCGACAGGGTCAACCTCAGAATTGTCAGGTCGCCATAAATCTTGTTTGAGTTGCAAATTATACGGTGGGTCAGCAAAGACAAGGTCAATACTGTTCGCTGGTAGTTTGGGCAAAATTTTCAGCGAATCACCATGTATGATTTGATTGAGGTAGGGTGCAAGTTTATCGGACATAATAATCTTAATCTGTATTTTCATGATTCTATCGTGAATCAAAATACCCTGCCATTGTGACAGGGCATTTATCTGACACTAAGTGATAATTACATATCGAGTGCGTCGTAACCAGGACCTGCACTGAAGAAATCATAGTTCGGTTGAATATCTGGGGTGAGGTCAATGACTTCGCCACCCGCAGCAGCAACTTTTGTTTTGGTATCAAATGGAATGTATTCTTGACCTTCCATCAGTTCATAATCATCTGGTACTTCTTCTTCAATGAAGATAGCTTCAAATGGGCATTCTGGGATGCACGCACCGCAATCAATGCAGGTATCAGGGTCAATGAAGTACCAAGGCCATTCGTTTTCTGGTTGACCAGGGATAATACATTCGACAGGGCAAACTTCTACACAAGCACCATCGCGTAAGCAAAGGCTAGTAATAATATGAGTCATTGCAGATAGCTCCTTTAAATTAAGACACATCAAGCAAATATACTTGCTTGTTTGCGTGAATAGTAACAGAGCATACCCTGTGTTTCTGTAACTTTTGTTGGATTTTAAACTTAAATTTGCAAATTGATTATCTAATATTCATATTGTGTATATTTATTTTTCACACAGGTTAAACTTTTACAGACTGTCTTGAATCAAAAACACCCCACAATGATGCGAGGTGTTTAAAATAGTTCAAGCTATCTCATTACATGCTAAGTGCGTTGTAACCAGGACCTTTGCTGAAAAAGTCATAGTTGCGTTGAGTATCCCCTGTGAGGTCAACGACATCGCCTTCATCATGAACTTTTATTTTTGGATTGTCGAATGGCAAAATTTCTTGCCCATCCATCATGACATAGGCACTAGGCACTTCTTCTTCGGTGAAGATAGCTTCAAACGGGCATTCTGGGATGCACGCGCCACAGTCAATGCAGGTATCAGGGTCAATGAAGTACCAAGGCCATTCATTTTCTGGCTTACCAGGGACAATACATTCAACAGGGCAGACTTCCATGCACGCACCATCGCGCAAGCATAAACTTGTGATAATATGAGTCATCGTTATTGGCTCCTATAAAGCATCCGTAAGTCGCAGATTGCTCTGCTTATTTGTGAATATCTTAGCAAATGATGAGCGGATTTACTATAACTTTTGTTGGATTTAGTCGAGAAAGTTCTTTTTTGCACAAATGACGCTCAATACCCTTCGCATCGAGCCACATATTATTGAAACAGGTTCTATCGGAAATCGTATTATGTGGAAAATATGGATTGATGACAAAAAAGTTACGGACACATGCTATCCGTTCATGCCAAATGATACTGGTATAGAACTTAACAGTTATGTTGAGTTTCCTCAATGGGGCTATGGCGATGGTCATGTTGTGGTACGTAGTAAGCAAGGTTATGTATTCTGGATAGAAGTAGTTATTGGTGCTATCTACGACACTGATATTCAAATGATGATAAGTGATGATAGTTATGTAAAAGTATTTCTATTAAATAAATATGGTCAGCAAGTTAAACAAGCGCATTTTGAATCTACTAAAATTAAAGCTGACTCATTGGAACAAATACACAGTGAATCTAGTCTATTATTACCACTCACTCAGAGAGACATCAGTGTGCTGTTGAAAAACAACTATCCTATTTCTTTTCACGAAACAGCAATTTATAGAGAGCCAAAAAGCTCTACAGATACTACAGGGACAATAATTCTACGTCGAATGGGAATTGCAATAAACAATTCAAGTGAATTCACAATCGTTGACCCACCTGAAAAAAGTGTCGAACTCCGAATTGGCTTAGATGAAGCTGAATTTACAGAGACAATCTGGCATATTGGTAAAGTAAACGAACAATTCGCTATCTACTTTGAGCAAAAGCCATCATTTCCAGTCTGGTTACAATCGCTTGAGTTCGATAAAGTATTGTCCCAAGAATCATTTGTTAAGGACTTGTGATGTAATGCCTCGTTTCGGTGTATTTTTTGTCCCACCTGCGCGTAGTCCATTTTTTCGACTAGGTACAAGTATCATCGGCTATGATGCCCGTCGAGAACAAGCGACCCATCCTGATAATTTCATACGAGCACAACTCCCTGATTTTGATGAAGAATACATCAAACGTCCTTATAAGCATGGTATTCATTGTACGGTAGTTGCTCCGCAAGCATGTCGCACAGGCGATTTAGATGCTATCAGCTATGAAATCGAAAAATGTCTCAATTGCTTTGCCGAAGAAACACAATTTGAGTTGTTCGCTACTGATGAATTGGTTGATTTTTGGGGCAAGAAACAACAAATCGTAGTACTCAAATACGATGCTAATCCTGCAATGCTGATGCTACATACCTTGCTTGTATCCCAACTTGCTCAATATAGTATTCCAGAAACAACATTACCCACACAAGACCTTGCTCATGAATATCATCGGATACATCACTTCAACTACCCGTTCATTTTTGACGGTTTCACCCCACACTTTACCTTGATGTTCCCCTATAAAGGTAATCAGCATGTGCAAGTACAAGAGGTACTCTATTCACTATTTGGGCAATTCAAGCAATTAATAGTCGATAGCTTATGTTTGATGGTACAAGCGGATAGAGATGCCCACTGGTTTATCCACAAGGAATATGAGTTGTTGGCGTATCCAAAGTCTGAGTAATTCCATTGCCATCTATGGATGCTTAAATATTCAGAGGCGCAAACTGCGCCCCTCAAAAGACTCTATTCAGGCAAGGCAAAGGTCATGAAGTCAGCGACATCTGTGCGTAATTTTGCCAATTGTGTTGTATCCAAATAGTACATATGCCCTGCGGTGTAAAAATAGTATCGTATATTATCGTGCAATTCTGGTGCAATCCCCATATGATTCATGCTGTAGTGGGCTGCGAAATGTGGTGTCGCTAAATCATAGTATCCTTGCCCGACGTATACTTTCATGTATGGATTGCGTTCAAGGGCAATGCGTAATTGCTCACTAGTGTCAGGAAATTGTCCACGAGCATATTCCCATTGTTGATTGACTTCAAAGCTGAGAATATTATAGGTATCGTCAGTTTCATAGCCGAGTGATTCGCGCACATATTGATTAAACATTGATGTATAGGGTGGCATAATTGCGCTATACGAAGGGTCAAATTCAGGATATTCAGTGATTGCTAAATCTGCATATCCTTGGAAACGACTGTCCAAACGTCCGACAGTTCGATTTTGGTCACGGAGTAATTCTTTACAGAAACGCATGATGTTAATGCGTAACTTTGTGCCATCCACGTATTTTTCGTCTAAGCCCGTATAGCGTGCTAGCGTCTCTTTGATAGTTTGGCGAGTCTCGTCATCAAGGCGATCACCTTTCATCAATGCAAGCGTGTAATCTGTCTCTGCCCATGCTTCAACCTCTGCTAGTACATCAGGCAAATCGCGTGTTTGTAAATCATCGGGCAATTGCTTGTGATACCATGCCGTTGCAGTGTAGGTCGGTAAAAAGAGTGCATACGGGAGGTCATTGCCACGCAAGAATCGCGCTGTCTGAAAATTGATGATGGTCGAAATTAACATTATGCCATTGAAAGCAATCCCTTTATTGACCAAATTGCCCGATAGCCCTGCTGCGCGTGTTGTTCCATAGCTTTCACCAGCCAAGAATAAAGGCGATGCCCATCGGCTATTGCGTGTTAGATACAAACGAATGAACTCACCGACAGAATCTAAATCACCCTGCAAACTCCAGAATTTTTTGTTGTCATCGCTGTTTACTGCACGACTAAACCCTGTTCCAACAGGGTCAATGAAGACCAAATCTGTTTCATCGAGCCATGTATGCGGATTATCCTCAAGCTGGTATGGAGGGTGTGGTAGCCAGCCTTCATCTTGCATTTTGACCCGTTTCGGTCCGACTGCGCCAAGATGTAACCACACGGACGACGAACCAGGTCCCCCATTAAAAACAAAGGTCAAGGGACGTAAGGCTTTATCTTTGATGTTCTCTTGTGTGTAGGCGACAAAGAAAATATTTGCTTCATGTTCGCCTTTGTTATTTTTGAGAGGCATCATACCTGTTGTGGCTTGATATTTGAGTGTTTTACCACTGACTTTAATTTGATGCTCTGTCACAATCGGCGCATCGGGTAATTTATTATCTTGTTTGTCTTCAGATTGCTTTTCTTGCTCAGCCATGAATGACTATCCCATATTATGAATCGATCAATTTGCCAGACTATAGCTTTTTTGGCTATACATCGCAAACAAATTGGTCACACGATAGTGAGTGCAAAACGGGTTATAATCAACAAAATTAATTACATGGGAACAACATAATGACCAAAGAAGAGATGCTAGTTTTATTGCAAGAATTGATTTTTACCCATTCACCTCCAGGTAATGAAGAAGAAATTGAACCTATTATCTTGCGTGAATTTCAATCAACCTCTGCCGAAGTTTGGCAAGATGGGGCGACTAATATTTATGCACGGTTGCGCGGTGATGGTACAAAAGTGATGGTGGCTGCTCACAAAGACGAAATTGGTATGATTGTCACGCATGTGTTGGATGATGGTCGCCTGAAAGTGAAAAATATCGGCGGTAGTCTGCCTTGGAAATATGGCGAAGGTCCTGTCGATGTGATTGCTGATGATGGTAGTACACTACGCGCAATTTTATCGGTTGGGTCAACGCATACCCGCACAGGCAAAATCGCTGAACTGAAGTCCAGCCGTGCTTTAACATGGGATATGGTGACACTCTATACAGGTTTATCTCTGGAAGAAATTCACGCACGAGGCATTCATGTGGGGTCACGAGCAGTTGTCAGCCGAGAGCGAAAACAGATACAGCATCTGGGTGATATGATTGCCTCTTATGCTTTGGATGACCGCATGGGTATTGTCAGTATGGTGGCAGCACTCAAGCATTTGGAGCAAAATCCACTGCCTTTGGATATTACGTTTGTTGCAAGTTCAATGGAAGAAGTCGGTCTAATGGGCGCGATTCGTGCGGCTCATAAACTTCAACCTGATATTGCCATCGCTCTCGATACCTCTCCTGTCACACACGACTCACCTTTAGTTCTCGATGCGAGTCCTGTGATTTGGTATGGTGAAGCAGCGTATCATATCAAAGCTGACCTTGACCGTCTGTTACATCTGGCAGACGACCTTGGCTTTGGTGCACAAGCAGTCGTTTATGATGGTGCGGGGTCAGATGCAGGTGGCATTAAGCGAACAGGTGGTGCAGACCGCACTGTTGCCTTTGGTTACGCCCGCGATAATTCCCATGGGTACGAAATCGCGCACTCAGATTCGCTGGTTAATGTGACTGACTTGTTGCTAGCATTTCTAAAGTCTATTGCAGAAGAGTAAATTATGAGGAAAAGCCAACCAACATCATTGTAGTTGGCTTCTCAGCAGTGGTATCAATCATAGAAGTAATTGCTATCTTCGCTAAATTCAAAGGTGATGCCATTGGCTGCTGCATTCCCACGGATGGATTCACGCATATCGACGAGTTCAGGGAACTGCTCAAACCATAAGATTTTAGCATCCATTTCATAGGTATCATCAAAAGGAAAATCTTCTTCATCTAAACCAATAAAATAAGAAAAACTCTCGGCGAAATCCTCAATGGGATTGGTTGCTGCATATTCAGTGACAAAGGCATCAGGATTTTCATCAAAGAAGACGGCTGCGGGGTCGTCTAGTTCCATGTAAACAATTTGCTCAACTGCTTCTTCTGTCCAAAATTCTTCTGTGAATAATTCGATATACGAGCCAGTAATTGCACATCCATCTTCAAATGCAATTGTCGGACATGCTTCTATGTCTTCTTCCAGTCCATCGAAGTATTCATCGTCCGTTAATGGGTCTTCGTTATCACTGATGATAGTTGAGTAAGTGTCGTATTGTGTGTTATTGAGTGACACAATATGACCAAATTCGTGAATAATCGTCAAAGCGCGTTCAGGGTCATCATTGACAGAAATACCAAATTCCCAACGGTCTTCTTCAAGTTCCCCAACATAAGCAAAGGTATCCTCAGAATCAAACACACTATATTCGACGATATAGCGTTCAACATAGTCTGTTGGCAGGAGAACAATCAGCAAAATCCATAAGTCTTCATGGAGTTCATCTGCATCACCACTGATGAGTGTTAATTCACCGCCCTCACTAACGCTGTAGCGTGCAATCTCATCAATATCGTCCTGTGCACCGACAGCACTAACAATAAGCATAAGAGTCATAATAATTGCGAGTAATTTTTTCATTCATATTCCTTAACGTAAATATACATGATTGCCATAGTAGAACTATACATCAATATACTCAATCTCAATCACAATTATTTTGTAAGGCTAGTTGTAGGTAGGCTTATGTTAAGGGAACAAAAAAGACCAGCTTTTGGACTTATCCTCTTGGTTGTATATCTAATGGAACATCGAAGTGAGGGTCTGGATATCGAATTTCTTGACAGCTAATTTGAGTTATGTTAATCTCTGAATTGAACTGGTACGTACCAATAATTACCACAATAGACCAAAGATTATTTAGATGCCAGTGTAATAAAGGTTTTTGATGAGTACACATCTGTTTCAGGATACCATCACAACGGAAATAATCCCTAAGATAGTTGCACGTATTCGCCAAAACTACCAACAGTACGGTGCTTCATTCCCATCGTATGGTGATGGTGACAAGCAATATCTTCTGACATCTAATGAAAATTGGCTTGCGAGCTTCTGGACTGGTTTGTTGTGGTTGATTTACGCAGAAACAGGTCACGAACAAGACCTTACAAATGTGACACGCTTACTCTCTAGTTTTGAAAATCGACTCACAAACCGCATTCGGCTCAATCATGATTTAGGCTTCCTATTTTTGCTCAGTGCGCGAGCACAATATCTCTTACAAGGGGATGTAGATGCTCAATCCTTGATGCTTCGTGCCGCTGATGAACTCTATGCACGGTATCGTCCAGATGGACAATATATTCAAGCATGGGGCGAGCTTGATAATGATGCCGAAGCAGGGCGTATCATCATTGATTGTATGATGAATTTACCGCTTCTGTTTTTGGCAACGCATGAAACTGGCAATCAAAAATATCATGATGCAGCACTTGCCCATGCCAAGAAGTCACAAGCATATTTGATTCGTGAAGATGCTAGCACATATCACACTTATTTTTTCAATCCAGTTGATGGCAGTCCTATCGCACCTAAAACACATCAAGGCTTCGCCGATGACTCGCTGTGGGCGCGTGGACAAGGTTGGGCGATATACGGCTTTACGATGGCAGCCGAGTGGACGGGTGATGAAACATTTATCAGTACAGCTCAAGATGCTGTTGAACGCTATTTTGCCGAAGCACCTATTAACAACATTACTCCCTATGATTTGCGCTTAACAGATGATGCCCTAGCCTATCCCGATAGCTCTGCCGATGCAATTGTCGCAGGTGGTTTGTTGCGATTGGCAGATTTAACGGGTGAGCAAGCCTATCGTGAAAAAGCACACTCTTTGTTGATGATGCTCTACGAAAAGGCATTTGATACGCAGTCAGATGCACAGGGCTTACTTTTACATGGCACACAACATGCTCCACACAATTATGGTGTGGATACCTATACAATTTTTGGTGATTATTTTTTCCTTGAAGGCTTGATGCGCTTAACTAGCAAAGCACCTGACTTCTGGGGTAAACCACAAGAGGATTAAATCAATGACTTATTTCACAACACTCAGCACCGAGAGCGGTATAAACAAATTGGATACGAATCCCTGTGACTTGCTTGATTTTCAACTAGTGATGCTTGCAGATGGTGACACTACCTCTGGCAATACAGGCGATAGAGAAATCCTTGCAGTCATTCTCGGTGGTAAGGGAACTTTCACTGTTGGTGATGCCATATTTGAGAATTTAGGTAGTCGCCCGAATGTCTTTTCTGGTAAACCAACGAGTGTTTATCTTCCTAAAGGAACAGATTACACAATTAGGGGTGTAGGGAAAGCCGAAATTGCTCTGTGTAGTGCACCTTCAGATTTAGAGACTACCCCCTATGTTATTTCTCCTGAGCAAGTGGTTGAAGGACGTTGGGGAGCAGCAAATTTTAGTCGCAATTTCCATCAAATCTTGACCAAAGATGGGCAACCCGATTTACCAGCGCGTCGCTTGATTGTCGGAGAGACGTTTACACCTTCTGGTAACTGGAGTACCTATCCAGCCCATAAGCATGAACGCGATGAGGGGAGTGAAGTCTTCCATGAGGAGATGTATTTCTTCAAGGTGACACCGAATAATGGCTTTGGCATTGCGCGTCATTATGGTGAGGGCTATGAAGACAATCACACAGTACGTAATAACACCATCTTGATGATGCCACATGGCTATCACACTTATGCTGGTGCGCCTGGGTTTACAAGCTACTATCTGTGGTTTTTGGCAGGAGAGCATCGAAATCAGGGCGTGAGTGCTGATCCTGATACAGGCTGGGTCAATCAAACAGTACCGATGTTGCGGAATTTGGGTCATTAAGTATGGGAATTCTGGATACATTTCGGCTCGACGAAAAAATTGCGCTTGTCACAGGGGCAAATCGTGGACTTGGTCAAGCGATGGCTATTGGCTTAGCTGATGCTGGCGCGACAGTGATAGGGGTGAGTCGCAGTGACTCTGCGGAAGCAACTGCTACTGCAATTGAGGCAACTGGACAAGTTTACCACCATATCCAATCTGACCTGAGCACATTAGACGCAGATGGCTGTCGACAATTAATTGAGCAAGTCATCGCCAATCACGGACAACTTGATATTTTGGTCAACAATGCAGGCATTATCCGTCGGACACCTGCACTCGATTTCAGTGAAGGGGATTGGGATGATGTTTTACAGGTCAACCTAAAAGTCGTATTTTTTTTGGCGCAAGCCATTGCAAATCACATGAGAGAAAAAGGTGGCAAAATTATCAACATTGCGTCCATGCTCAGTTATCAAGGTGGTATCACTGTGCCATCATACACGGCAAGTAAACACGGCATTGTTGGCATTACCCGTGCATTAGCCAATGAATGGGCGCAATATGGGATTAATATCAATGCAATTGCCCCTGGTTACATGGTCACTGATAACACGGCTGCGCTACGTGCGAATCCTGAGCGTAACCCTGAGATTGTGGCACGGATTCCAGCAGGAGCATGGGGTAATCCAGATGATTTACAGGGTGCAGTGGTTTATTTAGCGTCGGATGCTGCGCGATATGTACACGGCACAATCCTCGATGTTGATGGTGGTTGGATGGCACGTTAGCGATGTGTCGCTGACTCACGCTCAATGAACTCAGCAGGGAGTAAGACAGTTTGGGCAGGCGCAGCATCACCTGATAAACGTCGGAGCAAAATTTCGGCACTACGAACACCAATTTCTTCGCCAGGTAAGGCAAAAGTCGTTAGAGGGACTTCAAAATGACGAACGGTAATCAAATTATCAACCGAGACCAGCGAGACATCTTCAGGAATTCGTTTCTTGAGATTGCGGAGTGCTTTGTAAACACCCATCGCTGTGATGTCGTTGAAGCAGACGGCAGCCGTTGGTTCTGGAATGCCATCGTCACGTCCCCACGTTTGATACGCCGCATCTTGTGCAGGTGGTACGAGATGTTCGCGCGGTGTTCCCGATTGATTATGATATTTTGTATTGGCATTTTCGACTATCTGAACGATATGCGGTGGCAAGCCAACTTCTTCAAGAGCTTGCTTATACCCATTCGCGCGTTCTTGTCCTGTGCTGTAATCCAGCAATCCGACAAATGCGATATGTTCGTGTCCCAATTGCAAGAGATAGCGCGTCGCATTATAGCCAATCAGTTCATTATTAGTGGCGACAATATCAGCCGTATATTGCGAACTACGACCAATCATCACAACGGGTACTTTTTGGCGACGCAAACGATTGAGAACAGGTGTGATGTCACCATAACGCGGTGGTGTGATTGCCAGACCAACGACATTTTGCGCCAGCAATTCATCCGTGATTTGACTCAACGTGGTTGCATCTTCACTGTGCAAGGACATGACAAGTCCGTAACCAGCACTGCGAATGCGGTCATTGAAGGCAGCAGTCAATTGCGGATAGAAAAAATTAAAATTGGGGCTGGATGTAATAAGACCAATCAAGCCTGCACTCGTCATCTTACGCGATTGCTCAAGGACGAATGTGCCTGTCCCTGCAACGCTTTGGAGATAACCTTCTTGAATCAAGGTTGTGACAGCTTGACGCACCGTAGCGCGACTGACACCAAAATGCTCTTTCATTGTGCGTTCGCTAGGCAGTGTGTCACCAGCATTGAGCGTACCATCAGAAATCTGCTCAAAAATAGCATCCCGCAACTTTTGATGCAATGGAGCAGGGGTGGGGGCATCAACAGCATCTTTAATTCGATCAATGTTCATTGCGGTCTCCTAAAACATACCAGTACGTACCAGTTAAAGATAAACTGGATTGCATCATACGTCAAGCAACTCACGTACACAATTCCCCTGTTCTGCTGGTGGAGTATACCCAGCACACAGTTAAGTAAACAAATGAAATTAGTTATTTAGGAGGTGATGGAAGAGATAGAAAAAATTTGATGAACTTATTGTTAAATCGTATTCAATATCAAAGGATAGCTATAATGAAACGTCTAAGCATTATTTTCGCTCTGATTACATTGCTGACAATCAGCCTTGCACCAGTTGTTGCACAAGACAATGTCACCTTACGCATCATGAATTATTCCGCCGAACAGCAAGAATTTTATGATGCAGCAGTACAAGAATTCACGGCTGAAACGGGTATCAATGTCGAATGGGAAACCTTATCGCGCGATGCCTACGAAGAAACTTTACCGCGTATGTTTGATGATGGTAGTGCGCCCGATATTTTCTTCTGGTTGGGTGCTAACCGCGTTTTGACCGTCAGTGAATTGATTGATGCTGGCTGGATTCAACCACTTGACCAATCTGTATTACCTGATGATTGGATGAGTCGTTGGGATGATGGTGTATTTGTCAATGGTATCAACATCATTGATGGCGAAGTCTACAGCTTCCCCTTCAACGATAACAAAATTTGGGGTGCTGGTTATATGTACATCAACAACCAAGTTTGGGTAGATGCTGGCTTAGGTGACGATGATATCCCAGTAACATGGAGTGATCTAACAGCCGTATGTGAGACTGTTCGTGCGAGTGGTCCATACTGCATTGCCATTCCGCTTGAAGGTAATCACTTCCAACGGACATGGTATCCGCTTGCAGGTGTGAACTACACAGACCAATTCTTTGATTATCAAGTTGGACGTTACAATGTTGATGACCCACGTCATCTCGAAACATTTGAGTATATTCAAAGCCTCTATGAAGCTGACCTCGTCATTCCAGGTGTTAATGGACGTGACGAAACACGCGCAGCAATGGCATTTGGTGAAGCAGCCATTTACTTCGGTGGTGCATGGATGCCGTCCGTATTTGAGAATACCTATGAATTCACAGATGTGACCGCAGCAGCAGCCCCAACACCAGATGACGGTCTGACAGGCTCATTGGCACAACGCAATAGTGAAAACAAGTATTTCATCAGTAGCACTAGCGAACATGCCACAGAAGCAACACAGTTCATCGAATGGATGACACGCCCTGATGGATACTTCGCACAGAATTTCCTTGAATTAGGCTTTGGTACACTCGCATATGCTGATAACGGCGCATATATCACTAATCCTGTGATGTTACAGGTGGTTGATATTGCGATGAATCAACGCCCAACCATGCGCGTACAATATCCAGAACCAGCCGTTGAATGTCCAGCAGTTGCCAGTTCAGAAGCATTCGTCAATGCGGAAAATATCCGTCGTAATTGGGAATGGGAAGAAATGGGACTCGCCCTCACAACAGGTGCAGACTTTGAATCTGTCGCACAAGAAATTGCAGCAGCAAAGAACGATGAATTTACAGCAACGATTGAAGCTGAAGGTATCTCGGCTGATTGTTTTGCTTTCCCAGATTGGGACATAACTACAAACTTCGACCCTGCTATGTATAACATGGGTGAATAAAATACACTTTATCTGTGTCTTGGTAATCAACTGAGGCACAGATTATTTTATTGTAGAGGAAACCTTATGAGCCAAATTGCTGCCGAGACCGTTGCAAGCAAAGAACTAGTTGATGATTCGACATCTTCCAAAAAGCCAAAAAAAACTATTCCACTAAGTATGAGGGTAAAAGGCTGGGATTATACTTGGATTGTATTATTCCTTGCGCCATTCTTGCTTCTGTATGTCGGCTTCACGATTTATCCGCTTGTTGCGACGGTCTGGTATTCGTTCCATGAATGGAATGGTTCAGGAGCATTGGATGAATTCATCGGCTTACAGAATTATCTTGATATTGCACAAGACCGCTCATTTTGGCTCTCATTTGGTAATACACTTATCTTTGCGATAGTCAATACTGCCATCAAATTGCCTCTATCCTTACTCGCTGCGATTATCCTCACCCAAAAGTGGATGTGGTTTAAGCGTATCTGGCGAACTGTTTTCTTTGCTCCACTGGTGATTCCTGTTGCACTCGCAGGTTTGGTTTTTGACTTTCTACTGAATAGTCGTGGCGCATTGAATGATGTACTGACAGCATGGGGCATTCTTGAACGTCCGATTGATTTTCTCGGTACACCTGATACGGCACTCATCACTATTATTTTAATTTCTGTCTGGCAAATTTTTGGTCAATATATGATTTATTGGATGGCAGCTTTACAGAACGTACCTGAAAGCCTTTACGAAGCCGCTTCTATTGATGGAGCGAATGAATGGGATAAGCTATGGCACGTTACTCTGCCTGTGATTCGACCAGTGGCAACAATTATCTTATTCTTGAGTTTTGTTAATGCCTTGAAAGTCTTTGGCTTGGTTGCAGCAACAACAGAAGGTGGTCCTGGACAATCGACCTATGTCGTCAGTTACTTCATTTACAATCAAGCCTTCCGTGATATGCCATTCCGCTATGGTTACGCATCTGCGGCGGCGGTGCTATTTGGTGTTACGGTATTGATGGCGGTCACATTGCAAGGTTACTTTGTTCGCCGAGCACAACATTAGGAGGTGTGAAGATGGGAAATTTAACAGTAAAGCGTAAACGTAATCCTGCTTTGCGATTCTTCAAACCAGGTCGTTACTTCGGCGTGAACATGGGTATCTTGATTGCCTTGTTAATTATCGGCTTCTTCTGGATATATCCGTTTTTGTGGGTTGTTTTTTCATCACTAAAAACACAACGCGATATGTTCACTAGCGGCGCACGCTTAATCCCTGAAACATGGGAATGGGGTAATTATGTGCGCGCATGGACAGAAGCAAATTTCAGCACCTATTTCTTGAATACCGTCATCTATGCTAGTGCTGCAACAGCAATTGAAGTTGTCAAATCATCAATGTGTGGCTATGTATTAGCCCGTTATCGTTTCTTCGGACGTAATCTAATTTATGGCGTGATTCTAGCAACGTTGTTTATCCCCATCGCCTCGATTATCATTCCACAATTTAATCTGATTCGCTCAATGGGTCTGCTCAACACACGCTTCGGTGTCATCCTCGCATTGAGTGGCGGTGCAGGTGCATTATATGTGTTACTGTTCACTAGTTTTTTTGAGACCATACCCGAAGAACTGTTTGATAGTGCGAAGATTGATGGCGCGAATTTCTTCCAGCAATTCTGGCTCGTTGTGCCTCTTGCTCGTCCGATTATTGCCACCGTCGTTATTTTCCAATTCATGAGTACATGGAATGAATTTAATATTCCATTGGTATTTACACTCAGTCGTCCTGAATTGCGTAATCTAGCTGTGGGGATGTATGCCTTCCAAGGTGAATTCAGTGTAGATTGGACAGGCTTTGCGGCAGGTACATCAATGAGTATTATTCCTGTTTTACTTGTTTTCTTCCTATTTCAAGGATACTTTGTGCGAGGATTGCAAGGGGCAGTCAAACAATGATATACCGTCCGAACCGTGTGAAACTCAACCATGGCTGGTGTTTTCGCTTTGAAAGCAATGATACAGAGATAGTCAGACTGCCACATACATGGAATGCGCTTGATACGATGTCCACCGACCCCCATTGGCATTATCGGCGTGGAGTTGCCATCTACGAGAAAGACTTTCAACCACCTAATGATGCAGAAGGTCAAATACTGTGGCTGGAATTTGAAGCTGTCGCACAAAAGGCGAAAGTCTATTTTGACGATGAATTACTGACTGAGCATTATGGTGGCTATACGGCATTCATAGTCAATATTCCTAATCGCGCTGGCACAATTCGCGTCGAAGCCGATAATACGCCCGACCCTGACTTGATTCCTTCTGATATGTCCGACTTTTTCTTGTATGGTGGCATTACGCGCAATGTCTGGTTGTATCGTACCTATGATGTATGGGTCGAAACTGTTCGCTGTGAAATTGACGCTACGGACATCAATGCACGCTTGACGATACACCTGACACTTGATGGTGACTATAAACGCGTTGAACAAGTCGCTGTTGATTTGCAAGGTATCGACTTTCAAGCTGACTACCATATTGATTTTGATGTGGAAGATGATCGAGTAATTACATTGAATATGCCTCTCATTGAAGGTGATGAGTATAAAAAGTGGTCACCTGATGATCCAAATCTCTATCGATTGATAGTGCAACTCTATAGTTATGGTGTTGCATCAGATGCTTTTGATGTCATCGAGGAAAAAATTGGCTTTCGTACCTATGCTTTTCCAGAATATAGCGCGTTTTATCTGAATGGTGATCGCTTGCTCTTGCGTGGAACGCATCGTCATGAAGATTGGGCAGGATATGGTGGGGCTGTCCCTGACGAAATCACACGTAAAGAATTCCAGATGATGAAAGATGCTGGTTTTAACTTTGTCCGAACAGGACATTATCCTCAGTCACGCGCTGCCATTGAAGCCTGTGATGAACTCGGCATTATCGTTTGGGAAGAATTGCCTTGGTGCAGGGGTGGTCTCGGTGACGATACCTTCAAACATTACACCAAAACGATGCTCCAAGAGATGATTAGCCAGCATTATAACCATCCAAGCATCATTTTTTGGGGATTGGGTAATGAACTCGATTGGGAGAGCGAACATCCCTACTCGACTGATGATAAAGTCTGTGATTTTTTGAGTGAACTGAATGATTTAGCACATACATTAGATTCAACACGATTAACCGCCTTACGTCGTTTTGATTATGGCGCACATCTTGTCGATGTCTATTCACCCAGTATTTGGGCTGGCTGGTATCGTGGCAAATATACCGATTACGAACAAAATATCCGTGATGCGATGGCAAAGTATCCACGTTTGATTCATGCAGAATGGGGCGGTGATAGCCATGCAGGACGGTTTCGCCAGCCACCACATATCCATGAAGAACCACTCTCGACTATTGATAATGCCGAAGAAGTCGGAACAGCAACCAGTGAAAACGGCTTCACACGCTATAGCAAAGATGGTGACTGGAGCGAGAGTTATATCCTCAAACTGATGAATCACCATCTGATGATACACAATAAACTAGAGAATTTTGCGGGTAGCTTACAATGGGCATTCAAAGATTTTGGTACGCCATTACGTCCCGAAAATCCTGTGCCATACGTCAACCAAAAAGGCTTATTAGCGCGTGATGGTACACCTAAGCTCAATTATGCACTTTTCTGTGATTGGAACTTAAAGCAGGACCATGATTTCACGCTACCAGATGCAGTGGGGTCTCTGCTGAGTTGTGTTGATTTTACCATAGCCTATGTAGATAATCAGATTCTGGTGACCCTATGCGACAAATTAGGAAATTGTGCTAGCCGTGATGACCGTCATGTTCATTTTTCTTTGATTTCAGGGGGTAAGTTGCTCAAGTATCAAGGGCATATGGGTGGTAGCGATGTCATCGAGACAGCAAATGGACGCGCTCGGATTCAGTTCATCCCTCATGAGAACGCTCAAGAAATTAAGATTCGTGTCAAAGTAGACGGTATTGGCGTTAAAGAGGAGACAATCACCATTGAACGTGCTTGAATGGGTTGAAGATAACTCCATTATTGCGATTGTCAGGCTAGACGATTTATCATCATCAGTTGACTTAGCCAAAGCATTGCGTGATGGTGGTGTAACTACTATCGAGTTTACGCTAACCAATCCCGATGCCACAGAAGCTATTGCTAAAGTGCGCGATGCTCTCGGCGATAGTGTTTGTGTTGGTGCAGGGTCAACTATCACACCTAAACAAGTGGAAGAAGTCGTGGACTGTGGTGCACAATTCGTTGTCTCGCCTGTCACCAAACGCGATGTCATAGAAACGTGTCACAATCACGATATACCGACGATTCCTGGAGCATACACACCGTCTGAAATTCAAATAGCATGGGAAATGGATGTTACTGCAGTGAAAGTTTTCCCAGCCCGCAACTTAGGGGCTAGCTATATCAAAGATGTGTTAGCCCCCTTGCCTCATCTGCGCTTGATTCCAACAGGTGGCATCAATGTGAAAAATATTGCTGATTTTATTGAGGCAGGGGTATTCGCTGTCGGAGTCGGTGGTGCGCTATGCAATCCACAGACCATAGCAGAGCGGGATTGGAGTGCAATTTCTAAATCAGCAGAGGCTCTGCGCGAGGCAATCTCATGAGCTACGATGTCATCACAATCGGCGAAACAATGCTACGATTGTCGCCACCATCACCATTAACACTCGAACAAAGTCAACACCTTGAGGTACATATCGGCGGAAGTGAAAGCAATGTTGCTGTCGGTTTAGCACGTCTAGGGATGCGTGTTGCGTGGTTGTCGCGTGTCACGAATAATACTCTCGGAGATAAATTGGTGAATGCGATTCGTGCACAGGGCGTTGATACATCGCATGTGATTCGCACTGATGAAGACCGTGTTGGATTATATTGGTATGAGGTGGGGAGCAAACCACGGGCAAGCACTGTCGTCTATGACCGAAAAAATAGTGCTATGGCAAATATATCACCAGATGAAATACCATCCGATGTGTTCCAAGAGCATCATGGCAAATTATTACACGTGACGGGGATATCTCTGGCAATCAGTGAATCGGCAAAAGCCACGCTCTATGAGACTGTTCGTCTAGCAAAACAGGCAGGATTTTTGATTAGTTTTGATGTCAATTATCGCTCATTGCTATGGTCACCAGAACAGGCATATGAAACCTGTCACACAGTGGCTCAAGATGCAGATTTAATCTTCATTACTGCCCGTGATACGGTAACACTTTATGATTGTTCAACTGACCATGATGAAGCAGTCTCGGCTATGTCTCAGCTTTATCCAGAGGCACATATCATCATGACAACTGGCAAGCATGGGGCAATGTTGATGAAGGGGAATCAGCTTTTTAAACAGGGAACATATCAAACACAACCAATTGACCGTTTAGGTGGTGGAGATGCCTTCGTCGCTGGGTTTTTGTATGCGTATCTCTCAAATCACTCTTCACAAGATTGCTTGCGCTGGGGATGTGCAAGTGCTGCTTATAAATACAGTATTTCAGGTGATATACCATTATTGAATAAACATCAAATACAGAAAATCGTCATGGGAGATAATTCAAATGACCTTATTCGTTAGCGTAGTGATTAGACGAAAATTAACTTAACTTATTTTGAGAATCTAATTCTAACCTAGGAACAAAAAAACCAGCTTTTAGGCTGGTTTTTTAGTAGCGTACCCGCAGGGATTCGAACCCCGGACCCCTTGTTCCGTAGACAAGTGCTCTAATCCGCTGAGCTACGGGTACATTTAATTGCTGATACATAATACAAGTAGTGCCATAACAAGTCAAGGGACAAGCTCTGAAGCACTCCACATTTGAACTAGGCTTTCTTGAGCTTCTTCTTGAGTTTTTTATTTTTCTTCTTAGCTTTTTTGAGTTTCTTCTTGAGCTTTTTGTAATCACTGGTGTCAGGTGTATTACGTTGTGCTTTTTCGTATTCTTGCCAGAGATGCGTTAATTCTTCTCGGTCTTGTTCGACTTGTTCTTGTAGTTCTGCTAATTTAGCACGGTCTTCTGCCAATTTGCTACGTTCACCGTCCAGTTGAGCGACCTGTGATTCTAATGCAGTTTTTCTTCTGCTAATTGTGCAACTTCTTCTGTTAAAGCGACCTGCTCTAGCGCAAATTTTTTCTTGTCATTGGTTAATTTTCGTTTCTCAGAAGCGAGTTTCTTTTTATCTTCTTTGAGTTTGTCCAGTTGTTGTTGCAAGTCTTGGTCTGCCATGTATATCACCAGAATATTTAATAATTATTTAACATACTTAACAATACTATAAACATACACATTCATCAAGGAAAACGAGAAATCCTTAACATTGAAACTGTTTTATTCCACGATAATTTGGAATTGTCCTTCCCGTCCAAGAAAATCACGAACTTCAATGAGGATTGTTTCTAGGTTGCTCACATCAACATCAGCTAGATGTGAGTCAAATGTATTCAGGGTGAAGTCAAATATGGCATGGTCATCGTTTTCAGCGATAACTTGCTCACTATCCTCATATAAAACAAGATAAGGGTCTAATGTGCCTGATAAATCCCGAACTGTGACTGATATAGTATCTTGAGAGATAGCTAATTGATGACGATAGACAGTATCAGCTAGCAAATAACCTTCAATGATAATCGCATCATCTTGTTCATCAATCGTAATCTCATTAGGTGAAACTGTATTGAGGGATACTGTAACCTCCCCTTCCGAGACACCATTGAAACTATCGACATAAATTGTGTAATCACCTGCTTGTAAGAGCATATTATCAATTGAAGCAGATGATGTCTGCGAGTCATCATTGTAGGCACGCAAGCGTTGAGCATCATCTACGACCCATAGAACGGGGTCAAATTCATCAGAAGTGCTTTCAGCTTGTAGTGAGATGTATTGTTGCTCATCTAACTCAAATTGTATCGTTGTCGGACGCTCGGCTGAGACAGACACAAGCAGTTCAGAATCAAGGTCAATCGTGGCTGGCTCTTGAGCATAAACCACGATTGGTATCAATAAGATGATCAACAAGCAATTGCGTATGACAATCATCCTAGACGACTATCTCCAGGAGCAACTTCATAAATCGCTTGCCAAGGCATATAGAATGTGTAGACATAATCTTCAAATTGGAGATTGCCCTGCATATCATAGATATTACGGTAAACCGTTACATCTGCACCTTCGGCAGCAAAATCAACTTGTACAATTTCGCCAAGACTCAAGTCGTTATTAGCAATGAAGCGTGATTCGGGAGCAGGTTCTTGATTACGTACAATTGCTTCTTCGATGATAACATCCCAATGTTGGGTGCTGTAAAAACGGAATTGCAAGGCATTATCACCAGGATAAACATCAGCTTCAATCAAGATGTGATGCGGTGTGTTGTTTTGGAATTTGAAATCGCGTTCAGGTTGCCAGATTGCAGCATCCATACCAGGGGGTTGTCCATTAAGTTCGTAGTAGCCAACACGGTAACCATGTGAATTACGCTCGGTGATAGCCAAACCTGCATTGAAAGCTGCACGGAAAACTGTTGTACTGACCTGACAAATGCCACCGCCAATACCGTTAACTGTGCGTCCACCAAAAATGACTAAGCCATCGACAAAGCCATTTTCGTAGGCAATATCGCCAAGGAAGTAATTGAAGGAAAATTCTTCGCCAGGACCAATGATGATGCCATTCATCCGACTAGCACCAATAGCAATATTGGTGCGTCGATTCTGTGAACTTCCCGTGTAGTAGGTTGTCGATTCAGCAACTAATTCTGTGATGCCCAATTCTGACGCTGTAATCTGATTATGGTAACGAGGCAATGTGAAATCAAATGCCATTGGCACAACCCGATTTTCAGGCGTAAACACCCCATCCTCAAGGCGATTAAGGGTTTCTTGCACATTGAGTACACGTCCACTACGGGCAGGTTCTAAAACAGCGAGCTCACTTGTTTCAGGAATATAATCGAAGCGACCATCTACCGCAGGAGCAATCAACCCAGGAGCAAGGGTATAGAGATAATTTTCAAATGCTCCCATATCAATATCAACAGCATAGCTCTGTGTGCCATCACCGTTGTTGATACGACTTACAGTCAATAGTGTAGCAATTTGCTCAGTCGAGACTGTCCAAGGACCGAGTTGATTCCCAAATTCATCATTTGCCGTGAGGGTCACAGGCGCAGATAAGGCTGTTTCGATTTGCGATGCGATACTCGAAACCGATGATAGTGCAGCAGGTGTTTCATTGACGACCAGTACGATTTCTGACCCTGTATCTAAGCGCGTAATGGTATCATTCAAACGAGTCAATGTAGATTGGACATCGAGTGTTCGCCCTGTTTGCCCTTCGTTGACAATCACCTCTGTGCCCTCAATTGAAAGAGCCGCATTGAGTGCATCACGGTCAATTTCGGATGCGATGGTATTGAGTTGGTCGATTGCCACATTTTCATCGTAGGTGACAACAGGTGCAACCGCGCTTCCTGCTAGCCATGCCTCGGATTGTCCGTACAAATCGGTGAGGATGTTGCCTGTATGTCCGACTTCAAAGGCTTCTTCAGCCGTTGCACGCGCATCAAACGATACACCTAAATCTGATGCTGTCAGTTGCCAAAAATTGTCGCCATCCCGAAAAGTGAAAACAGCATCATCACCATAAGAAAATGCTTGCGAGAGAGCAATTTCGGCTTCTTCTGTTGTCATGCCACTAAGGTCTATGCCAAGTGCATAAGTACCAGGGACAATGCGATCAGTCACTCGCAACTGAAAAGCAGCCAAGAATAATACAAGCACAATGATTGTCAAAATTACCCCTGTAACAAGTAGCAACGGAATCCGCACAAGCCAAGGGTTCAAACGAAAACGAGGTGAAGTTGGAGGCATTGAACGCGCAGTCATCAAGAAACACCTTATCAACACAACGAGCTATTATTAATTTATGACATTAACAGGCACAAATTACTGGAATCTTACAATATGCACGATATTGTAGCAGGTAACACAGCAGATTTTCAGGGCATTAAACAAAAAAGGCGAGCTATACTAACTCACCTTTTATCTATTCTTAGTTAGAGATTACCAATCTGGATAACGGTCATCAAGGAAGTTATCTGTTCTGATTTCAGTTTCGCCAGTTTGCAAGTTCATGACGTAGATGTCGCTATCACCATCGCGTTCGCTACGGAAGACGATGCTATTGCCATCTGGTGACCAACGTGCGACACGTTCTAATGTATCAGAATTGGTGAGGTTGGTTGGGCTACAACCGTAGGCACTCATCACATAGATATCGCTGTTGCCGTTACGTTCACTGTGGAACAAGATGTGATTGCCATCTGGTGACCATTGTGGGAATACATCCATGCCATCGGTGTAGGTGTAACGGAATTGGTTGCTACCGTCTGCATCCATCACGTAGATATCGCATGTGTTGTAGCAATCTGTGCCAACTTCATCGCGTGCGAAGGCAATTTGTCTACCATTTGGCGAGAAATCTGGATGCCATTCGTTGCTTGGGGTGTCGGTAATTTGCTCGATTTTACCATTGTCAACGTTGACAACAAAAATATCAAAATTATTTGAGGTATTCACGAAATCAACTGCTTCAAACGCGATGCTTTCACCATCTGGTGACCATGTAGGAATACCAGCACGTCCCCAATCACCTGCATAGAGGGTATCAGGTGTGATAGCACGCATGTCTGAGCCATCAGCATTCATAACATAAATGCGCGACATACCATCAAGTTGTGAACGGAATGCGATTTCACTGTAATCTGGTGACCAACCTGCTGCCCAGTCGTTGACATCGTTATTGGTCAATTGTTCAATATTACCGTCACCATCCATGACAAAAATTTCGTAATCATTGCCATCAAACTGTGTGAAGAGAATATTGCCATCGCTTGTGGTGGATGCAAATTGGAAGAGTGCAACCACACCAGCCGACATCATCACAGTGAGGGCGACTAGCATCCAAGCGGAACGTGAGTTGGGATGAAGTTTACTTAACATAGTGCGTCATCTCCTAAAAATAATGACTTTTTGTCGTTTTGAGGATAGCATGGCTGAGTAAAAAATCTCAAACTACGCTTATCCTACGGTGAGACCCTTATCGAGATATTACAGTAATAGCCAAATCCAATACCAATATCAATGACCACACTCACGATGTTTAAGTCCATTAAAAACTTAACACAAAAACGAATCTCAATGCAAGCAATTCATATAATGCTAACAAAATTTCGTGAATCAGCCCAAATACTCATCTGCTCTATCTGTTGATTGTGTACAAATCAAAAAAGCGCACCCATTATGAGCACGCTTTTGCGTTACATCAACTTAATGAAAATCACCAATCAGGTGCCATATCCATTGTGTTGTTATCGGTAATCGCGTGATAGTCACCTGTTGCGAGATTCATGACATAAATATCACTATCACCATCGCGTTCACTACGGAAGACAATGCTATCGCCATCAGGAGAGAATACGCCGACACGGTCAACAGCAATATCGCTTGTGATTTGGCGATGATTGCGACCATCAGCATCCATCACATAGACATCGGCTTCGTAGACATCATTGATAAAATACACAATTTGTTGACCATCAGGTGACCAGCGTGGATACATAACCATGCCTGTATCATCGGTGAGTTGTTTCAGAGCACCTGTATCAATATCCATCACGAAAATTTCGAGTTCACCGTCGGTATCAGGGCGATTGAACAGAATTTGTTCGCCATCGGGTGACCAATCAGGATGCGTTTCGTCAAACATGGTGCTCGTGAGACGTGTATGGTAGCCATCATCAAGGCGTGTTGTCCAAATATCCCAATTACCATTGAAATTCGCTGAATACGCAAGCTGTGTTCCATCTGGTGACCATGTCATTGTGCCTTGATAGTAAGGGTTACCAACCGTGACATTATCAGCCGATAAGCGTTGGATGTGTGTGCCATCTGCATCCATCACATAAATCGCAGAATCAAGGTCTGTGCCTGAACGGAATGCGAGTTGGCTACGGTCAGGTGACCATGTTGCGCCCCAATCGTCAATATTATTATCCGTGACTTGAATACGCTCAGTCCCATCAGGATTGACTGTAAAAATTTCAAAATCGTTACCATCGAAACTTGCATAAGCGATACGGTTTTCAGTATCAGCATTATCAGGTGCAAAAACCATCAAGGCTGTTACCCCTGCTGTCATCAAGAGTGTGACAACAACAAGACGGAGTGCTGTGTGCGTATTGCGGTGCAATTGTGGTGTCATGATGTAATCCTCTAAGCAAAACTATTTTGACAGATGATGTTACAAAATTACTTTAACCTACTTTTTGTCATTGTAGATACTATGTTTCAGAAGCGTAGTTGTTCCGCAGGGTAAAAATCTCGTTGCCAAATGTTCACTCTGCGGACACCAAGAATGGTGTCCCTACAAACCTGATACAAAGAACTTGTATTTAGAAATCAGGATACCAATCCGCTAGGGCATTATTTGTCACAGGGCGAACATTACTGCCATCCCGTTCCATGATGTAAATGTTGCTATCGCCGTTGCGGTCACTACGGAAAACGATTTGCTCACCATTAGGGGTGAAGCGTGGTGTGCGTTCGAGTGTATCAGTACGACTGATGTCAACTTGATTACTGCCATCCGCATCCATGATGTAAATATCGCTATCGCCATCACGTTCGCTGTGAAAGAGAATTTGCTCACCATCGGATGACCATTCTGCCCATACATCCATTGTGTCAGGTTGGAATGTCAAGCGTTGTGTCTTGCCATCTTCAAGATTGAGAACATACAAATCATAGAAGCCATTTTGGGTACTTTGGTATGCTAATTTTGTGCCATCTGGTGAGAAAGATGCACCACCATCAATTGCGGCATTGAAGGTCACTTGCTGAATTGAACCATCAATCAATGACAAAATGTGGATATTCCAGATATTGTCACCCATATACATTTCGAAGGCAATTTGTGTGCCATCTGGTGAAAAAGATGGATACCGTGCATAACGCCCTTCTGGAGAAACGCGCGTGGCATAATTGTTGCAATGTGAACTCATGACATAGATAGCATCGTAGCCATCACGGTCACTGTGGAAAGCGATGTAGGATTGGTCGGATGAGAACATCGGTCCCCAATCAGTTGCTTCATTACTAGTGAGTTGACGTTCTCCTGTACCATCTGAATTGATGGTGAAAATTTCCATATCATTGCCATCATCACGCATGAAAACCATTGTTTCAATTGGTTCGTTGTTGATGACACTATCAAATGTGGGCGTGGTGAAGTTCATCATGAAGACAATCACTGCCACAGTGATAGATGTTGCAAGGACAATCCAGAGTGCTGTTTTTGTGTTGGGGTGTAATTTATAAGATGCCATAAAAAACTCTCTAAAAACATAACATTGTAGTCTTCAAAAACATATCATGTTTTGGGGTATGAACACAAACATCCAGTTGCAATGTTGCAAGATTCAAACTTATTCGTTACAAGTGACTGTAGAATTTATGTAGGTAATTGGTTTCATTGACCTATACTTCTTAGACAAGTTGTATCATAATATATAAAGATTTATTACGATTATCAGATAGGTGATGGCAGTGGCAAACTCGAAAATTCCGATAGCAAAGCCCGTCCTAGGCAATGACGAAGCTGATTTAGTGCGTGAAGTCCTGCTCAGTGGTTGGGTCACTCAAGGACCTCAAGTAGCTTCCTTTGAACAAGAGTTTGCGGATTATGTCGGTGCAGATTATGCAACGGCTGTATCGAATTGCACCACAGGCTTACATCTTGCTCTAAAAGCTGTTGGCGTTGAAGCAGGGAGCGAAGTCATCACGGTTAGTCATAGCTTCATTGCGACTGCTAATGCCGTTCGTTATTGTGATGCAATTCCTGTCTTTTGTGATATTAATCCACGCACCTTCAACATTGAGCCAAGCCTTATCGAAGACCTCATCACCAACAAGACATCAGCAATTCTGTGCGTGCACCAAGTCGGGATGCCATGCGATATGGAACAACTCGTCGCTATCAGCAAAAAGTATAACATTCCATTAGTTGAAGATGCTGCTTGCGCGATTGGTAGTGAAATTTTTTATGATACACAATGGCAAAAAATTGGTGCTCCACAAGGCGATGTAGCTGTTTTTAGCTTTCATCCTCGTAAGGTGATTACCACAGGTGATGGCGGGATGCTCACCACCAATAATCCTGAATATGATGAAAAGTTCAAACTATGGCGACAACATAGCATGAGTGTTCGTGATACAGAACGTCATCAAGCTAACAGAATCATCTTTGAGGATTATACAGAACTTGGTTACAACTATCGTATGACAGATATTCAAGCGGCTGTTGGGCGTGTACAGCTACAACGCTTGCCAAAAATTATTGAGCGTCGTCGAGAATTAGCTATCCGTTATCTTCGTGAATTAGTTGATGTCGATGGGATTATCTTGCCATTTGAGCCAAATTATGCGCGGTCTAACTGGCAGACATTTATCATCCGCTTGCCAGAGCAACTCAAACAGCGCGAGGTGATGCAAGCCCTACTCGACCTTGGGATTAGCACCCGTCGTGCTATTATGAATGCCCATTGTGAACCTGCTTATCTGCAAGAGCCATGGAAATGCGCTGGACATCGCGCAGTGTGTGGATGTGCTGTGAGTCATTGCCGCAGCCTACAGCAAAGTGAATTCATTCAAGAAAATGCAATTGCAATCCCGCTCTATCCTCAGATGACTGACGATGAGCAAACACGAGTCATTGACGCTATCAAAATCGTCTGCGACAATCTGATGCGCGTTTCATCACATCAGGATAATCAACCCAAGAGTGAAATCGATACCAATGAATTTGAAGCAATTTCCGATGAAGTACCAACTGAACCATCAAGGAATTTTCTTGATGAATTTGACACAGATGAACTGATGGATGTTACAGCACACGATACACGCCTGTCAGAGCACGAGGATTGAAGCGTACTAGCAGGCACAATGAGGACAAATTAGAGTGACAGACTTGATACAAGACACAAACAAGCGGAAACGGACATTTATGGCGATCAGCACACAAGGCATTATCATGATTCTTATCGCAGCGACGATGATGTCGTTGGGTAGCTTGGGCTTAAAAGGGTCAATCGAAGCAATTGGTGGCTTTGCAGAAAATCTGAGTACGGTTCACAAAGATGTGATTGCTTTACTGTTCAACCCAATTTTCATCGTTGGCTTAGTCCTTTATGGTGGTGGGACATTGGTTTGGATGCGTGTTTTATCAACTGAGCCAATCAGCGTTGGCTATCCAATTTTGATGGGGTCTGCCTTCATTGCCATTACGATTGGCGCAGCGTTTTTCTTTAGCGAATCAATTACCATTCCCAAGATTGTCGGCATGTTAGTCATCGTCACAGGTGTGATTATCGCCTCCCAAGGATAATTTCTCCAAAGTTTTGAACAGCCTGTCTAAAACTTTGAACAGGCTGATACCCCTCTTTATTGAGAAGCAAACTCTATCTCCATCAATAGCGTGACATCGTTATCAACTCAATCCAATATGATAATTCCACTAGATGAACGTTAGACAAAATATACCTCGCTTAGAAAACAAGGCAAATTCATCGAAACGCGATATGATAGATAGCAAATTCACAAGATACAGGAGGGTTGATGGTGGATTCTGTTAAAAATAATGTCACATGGCGAGCAATCCCGATTGCTGGCTTCATTGGGAGTATCATCTTCCTCGCTTTGATAATGATTCTCAATCCTATTCTCAATAATGTAGATTCATTTTTTATCTTGCGCTATTTTGCGTCGATTGTTCAAGGCAGTGAAGCACTTGTTGATGAGTCTGTGCTGACATTGATCATCGGCATCGCTACTCATATTGTGCTATCAATTTTCTTCGCCTTAGTGATTGCGATTGTGATTCACCGTTGGGGGCTTATCGTTGGGATTGTCGGCGGTGGCATTTTAGGTTTAGCATTTTATAGCATTAATTTCTACACGATGACGGTCTTTTTCCCATGGATGGCAGCAATTGATACCCCGTTACTGATTGCTGGACACATCGTATTTGGGGCTGTTACAGGCGGAATTTACGAATCACTCGACCATTATGATACTGATTTAATCGACCAAGGAGCAGGTTCATGAGACGACGTAGCAGTAGTGGTGGTTTAGGACGGATTCTAATTGGTCTAGCGATTGCAGCGTTTGCCCTATTTTCATATTTTTCGTCAGGACAATACAATGATGTTGTAGGTGAGACTCAGTATGTGAGTATCACACCGAATCAAGAAATTGCACTCGGTTTGCAGTCTGCACCAGAACTCATTCGTGAATTCGGTGGCGAATATCGTGATCCAGAAGTACAAGAAGCGATTAATACCATTGGCTTCGATTTGGTCAACAATAGCATTGCGCGTGATGAGCCTTGGCAGTGGGAATTTACCGTATTGGATTCGGACATTTTGAACGCTTTTGCGCTTCCTGGTGGGCAGGTCTTCATCACCACAGGCATGTTATCGCAATTGGAAACCGTTGATGAAGTTGCTGGTGTTCTTGCTCACGAAATTGTGCATGTGCTAGCGAGACATGGCGCACAGCGCATCGCCCAGAGCGAATTAACGAATGGTTTGATTGGTGCGGTGGCGGTTGCATCAGAAAGTGCTAGTGCAGCACAAACAGCCGCTATGATTAGTCAATTGGTCAATTTGCAATATGGACGTGATGATGAAATTCAGTCCGATACAATTGGGGTGTGCATCATGATACAAGCGGGTTATGACCCAATGGGGATGGTCGGTGTGCAAGAAACGTTACAAAGTTTCAGTCAAGGACAACGCCAACCTGAATTTTTCAGCACCCATCCTAATCCTGAAAATCGTATCCAACAAATCGAGAATACAATTGCAAATGCTAGCACCGTTTGCCCACAATAAACGAGCTTAGTCTTCGGAATCTATATGCTCCACGCTAAAATGTGGGGCATATTTTTTATCTACTCATGAAAGTAAACTCTATGAAATACGGTTTATATCTGCCCAATTTTGGCGCATTCGGAACAGCGCGTGTGATGGCAGATTTAGCATACGATGCAGAACAAGCTGGCTGGGATGGCTTTTTCATTTGGGATCATGTCGCGCGTCCCATTATCTATGATTTGGTTGACCCTTGGATTGCAATGACAGCAATTGCCATGAATACCGAAACGATTAAATTTGGCGCGATGGTGACACCGCTAGCCCGTCGTCGTCCACAAGTGTTAGCGCGTGAAAGTGTTTCATTAGATGTGTTATCAGGTGGACGCTTAATCTTAGGTGTTGGTCTTGGCAGTGGTCGTCCACAAGAGTTTGCCAATTTTGATGAAGAAACTGATATGAAGATTCGTGCCAAGATGACTGATGAAGCCCTTGATGTAATTACTGCGTTGTGGTCAGGTGAAGTCATCAATCATGAAGGTGAATTTTACACCGCCCGTGACAGTCAATTTTTACCGCGTCCAGCATCGCGTCCGCGCATCCCCATTTGGATTGCAGGATATTATCCCTATAAAAAGCCGATGCAACGGGCATCTCGTTGGGATGGTATGTATATTCTTTATGATGAGGCTGAGGATAAAGTCGAAGCCTTGCGCGAAACGATAGCATATATTAAATCTCAGCGCACAGATAGCACTCCCTTCGATTATGTTTTCCAAGACCCTATCCCGACAGGCAGTGACCGCATGACAATGGTCGAAAATGCTCAGAAAGCGCGTGATGCAGGAGCGACATGGTGGCTAACCAATGTTGACCCACGACGCTATGACTTTGACTGGGATTCAGAGTGGGATTTTGACCTGATGCGCCAAACTATCTTGGATGGTCCACCTGTCACATCATAACCTTTACGCAATTTATTACAGTTTGCGATTACACTGTAAATAATTACGTAAAAGAGAAAGAAAGTCATTATGTCGCAAAATATGGAATCGCAAATGCAAGATATTCTCCAGAAACATCCTAAAGAAGCTATTCATGGCTTTTTGGATAATGTCTATGATTACATTGGCTATGTCAATAAAGTATCCGAATTGATGCGCTTAAGTGAAGGCATCGGCACTGAACCACTCGACCGTGATATTACTGTTGGTGATGTCATGTTATCATTGGTTCGTAAAGGTGAACAATTACGCACCACTGCCGAAGTCATGCACGAATACGCTCTCAAGATTGACGAGTAGGCACGAAATTCAGACTAGGAAAACATCATCGAATCGCATAGGATTTACTGCATTATTGACGACTCATCAGGGTCGTTTTTCATTTTATAGAGGGACTCATGGCAATAATTTTACAACTTGGTGCAGGGCAATGGATGCGCCATTCGATCACACAGATTCAAGCACTTGGGCATACAGTTCACGCGATTGACCGCAATCCTAATGCCCCTGCTTTTGACGATGCTGACGGTCATGCGCCAATTGACCTCAATGATACAGATGGCATCGTTGACTATGTGCGTGCTATCAATGCCGATGCAATTCTGGCAGCTAACGAGGCTGGCGTTCTAGCAGCAGCCGAAGCGAGTCAGCGACTTGGACTTCGTGGCTTACATCCCGAAGTTGCCCTCAATGCACTCGATAAAGGTCGGATGCGTCACTTATGGCGCGAAGCGAATCTGATGCAACCTGAGTTTGTCGTTGTCAAAACAGCCGATGAACTCCGTCAAGTAGCCCCACAAATTGGCTATCCCTTAGTTATCAAACCAACAATGAATTGGGGCAGTCGTGGCACAAGTTTTGTTGAGACAGCCAATGACTTAGATTGGGCAATTGACTTTGCTAGCAAACACCAACGCATGGGGAATTTCATCGTCGAAAAAGCGGTTGATGGCATCGAAATGACTGTTGAAGGCTTGATGCAAGATGGTGAGGTCGGCATTTTAGCAAAATCGGATAAAGTGCATCAAAATCATCCTAAGTTCAGAGTGGCGATGGAAATTAATTATCCAGCGAATTTTCCTGAACACATCTTAAGCAAAACTGACCAACTGATTGCCGATGCAGCCCGTGCCCTCAAGATGGATGATTGTGCAATACATGCCGAGGTGATGGTTAGTGGTGATGATGTCTATCTGATTGAAATGGGCGCACGCCCTGGAGGTGGGCATATCTTTGGACAAATTGTCGAAGCCTGTAGCGGTGTCAGTATGCCACAAGCTCTGATTCAAATTTTACTGGGTGAAAAGATTAACATTCAGCCTAGAGTACAGCGTGGCGCAGTGTATCGCTTTTTTGCACCACCAGCAGGTATTTTTGTCAGTGTAGATGGCATTGAAAAAGCCAAACAGCTTAACGGTGTGCTAGATTTAGGTTTTCATATGGCACAAGGCACGGTTGTGGATGCAATTGAAGGCGATGCAGACCGTCCTGGGTTCTGTGTGACCACAGGCGCAACTCGTGAAGATGCTATGGCAATCGCAGAAAAAGCCTTGAGTATGATTCACTTCAATATGGAATAGCTCAGATGGTACCTCATTATCTTGCTCTGACAATTGATACTGACCCTGATGGTTTGAATAGCCCAACTGTGAATCGTGCCAATTTAGAGTGGGATGGCTTGCACTTTGCAATGGAGCATTTCCACAATGCTTTGGCAGATTATCCTCTGACATGGTATGTTCGCGCAGACGGTCAATTAGAACATACTTATGGGTCTGCGCGTTATTTGCTCGATACACATGCTGACTTTTGGTCACAAGCAATTAAGCGAGGCGATGAATTAGGATGGCATCCGCATTTATACACTATCCCTGATACAGGTCAGCCTGAAATTATCACGGATAGCCAAAGAGCCGTTGCTAGTCTCAAGCATATCTGGCAACAGATACAGGATGTGCCGTTTGACCTCAAGAGTTTTCGTATGGGGGAAGGTTGGCATACGTCTGAAACACTCAATCTGATTGAAGCACTCGGTTTCCGCATTGATTCAACCGCCATCCCAAACCGTGATGATAGTGCCTCAGCACATCCGCGTAATTGGTCAGGCGCACCTAACCGCCCCTATTATCCTGACCTGACTATCCCCCGTTTAGAGGGTGAGCCACGTCCATTGATAGAAATTCCGATGACAACGTGGCGTTTCCAAGCCTCATACGATAAAGCCCCTAAATTGCGCTATATGAATCCTTGTATTCATGAAGACTTATGGCAACAGGCACTCAATCGTTGGGAAGCATCTCTAACATCGGCGGATTCTTACGTTTGGGTGTTGATTTTGCACCCTGCCGAAGCCATGCCTCATGAACAAGCTGATTTACTCTATGCCTATTCACTAGAAACAACGCAAGCCAATCTGCAAGCCTTAGAAAATTGCATCACAACACGAGGTGACCAATTTAAACGGCTGACCATCAGCCAGGTTGAAACGCGTTTACGATAAATCACTTTTCAGTGAGATAATCGCCGAGTAACTGCAACGCTTCTGGCATATTGCGTCGTCCAAATCCCAGACGAAAATAATTGCCCTGATAATCGTAAACAGATGCAGGCAGTATCATCAACCCTTCGCTCTCAACGAGATTATCAGCTAGCTCTTGAATGGATTCATCACCCAAATAGTCTACAAAAGTGATTGTGCCAGCTTTAGGGCGTATCCATTTGAAGTGCTTGTCATGTGTCTGGAAAAAGTCATCTAACACAGATAAATTGTCACTAATAATCGCTAAATTGCGCTCAAGGATGGCTGACTTTGCTTCAAGGGCGATGATAGCTAACATCTCAGACGGTGCGCTACCGCAAATGGTTGTATAATCTTTAAACATGGCGAATCGCTTGAATGCTTCCTGATGCTGTGTCGCTAACCACCCGACCCGCAACCCTGGTAAGGCAAAAGATTTGGACAAGCCACTCAAGGAAATTGCTTTTTCATAGGCATCACAGGCAACTACAAGACGGTCATTGTCGTCATATTCGCTGTAGCGATACATCTCATCGGCGAAAAGCCACAAATCATGTTTTTGGGCAAAAGCGATAATTGTCTCCCACTCTTCGGCTGTGAAATGTGCGCCTGTCGGATTGTGTGGTGTGTTGACGACGAGCATACATGTGTTATCTTGTCGGAGTGTTTCTAGGGCATCAGGGTCAAATCGCCATTGTGATGAAGGTTGCCAAAAACTGACTTCGACACCACGTCCTTCTGCAATTTCGTACAGTGATTGATACCCAGGGTGCATCACAATCATATGTTCACCAGCATTAACCAAGGTATTCATGGCAATGAATATGCCTTCTTCTGGTACAGCCGTCATGACCTGTTGCGGTGTAATCTGTGTGTAGAGGTCGCTAATAAGTGACAATAATTCAGGATGCCCTTGTGATTCGGTATAGCCTAACCACAGCGTCTCCCATTGTTGACGACGCTCATCGGACGCGAATGAGATTAATTCGGGGATTGTCAGAGGCTCACAATCGGATGGACTGAGCAAATAAGGGGCTGAAAATTCATATTGTGCGAAGTAACGTTCTAATTTGAAAGGCTTTAACTGCATAGTGACAACTCATCTCATGAGTGAATACGACACGGAAATTATACCGTTTTGCATCACAAGATGATAAGTCCAGCACGAGTGGCACGCACAACCGCTTCTGTGCGACTTTGTGCGCCAAGTTTGGTCATGATGGCATTAACGTGGAATTTCACGGTATGGTCGGTGATACCCAGTTGATGTGCGATACCTTTATTGGTCAAGCCTTGTGCGAGTAATTGTAACACTTCGTTTTCCCGTTGGGTTAATTCCTCGGCAATAGGGTCAGTCGGTGTATTGGATGTCATCAGCGCTGTTGATAGTGCAGGGTCAATCACAATCAGTCCATTGGCAACAGTTTGGAGTGCTGACAGCAAAATATCTGCATCATTTTCGTTCAGTAACAAGCCGTACACTGTTCCCTGATTGAGATTGGCGAGGGTTGCCGACGCGTCATTTTCATCCGTGAGTAACGCCACAATTGGAATATCAAGTTCTTGTATGCTTGATAGCGTGTCGAGACTGTCATTGATTTGCCAGCCAAGGTCAAATAGTACAATATCTGCTTGATAAATCGGCAAGTCATCAGCTAAGGAGGCACTATTGGTCTGCCCAACAATCAATAAGCTATCTTGCACATCCAGCATGGCAGATAAACCTGCACGCGATAACAAATTATCGGATACAATCAGCACCCGTAAATCAGAAAACATGAATGTGATTATCCTCATGTTAAACAAAAGAGACATGGCGTAGTGCCACATCTCTCGACTATAGCTTATCTCATGTCTGATTTGTGTTAGTCGCTAACAATTGGGTATGAAATCAGGCGGATAAAGGAAAACAATACCGTCTTCTGTGTTGAGAGGTGCATTCATCGACTCCGACATAGCTGTAATCCCTGCAACAATCGGCGCAGCAAATGATGTACCTGATTGAAAATGATAATCTCCCAACATATTGGTCGTCAGAATATCACGCCCTGGAGCATAAACATCGACATCAGGACCGAAATTGCTGAAACTACTACGATTCAGCGTACCTGGGTCAACCGAACCGACAGCAATCACAGACGGATAAGCAGCAGGATAAAATGCACGGTCACTACCAAAGTTACCAGCAGCAGCAATCACGACCACGCCTCTATCAACAGCATAAGAAACAGCCGCTTCCAAAATTGCCGATGAGGTTGTTCCTGCCAAACTCAAGTTAACAATATCTGCGCCATTATCGACAGCGTAGATGATTGCGTTGGCAATATTGGAGTAGTTACCCAGTCCAGCACCATCTAAAACGCGCAGAGGCATAATGTTAACATTTGGCGCAACCCCTGCAATGCCGATACCATTGTTACTGTTGGCAGCAATCACCCCTGCAACACCGCAACCGTGTCCGAAAACATCCGATGGGTCATTATCATCATCGACAAAATCATAGCCAGCGACCATCTGTCCCTGTAAGTCAGGATGCGACATACACACACCACTATCAATCACTGCAACAATGACTGTGCGCGGAGGCAAACTATCCCATGCTTCAGGCAACCCTACAACAGGCAAACCCCATTGTTCCCCATAACGTGGGTCATTGGGTGGTAGTGGTTCATCGGCTTGGGTAGCAGTGGCGACACTATCAATTTCGATACTCGATACAATTGGTGATGGCGGTGCAGCATTGATGTCGAATGCCCCGTCAACAGTCACAAAATAGGTATGAATCGCGTCAAGTTGAGTATCAATCCTACCAGCAATTGAAGTGACATAGGCTTGACGGTCAACAGTTGCTGAATCAGGTGTAAATTGTATTAAAAGTGCAGTTGTCGAAGGTGCGCCAAAGGTACTCATCCGCACAGATGATGCACTGACAACAGGGACAGGCTCTACATTCGGGAAGGGTTGACCATTCGGCAAAGTTTGAGGAGCTTCTGCTCTTTCTTGTTGTGCATCAATCACCACACCACTCGCCGATGCGACTGCTTCACAATCATCAGATGATGTCACAGGGATAGGGACTGTTGCTTCGGTTTCAGGCTCGCTACCACCTGTTGATGGTGTATGAGTTGGCAAAGGTGCAGAGGTTGGTTGCACACCAGCTTGTGTCGGTTGAACGACTGTATCTGTAGGCGCATTACCAACATTTGTCGCTTGTTGGGTTGGATTATTGAAGCTATCTGTATCCAAGTTACAAGCTGTCAGGAACAGGCTAGTAATAATGACGAGTATCCATTTTCGCATAAAGATTCACTCTCTCTCATGATAATAATTGTATTCATATTGTGCTTTAGATGAGAATAGTACGCTACTGCCAAACGAAAAAATCCCCTAAAAATTAGGGGATAGGATAGCAAATTGCCTGTATTTTTGGGATTAAGTGCGTGTATCTTTCATCACTTTGCCACCTTTGAGAACGTAATTCACATGATTGACATTTTTGAGGGTACTAATGTCGGCTAGTGGATTGGTGTCTAAAATGATGACATCAGCTAGTTTACCTGCTTCGAGTGTGCCGATTTGGTCTTGCCAACCGAGACATTCCGATGCTGTTTTGGTTGTTGCGACAATGGACTCCATTGGTGACATGCCAATCATACACATTAACTCAAGTTCGCGGAGATTTGTGCCGTGTGGCATCACACCTGCATCGGTTCCCATCGAAATTTTGACTCCTGCTTCATAGGCTTTAGCGATACTATCACGATGGGCTTCGAGGCTTTCTTTTGCTTTGCGTAAGCCGTATTCAGGCATTCCACCGACTGTTTCTGCAAATTCAACAACCGCAATCGGCGCGAGCAAAGTCGGCACAAGAAATGTCCCTTTTTCGAGCATGAGGTCAATGGCTTCGTCATCGAGATAAATACCATGTTCAATCGAATGAATTCCTGCACGGACGGCATTCTTGATACCTTCTGCCCCTTGAGCGTGTGCCATCACTTTGATACCACGACGGAATTCACCTTCTTGCACCATCACACGCAGTTCTTCTTCGGTGAATTGAGTGAATTCAGGATGGTCAGTTGGGCTGAGAACACCCCCTGTCGAACACACTTTGATGACTTCTGCCCCTGCACGCAATACTTCGCGTACTTTTTTACGAACTTCTTCAACGCCATCACAAATGCCATTAGGATTACCAGGATAAGCAGGGAATAATGGTGTATCAATGCCTGATGGATTCCAATTATCGGTATGTCCACCTGTGATACCCAGCACACTAATGCTAATTTGCATCCGAGGACCATCAATGAGTCCTGTTTCGATAGCATGTTTGACACCATAATCTGTGCCACCTGCATCACGAACTGTCGTAATCCCTGCATCTAAGGTTTTACGCATGTAGCCAATTGCTTTATAAAAATTGGTAGAGAAGGGCGTTGAAACTCTATCTTGCAATGGCGAGAATTCAAACATCATGTGAACGTGTGTATCAATGAGTCCTGGTAAAATGTAGCCACCTTGAGCATCAACACGCACAATATCTGATTCGTTGGCATGAATCGTTGCCTGATTTAAAGTCGTGCCAATTTCAAGAATACGGTCATCTTCAATCAAAATATTGGTGTTGGGTACAGGATCTTTCCCCGTACCATCGATCAATGTGCCGTTGTAAATGTGAATGTATGTCATCAAAAACCTTTCTGAAAATAATTATCGTCAATATATTCATCCATATCGAATGAGTATAGCGTATTGTATCTTGCGAGCACCAAACCACTGTCATCCCAATTGTGCGGATAAAGTCGGTGAGACATCGCTCAAATTTTACAGGTCGTTACAACAAATCAGGATGATATGTGATACAGTCAAGTACAATAGTATGGGTAGTATGCAAGTCCTGATGACAGTTCAGTCAATTTGTTGGATGATGAACCTGTTTTATTAGGAATAGAACTTTACTAGGGTAAGGTATGGTCGCACCACCGCAAAATCGCACACAACATCGACGATACAACAAAAAGCCTAAGCAACGTGGGGCGGAAGTTGTCAAAATTATTGTTACAGGACTCGCAAAGACAGGTAAAACGAGTTTTATTCAGCGTGTGAGCCAATATACGGAATGGCAAAGTAACACTGACCAGCCTTGGTTTTTCGGACGAGTACGTGTCGATAGTGATTTGATTTTGCATTTCTATGAACCGCCGATGGCGCGACAATTTGATTTCATCGGCTTACAGAATATAATGCGTCGCCTCCATGCAACGGGTTATGTGGTGATGGCAGATAGCACCAAACCACAACACTTTGGGGAATTCCTGAGTATTTTATACACCATTCGTGGCTATCACAACAATCCACCGTTGGTCGTTGCGGCCAATAAACAAGATAAACGCACTGCATGGCATCATGATGATATTCGATTGGGCTTAGGCATCCGTGATGTATCGGTTAAGCCCTGTGTCGCACAAGACCATAATGCAGTTCGAGAAGTGGTGATTGATTTGCTCTACCAAGTTTTAGACCGCTAATTGCATATTCCATTAAAATGACAACGCCCCATCATGGATGAGGCGTTTTTGTTTCTACACGTCGGCAATATCCGCCACAGTTAATTCTCTGAATCCGATTTCTTTCGCATGGAAGCGTTCTGATTCGTGGTCATCAAGCCACATATCGATATAACCACTATACGCCGACTCTGCCAGCGTTTTCAGCACTGAACGAATATATTCTATTTGTGCTTCATTCGCCGATGTACTCTGATGCACTGTCACATGTAATCCTAATGGCTCAATGTGTTCCATCGTCAACAATGGATTGGACGTATTCTTCAATAAATCTTCGACTTGTTTCAAACCATTTTCTAGTGCTTCATCAGCTTCATATGTTACTGCACCACGAATTCTGACACGCATACCTACGAAAACCTCCTCTGACTATTATTTATCTTGTCGGAAATTATCGTATCATGTGTACATTATTTTTTGATGAATGGCTTCAATGCTTTAATGTCTTTCCGATGTTGTGTCGTATCATTACCTTGATAGAGAGCTACTGCAGGATGCAACATGGGTATCACATGCGCTTCACCATAAGTGGTCATCACAGGAATGACTTGACCATGCACTTTGGTGATTTTGATGTCTTTATCATAGGCATCGAACAATTTGAGGATAAATTCCATCGAAAAACGTCCTAGTGTGGCAAACACTTTGGGTTGAATAATCTCAATTTGGCGCACAAGGAATGGCGTGTATAGCTCAATTTCGCCTTTGTGTGGGTCACGATTTTTCGGTGGGCGGTCTTTAACAACATTGGTGATGTAGACATCTTTGCGGTCTAAATCAATGCTCCGCAATAAATCATCTAATACACGTCCCGATGCACCACAGAATGGCACACCTGTCTTGGCTTCATTTTCGCCTGGTGCTTCCCCAATGAACATAATATCTGCGTAGTGATTGCCTGCCCCAATCACAGGGAAGTAATTATTCTCGGTGCGGTATTCGTATAAGGGAGAGTCACTTAAAGCGACTACTTCATCACGGATTTGCTTGAGTGCCATATAACGTTCATCTGCAAACATATATTTACCTATATCTCAACTAAATCTATACGAACAGTATAACGAACATGCGTGCGAATTTTAAGCATGAGTTGTCTTTATCAGGCGTTAACTCTATCACACGCAAAACTATTACGACCTATGCTACAATGCACACTATCTATGATGATAACAATAGGAGTTTTACTGGATGATGAAACGCATTTTACTGATTTTACTACTGGTCGTCGCAAGTAGCATTATCGTGAGCGCACAAGACGATGAAACGATGGCAGATGAGCCTGTACTCTATCGTGATTCGATTCCATCTGTGGATACCTTAGCATTTGAACCCGTTGTCACAAACTTAATCCGCCCTCTACTTGTTACCCATGCAGGTGATGGTAGCGGACGCTTATTTATTGTTGAGCAACGCGGGCGTATCAATATCTGGGATGGTGAATCGTTAGAAATTTTCATGGATATTAGTAATCTTATCTCTCAGGAAGCACTTGGCACAGGCTACACTGAGCGTGGTTTACTCGGCTTAGCGTTCCACCCTGATTATGCCGAGAATGGTACATTCTTTGTTTACTATACCGATACCAGTGGTGGCACAGTCATTGCACGTTACCAAGTAAGTGATGACCCGAACTCTGCTGATTTAGGTAGTGCCGAAGTGATTTTTACTACCAATCAACCTTATGCCAATCACAACGGCGGACACATGGCATTTGATGCGGATGGCTATCTCTATGTCGCATTAGGTGATGGTGGTTCAGCAGGTGACCCTCTCAATGCAGGGCAAAATCCTGATTTGCTACTCGGAACAATCATGCGCTTAGATGTCGATACCGAAACAGGCTACGCCATCCCAGAAGATAATCCTTTTGTCAATCAACAAGTCGGTGCCAACGAAGTGTGGAGCTATGGCTGGCGCAATCCTTGGCGTTTCTCCTTTGACCGCGCAACCGACGATATGTACATCGGTGATGTCGGACAAGCTCAATGGGAAGAAGTGAATTTTGAAGCTGCGGATAGCGTCGGTGGTTTGAACTACGGCTGGAAATTCTTTGAAGCGACCCGTGTTTACGAAGCAGGTGGCAATCAAGCTGAAACTGTCGTTCCATTTGCCGAATATAATCATGCCAATGGCAATTGTAGTGTGACCGCTGGTTATGTCTATCGCGGTGAATTACTACCTGATTGGAACGGTGTTTTCTTTTACGGCGATTTCTGCTCAGGGCAACTCTGGACAGCCTATCGTACTGATGCTGAAACATGGGTTGATGATGTACTGACTGATACTGACTTCCAAATTAGTAGCTTCGGCGAAGATGAAGATGGTGAAATCTACATCGTTAATTATGGCGGTTCAGTTCTAAAAGTCGTCCCTGCCGAATAATTACGCAATAACTACATTCTATGGAGCATTCTAGAGTCAGAATGCTCCATTTAGTCTTCAACATAGTATTATCAACATAAGACAAAATATTATGGTAACTTTGTAGCACATTCTCACAACTTGGGTTACTATCACCTAAGTCAAAATTCACTAAAATTCTTTACATTTTTACAATAGGAGATACAGATGAAAATTCGTTTGTTTTTAGTCATTGTTTTTCTCGCAAGCGTGATGTCAACTGCTTTCGCACAAGATAGCATTGATATTGTCGTTTTACTGCCTGACAGTCAATCATCTGACCGTTGGGAAAATGATGATCGCCGTTTCTTTGAAGAAGCATTCGAAGATGCTGGTGTCAGCTACAGTATTGTCAATGCAGAAGGCGATGCAGCGACACAAATCACCCAAGCAGAACAAGCTATCACCAATGGTGCACGCGTCTTACTCATGGTCAATCTTGATAGTGGTTCAGGCGCAAGCATTATTGATCTCGCACGTGAAAATGATGTAGCAATCATTGATTATGACCGTCTCACCATCGAAGGTGAAGGGGCTGATTACTATGTCAGCTTTAACAACGAAGCTGTTGGTCGCCTCCAAGGTGAAGGACTTGTCGCAGCAGTTGAAGCAGCACAAGATGCTGGTGATATTCCTGCTGATGAGCCTGTGCGCGTCGCTGTCCTCAACGGCTCACCAACCGACAACAACGCAACTCTCTTCAAAAATGGCTATGATAGCGTGATTAACCCACTCTTTGAAAGCGGCGCGTGGGAAGAAGTAGACGACCAATCCGTACCAAACTGGGATAATCAAGAAGCACTCGTCATCTTCGAACAAATCATTACCGCATCAGGTGGTGATATTGATGCAGCGATTGCCGCTAACGATGGTCTGGCTGGTGCAGTTACAGAAGCTCTCGGCAATCAAGGTTTCGACCCAATTCCTGTTACAGGTCAAGATGCAACGGCTGCTGGTATCCAACGCATTTTGCTTGGTCAACAAAGTATGACTGTTTATAAAGCAATCCGTGCAGAAGCACGCGCTGCTGCTGGTTTGGCGATTGCAATTCTCAACAACAATCAACCTGCGATTGATCTACTCGTCAATGGCACAACCAACAACGGCACGAACGATGTGCCATCCATCTTGTTGACTCCTGTTGCTGTCACCATCGACAACATCCAAGAAACTGTCATCGCTGATGGATTCCGTACTGTTGAAGAATTATGCTCTGGTGATACTGCTGCAGCATGTGAAGCAATTGGTCTCGGAAGTGAATAAGTCTACTAACTAGAGATTTCAACAATATTGTAGGGATGTCTAATAGGCATCCCTATTTGTTTTGTACAGTAACGTTCGCTACAATCCGCGACATCAGACTACTGTTTTTACTGTAGATTATTGTTGATAGGGAGAATTTATTTTGTCAGATACGTCAAAAACACCCTTACTAGAATTAAAAGGGGTCAGCAAGCGTTTTGGGTCAGTTCAGGCATTGTATGATGTTGATTTTCGGTCGTTTGCTGGCGAGGTTATGGCACTCGTTGGCGATAATGGTGCAGGTAAATCAACCCTCATCAAAGGGATTGCAGGCATTCATACTTTCAATGATGGTCAAATTATTTTCGATAGCTCAGTTGTCACTATCAATAATCCACGCGATAGTGCCAAACTCGGAATTGAAGTTGTCTACCAAGATTTAGCACTCGCCGATAATTTAGATGTTGTTGCCAATATGTTCTTAGGGCGCGAAGATACCATAGCAGGCTTTCATTTGAACAAAGCTGAGATGGAACGAGCTACTATCGACACGCTGGATTCATTAGCCGTGAGTACGTTGCAATCGGTTCGACAAAAAGTATCAGGCTTATCAGGTGGTCAACGACAAGCCATTGCTGTCGCTAAGGCAGTTATGTGGAACTCAAAACTCGTGATTCTCGATGAACCAACGGCAGCTCTCGGCGTTGCTCAAACGCGTCAGGTACTAGACCTCGTGCGTCGTTTGGCAGACCAAGGGTTAGCGGTGATTCTTATATCTCACAATTTGCATGATGTTTTTGAAGCGGCAGACCGTGTCACAATTTTAAGATTGGGGCAAAATGTTGCTGAGTATATGGTCGCAGATACCAATCAAGAAGAGGTTGTTCAAGCAATTACAGCAGGGACACTACAACGTGTACCTGGGATGCAGGAAGGTTAATCATGGCGGAGAAAACAAAAGTAGAGAGTCGCTTATTGAATTCTCAAAAACAACAGTCTGTAGAAGATTATTTTAATCAATGGCGCGAGCGTATCATGGCTGGCGACCTCGGCATTTTACCGACCATACTCGGTCTTGTTGTTATCACCATTATTTTTCAATCTCAAAATAGCAATTTTCTTTCGCCTATCAACTTTGTTAATCTGATGGTGCAAATGGCTGGCTTGACAGTCCTCGCTTATGGAGCAGTTTTTGTTTTGCTCATCGGCGAAATTGACTTGAGTGTGGGTTATGTTTCAGCTGTTGCAGCTGGTGCAATGGTCATTCTATCTGTGCCAGAACCCGCAGGGCTAGGCTTGCCTTGGTATATTGCGCTTGCTGGCGGTTTAACGGTTGGCTTGCTGATTGGTATTGCACATGGTTTGATTATCACGACCTTCCAACTCCCTGCCTTCGTTGTCACATTGGCTGGCTTCTTATTTTGGAATGGTGTGCTACTCATCATCCTTGGCAATGGTGGCACAATCCGCCTTCAAGATGACTTTTTGCGAAGTTTCACGCGGACATTTTTACCTGACATATGGGGCTATATAGTTGCCTTACTCTTTATAGGAGGATATACCGTCGTACAATTTTATAATCGCAATATTCGCACCAAACGTGGCTTAGGGGTAACGCCATTGGCTGTTGTCGGTTTGCAAATTGGTATTCTATCGTTATTGAGCTTTGGTGCAGTCTTCTATGCCAATCAGAATCGTGGTATTCCTGCGATAGCTGTGTTTGTTGTCTTCTTGCTTGTTGTCCTGACCTATGTTGTTGATAGCACTCGTTATGGACGCTATCTGATGGCGGTTGGTGGCAATAAGGAAGCAGCACGTCGTGCAGGTATCCCCGTCGAACTCATTCGGACAAGTGTTTTTGCGATTTCAGGTTTAATGGCTGCTATCGGCGGTATGATTCTCTCGATTCGTCTTGGTTCAGTATCGACTAGTTTTGAAGCAGGGAACTTATTGTTGAACGCTATTGCTGCTGCCGTCATTGGTGGGACGAGTTTATTCGGTGGTCGTGGCACGATTTATAGTGCATTGATTGGTGCATTGATTATTTCGGCGGTTGATAGTGGTTTGGGTCTACTCAGTTTGTCATCAGGGGTTAAATTTGTCGTGACAGGTCTCGTCTTGCTCAGTGCTGTTGTGATTGACTCTTTTTCACGCCGTCGTCAACAGCAATCAGGTATCGCTTAATCTTCATTGAATATCCTAAAGTAAATTACTCAGAGAGTCGCTATTGGGTGGCTCTTTTTTGTAGACTATCAACTATAATTGTCTGTGAGTAAATCCCATGACCTCATTTGCCCAGGAATTTCGCACCTTTATCGAAAATTCTGCACCTGATAAAGCTAAAGATAATAGCAATGCTAGTGGATCATCTAAAGTGCACCATGGCTTGAGCAACCCCACCATGCGCGATTTCGTTAAATCATTTGCTAGTGAGCATCCTAAGCTGACGTATGATGATTGGCGCGATACCCTATCTGAACTCTATCAAGGTAAGTTAATTGACGAAGTCTGTTTCGCTGGTTTTATGCTTGGTCACTATAAAAAATATCGTCAGCAATTGCCATTACCTACGTTGGATGACTGGCTCAGTCACCTAGAAGGCTGGCGCGAAATTGACACCACTTGCCAATCAAATTACACAGCAAAAGAATTGCTCGCTAATTGGGATGAGTGGCAACTATTTTTGCGTGACTTAGCACGGCGGGAAACTATTCAGCATCGTCGGGCAAGTTTGGTACTCCTCGTTAAGCCTGTGCGTGATTCTGCTGATGAACGCCTGATAACAGTGGCACTCCATAATGTCGATTTGCTCAAACACGAGACGGATAAACTCATCACGAAAGCTATTTCTTGGGTACTGCGTGCGAGTATCAAACGCCACCGTGAGATTGTTCGTAGCTATGTGACTGAAAATAGTGAATCGCTTCCTGCGATTGCTATCCGTGAATTTGAGAAGAAATACAGCACAGGTAAAAAATGAGGGTTTTTAAGCTCTACATAGGGTTTCATCTGTAGAGACTACAATTTTACTTGAGGAAATTTCCTATTTTGTGTATATTTGAAGCAAATAGTTTACTAATGGACTTATCGGAAAGTTCATAATAGCTCAGAAAACGCTCCCATAGTTCAAAGGACAGAACAAACGTTTCCTAAACGTTAAATCTAGGTTCGAATCCTAGTGGGAGCATAAATGTTCTAATCTAGTCAAGTTGGCTAGATTTTTCTTTTTCAGTCAGCCTACAAGCCGAAGCAACTTTCAGCTATACTATTTGTGATACATTGCACAAAGTAAGTGAGTTGAAGCGGTGCATGATGATAAGTATTCTGGCGCATGGTGCTCTCGGTTGGTATGACGAACTAGTTTTCCTCGGCATTATTGTGATTTTCACAGGCTTGATGTTTGTCAGTTGGTTTCGTAGTCGCGGTGAAGATTACGATGAGACTGACCTGATGCCAAATTCACCTCAATCTGATGTGCAGTCGCTTGACTCTTCTGAACGTTTTCAGCTTGATTAATCCATGAAACGCTTTCGCTACATTCTGCCCTTTTTACTATTGTGTCTGCTGTGTACAAATATTTTACCGACACAGGCGCATGGCTATATTGTACGTAGTATCCCCGAAAATCGTAGTACATTAGAACGCCCTCCGACACGCTTACAATATTGGTTCAGCGAAGCCCTTGAGCCTGAATTCAGCGAAATTAATCTACGGAATGACCGAGGAGAGATTTTAGCATCAGGCAGTGTTGACCCTGCTGATGACAGCTTGCTGACCTTGCGTGTACCACAAGATTTAGTCGATGGCGCATATATTGTCGAATTACGCCCTGCCTTTGCGAGTGATGGGCATGTAGTCGCTGAAAGTCAGGTATTTTTCGTCGGTGAGGAAGTCGAAGGTGTCGTGGGTGTTGCCGCCTCTGACCAAGCGATTCCGATGGAGGTGGTCTGGAAAGCCCTACTCATCAACACGACATATTTACTGTTCGGTACATCAATGCTCTATGTTTATGTGCTTGTACCTGTCTGGGGCAACACCCGCTATCCACAGGGCTTATTGCCTCCGCGTGTAATGACGTATCTCAATGGTATCATGATTTTTGGGATTTCTTTTGCAATTTTGGCGAATGTGATAGCGATTTTACAGCAATCGATGGTATTTTTTGGCACTACACTTGACCAAGTTATTGAGGGTAATCTGTGGCAAGTGGTGCGGATTGGCTCACGCTTTGGCGATGTCTGGAATTTTCGGATGTTATTGTTGCTCATCGTGGCTGGCATGTTGGGCGCAAGTATTTACTATCGGGCAAAATATCCTAAGTTTGTGCGTTCATTTTGGACAGCGAATACCTATATTTTGGCGTTATTGATTGGCGCACAAGCTGTGAACAGTCATGCAGCAGGGTCACTCGTGATGCCTTGGAATGCTGTTATGATGCACTGGTTACACGCGATTGCTGTCGCATTTTGGGTCGGTGGCATCCTTGCATTGACTTTGATTTTACCAATTGCTCTACAGCCTTATGATGAGACAACACGCTGGGAAGCCCTGCGCCCTGTGATGCAACGATTTAGTCGTTATGTTATGGGGGCAGTAGCGATTGTCATCACGAGTGGGATTTACAGTGCAAGTAATTGGTTTTTTGCGCCGAATGACTTTCTGACAACCTATGGTGCTGCTCTTGGCTATAAATCATTGATGGTTGCTCTTTTGCTGATTGTGGGTGGCTTACACCATGTCGCATTGCGTCCACACTTGCAGAAATACATCCCATTTGCTGGTGCAGTCAATTGGGCAAGAAAATTTACAGGCTCGATGCAACTTGAAGCAGTTTTTGTACTCATCACCTTGATTAGTGCGAGTGTATTGAGCGCGACACCGATTCCTGAACCTGATTTTTTGTCAGATGAATCCACTGTGCGCTCATATGAAAATCGGCGTGTGGATGACTACGAAGTGCAACTGACACTTTCCCCTGCTGGTACGGGAATTAACTCGCTGGATTTATCGGTTCGGCGCAATATCTTATTAATTGATGATGTCACTGTCGATGTGCAATTTGTATTGCCTTATGCCGATGCACGAAGTGCGTGGTTATCAACTGAAAATGTGGCACAGGGCGTTTTCACAGTGGTCACAGATATGATAGACCAAGCAGGTGAATGGCTGATTTTAGTCGATATTATTGATGTGAACGGTCAATTGACGCGCATTGTCTATAACTGGCAAATCAGCGAAGACTCAGGGATTACAACGTCGATTCCTGCCAATTGGGTCAATATTTTGTCGGCTTTGGCTACGACAGGCGCGGTCATTTATGTCTTGTATCCTGCTTTACGTAAACTCTCTGACCAGATGGAATGGACGGCGACGAATATCACGATTAGCGTCGGTGTGATTTTGATGACTGCTGTCATTTTGGTTGCGAGTACACTTTTCTTGAATTATCAAGCACAACAACTTTCTCAAGAGGAGAATCCGCCACCACAGATTATCAATACGGTGCAACCTGATATGGGGTCAATTGCATTGGGAGGTGGCTTGATACGCTCAGATTGTCCGACATGGACCGAAGATAATATCGTTTTACTATCCGCACTATTAGATACCCTGCGTGATGATGAATTATTTGGCATCACACAAGATGGTTGGCGTGACTTAGACGCTTGTAGTGATGCGCTGACTACGACACAACGCTGGCATATTGTTAACTATCTGCGGACGCTTCGGCGTTAGTGAGCGTTTCAAGGTCTTTTGTATTCATACAGCTTCGGTACCACCAATTTAAGATATAGCCAATTATCCAGACTCTTTTTGTATGCTAATTAGCGGAGTATGCCTTGCTCAATCAAAATGACAAATGTTGCCATCCCTGCTAAAAAGCCTGCAAGTGTTCCCCACATAATATAGACGTACTGCCACGAGATAGTATCAAAGTCTGGTGTGAATTGACTTTCATAAATTTTTTGTTGCTTTCGCGTTAGTCTGAATGGCGTGATGATAAACGATACCAAAGCAAACCAGAATATAAGTCCCCAAGGTACTAATTGCCCTCGCATGAAGAACCCCATAAAGATAACTGCAAGAATATTGAGGATGTATAGTACAGTGCTAATCCAAAAATCTTGCTCACGTCCGAGATGTTTCCAATTAATAATGAGGTAATAGGGTTTGACAAATACAATGTACACCATCTCGGCATATCGCATCGGGGGTAAATATTGCGGGCGGTAATTCAATATCCGTATGGGTTCACGAACAGACTGGGTAGCAGTGGCTTGTGTTTTTGGTTGACTATGATTTATTGATGGCGATTGTGTGAGCCGTTCATCAAGTTTCGCAATCCATTGTTCCGCACGCGGATGGTCAATGGATTGTAAAAGCGTGCGTGCTTCTTGATATTGTCGAGACTGAATGAGTTGCTTAGCTTGTTGAAACTGTAATTTAATGTCTTTTTGTGACATGCTCTACCTTTGGCAAAAGCCAACTAGAAGCCTATCCTTGCAAAGGAAAAGCTCTAACATCAATCTTCAACAAGTTCCATATCATCTTCGAGTGCATCAAGTAAGGCTTGGACTGTTTCATATGAGCCATCATCACTGGTGACAATGCCACTCGTGAATTGTAGATTGTCTTTGCTCATGGCATCTTGCGATTTCACACGGTCACGCAATGGGAAGAAGTATTCACGCGATTGTGAAATACGCCGTTCCGCCCGTTCTTGAATATCTTCAACTGCATCAGGGTTGGTGATGATGATAAAACTCTCTTGCGAAAGATGTCCGATGAAGTCATCTTCTGCACCATATTCGCGAACTGCATTGCGTACCATGAGTGTCACTGCACGCAGAACATCATCGGCTGCAACAAAGCCATACTGTTCACGAAAACGCCCAAGATTCTTGATAGCAATTTTTAAGACTGCCCAAGTGCGTCCAGCCAATAGCACCCCTAATTTTTCGTTGACTAATTCACCTTCTGGTAAATCCGTGACGGGATTATTGGCAGCAGGCATCTGAGCGCGGTTAATGGCATTACGGACACGTAGACGTAATTCTTGGATGTCGAATGGTTTAGTGATGTAATCGACTACACCGAGTTCAAGCCCTTGTAACTTATCAACACGATCACGTTTCTCGGTGAGGAAGATAATCGGTGTATCTTGAGTGCGACGACTATTGCGTAAGCGACGGCATAGTTCAAAGCCATCAATATCAGGTAGGCGAATATCGAGCATGATAAGGTCAAGCAGGTTATCATCTGCGAGTTGTAGAGCTTCTTCACCCCATGCTGCTGTCAGCACATTATAATTTTGTACGCGAAAGTATGAACTGACCATCTCGGATAAATCTAGGTCGTCTTCAACGATGAGAATTTGTGGCTTATCAACCATATGCGCTCAATCCCTCTCATGTGCTTGTTTCTTCAATACAAATACAACTGCGATAATTTTTTAACTGTAACTGATGCGCTCACCAATAGCACTTTTATTAATGCGAAAAACACACTGTTCATGCCCCGTTGCGGTACATTCAATTTCGCGCACATAAAATTCATACCCATTCGATGACCACCGCAGGCATTCTAGGATAATCCCTGCCATCATGTGGCAAACAGGTTTGCTGGCTGTGCGCCCCCACGCAAATGGACTAATCTCGGATTTGAATAACAACACTGTCCCCTGATTTTCCACATACGATGTTTGGTCGGTGAAATTTGTCAAGATAGCTGCTAATCCGCGCAAGCCGTAATCAACACGTCTTTCCAATGGGAGTGTCTTGAAAGCAGGATGAGCGACGCCACGCATTGCACCAAATCCTTTGATACCGCGTGCAAACGCAGATTGACCAATACGCAATGCCATACCCCGTCCACCGCGTGTTCCGTACATTTCTTCTAAGGCTTCATTGATGGCAGCAATGTCTGCAAAATCGAAATGACGTTCCAGCGTATCAGCAGGTGGTTGCGTTGCATAGACTTCCAAATCTGCTAATCCAAGTAAAGCACTGAGTCCATTCGGACCCATCACATCATCCATAGCAGAGAAAAAAGCACGCGCAATACGGTTTGGATAATAAAGACCACTCGGCTCTTGCACCGTCGCTATCTTTCTGGTTTCGTATCACTTCAACCATGAATCAGTTGAAGTAAATTAAACAATTTCTTCTAGAGCATCAACCGCACGATTAACGTCAAGCAGAATCAGACCCAGTTTTGCATTTTGACGAGCAATCACTGTCAATACAGCTTCTTCACCAATGGAGGTGAGAATCACATAACCATTTTCACCTTTTACATTGACCTGATCGAGTTCACCGCGATCTAATTCACTAGCAATTCGTTCGCCGAGTGATAACATCGCCGCACTCATAGCACTCACACGATCTTCTTCGATGCCCGGTTGGAGCATTGATGCCATGCTGAGACCATCAACACTCACAATGGCGGCTGCTTCGACATCGCCAGAGCTTGCTTGTAAATCACGAAGTTTTTCCATTAGTTGTTCTGTACGAGATGGCACAGCGCATTCTCCTGTTGTCTTAAAAACGTAAATTCCGTTTGTTATTAAATAACGCGTTCAACACTCAAAAATTGTACACGATTAATGACTTTCATGCACATTGAGCTTTTGTTTACTACGAGCATATTCATAGTCGATTTACTGTACAATACCCCACTGTATCTGGTATTAGCAAGTATAATCTCAATTGACACTATTCAAGGCTTTGACAACACGCACGAGGAATAATTTGCAACACGTATCAATATTGTAATCAATATCCATCTGCTCTGCACTACCACTATAACGCCCTGTAATCGTAATCGTTGGCTCTTCGTGATGCTCATCACAGGTCATACCATCCAATTTGCGGGCAATCCCCTTACCAATGGATTCTTTTGTTTGTTGGAACATATAGTGGATGGTGTACTGGTCAAGATAGGGGTCAGCTTGCAATGCACCATCAATATCAAAATCATAGACTACTTTTGTCATCGTGTACTCACTTCTATTGTTCGTATTTTTCAACAATCGGAACGACTGACTATTGATTCTCGTTATAAATCATATGCGGTATCGTCGGTTTGATTATGAAAAGTCATGCTATACTGACTTCAAGTTGTTTTCAATTGAAAAAGGGAGAAATATCGATGGAAGAAAAAACATTAGCACAGGCAGATCGCGAAGCTAAGAATATCATCAACAATTGGACAGTGGGTGCAGCGTTACTAGGATGGGTGCCAGGTAGTACAGTTCTCTTCACAGCTGCGGATACAGCGATGATTACACAAGTCGCGAATGTCTATGAAGTCAGTGCTTTTGATATGGAACACTTGACCTCGACACTCACAGCATCATTGGCAAGTGCGGTGGCGAGTGGTGTTATTGTAGAAGGTATCGGACTTGTGCCCGTGATTGGTTGGGCGATTAAATCAGCAGCGATGGCGACTAAAGCGACATTCATCGGCAACGAAGTCCAGAAATATTTCCGTAAACGCTCCCCACTCAAGAGCAATACTATTGATGTCGAAATTGAGTAATTGAGACACAGCAAGTAGATAAATCCCCCAGAGTGGGGGATATTTGTTTATATTGCGATGGGCGTTGTTTCTACGTGCTCAGCAATGAGTTGGAGTTCTTTACGATAGATATTGCGCGTGATAGTAGGTGTTGTCAATTTCTCGATGAAACCCATCACACCATCATTGAATTGCATTGTGGTACGAATTGTTAACTGACACCCCCCATTGACAGCATCGAAAATGAAGGATGTTGTAATACCATTGTTATGGTCTGTTTCTGTGAGGATATAGCCTTTCTGTGGTTCAGTGACTTCCATAGACATTGTGCGCTTGACTCCCATCACTACCATATCGACCTCAATCTCAGTGCCTGCGCCAACCCCACCTTTTATGACACGTAAATCAGTGAAATATGGTTTTGGCAGAATTTGAGGATGCCCATTTTCATAATCTGCCAATAGTTGATAGATTGCCTCAGGACTCGCCTTAATCCATTTACTCTCTTCAAATGTGATACTGCTCATCTAATACCTCTATGTATGATTTATCATGATTTTTGCTGATACTATAGAAAAATGGATTTCATACCGTCAACCTGTCCACTGATAGACAAATGTTTAATTATGAGCCGTCACGATACCAATAAACAGCGAATTCGCAATCAGTTCTTATCAGTAGCTACTGATTTAATTCTTGAAAAAGGCTATGATGCTGTCTCAGTTGCTGAAATTTGTCGCGTTGCGGATTATGGTCGAAGTACGTTTTACGTCTACTTTGAGGATAAAGAAGCTCTCGTTTGGGAAATTTTGAAGCACAATTTAGCAATTATGGATGTAGAGATTTTGACTGCGATTGATGGGCTTGCATCTCCTACGCGAGAGTGGGTAGCTTGGCGTATGATTTTTGCATCTGTTCCTCCACAACGCGATTTTTATCTCAAACTTGATGGTGATTTATCACGCCGATTGCGACAATGGCAAAAAGAACAACTGATAATGACCTTTGAAAGACAATTACATGATGGTGTGTACTCTTTGCTATTGGATGTCCCGCCTGAAATTGGTGCCCGTTTCATCACGGGAGCGATTATAGAAATTTTGAATCATTGGCTGGTACATCCTGATTTAGGTGATGGTGATACTTTAGCGCGTCATTTTTTCCGATTAGTCTTTCGGGAAGAGCCACCAGAATCATAAGGAAACTCCAGTTGTTAGATGTGGCAACACACTCATCAAGCAAAATCTTCCTCAAGGTTAATCTTTCTCAATTATCATTTTTAAGACTCAAGGATTACAACTTTAATGCCAACAGCTTCATTGTATGGATTATCCATTTCAATATTATAGCGAATTGAGGTAGTACAACGATGTGGTGGACTCTCTACAGATCCACCCCGTGTAATCTTTGAGTTATATTCACTTAAGTATAGTGGGTCTTCCATGTATGAATTCAAAAAATCATTGATAGTATGTGAATGAAAATTATCCAAACACCACTCGGCTACATTACCGAAGACATCATAAAGTCCCCATGGATTTGGTAGCTTACTTTTAGCAGGATGAACAGATTTGTTACTATTTTTTGAATGCCAAGCGTGCTTATCCAGTTGCTCTATATCATCTCCAAAGTACCATTTAGTCTGTGTTCCAGCTCGGCAAGCATATTCCCATTGTGCATCTGTCGGTAAAGTAACGACATGATTATCTGAAATTAATTTCTCGCCAATTAGCCATTTCGTAAATCGTTCACAAAAGAGGATAGCATCAGTCCATTTTCGTATTACAACAGGAAAATTTGGACTGTCATATGTAAGTCTAGTTTCTTTCGGCATAAATTGTGTCCATAGAAACTGAGTTACTGGCACAGTGGCAATCCAGAAGCCAGAAGTCAGTTGAACAGTTTGCCAAGGTGCTTTTTCAGGATGAAGGTCAAATTCAATATTAGTGATATGGCGACGCTGAAATTTTCCTGCGGGACACCATGCAAAGTCAAAATTACTTCCATCGTGTAAAAAGATAGAGTAAATATCACCAGCATGTCGTGATTTTACAAATTCAATCATGAAAATTTACCTATTGTGTAAATAACCTTGCATTTAACGCTAAATTTTGTCTTGAAATGCTATTCTAATCAAGTTCGATATGAACAATTTAAATAGCAATCAGCATAAGATTATGTAAATATCTGACTGGTTTGCTTGACTTTGCGCGACGCAAAACCTATACTGAAAAACATGATTACACATACGCACAACACGCAAGCAAGCAGTATGATGATGCCGATTGCCATAGAACAGGCAGACGGCTGATTTGCGTATCCATGTAACAGCCAAATAAGAGATTTTGAAACCGTCTGCATTGTGTGGGCGGTTTTTTGTTGTATTAGGAGGATGAGATATGGTCATTCAAATAAAGACGATGCCCCATTTGGGGCTACGATTTGCGTGATAGCACCCATTAGCTAAGGCATAGACACTGCGGAGAAACATGGCTCTCCCCTGACTATGTGGCATCTTTCGCTATAATCACGACACTTAGAGACAACACAAACGAGGAAATCAATGAGTCAATACATTCATGTATCAGTGGCATGGCCTTATTCCAATGGGGATATGCACATCGGACACTTAGCAGGGGCATATCTCACATCAGATATTTTCGCACGTTATCATCGTCTAAAAGGCAATCATGTGCTGATGGTCAGTGGTAGTGACAGTCATGGCACACCGATTTTGGTCGAAGCACGCAAACGTGGCATCTCTCCACGCGAATTGTTCGAGCAATATCATGAACGCTTCTTACGTGTGCAGAAGAAAATCGGCATCAGCTATGATTTGTTCACACATACTGACACTGAAAACCATCATAAAATCGCGCAAGATTTTTTCACAGCATTATACGAAAACGGTCATCTCAAAAAAGAGACACAGACACTACTTTACAGTGAAAAAGAGCATCGTTTCTTGCCTGACCGCTTTGTGCAAGGGACATGCTATATCTGTGGTTATGATAGTGCGCGGGGTGACCAATGTGATAATTGTGGGAACTTGATGGAAACAGTCAAGCTGATTAATCCACATAATATCGAAGACCCTGACGATAAACTCATCGTGCGCGAGACAGAGCATTACTTCTTGCAATTGCAGAATTTTATCGAGCAGTTAGAAGCCTATCTTGATGAACACGCTGACCATTGGCGACCCAATGTCTATAACTTTAGCAAGAATTTTGTCAAGGATTTGCGTCAACGTCCCATCACACGCGATATTGATTGGGGCATCAACATCCCCTTAGATGGCTGGGAAGATAAGAAGATGTACGTGTGGTTTGAAGCAGTCATGGGCTATTTCACGGCATCTGTGGAATGGGCAGAACATGTCGCCGATGACGCTGACGCATGGAAAAATTGGTGGTACAACCCTGATGCGCTAATTTACAACTTCATCGGTAAGGATAATATCCCGTTCCATACTGTGATTTGGCAATCGGAATTGTTGGGTGTCGGCAATCTTTACGAAGAGGATGACAGTAAATCACTGACATTGCCCTATGATGTACCTGCCAATGAGTTCATGAATATCGAAGGCAAACAGTTTAGCAAAAGTCGGAATTGGGCGATTTGGTTGCCTGATGTGCTGGAACGTTATCAAGCAGATGCTGTTCGCTACTATGTGACCCGTACCTTCCCTGAAACAACGGATAGCGATTTCAGTTGGGAAGGCTTCTATGCGCGGGTCAATAACGAACTGCTGGCAGCATGGGGTAATTTGGTGAATCGTGTGCTTGGATTCGCCTACAAACGCTTTGATGGACACGTCCCAACATATGATGAATTGCCACAATCTGACCAAGACATCATCGCCAAAGTCGAAACAGGTTTTGAAACTGTGGGTGACCTCATCAATCAAGTGAAGTTGCGCCAAGCATTGGAAACAACGCTCTTGCTTTCACAAGATGTTAACGCATGGCTCAATGACCGTGAACCGTGGAAAGCCTACAAAGTGGATAAAGACGATGCTGCCCGTAGTGTCTATACGGCTTTGCAGTGTATCAATTATCTGAAAGTGCTATTCGCGCCGTTCATCCCATTCAGTAGCCAAAAGGTACATGAGTATCTTGGATTTGATGGTCAACTCTTTGGTGATTTGCACATCAAAGACATTCAAGAAGAAACACGCAGTCATAAAGCCTTGATTTATGATGGCTCAAATGCCATCGGGAAATGGGAAGCACAAGCATTGCCACAAGGTCAAGCATTGCGCCAACCATCCCCTTTGTTCGTTAAGCTAGAAGAAGACATCATCGAACAAGAGCAAGCCCGTTTGGGTCAAGCTCGTGAAGAAAATGAAATCGTGCTTGACGATGAATAAGTGAGAGTCACAATCTCAGAGCAAATGGAGGGCAAATCGATTGAGGTTTGTCCTTTTTTGCTTTTTACCTGTGTTTGGCTCAGATACGATATAATCTGCTAAAATTTTTAAGAGAAAGACAATTGATGATGCAATTACTGAGCACTATTCTAGTCGCATTGGTAGCGATAGAGCATGTTTACATTCTCGTTTTGGAGATGTTCCTATGGACAAAACCACGCACTATGAAAACATTTGGTGTCACTCCTGAACACGCCGAAATTATGAAAACATTGGCTGCCAATCAAGGTCTATACAATGGATTTTTGGCCGCAGGACTGTTCTATAGTTTATTTGCAAGCATACCAGAGGTAGCCTTTCAGTTTAAAATTTTCTTTTTACTGTGTGTGATTGTTGCAGGAGTTTACGGAGGTATCACAGCCAAACCACGCATTGCACTAGTGCAAGCTCTGCCTGCGCTCATTGCCTTGATTGTCACTGTCATTGCTGGTGTTAATTAATCAATTTATTTTGCCACGGAGGCTCGAAGGTCACGAAGAAAAGCTATATAAGTATCATTAAAACGACAAAGACCACCGAAGTGATCTCTGTCTAGCACATGTTCAAGTGGGGAGGTTACATCATAGTGAGTGTGTGGGGGTAGGGGCACTCACCAGACATTACCAATCCATGTAATTATAATAGAGGAAAAGTTGTTTCATTTCGATATGCCTATTGTACTAAAATAGTTATAATATCGTTTGTTTACGTTTGTACAGTGTAATTAATTGGTTATGGCTGGTCTCATTCGTAAGATAATACCACCGCCACCACCAACAGTCCCAAAGTAAAATTCACCATCCAAACCAATCACAAGGTCAAGTTTGCAGGTATAGTCGCCAAGGTCAATTTCGTGCAGAGCGATGACTTGCGTGCGGTCATCGTTGAGTTCAGCCCGTCGCAGATTGCCAAAACTCCAATTACAGAAGAATAAATCGCCTTGCCATTCTGGGAAGGCATCACCCTCATAGACAACGATGCCCGTTGGTGCAATTACAGGGGCGGTGTATGAAAGCATCGGCGGACTATAGTCCTCAATATCTGACTCACCATCGACACCGAGACATTCATAATTATCCTGCCAGCCATGATTGCTCCCTGCAAAAGCCGAGTTAATTTCGTCATCACAACTTGGACCGACTTCAGCAACAAATACCCTATCACTTTGGGTATCAAATGTAAAATCAAAGGGGTTGCGATAGCCAAAAGTGAAAATGCTATTGTCAGGGAAAGGGTTATCATCAGGGATTGTCAATTCACCATCATTGAGTAGAAAACGATGAACTGCTCCTTGCGGTGTATCCAGATTTTGTGCATTGGTCGCATCGCCATAATCGCCAACACTTAGATAGAGATAACCATCTTCATCAAAATGGACATTGCCTCCATTGTGTAAGAGTTCGCCTGTTGTAATCGGAATACGAATCAATTCTTCGACTTCACCTGCTTGGTTATCTTCATCTACTGTGAAGCGCACCAGCCGATTCGCTGCAAAATCAGTGCTTGTTCCTACGGCTGTATGAACTACATACAGATAATTATCTTCTTCAAAATTTGGGGATATAGCAATGCCAAGCATTCCACGTTCTTGTAGAGCATCAGTTTCTAGGTTGATGACAGGTTCAATTTGTTGCACACCATCTGCATTGACGACACGCACATTACCTGTAGTTTTTTCGTTATAAAAGAGGCGACCATCAGGGGTAAATACCATACCGACAGGGAAATTCGCTGGTGTATATTCTTCGATGATGTATTGTGTGCCTGTCACTTCGTCTGTAAGGACATCACTTTGTGCCATGATGATACTAACTGACAATAACAACAAGATGCTAATCATGAGTAAACGAGGCATATCTGACAAATTATCCTTAGCTACCAACAAAATTATCGAATGCCTATTCTATCATATGCACTCCATAGCAGAGCATTTCAGCTACGTTGGAACACAATAATTGCACCAAAACCATCTTCACCGCCAAAACGCAAAGATCGCCAGAAAAGGTTGCAAACGATTTCTCTTTTTACTTGTCATAGTCGAAACAAGAAAATGTTATCTTTGAGCCTCAAGATTCTTCGTGTTTTTTGTGGCTTCGTGGCAATTTTAGAGGCTTATTTGAACCAAAATATTTAGTGAGATTGCCCTCGTATAGGGAGAAAATAGATAGGCTTATAGTAGTCTACAGGAGTCTCTATGCGGGTGTCTAATATATCAAAACAAACACCCATCATCATATGACAATGGGCGTTTAAAATATCGAACTCAGTAATATCCTTAGATATTATTCACCTTCGTAAAATTCATCGAAAGGCACAGTGAAGAACGTTACTTGGAAGTCGCCACGTTCAGCTTTGATGCGACCTTGACCTGTCACAACCTCAATGATGACTCGGTCAAATTCGCCTGTTGGATTAACGCTGTAAGGACCTGTTGATGTGATCGATTCACTGAATAGTTCGATACCATCATTATAGACCGTCACGCGCAATTCATTACCCTCATTCACAATTAGGTAGAAATCGGCACGATAGTAGCTGATGCCATCACTCGCATCAAAGGTGATACTTTCGATACCGCCCCATGCTGTGTCTAAGGCTTTGTTATCACCACCACGAGATGTAACACCGAGTGCATCGTTGAAGTACAAGATTGGTGTGCGTCCACCTTCATTGCCACCTTCAAGCCCTGCTGTGAGTGTCAAGCATCCTGCTTCTACAACTTCAGCACGGTCATACAACTGAACACCTGAGCATTGCTCTAAGCCAATGTTTGTGTAAGTCACGCTAAGACGACTACTGCGACCTTCCGTCAAGAAGATTGTGCCACCACCGTCTGGGTCATCTTCTGTATTGCCATTACCATTTTCTTCTTCACCAGGTAATAATGTCCATGTGAAAGTAAAATCTTCTGAACGACCTGTGGAATCTGAGACGGTGACAATCACATCAAATGGACTGAATAACTCAGCTTGTTGAACTAGAATTGAACCAACAATTGATTCACTTGCAGAAATGAAGGACAAACTATTTAGACCTTCTGGCAATTCAGCATTCTCGATGACAACATCACCACTGCCTAATGCTTCTAGCTGAAGATTTACTTGATCGCCTTCAGTGTTCAGTTGATCGCCTGTGAGCAATTCAAGCGGAAGCGGATTAATGGCAATCAGTACAACACCTTCTGAAATGCCTTCTGGTTGCCCTGAGTCACTGACACTGTAACTAAAGGCATCAACATACGCACCAAGTTCACTATTGAAAGTCTCTGGATTACCAAAGAAGAAGTATTCAAAAGTGCCATCAGGGTTTACATTCACTTCCCCTGCGAATGGTCCAGATTCTTCACCTGTTACCAATGCGAAGTCCAATGTACCTGCATCATTATCAGGGTCTTGCAAGTTATCGGTGAGTAGGTTGCCGACGAGGACATTTGCTTCACCTTCTTCGCCTTCACCTACACCTTCATCAAGTGTGAAACTGTAATCAATAGCATTTGGCGCAATGTTACAACGGAGTGGGTTATCAGGTCCGAAAATCAACGGTGTGCTATCAAGTGAATTGACTACATCCAATGGTGGATAGTAACTTGCACTACCATCAGGATTAGCCAGTACAACAGACTCACAGGCATGTGGATAGCGTCCATACAGCGCACCAATGACAGTTGCACTAGGTGCTGCAAAGGATGTACCAGCAACAGCCAATTGCTCTGTTTCATTTGAGATGTCGTAGCCAGCCCCTGGTGCACGTAAATCACCATCATGCGACATGACCCATTGTGTGCCATCAAAGCTATTATCTCGACCAATTGCATCTGCGATACCATCTTCATTGGTATCAACAACATCATCACCGATGGTTGCAGCCACAGCAATTGTTTCGTTCCATGCTGCAGGAATCAGTGGTGGCACAGGGTCAAATACACCCAAGCCAAGTGCTTCGCGGAACCAAGGCGCATAGTTACCACTCGATGCAAATGTGATGACAGTTTGCTTATTCTCACTCTCGATATTGCTTGCCAAGAAACTCGCTAACAAGTTACGCAATGGCAACAAGGTTGAGTCATCTTCTAAAGATTCGCCATCACTGTTTTGGAATAACAACAAGCGAATGAGGGTAGAAGTGATTTCATCAGGGTCAAGTCCAAGTTCAGCGAAGTAATCACCGAGTGTGTAGCCTTCGCTTTCAACACAAATGTTGAAGTTATCTGGAATACCATCTTCATCTTCATCAACAAGGGCGGATGCCGTTGCACTCGTTACCTCACCATTCGCACCAAGCACTGTCCATGTGACAGATGAATTAGAGTAAAATTCTGCTTCAAATACCGCTTGGCGTTCACCAGGTAAGAAGTAGGTCGGTTGAGCAGGGATAGCTGTATTACCAACCATGTTTGATGAGCCAACAGGTAGATAGATTGTATTATCTGTCGTGTTAGTATAGCCAAATTGGGCACGATAGAGTGATAAATTATCATCAATGGTGCTGACGATATAAACACATTCTACGACAGGTGTGATACCAACTGTGGCTTCACGGCGTTCATATGTATCTGGGTGAGATTGTCTGAAAAGGTCATGATACCAGTGTGGTACATAGCCTTGATTGCTGTTATTACCATTCAGCCAATTCCATTTCCATTTCAACAACCATTTCCAAAGCCAAGCATGATGTCCATGATAATCGTCTTCAATGACAATGTAATCGCGCGCACTATCGTCCTCACAACGGGGGACATGACGACCTTTACCAGCCGTTGCTGTGCGACGAACGCCATCATCTCCTTCTAGAGTCCAGACTAGACGACGACTGTTGAATGGAATCTCGAAAACATCAGATTGTCGCCCTGCTTCAAATAGCTCTGGGAGCAATTCACGATTATTGTTCGGTGATAAGCGATTATTTCGCCCGATCTCGATACCAACGCTGTCTGTGCTTTCGTTTAAGTAGCCAAAGCGTGCAACATATGTGTTGCCGACTTCATAAACACATTCAAAAACAGGACGCACAGCCGAACCAATTTCTGGATTTTGTTCTGCATTTTCACGGATTTCTTTGGTTTCGAGGTATTCATAGTAGCTGAAACCAGTTTCTTCATCTTCACACAAGATAAAAGCAAAACTCATGTTGACAGCAATGTGGTCAACACCAGCTTCTTGCAATTCGATGACTTTTGCTTCTAAAGCAGTTGCAATCGCACTTGCCTCGAAGTTGATGCTAGGAATACTGATGTCAATGAAGTGAATCGGAATAGCTTGGATTTCATTGCTAATCAGTGCTTGATTCAGTACTTCAAAAGTACGTAAAACAAGGTCACCATGGTCAGTATCATCTAAAACAATAATGGCAGAGTTCGCTTCGCCATAATCTGCCCCATCTGTGATGCCATCGAAAATGATGTTCACCCAGTTCGGGTCAATGATATTATCTGTGATTTGTTGATTAATTTCATCGAATGTGTAACTGACAATGCTTGTGCCATCTTGCCCAGCGTATTCAAAGCCTTGTCCTGCATACTCGAAGCCTTGTCCTGCATATTCAAAGCCTTGTCCTGCATACTCGAAGCCTTGTCCTGCATATTCAAAGCCTTGCCCAGCGTACTCAAAGCCCTGTCCTGCATACTCGAAACCTTGCCCACCGAATTGATTCGGCGAAGCCCCACATGCCTGAGTCGCTCCTGCCTCTTCCTCTTGTGCGAGTAAACCAGTGAATTGCGGTGTAATCGCCAACAAAAGGACAGCAAACAGCATACTTATCAAAGTGATGCGACTATGTTTACGTGTCATCTCGTTTTACCCTTTTGATTGTCTAACGTTTCCCCAAAACGATACAAGCCCTGATAGCTTGCCCTAGTAAATAAATCAAGTTTAATACGTAATAATTCTTAATATATTACCACGTATATCACTATTATCCCATAAAAAAAATGTTACAATCACCAAACCAGTTTGAAGCTCGTTATAAAAGGCAAATGTAAATCATTGACTTTTATGAAGTTGTAACAATTAGAGTTTGTTCCCCCAGCATTTGTAAGTATAATTAACGGACATTGCACACCCCTAAAATCAATATTTGTAATGTGGCAACATCTGCTAACCTTTCGGGAGAACCTATCACATGGCAAGCACTGCACAACCGCACTTTATCGCCAATCGTTATGAAATTCGCAATATCGTTGGACGAGGCGGAATGGGTGTTGTTTACCGTTGCTTCGATCATGTGACACGTCGAGAAGTTGCACTTAAGCAAATGCTTGTGACAATGGAAGCAAGTGAGTCTAGTGCACTTCTTGAGGCAACCTCATTGGTGGACGACACCAATTTACCTGAAATGCTTGAAACAATTGCAGTTGCTTCACCCGATACATGGCGACGACAATCGCCTTTCATTGGGATGAAACAAACTGATGATACGCAAGAACATGCAGGGAGTTTTCGTCTTGCACTCTCTCACGAATTTGAGACACTCGCGCATCTACGACACCCCAATATTGTGAGTGTGTTGGATTATGGCTTTGATGACCATCGCTTGCCATTCTTCACGATGCCCCTCATTCAATCACCACAATCGTTGAGTGATGCTGCTCAGTTGGCTTATTTGGATACAAAGCTAACGTGGTTAGCACAGATGCTCCAAGCACTAGCATATTTGCACCATCATAAAATCATTCATCGTGATTTAAAGCCCGATAATGCCCTCCTCACGAGCGAGAACAACATTAAACTGCTTGATTTTGGTCTAGCTGTTCTGCGTGAACGTGTCGAACAATTGCAAGAAGATGACGATATGATTTCAGGGACGATTCCTTACATGGCACCTGAATTATTACAGGGTGGATCACCATCGATTAAATCAGACCTCTTTGCTTTTGGGATGATTGCTTACGAGATGATTGCAGGGCGTTATCCCTTTGAATTCACAGGTGTCGGCGACCTCGTTGTCAAACTAATTACACAAACCCCCAATGTCGATGACTTAGACATTGCTGAACCCTTACAAAAATGGATTGAAAATCTCCTGCATTTGGAAGAGTCTGACCGTGCCGATGATGCCTTACAAGCATTGACAGACCTTGATTCGATTACATCAGCCCGTATCCCAATCGAAACCAAGACTATTCAAGAAAGTTATCTGCAAACGGCTCGTTTTGTAGGACGCGAAGATGAACTACAACGTCTCATTGATGGCATGAAATCTACGACTAATCAACAAGGCGAAAGTTTCGTGATTGTGGGGGATGAGGGTTTTGGCAAAACGCGCTTACTCAATGAATTGCGGATTCTTGCTTTAGTTAATGGTTTTCAAGTTTTACAAGGGCATGGCGCACAAGGCAATTTAGTTCTTCATCAAATTTTACGTGAACCTGTAAAACGTTTGTTATTGACAACGGCTGTTTCTGCAGCAGAAGCAAATGTCCTCAAAACACTACTGCCTGACCTTGAACAAATCTTAGGACGTTCTGTACCAGAAGTTGTGCAAGATGATGTTTCTCAATACAACAGCCAACTGTCGAGTGTTATCTTAAAATTGTTCAAAGCCCAAAAAGTTCCCACCCTCCTATTATTGGATGATGTTCATCTCGCATCGGAGAGTCTGGAAATTCTCAGTAATCTGATTGCCACTGTTCCAAGTTCACACTTGATGATTGTCAGCACCATGCGTGGTGATGATGCACAAATCACAGAACAACTCCAAGGCAGTCAAATTATTGCCTTACAACGCTTATCAGATAGTTCTGTTGCGAAATTAGCACAATCTATTCTTGGCGATATGGGGATGCGTGCCGATGTCCAAGATGTACTCAAGCGCGAAGCACAAGGTAACGCACACTTTTTGCTAGAAGTTATTCGAGCATTACTCGATGAAGTACAACATCTACGAGATATTGCCATGATGCGCCTGCCGAGAGAGATTACAGCAGGGGGCATTAATCTCGTCCTAGCTAGACGACTCAATAAAATTTCGGATACCACACGCGAATTATTCAATCTAATGGCTGTCGCAGGCATCAGCATTGATACTGATTTGCTAGAACAACTTGCCCAGCAATACAACATCTCGCATGAAGAGTGGCTAACAACGTTGTCTAACTACGCTATCATTGAACGTGAAGGCACAGAATGGCAAATCACCCATGAACGCTTACGCAATGTCGCCTTAGACCAAGTAGGTGATAAGACACTTCTAACACTCCATGCAACAGTCGCAAGTGCACTCGAAAAAATTTATCCTGACACGATAGAAAAAGCAGGGATGATTGCTCATCATTGGCATTTAGCTGGCAATGAAGACCATGAACAAGTCTATTTGCTCGATGCTGCCGAATACGCTTTTCGCTTAAATAGTTTCCGTGATGCGACCCATCATTACCGCCGATTGATTGAACTACGCACTGACTCGGAACAAGTCGCGCAGTTTCATGGTCGCCTCGGCGAAAGTCTGATGTATGTTGGGTCTTATGCCGAAGCCATCGAAGAACTCCAAAAAGGCTATAATCTACTAGTTGCTGATGACGATGAAAACCGCGCAAAAACCCTCCAATTACTTGCAGATGCCTATTGGCGTGCAGGGAAATTTGAAGAAGCTAAAGAAAATGGCTCTCGTGCACTAGCTTTGGCACGCGAGCATGGGCTTATCGAAACCGAGATACGTAGCCTAGCGCGTCTTGGGATGATTTCAATTGATTTAGGTGAAACCGATAAAGTCGAAGACTTATATCAAGAAGGTTTAACACTTTCCGAAGAATATCAAGATGTCGTTGGCAAAACGATGATTCAAAACAACTATGGTATCTTTGCGCTCACACAAGGTAACTTTGACCAAGCACAAGAAATGCTCGAAGCAAGTCTCGAAGTCAGCGAACAAAATGGATGGCAATATCGTATGGTTTCGACTTTGATTAATCTTGGCTTTGCATTGGGGAGTAAAGGGGATTTAGACGCTGCAAATGATTACTTCGAGCGCAGTTTGGTGATTTCGCGCACAATCGGAGACCGTCGTCATATGGGGCTTGCACTCGATAATTTAGGATATGTTGCTCAATTGCGTCAAGACCATCGCAAAGCACTCCAATATATGGAAGAAAGCCTCATTCTATATGAAACAATTGGTAGCCGAGTCAAAGTGGCACGGAATTTGACCCGTCTCGCAATGGTATTTGAGCAGATGGAAGACTATGGCACAGCCCGCGAATACCTGCGTCAATCGATTGACCGTGCAAATGAATTACAAGCAGAACCTTCTGCACTTCATGCAATTGCTGTTTTATCACGCCTCGAAGATGAGCCAAGTAAATCGCTTGCGCTGGCAGAATTTGTGAACCAGCATGATGCTAGCCGACAAGACTCGAAAGCAATTGTCACTGAGGTGCTGGAAAAATGGCAGAAGCAACTATCATCTGAAGACTATGAAGCTCATCAGCAAAAAGCAGAAGCAATCACCTTGACCAATGTCTTTGATGATTAAGCGCAAGAAAAAGTGAGTCACATACATTGATTTGATGCACATCGCTCTGATGTGCATTTTTAGTTTCATATTCCCTCGCTGATATGTGACATTCATCACAATCACTTTATGACACACCTCATCTGCCTCTTTTCAAGAGCTTAAGTATCATGAATAGAAGATTAATTAAATAGAATCTTCAAGGTCTTCAAATAGATAAGGAAGAACAAAAAGGGAAGAGAAAATTCTGACTCTTGCTTGCTATTGTTGACTTTGCCTACTGCCCTTAGCTCAATTCAAAAAATGAGCTAAACATTAATAAAGTATAGGTTAACCGTACAACAAGTGAGGAATTTACGATGAGGATGCTCCGCTTTATTGCGCCATTGCTACTACTACTAGTGCTTGTTGCGTGTGGTAGACGCTTACCCGAAGCATACTTTGATACCGATACAGATGTGGTTGCTGATGTTGCTGAGGAGGAAAACACCCCAAGTCCAGAAACGGATGAGAATACAGCAGATGACGATACCGAAATTGCAGATGTTGTCGAAACTGGTGATACTGAGGTCAATGAAGTAGCTGTCGCCGAAGCGGATGATGCTGAGGTAGATGATACAGCCTCAGATGATGTCGCCGCCGAAGTAACTGACGACGAAGCAGAAGAAGATGTTGCTGTAACTGAAGCAGAACCACAATTTGAATTAGTGGAAGTCCCAGCCGACCCCATCGTTGAACAAGTTTCCAATGCTGACCCCATAAATGGTGAAGCCTTACTCAATGCGAGTGTACCCTGTTCATCATGTCATGCCTTCGATAGTGAAGTATCGATGGTAGGACCTGGTCTGTTGAACTTACCCATCCGTGCAGAAGCTCGCGTTGATGGCGAAGTTGCAGAACGCTATCTTTATAATTCAATCCTCCACCCCAATGACTTCATTGTTGACAGCTACCCTGAAGGCGTGATGCCTGCTATTTATGCAGATCTCTTCACAGAGGAAGAAATCCTCGACCTTGTTGCCTATCTCATGACTCTTGGTGACTATCCTGAGCGCGAACCCATTTTCATGGAAGTTCCAGTTGAATCTAGCTTAGACAATGCCACCACTGAAACCGTTACTGATGAGACGCAATCAACTGACGACAGTGATATGGCAGATGACCAAGCTGAAACCGAAACGGCTGATACCTCATCCGCTGAGACAACAGATGTGGAGCTTGTTGAACAATCAGAGCTTGACCTGAGTGCGGTGCCTACCACGATTGATTTCTTAGTAGAAAACGGCTCAATCATTCAAGGGGAAGCCCTATTCAACGCAGAATTAGTGGCTGGTATGAGTTGCAGTACATGCCATTCATCTGATGAACTCAGTGCCATTGTGACAGGTCAACCGTTACCTGCTTATCTATGGGCATCTATTTTCAGTGAACAAACCCACCCTGATTTAGGAACACAATACGTCGATGAAATCACAGGGGCACAAGCATCGCATCTAGTGGCATATCTTGTATCGCTGAATCAAGTTGAAGATGAATAAGACTTATCGAGAAGGGTAAAAAGAGACATGCAAAATCAAACAGAATTTGAAGTCGAAACCGCACAAGAACCTGTAGAACCAAGTCGTCAATTAGCCGATTCTGTAGACGAAGAAGATTTCGATTACGGACCACCACGCGGTACAGTCGCTTTCCTTGCGCTGATGCTGATTGGCTACATTATCTACTATGCCATTCATTACATTGAAATCTTTGTCCTACGCTGAGGAGTAGAACGATGCACATTGATAAGTACGAAAAGTATTGGATTATCGCTGTATCAGCAACTTTGGGTGTTTTTATGGCAGCCTTGATTGTGGGGGCAATTGTATTCGGAGTCCGTACACCTGATGCAGAAGGCTTCGTCAATCCCAATCGCTTAGGCGATACCATGTTTGCTAACCCTGGTGTGCGTGATGTGGGCAACAACGTTTACGAAGTGACAATGACAGCACAAATGTGGAGTTTCAATCCTGCTATTGTGCGCGTGCCTGTCGGCGCACAAGTTGATTTTTTCATCACCAGTAGTGATGTCACACATGGTTTCATCATTGAACATCACAATGTCAACTTTGAGCTTGTTCCAGGGCACATTGCACGCGCTCAAGTCACCTTTGATGAAGTAGGAGAGTTTCAATTCATTTGTCATGAATATTGTGGGCGATTACATCACATTATGCACGGCACCATCATTGTCGAAGAAGTAGACGAATTCGCGCAAGTAGGAGAATAATTATGGCTGTTAAACCAATTGATACAAGAGATGAACAAGGGCTGACCCTAACGTTTCCACCCACAACAATGGAAGCAATGGAACGTCGGCTAGTAGGGGCGCATGTTGCAGTTGCATTTGTGGCACTTTTGATTGGGATTTTACTTGGACCTGCTCAAACTTTCCGTCGCTCACCTGGTTTTCAAGAAGTCTGGCAAAACATCACAGGGAGTGAATATGCCATTCCTGTCTTTTCATATTACTACCAAGCATTGACCTTACACGGTGTTCTGAATGCGCTTGTCTTCACGACATTCTTCATTATGGGTGTGAGTATGTTTGTGACGCAACGCTCATTGAATCGACCACTGAAGAGTCCTCAATTGGCATGGGCATCCTTCTGGTTGATGTTAGTCGGTTTGGTACTAGCAGGGGTAGCAATTATTTCAGGTCAAGCGAGTGTACTCTACACAGCTTATCTACCTATGAGTGCTCATCCTGCCTTTTACATCGGCTTAGTATTGGTCGTTGTAGGGTCATGGGTCGGCGCATTAAACGTAATGCTCACCTACCTTGATTGGCGTAAAGAAAATGCTGGTCAACCTGTGCCACTGGCTGTCTATGGTGTCTTGTGCAATTTCTTGATGTGGTTCACAGCTACACTCGGTGTTGCGATTGAAATTCTGTTCATGTCTTTACCATTGTCATTGGGCATCATCACCACCACCGATGTACAAGTCTCGCGGATTCTGTTTTGGTTCTTTGGGCATCCATTGGTGTACTTCTGGTTAATCCCTGCTTATGTATCATGGTATACGATGTTACCCAAACAACTGGGAGTAAAATTATTCAGTGACACTCTCGGACGTGTTGCCTTCTTGATGATTGCAGTCTTCTCAATTCCAATTGGTGTTCACCACTTATTTGTAGACCCAGGTGTGAGCGAATCCGCAAAATTAATGCACTCCATGCTGACCTTCGTTGTGGCTGTGCCGAGTTTCATGACAGCATTCAATATTGCTGCAACTGTTGAACGAGGTGGGCGTAAACGTGGCGCAACGGGTCTGTTCGATTGGATGTGGAAACAACCGTACGACGACCCTGTTGTCGCAGCACAATACGCAGGCATGTTCCTCTTTATCTTCGGTGGTATCACTGGGGTCATGAATGCCTCATTCAATATGAACGTTGCACTCCACAATACGACATGGGTTGTCGGTCACTTCCATACAACTTTAGGGGGCGCAGTCTTCTTGACCTATGTCAGTATTCTGTACTGGATTATGCCAGCGATACGTGGCAAGAAACTCTGGGGCAAAAACATCGCTCTCTTGCAAGTTTACACATGGCTTTTTGGCATGATTGGTTTTGCAGGTTTCATGGGACGTGCGGGACTAGCTGGCGCAGTTCGTCGCTCTGATTTAGGGGATGCAGGAGCTTACATCAGTGAAGCTGTCGCACCTTGGTTAGATGCAACTGCAGTAGCTGGTATTCTGCTCTTCATTAGCTCGATTGCACTCTATGCTGTGATTGTCGGAACGCTCTTCCTCAGCAATGAAGACCGTGATGAAAAATCTCTGCCAACCAGCACACGTAGTCCAAAAGATGAACCCGTTCCAGCAATTCTTGAAAATTGGCGTTTATGGATTGCTGTGATTGTGGCATCGAATGTCATTATGTGGGTGCCTGTACTACTGAATGCGATTAGTCTGGCAACAGGCTACTACAGCCCTGCATTTGATTGTCAAGCTCTCGGTGGTTGCTAAAAGCATATGTGTAGAGGATATGGTATCTGCTGTATCCTCTCTGGAATTTTGGAGAATATCTGATGACAGTCCTACCCTCAAGAGATGACAATACATCCTCAGAAGAACAACAATTTTATCTGCTGGTAGCCAGTGTATTCTTTGCTGTTATCAGTGGCTTGATGTTCCTTTTTGCAATGACATTCATCCGTGATTTGCAAACGCTGAGATCAGTGCCCGATGCCTTGTGGAATTTTCTCTGTGGTACGCCAACAGATAACCAAATTGCTTTACCACTATTGTTGACGATTGGCATTGTTACCATTGGGCTGAGTGGTGTCCTACAAATTTGGCGTTTAAAATTGGTCAGACGAGGTGAAACATGATTGATAAACGTAAAAATAGCAACTCATGGAAGACCATTTTAGCCGTCTTCATTGGGAGTGCCTTGTTGTCAGGCGTAATTATTTTCACTATGCTCTATTTTATACTGCCAGAAGCACCCCAAGCAATTTACTTACAGGGTAATCCTGAGGGAATACGTGAGTTATCAACGCCTCGTGACTTAGTGGATTTCACATTACCTGCAACTACAGGCGAAGACCTTAGCTTGAGCGATTTTCACGGTCAATCTGTGATGCTTTTCTTTGGCTATACCTATTGTCCTGATATTTGTCCTCTGACACTCACGCATATTCGACAAACGCATGACTTATTGGGTGAGTATGCTGATGATGTCATCTTTGTTTACATCACTGTTGACCCTGAACGAGATACTGTCGAACGTTTGCAACAATACATGATACCTTTCCGCATAGAAGATTACACAGTTGGGCTTGTTGGCGATGACATTACATTGCAACAAATCTCAGCAGATTATAGCCTTTACTATCAACGCCACGACGATGAAAGCAATAATTACGCAGTTGACCACACAGCAAGTATCTATTTCATCAACGAATGGGGACAACTAGATACCATTTTTAGTTATGGTACACATCCAGAATTGATGGCAGAGCATATTCTAAACAAAGTCCGCTAATTACCTCTCACATCATCCTTCGTGTTACAATCGCACCTATCAACATAACACGGAGGATTACCCATCATGCCAATTCCAAAATCAACCTTCGGACGCACAGGTCACGAAAGTACACGAACAATTTTTGGCGCAGCCGCATTTAGTGATGTCACCCAAGATGAAGCCGACCAAACCATGAATCTCCTGATTGAATACGGTATCAATCATATTGATACAGCAGCAAGCTACGGCGCCTCAGAATTACGCCTTGGTCCTTGGATGAAAACACATCGAGAACAATTTTTCCTCGCTACCAAAACAGGTGAACGCAGATACGACAAAGCCAAAGCCGAATTTGAAAACTCACTCAAACGTCTACAAGTTGACTCTGTTGATCTAATTCAGTTGCACTATCTCGTCGGTGAAGAAGAGTGGGAGATAGCGATGGCAAAGGGCGGTGTGCTGGAATATCTTGAAGAAGCACGCGAACAAGGCTTAGTCAAATACATTGGGGTAACAGGTCACGATGTTGCGATTGCACGAATGCACCGTAAAAGTCTTGAACGCTTCGATTTCGATAGTGTTCTACTCCCCTACAATTATCCAATGATGCAAAATGAAATTTATGCACAAGGGTTTGCCGAAGTATTGAAACTCGCCGAAGAGCGTAATGTCGCTGTCCAAACAATTAAATCAATTACCCGTCGCCCGTATGTGAGTGATGCACACTCTCATGCTACATGGTACGAGCCACTCATAGCACAAGCAGATATTGATTTAGCTGTGCATTGGGTCTTGGGGCAAGAAGGTGTGTTTCTCAATACAGCAGGCGATATTCATCTCTTACCAAAAGTTTTGGATGCTGCTAGCCGATTTGAATTACGCCCATCAGACGACACCATGCAAGAATTAGTCGCTAAACAAGCGATGCAACCCTTATTCACTTGATAGACATCGTGTCCAATAAAAAGTCCGTAAAGCGGTGTAATTTAAGTCTCAAATGCCAAATTTTCATGAAAACTTAATCACGGCTAAAAATTTTTGGCTAATCTCGGCTATTCATTTGGGATTTTTGCCAAGTCTCGTTACAATTTACACACTCAGCAGTTGTTAACAATTGCTGTAATATGTTAACACTTTAAATATATTGAGGAGCATAGTTTATATGAAACGTTTCTTGCTTGTTTTAGCACTCGTTTCGGCACTCGTCTTACTCGCATTGCCTACTGTTGTAGCGCAAGATGCTTGTGATGATGAAATTGGTTGTGTCGTAATTGGTCCAAATGACCCCGTCGTCATCGGTTCAATGTTGACTGTTTCTGGTCCAACTGCTTTCTTGGGTGAAGATTCCCTTGGTGGTATCGAACTCGCTATTTTGCAACGTGGCGAAGAATTGATGGGTCGTGAAATCGAACTCATCGAAGAAGATAGCCTCTGTACTGCAGAAGGTGGTCAACAAGCTGCACAACGTATCGCTGCCGATGAAAGTGTTCTCGGTGTGATTGGTACTAGTTGCTCTAGCGCAGGTGTTGCAGCACTGCCAATTATCAGTGAAGCAGGCATGTTGATGATTTCACCAACCAACACAGGTCCTGTTCTCACCAACCCTAATGAAGACGAAGGTGGCGTATACCAACCTGGTTACTTCCGTACTGCACATAATGACCTCTTCCAAGGTAGCTTGGCAGCAGAATTTGCATTCAATGAATTAGGGTCAATGACATTGGCAACTGTCCATGACGGTAGCCCATATGCTGACGGTCTCCAAGAAGTTATGGCAGAAGTTTTCGCTGAACTCGGTGGTGAAGTTGTCTTCCAAGGTGCTGTCAATGTGGGTGATACCGACATGACCGCAATCTTGACCGAAATTGCAGCAAGCGCACCAGATGTTCTCTACTTCCCACTCTTCGAGCCAGAATCAAACTTCATGGCTGCACAAGCGAAAGAAATCCCAGGTTTGGAAAATACTATCCTCATGGGTGCAGATGCCAGCTTCGCAGATAGCTTCCCTGAAAATACAGGTGACGCTGCTGTTGGTATGTACTTCTCAAGCCCATTCGTCTCACCAGAAGATGAAGATTACTCTGCATTCCTCGCATTGTGGGATGAAGAAATCGGTGGTGTTCCACCAAGTGGTTTCCACGCACATGCTTATGATGCAACCAACATCCTCTTGGATGCAATCGAAGTTGTAGCAGTTGAAGATGGCGATAACCTCGTTGTGGGTCGTCAAGCATTGCGCGATGCTGTTGCAGCAACTGAAATGTTCGATGGTTTGACAGGCGTTCTCACCTGCCAAGAAGAATCACCATTCTCTGGTGACTGTGCAACAGGTGAAGCACTCGCTATCTTCCAAATCACCGAAGCAGAAGTTAACGACAACGCATGGCCTCCACCTGTCGTTTTCCTCCCAAGCGCGGACATGGATGACATGGACGGCGATATGGAAATGGAAGATGAAGACATGGAAGACGAAGACATGGATGATGAAGGTGAAGAAGAAAGCTCTGACGGCTAATTAGTCACCATCTAACCCTATCTTTTCTTGAGCCAGAGTGATAATTGCTCTGGCTCATTATGTGTAAGTCATGTATCGTCATATAACATTCAGCTTGAGACTAATACGAATAAACCGATTTTAGTTTGTTCGTCGTATTTTCAGTCTGCAATGTAGCACGGCATGTAATAATTATTTGAGAAAGTTATTTGTATGAACGATTCCTCTTTTAAATTAACAGTCCTAGACCTGTTAACTTTAGTATCGGCTATCTTATTGGGACTCGCCTTTTGGTTATTTCCTTGGATAACATCTGAAGAAACCTTATCCTCTGGGCTAGATGTCATGAATGCTACGCCAATTGGTGCAACTTTGGATGCTCTTATTTATGCCATTCCTATTGCATCTATTGCAGGTGTCATTTTGACTATCATCGGTGTGTTTGCAAAACCAATTCGGATGATAGCCATTGGTCTGATTGCCTTATTGAGTGCCATTAGTACCCTTTATTTCTTCAATTTTTTCTGGACACAGAATAACGCCATTATTGATATTGATATTCAACTAGGGCTTGGATTTTGGTTTAGTTACTTCACGAGCATCATCCTCGTTTATCAGGTACTCATTTCGCGTGATGACGAAGACCTCTCACTGGTTGATTTGACAATTGATTTGCTCCGTGTGCTTATCATTGTGATTGTCATCACAGGCTCAGCAAATACGATTTTGTCAGGGAAGTTTACCCTCGAAAATTACATCGCGCTCTTCATTGCGGGGCTAGCACAGGGTAGTATCTACGCACTCATTGCGCTTGGATATACCCTTGTATACGGTATTCTGCTGATGATTAACTTCGCGCATGGGGAAGTCTTCATGGCTGGTGCATTCACGACGATGTTCCTTGCGCGTTGGCTTGACCAAATCGGCTTTCTGAATACCTATCCGATCATTTCCGTCCTCATCATGATTGTTTTCTCAGGCTTCATTTCGATGGTGATTGCCATCATCCTAGAGCGTGTTGCCTATCGTCCCTTACGGGGTAGTCCGCGGCTTGTGCCACTCATCACTGCAATTGGTGCATCTTTCTTCTTGCAATATACCTTCGCGGGATTGTATGGCTCAGGTAACTTTGCATATCCGAATATTGATGCTTTCAGTGGGACGATTAACTTCCTCGGCTTTGTCGAGATTCCACAAGCCCAACTCATCGTATTTTTCTCTGCACTAGGTATAATGGCTGCCCTGTATTGGCTAGTTGAGCGGACTAAGTTCGGTAAAGCCATGCGTGCTGTCTCCGAAGATAAAGAAGTCGCAAAGCTGATGGGGATTGATATTAATTTTATCATTCTCTTCACTTTTGCTGTGGGTGGTGCATTGGCAGGAGCTGCTGGTGTCATCAACGGGATTTTCCGTCCGCAAGGGGTTAAATTCACGATGGGATTCATTCCTGGGATTAAAGCCTTCACTGCTGCTGTGCTTGGTGGTATTGGTAATGTGCCTGGGGCAATGATTGGTGGTTTGTTCTTAGGCGTTATTGAAGCGATGGGACCAAATCTCGTACTGGCAGGGATGGGTATCCCTAGTGCCAATCAATTGAAAGATGTGATTGCGTTCACGATGCTCGTGCTGGTCTTGATTTTCCGACCACAAGGTATCTTAGGTGAACGTTTAACCGAGAAGAAAGCGTAGAGGTGACCTGATGGCAGAAACAACACAGTCTAGTTCAGAAGTCATATTCCAGCCTGAGCCTGTCAAATGGTCAGACATCATCAACCGAGGCTTAATCACAGGAGTAATTTTACTCTTTGTGGGTATGGTCGGGATGTTGGCAGCTTTCAACGAGCGCGAAATCGTCCGTGATTACCTCACGCTTGGTCAATTGCTCATTATTGTGGTGCCATTTATCGGCGCGTTCATCAGCACTCGTAAAACCCTGACTGATACTAAGAATGCAGGTGCAGCAATTGCCAGTGGTCTCTTAGTTGGTGTGTTGACCGCCCTCATGTCGTTGGCTCTCTTGTGGCTGACGAACCTTCTACCTGATATTGATGATATTTTGACTAACGTTAATCGTGATTGGATTGAAACCATCACCTTTGATAATCGACGCGATCAACCACTCGGTGCAGGGATATTCTTTGGCGTGGTGATGGCATCTAGTGTCGTTGGCACATTGCTTTACTTCATCCCTGAAAAAATCCGAAAAGCGATTATCTGGGGTACAAGTTTCACTGTTGCGATTGCTATCTTCGGCGAAACTGTCAACCTCATTCTTGACCAACTCGTGCCAGATGCGGTGATTGATGCGCTTTTCCGTCGAGATAGTTTACTCTTAATTCCAGCGATTGGCTTATTCGTTCTTAGCAACATCGGCGCATTGATTTGGGTCTTCGTTCGTGGGGATGGATCCGAAAAACCAAAACGCAATGATGGCGAACGGTCTCCTGCTTACTACATTGGGATGGCATTATTTGTTGGATTACTCCTCGCTCTACCTTGGATTGTTGGACGCACCCTTAGCGATGTCGCAGTGACAGTTGGCTTATTTGTGTTGATGGGCTTTGGTCTCAATATTGCGATTGGTCTCGCTGGCTTGCTTGACCTCGGCTATGTGACGAATTATGCCGTTGGCGCATATGTTCTTGCCGTGTTGACTTCGACAGGTCTCCTTGGGCGTGGTCCTGAATGGCTCAATTTCTGGATGGTAATTCCAATAGCTCTTATTTCAGCGATGATTGCTGGTTTTCTATTTGCGGTGCCTGTCTTGAAAATGCGAGGCGATTATCTGGCGATTGCGACCCTCGGCTTTGGCGAGATTATCGGCAAGTTGGCTCTATCTGATTGGCTTGCGCCGATTATTGGTGGTGCACAAGGTGTTTTGCGGATTCCGAAGCCTGTTTTCTTCGGCATTGAATTGACTAATCCTGAGCAACTGTACTATATCGTGTTAGCTGCTTGTGTGATTACGCTATTTGTTTCGGTGCGTCTCAATAACTCACGCACTGGTCGGCAATGGATGGCAATTCGTGAAGATGAAGATGTTGCAGCAGCTATGGGTATCAACGTAGCGCAAGCTAAACTATTAGCATTTACGCTCAGCGCGGCAACAGGTGGTGTGGCTGGTGCGATTTTTGCAGCAAAAGTCGGCACAGTCTTTCCCAATAGTTTTACAGTCTTCATCTCGATTAACGTTCTCAGTCTGATTATCGTCGGTGGTATGGGGAGCAACCCTGGGATTTTGCTCGGTGCGATTGCCCTCGTTGGGATGCCAGAATTGTTACGTGAATTCACCGAATATCGCTGGCTCATCTATGGCGCATTGCTCATCTTCATGATGGTCAATCGTCCAGAAGGTTTATGGCCATCACAAGTACGACGGCGTGAACTCAATGATGATACTCAGCAGAGCGACGGAGAAGCCGTCGTTGCATCTGCTTAAAATAAAACTATTACTGTAGGGACGAGGCGTGCCTCGTCCGATATGGTGAAAATTTGCACGTCAAAATATCCATTCGGAGTCATTCAAATGGTAGAAACAAACGATAAAATTTTATCCGCAAACGGCATGACCAAGCGATTTGGTGGTTTGGTCGCTGTCGATTCGCTTGATTTTTTCATCCCACGCGGATCAATTTCAAGTATCATCGGACCTAACGGCGCAGGGAAAACCACCTTTTTTAATTGCATCACAGGCTTTTATTCCATAGACGAAGGTGACATCATCTTTGATGGCAAGCGCATGAATGGCAAAACTCCTGACGAAATTACACGCTCAGGGATTGCACGTACCTTCCAGAATATTCGCCTATTCAATAACATGACTGCCATTGAAAATGTGATGGTCGGTCAAGAAGCCCACCTCAAATCGACATGGATTGGTTCAATCTTTGGTTTACCAGGCACACAGCGCGAAAATAAAGAATCTGAGCAAACAGCGCGTGACTTACTCAAGTTTGTCGGCTTGCAGGGCAAAGGTGATGCCATGGCGAAAAATTTATCCTACGGTGACCAACGTCGCCTAGAGATTGCGCGTGCGCTGGCGAGTAAACCACAACTCATTTTGCTAGATGAACCTACTGCTGGCATGAACCCGCGCGAAACTGCTGAAACAACCGATTTCATTCGTAAATTGCGCGATGAGCTAGGAACAACTGTTGTTCTTATTGAGCATGATATGCGTGTAGTCATGGGTATTTCAGAACACATTATGGTGCTGGATTATGGTCGTAAAATCGCGGAAGGCGTTCCGAGTGATATTCAGAGTAATCCAGTGGTGATTGAAGCCTATCTCGGTAAAGGCGCAGCAGCCAGTTCGACAATTGAGCTAGGGGAGCAAGGACACTAACATGGCATTATTAGAAGTTAACGATGTACATTCATTTTACGGCAATATCCACGCCCTGAAAGGCATCACCTTCTCAGTGGAAGAGGGCGAAATTGTATCACTCATCGGCTCGAATGGAGCGGGTAAATCGACAACGCTACGGACGATCACAGGACTGATGACACCTCGGCATGGCTATGTCATGTACGATGGTGAGCCAATTAGTGGGATGCGGGCTGATTTGATTGTCAATCGTGGTATTGCAATGGTACCTGAAGGGCGTGGTGTCTTTGCGAAGATGACTGTCACTGAAAATTTAGAACTTGGGGCATTCAAGCGCAACGATACCAAGAATATCCGCCAAGATTTAGAGTATATGTATGAATTGTTCCCACGCCTTGGCGAACGACGCACTCAATATGCTGGCACAATGTCAGGCGGTGAGCAACAAATGCTCGTGATGGCGCGGGCAATGATGGCGAAACCACGTTTGCTCCTTCTTGATGAACCCTCTATGGGGCTTGCACCGATTCTGGTTGATGGCGTATTTGAGACGATTCAGCAGATTAATGAGCAAGGGACAACCGTTCTCCTCGTGGAGCAAAACGCGCATATGGCACTCCAAATCGCTGACCGAGGCTATGTTTTGCAATCGGGCGAAGTTGTCATTGCTGATACAGCCAAGAACTTGCAGACAAATCCAGAAGTGCAGAAAACTTATCTTGGCATCGACTGAGCCTGATACATTTCAAACAAATCTTAAACAAGTTTGTCACAAATTGTCCTAGTTCAGATGCCTGATTTTCGATAAAATGATAGTATCGAGTCGTTTCAGAAAACTGTGAGACAAGCACCATGAGCATTTCTGACACGAAACCAATGTAAACTGTGAGATACTATAGAGTACTTCCTAAATTTGGGAAGTGCTTTTTACGTTAGCGAATCCATCGCCGTTGACAGATTTATCACCTGTCTATCACACTCGGAAATCACAAAATCAGGCATATAAGCATGAATATCAATCCAAATTATTTGGAACTCTCATTTGATAAAGTCGGTATCCGCAACTCTCAAAAGCGTCTCAAAGAATTGATTCGTGATGTTGCGATTGAACCACTTAAACAACATCAAGACGACCTCCGTCATAAACTATCGCTTGTCGAAGAAATTGTAACACGACGAGTTGCAAAGACCATCACCTACTGGCTCATGAACAAGGCTGACCCTGTCAAACCAGACAGTGATGATATGATGAGCACCATCACCAATGCCAGCAAAAATGATGTGACCCTCGAAGAATTTTATCTCTCAGAGGTCAAAAATGGCATTCACTCGCTTGCGCCAATTTTAGGTTTAGAGCTACCTAATCCCTATGAGGTTGAAACCGAAGAACTTGAATACGCGCTGATTGAACTCGAAGACCGCTTTGAAGAAGCAGGGTTTGACGAAGACAACGATGATGAGGACTACTATGATGATAGTCCAAGTTATAGTTCATCATATAATCAACCAAGCTATGATACGAACTCACTAGCGCAACGGCGTGCTACACGTTCTGTGGCAACCCAAGTTGCTGTCGAAGAAGCACCTACATTTACTGAATTTGTTGAAGCACCTGCTGCTCAACGCGAACCAGTGCAACAAGCAGAACAATCCATTGTTGTCAGTGGAGATAATGAGCAAAATGTGCAAACAACAACAGAACAAAGCATCGAAATCAATGCATTAAGTATGACCACTGAGCAAGCATGGCAACTGGTCTATGATTTGATAGGCTATAACACGGAATACATTCAAGGGCAGATGATTCCGCGCTGGGTGCAAAACCCTGAGTCATTTGAGAAAGACCGTCGCTTTTTGTATCAGACCTTCCTTGATACGATTCGTAACGCTGCAGGTGTTCAGATGGTTGCAGGGAACTACCGCTTCTCTGACCGCCCGATGACCATCGACCAAATGTGGAACTACTACTACACCGATTTATCACGCAATGTCGGTCCGATGCTCTCCGCAGCCAAATTAGACGCGGCTGTTAATGACCCGTGGTACATACGCTACTGGAAAACCTTCAATACCGAGATTCGCAAGATTCAACCTGTTTGGTTACTGGCATTGGTCATTGCATTGGTCTTTGATGGTTTGACAACCTATGTTTCGCTTGACCAAACACCAATGGAAGGATTCATGGTGATGGTCTTTACGGTTCTGATTACGGTTCTCTTCCAGATTGCAGATGTACTCGTGATTGATTATCGTAAGCGCGAATTTGAAGCAGACGCGCTAGTGGCTAAGTACAAAGCACAATTCGAGAAAATTTCCAAAACGATTGATTCACTCGATACAACTAGTGATTCCTATGTGCAACTCAGTATGAAGAAATCACAATCAGTTGCAGACTGGAAAGCTTCAGAAGATAATCGCAAAATGGCGCGTCGTGGACGATTTTGGTCAGCCCGTATTGCAGATATCAACATCATCGTCACAGCATATGGTTTTGCGTTCATGTTCCTCAATGCCGAAGAGCCCATGCTAGCTTTCTATCAGCAAGTACAGGTTATTTCTGGCGGAGATTGGGGGAATCTCAATCTGTGGGTCTTCTTGATGATTGGTCTGGCAATTACCGTATCATTCGTCATCAACACGGCGCAACGGACAGAAATTCTTGGTTGGTCGATGCGTCGCCTCAAAAACGAACCCTAACTAGAAATACTCAAACAGGCTTATCCCAAATAGATGAGCCTGTTTTTTTGTTAATACATAACCTCAAAAGGAACTTTATGAAACGCTTTTTAATTGTTATCGCTAGCCTGTGCTTATTAATATTGCCCATAATTGCTCAAGATGATGTGCTACTCATCAGTGAGATACAAGGCGCACCAGATGATGCTGATTATCCTGATAGTCCTTACGAAGGGGCGATTGTCACCGTTGAAGGCATCGTGGTCGGCGATTTCCAAGATGGTTTAGATGGGCGAAATGGCGACATCAACGGCTTCTTTCTTCAAGAAGAAACATCAGATATGGACGACAATCCACAAACATCTGAAGGTGTCTATGTCTTTGAACGACGAGGCACAATCCTCAATGTCAGCAATGGCGATATTGTGCGTGTAACAGGCGAAATTGATGAAATTCGTGGGCAAACACGCCTCGAAGCCTTCGAGGTTCGTCTCATCAGTGCCAATAATCCACTACCAGAGCCACGCCAAATTACCTTCCCACTAACAAATCGTGATGAGCTAGAATTTGCTGAAAATATGTTAGTAACTGTAGTAGGCGCAAATGAACCGTTCACAGTTAACGATACCTATGATTTGGGACGTTATGGCACAATTCAACTTGCATCGGATGGGCGCATTTATCAATACACCCAGCTTAATCGACCCAATGGGCGCGAAGCATTTGAAGCCTATCGGCAAGACATTGGCTTACGTATGATTTTAGTTGACGATGGGCTAACGAACGAGAATGCCCTGCCATTGCCGAATTTCAATGATGCACCTTTTTCGGCTGAAAATACCGTTCGTTCGGGTTATCAAATCGAATCTGTAACAGGCATTCTTGATTTTCGCTCGGATGAATGGCGTATCCAACCTACTGCACCGATTGAAATCATGACAACAGAAAATCCACGCCCAACTGAAAGTCCAAATCTTGGAGGCACATCGCGTATTGCAGGAGTCAACTTGCTTAACTATTTCAATGGCGATGGTCAAGGCGATAATTTCCCGACACCGCGAGGTGCAGATACTTATGATGAATTTTTACGCCAGCGTGCCAAAACACTTGAAGCCCTCGTTCAGTTAGATGCAGATATTATCGGTCTCATTGAACTGGAGAATGACTATCGTGATAGTGACTTAAGTGCTGCTCAAGACCTAGTGAATGGTATGAATGATTTCGGTGACGCGACACGCTGTGGTGCAAATTGGGTATATGTCGATGTATCACAACCACCGATTGCACTCAACACACTTGGGACGGATGCCGTTGCAGTTGGTTTCATGTATTGTGCATCAACCGTGATGATTGCCCCTGATACCGTACCAGCCATTTTGCGCGATGAAATGCTCGACGATTTAGGCTTGGATGACATAGCCCCTGTCTTTAATGGTGTAAATACGAGCCGTATTCCACTTGCAGTAACTTTCCAAGAGATTGCTACAGGTGAAGCATTAACTGTTGTCGTTAATCATCTTAAAGCCAAAGGTGGCAGTGGTGATGATGGCAATCGAGACATTGGTGATGGTGTTGCAAGTTGGAATCAACGTCGGCGTGATGCAGTGACGGCTCTTGATGCGTGGTTAGCAACGAATCCGACAGGCACAAATGACCCTGATATTTTGCTGATTGGTGACTTTAACGCTTATGCAATGGAAGATCCGATTCAAGATTTGATTGCGCTTGGTTATGCTAATCTGAGCGATAGTGAGGCACACAGTTTTGGCTTTCCGTTGGCATTAGGGCAATCACCTGAAACGCAAGGTTGGGGAACGCTTGACTATGCCTTTGCTAATGAGAGCCTTGCATCACAAGTAACAGGCGCAATTGAATGGCATATCAATTCCGATGAACCAATCTACATTGACTATAATTTGGAATATAAGCCCGAAGAAGTCATTGAGACACTTTATCTGCCTGATGCCTATCGCGCATCTGACCATGACCCAATTGTTGTGGGATTATCACTTAGTAGCGAGTAGATGACAAAGGCGGAGTTATCTATACTCCGCCATTTTGGTTGAGATTATGTACGGCTGAATTCGACCCGTTGTCCACGCACGGTGCTGTATTTCGCACTCAGGACAGCTTGTACATGCTGTTCAGGCACATCAACATAAGTTGAGTTACTGCCAATATTGATAGCACCAATTACCTTGCCTGAGATTTTGGCACTACTAGCAACGGCATAGATGACATCACCTGGGCGGATGTTATCCTTTTTGCCCGCATCCATCTCAATGCGTACCATGCCTTTTTCGTTGGATACTTTGCTGAAACTCCGTTCGCGTTTGCGCCCACCTCTACGACCTTTACCCCGTCCTGAGCGACGATTGTTGTTGTCACGATTGTCACTGACTTCACTAATTTCTTTAACGGGTGCAGTGAATTCGCGTTCAGCAAGCATATCAATGACGGCTGTCGCAATTTGTTCTGGTGGATAGCCCATGTTCATCAGTTCAGCAAGGATAACACTTGGCTGTTCTGTCGCTTTAATTTGCTTGACCAACATCCCCATGAATTCTTGTTCACGTTTTGCGAGAATGTCATCGGCTGTGGGCAATTTGCCTTTAGCGATTTTGTGCTTGGTGAATTGTTCAACTTGGCGAATTAAGCGTTTTTCACGGGCTGTGATAATAGTAATCGCTTCTCCACTGCGTCCTGCACGACCAGTACGTCCGATGCGATGGACATATTCAATCGGCATGTGTGAAATATCAAAGTTGATGACATGAGACACATCAGGAATATCGACCCCGCGTCCGACCACATCAGTCGCCACCAAGATATTGAGTGAGCGATTGCGGAAACGATTCAAGATACGTTCGCGCTCGTTTTGTGCTAAATCACCATGAATCGCAATCGCAGGAAAACCACGTTGCGCTAATTTTTCTGCAAGTTCGGCTGAGCCAACACGCGTCCGTGTGAAGATGAGCGTATTTTGACGGTCTTCAAATTCAAGAATGCGCGTTAGGGCTTCAATTTTGTCGTGATGGTTCACCATGTAATAGCGTTGATTGATGTCCTCATTGGTCATCTCATCGGCTTCAATGGTAATTTCTTCGGGATTGTTCATGTAATTCTTGGCGAGTTTACGAATTGGGTCGGAAAATGTCGCCGAGAACAACAGGGTCTGACGCTGGCTTTTATCCGTCGCAGATAAAATGGCTTCGACATCATCGATGAAGCCCATTTTGAGCATTTCATCGGCTTCATCCAGAATCATGAAGCGTACATCATTCAGCTTGAGTGACTTTTTGCGAATCAAATCAAGGGTGCGTCCAGGTGTGCCGACGACGACATTAACGCCTTTGCGTAGACGACGTTCTTGACGGTCATATGATTGCCCACCATAGATAGGTAGCACTTTGAGTCCCAATTTTGACCCGTAACGATACACGGCTTGGCTGACTTGAATCGCCAGTTCGCGTGTGGGGGTCAGAATCAGCATTTCGAGGCTTTCACCTGAGAGTTGCTGAATTGTTGGCAACGTAAACGCTGCCGTCTTACCCGTTCCAGTCTGGGCTTGCCCCATTACATCGCGTCCATCCAGCAAAAGAGGGATGGCGGCGGCTTGAATCGGCGTTGGTTCTTCATAGCCGAGTTCGGAGAGCGTTTCCAGAAGTGACGGGACTAAGCCCAGTGATTGGAAGGTTTGTGTCATTATTGCTCCAAATTTCGTTAAACACGGAAAAACCCCACCAAGCACGATTGTTGGCAGGGTTGTGACAAACATCGTTGATTGTTACAGTCTTCACTATACGTGCTAATCTATTAGAAGACAATATGAAGTTTTGAGAGCATTATTTTGAAAACGACTTTTCTGTTAAATTTTGGTTGGTGATATGGTGATGTTTGTTAGAAAAGTTTGCCTATTAAACAGGACGTAACAGGGACATTTATTTGTAAAAGTAAATATTTAAGGTCTCTGACTATTCTCCGTCAAATATTAATCTCATCATTGTTTAGGCGGACGACATAGATGTCGTCCCTACAAATTGTAGCAAAGGATGTGCTGTAAGTGTTGTGCATATGAACGGTCATATGTTTGGCGTTATTCGTGGGTGATGATGAAACCCTGCTTCTCGTAAATTTGAACTGCTTGCTGATGGTCATCCACATGGACAAAGACATAATCACGGTCATGAGTTGAGACCAGAAAAAGGCTAATTCCTGCATCGGCAAGGGGTTTGGATAAACGTGCGACAACGCCAATCTCGTCAAAATCAAGGTCACCATCAACACGGAAACAATGATAATTTGCGCTGTAGTCAATTCCCTTTGGAATTGCATCTTGTGGACAGATAATGCTGTATTCATCTGATGTTTGTGCGACGAAAAACGGCGACACCTGCCCTAACCATGTCGGAAAAGGCTGCGGTGGTTGTAGTTTAAGAATGCCAAATAAAGGTGTGAGTTGTTTGAGTTGCATGATAATTATTGAGAGATAATCCCCCGCCACAATTAGCTATGACAGGGGAATTGTCGTGTTAGTTGCTGTTAACGCTAATATCTGCGTTGGATAAGGTGTTGCCATCGTTGAGTAGCTCACAGGTGACAGTAGCACTTGTGCTAGCATCATCGACTTGAATGCCGACAGCCATGTTCATATTTTGCCCTTGTGGCATGGTGCTATCAATTGTGGCGGTGAGTGTATTGCCATCAATCTCAAAGTCACCTGCGCCGTAGGTATTGGTACGTTCTTCACTGAATGTGACTGCATCATCATCAGTGGAAATAGTACACACAATCGAGACTGCGTCTAAGGTTGCATCACTGGTATTGCCAAATTGAAGCACGAGTTCTGCTGATTGCCCCTCGCCGACAGTGATTTCGCTCCCATTATTGATGCTGAGTGAGCCTGTGCTATCTGCATCGCTATCATCTGTTTCGGATGATGAGTCTTCGCTGGCATTTTCATCACGATTACTGACAATAGTTGTGGCTGGTTCGTTTTCTTCGATGTCTGTATCAGATGTAATGGCACAACCGACTCCTGCGGATGAACTGGCACTATCGGCTTCGAGAAGCACACCCAGTGCAATTGTCGTATTTTGCCCTTCTGGTAAGCTGATACCCTCATCTTGACCGAAGACGACGCTATTTTCTTCCACCACATAGCTGACAAAATCACGCGCATCGGTGCGGTCTTCAATGATTGTTAAGTCACCTTCAAGCGCATCAAATTCACAGGTGACAACTACATTTTCGAGGGTATCACCTCCTGCATTGCCGACTTGAATCACGAGTTCGATAGATTCACCCTCAGCAACACGGATTTCTGCGCCATTATTGATGCTGATGATACTGCCTGTTGCGCTTGAGTCATTTGCATCATTGTCTGAGTTGTTATTGTGAGGAAGCGATACACCTGTTGAAGTAATTGCTACCTCGACAGCCCCGAGATTATCACTATCAACCGATAGTTCGCAGGTGACAATGGCTTTAGAGATGTCATCCTCAGCATCATCGGCTGTGACGACCAATTGAACGTTGCCCGATTGACCAGCGATGAAGTTTACATCTGCACCACCGAAGATTGCGGTAGTTTCTGAGATGTCAATACTCTCGAAGATGTAGGCTTGGGTGTTGTCAGTATTAATGCTCATTGCGCCTGATTGCACATCGACTGTGCAGGCGATTTCGACTCCTTCTAAGGTTTCAGAACTTGGATTATTAACTTGCAGGACGATATAAGCCGATTGTCCGTTATTGATGACAATATCTGTGCCTGAATTAACTTGAATGTAAGTTGGGTCGGATTGGGCGAGGGCTTGCGAGGCGAGTAAAAACAGTGTGATAAGTACAAATAGGCTTTTCTTCATAGATGATGCTCCCTGATGAATAAACGTATTTCGTCTCTATCTTAGGTGATGCTGTGCGGCTAGCGATATAGTACGAGAGTAATCAGATATGCGATGTGTACGATTAAAAATGATATTAAATGGTTCAACCATGCTGAGAATGACTAAAGTAAAGCCAGCTTGAGAGTATCGAGTGTCGGTGTGATTAGCTTAAGAATTATAATGAATTCAAAAAACTATCTATATCATCCTCCAATTTTTGCTCCAATCCGCCATTTATATGATGAAAGATGCGTTCATAAAGTTCATCCAATAATTTAGCTTTTGTGAATAAGTTCAACCTATCCATCAAGATTCCTAATTTATCCCAGTGATTTTGATTGAATTTTTCCAAGCGAATTAATTCAACTACTGTCGATAACCCTTCGTGATAATAATTATTGTCATATTGTATCTCAGCCAGTAAACTTAACATATTCAACATGTTTTCTGGATTCACTTGCCTTTTCGTAATTTCAACTATTATGTCGTCTATTTTGTTTTTGTTATTTGTGAACTTGAATAACTTTGCTCGTTCTTGTTGTATTAGAAAAAAAGACTCATCATCTAAACTAAATGTATCCTTTAGCCAGTTATCATAAAATGTAAGGGCTTCCTGAATCACCGATATATCTGCAGTATTCTCAATTTGTTCATGGTATATATAAAATTTCAGGTGTCGAATGTGTTTTACTTCATCTGCTGATGGATTTGTAATTTTATCAAGCCATTCTACAGCATTGCCGAAGTCATTTAAGTTATATAGCACATCGGCATACCAATATGAGAATCTAAATTCCTGTTCTACTTTGGGAGAAATCTCCAAAGCTATATCAAAGGATGATTTTGCTTCTGAGAAGTTATCATGACGACGATAGTATGCACCAAGACTTTGATGTGCTTGAAAAAGCTCAGGATTCAAACTTATCGCTTTCTCGAAAGAAGTAGCAGAATCTTCAATACCCATTTCCGCCATGGTATTACCTTTATTGACCCATATTTGCGCTGCAAGTTCGTTTAATGGGTTCGACTCTAGTGCAGAGTCATAGTATTGAAGACTGTTGTCAATATCATCTAAACAACCGTAGGTACGACCAATATTGTAATCAATTAGAGCATCCCCAAAATCTGATCGAACTGACTCAAATAGTCGAATAGCTTCTAAAAATACCCTTGAAGCTGTATCCTTGGTGAAACATCCATAGTCTGCCATAATAGCAGCATAACCCAAAATAATATGACTCAACCTTGGTTCTAATCTGTAAGCATTTCGGATTGCTCTCATAGCCTCGTGGTATTCATTTCTATCATGATGAATGCCTGCCTTTTCGAACCACAAATCTGCATTGTTTGAGTTAGATTGAAGCTCAATATCTATCTCTGCTAAAGAGTGATATTGAAATGCAGTTTTTGAACCAGTTTGTAAATCCGATATATATTTGTAGCCCATTCGACGGTGAGCAATCTCTTTGCAAACGTTATCGAATAACTCATCATATTTTTCTTTACCGAACTCATTCACAAATGGTATT